>NZ_JBEZFP010000009.1:0-118204 GCF_040649515.1 Streptodolium elevatio
CCGGCCAAACCCAGGCCGAGCTGCGGCCCGCGCCTTGCGAGCGCACGCACCACGGCCCGCGGGCTATCCGACGCGAATTTGAAGACACTCCCTAGGCCGCGCCCGCGTGTTCGTTCTCGTCGCCGGGGGGCAGCAGCTCCGCGGCGAGGGCGGACAGGTCCAGCTCCAGCACCCGGGCCAGCTGCGCCACGGTGAAGAAGGCCGGCATCGAGACCGCCCCGCGCTCGATCTTGCGCAGCGTGTCGAGCGGGACGCCGGACTCCGCCGACACCCATGCCGCACTGCGTCGCCCGCGGGCCTCCCGCAGTGCCTGGCCGAGCACGCGGCCGCGGTCCCGCTGTTCGTCGGTAAGAGGGGTGCGCACCATGCCCACGATTATATGGCCTGCTTTGTTTGGCGGGTATTCTTTGGTGTGTATTCTTTGGTGTGTATTGTTTGGCCAGGATAAGAATCCCAGGAGAGGGGAAGCGGGCATGGTGTCACTCAAGAGCGCGGCCGAGCTGGAGCTGATGCGCGAGGCGGGGACCGTCGTCGCCGCGACGCTGCGCACGGTCGCCGAGGCCGCGCGGCCGGGGGTCACGTTGTGGGAGCTGGACGAGATCGCCGCCCGGGTGATCCGGGAGGCCGGGGCCAAGCCCTCGTTCCTCGGCCAACGGCCGCACCGCGACGTGCCGCCGTTCCCCGGCGTGCTGTGCCTGTCCGTCGACGACGTCGTGGTACACGGGGTCCCGAACCGCCACGTGCTGCGGTCCGGCCAGTTGCTGTCCATCGACGCCGGGGCCGTCGTGGGCGGCTACCACGCGGACGCCGCGACCACCGTCGCGGTCGGGTCGGCCGATGCCGCGGGCGAGCGGTTGTGCGAGGCCACGCGGGCCGCACTCGACGCCGCCGTGGCCGCGATGGTGCCGGGCGGCAGGCTGGGCGACCTGGGGTACGCCGTACAGGAGGTGGCCGCGGCGTACGGCTACGGCGTGCTCCGGCACCACGGCGGGCACGGCGTCGGCACGGAACTGCACGAGGACCCGCACGTGCCGAACCACGGGCGGCCCGGGCGCGGTTTCCGGCTCCGGGAGGGCCTGGTGCTGGCGTTGGAGCCGATGTTCCTGGAGGGCGGCGGCGACGCGTACCGCCTGCTGCCGGACGGCTGGTCGCTCGCCACCGCCGACGGCTCGCGGGCCGCGCACTTCGAGCACACGGTGGCCGTCACCGCGGACGGGCCGTTGGTGCTGACCGCATGAATTCCGCGAAGGGATGCGCCGGCCGGCGGGACCGGGGGCCCACCGACCCGCGCATCGGCGTCACATGCCGCGGCCGCCGGTCACCTCGACGACCGTGCCGGTGATGTAGCTGGCCAGGTCCGACGCGAGGAAGAGCACCGCGTTCGCCACCTCGACCGGCTCGCCCGCGCGTTGCAGGGGGACCTCACGCTCCTTGGCGTCCCAGATGTCCTGCCGCATCGCCTCGGTCATCGCGGTGCGGATGAGGCCCGGCTGCACGGCGTTGACACGTACCCCGAGGTGCGCGAGCTCCTTGGCGGCGGCCTTGGTCAGGCCGACGATCCCGGCCTTCGCGGCGCTGTAGTTGGTCTGCCCGGGCAGGCCGATCTTGCCGGACAGCGACGAGATGTTGACGATCGCGCCGCGGCCCTGCTCGCGCATCACCAGCGACGCCGCGCGCGTGCCCAGCCAGGTGCCCTTGAGGTGTACGTCGATCACCATGTCGAAGTCGTCGATCGTCATCTTGCGCAGTGTCGCGTCGCGCGTCACGCCGGCGTTGTTGACGAAGATGTCGAGGGCGCCGTACGTCTCGACGCACGTGCGCACCAGGGCGTCCACCTGCTCGGGCACCGTCACGTCGCAGGCCACCCCGACCGCGCTGCCGCCCTGGGCGACGAGGCCTTCGGCGGCGGCCCGCGCCGCGTCGCCGTCGCGGTCGCCGAGCACGACCCGCGCGCCGTTCGCGCAGAAGACCCGGGCGATCTCCAGGCCGATTCCCTGCGCCGCCCCCGTGACCACCGCACCGCGTCCTTCGAGCATGGCCGTCCTCCCGTTGTGCCGGCGACCTGTCGTCGCGGCGTGCGAACCAGCGGACTTGCGGGTTCAGACTACTGATGCCTTGTCAGGTGAAGGCGGGTGGCGCATAGTGCATGATCGAGTCAAGTATTTGAGGAGTCGCCATGCCCACGTATGGACCCGAGACCACCACCGACGAGGTCATCGCCGGAATCGACCTCGCCGGACGGACGGCCGTCGTCACCGGCGCGACCTCCGGCCTCGGGCTGGAGACCGCCCGGGTGTTGGCCGGCGCCGGCGCACACGTCGTGCTGACCGCACGCGACGAGGCCAAGGGCGCCGAGGCCGTCGCCGCCGTCGCGGGACCGGGCCGGTCGGTGGAGGCGGGCGTACTCGACCTGACGTCCCTGGCTTCGGTACGCGCCTTCGCCGCCTGGCTGCTCGACCGCCACGAGCGCGTCGACCTGCTCGTCAACAACGCGGGCGTGATGGCGACGCCGATGGGGCGTACCGCGGACGGCTTCGAGCTGCAGTTCGGGACGAACCACCTCGGGCACTTCCTGCTGACCAACCTGCTCGTGCCCGCACTCGTGCGCGGCGCACCCGCACGCGTCGTCAACCTCAGCTCCGGCGGCCACGTGGCGAGCGACATCCTGTGGGACGACCCGAACTTCGAGACCACCGAGTACCACCCCTGGAAGGCCTACGGCCAGTCCAAGACCGCCAACGTGCTCTTCACCGTCGAGCTGGACCGCAGGCTCGCACCGCGCGGCGTACGCTCCTACGCCGTCCACCCGGGCATGATCCGCACCAACCTCGGCCGCTACATGAGCAGGGAGCAGGGCGCGTCCCTGCAATCGAAGGTCACACGCGCCGACATGCCCGCCATGAAGTCCGTCCCGGCCGGCGCCGCGACCCAGGTGTGGGCCGCGACCGCGCCCGAACTCGCGGACCAGGGCGGCGTCTACACCGAGGACTGCGGCATCAGCACCAAGCACGCCGCGTGGGCGCGCGACCCCGAGTCCGCGGTGCGGCTGTGGACCCTGTCGGAGGAACTGGTCGGCGAGAAGTTCCCGCTGGACTGACGCGCGGGCGGCGCTGCGCGCCCCGACGACACGCCGGCGGACCCGCAACGGCCGCCGCCGCAAAGAGAGATGGGCCCGCAGACGGGGGGAATGTCTGCGGGCCCACCCCATGCCGGCGACGCGCTGGGGGGAGGTGCGCGCCTGCCGGTTCGCCCGCTGATCGGCAGAGCCGGCAGCGGGGGCTCGGCCCCGGGCGTGGTCTGCCCGGGTTCGGAGATCCTACGCACCCACGATGCCCGACGGGTGTGTCCTGCCGCTGGCGGACCGGTGTTTTCGGGCCGTGCGGACTCATCCGGACCGGCCATGGCGGGCTGGTCTGGCGTGCGTACGACGGACTGCGCGACACATCCGCGCAATCCGGCCACTGGCCGGATATGCGGGCGTACCGTCGGACCGCATTCCACTTCGCGTCGAGGGTCGGCTCGTTAGCCATCAGCCGGCCGGTCCGGTGGCAACGGCCTGCCAATTCTGGACCAGTCGACGGATTGGCCCAGGCCACCGGGCCACGATTGGCCCTTTGATCTTGGTTGCGGCAGGCCAAGACTGGGGTCGACCGAGGGCGGGAGCGGACCGATCCGAAGCATCAGCCCGCCGCCCGGCCGGGAGATGTGTGTGCGGCCTGCGCCGCGTACCGCGTCCACGACCGCGCCCCCGCGAAGTCCTCGGTCGACGTGGTGGGGAGGTAGGGAAAGTGGAGTACGCAACAGCCGGTCTGCTCATAGCTTTTCTGGTCGTCGTGGTGGTCCTGGGCCCGCTCTTCGGTGCGGACTCGCGGGACGGCCGCGACTGGCGGCCGACCGGTCCGCGGCCGGAGCGCAAGCGGGTCGGCGTGGTCGAACGGGCCCGCCGCCAGGTGGCTCTTTGGGACGCCTACCTGGCAGCCAATCAGCCGTGGCGCGAGGAGGGGCCGCTGCGCTGGCGCCGGATCGGCGACGAATGGCGGCTGGAAGGCGACACACCGCCTGAACTGCCGGATGGGGCACAGCACAAGGGCGACACCGGACCCGTCGCCGGGTCCGCATCCGAAGCCGCCGACAAGACCGACAAGACCGACAAGACCCACGGGACCGGCGTGATCGACGAGCCCGCCCGGATCGGCGACATCGACGGCGACCTCGACGAAGGCCGCGGTCTGCGCGTCGGGCCGCCGCACGACGGGGCCTGACCCGCAGGCCCGATCGACCAGGCGGTCGACCAGGTCCACCCGATCAGGTCCACCCGATCACGTGTCGATCCACGGCGCCGGGTGCCGGCCGCCCCGCGGTTCCCGGTTCCGATCCACGGATCCGACCCGTAGGTCCGGAACCACCGGTCCCCGTCCGTCGTTTCCCCTACTCCTGCCCGGTGACTGCCGGCCGGCCTCCAACCCCTGTCGGCCGCTGGTCACCGGGCAGGTCCTTGTCCGGGCCGCCACCCCGGAGGCGGACCCGCGACCGCGGTCGAGCCGCCCCGGAACCGACTCGCGAGGGCACGCCTCGCCGCCATCTGCGGACCGTGCGAAACCGGCGCAATCGCCCACCTGCACGCAACGCGGCCGTCGTTCGGGTGATGTCCGCGCCCCGCGCTCTCCCGGACGCGGCCGCACAGCGCTAGCATCCGCGCGTACGACCGACCGGGCACACCGTGAGCTGCGACGCCGTCCGGTTCCGGACGCAGCCCACGGGGGGTCCCCAACACCATGGTCGAACGGGTTCGCAAGCGGGCCGCGCTCCTCGCCGCCGCGCTGCTGCTGACCGCCGCGCCTGCCGCCGCGGCGTCCTGGACGCCGCCCGACGCCCGCCCGGCCCCCGCCGCCGACGCCCGGCCGGCCCTCCTGCCCGCCGCCCCGAACACCGAACAGACCGTCGAGGTCACGCAGTCCGGCTACACCAGCATCACGGTGCCGAACGAGGCGGTCTCGGTTTCCGTGTCGCTGTACGGCGCCGCCGACTCCCTCACCGGCAGGCCCGGCGCACTCACCACCGGCAAGGGTGCCGTGAGCGCGTCCGGGAAGCTGCGCCCGGGGCAGGTCGTCATGGTCGCGGTCGACCAGGTGTCCACCACGTTCTGGGGCAGCTCGACCGAACCCTGGTTGTCCGCGGCCGCCGGCGCCACGCTCGCCACCTACCCGCCCGACACCCAGGTGTTCCCCGACGCGTCGACGCAGGCCGGCGCCAACGCCGGCGCCGCCCGGGCGGTCCTCGTGTTCACCGTCCCCGCCGGGGACATCGACGAACTCCCCACCAGCGTCGACTTCGGCCCGGTCGCGGTGCCCGGCACCGCCATCCGCAACATCCCCTTCAGCAGCAGCGGCGGCGCACCCCTCAGCCTGACCTCGATCGTGGCCACGCCGCCCTTCGCGGTGGAGAACACCGGAACGAGCTGCGCGGCCAACACCCAGGTGCCGGCCGGCGGGCGGTGCAGCATCGCGGTGCAGGCGGCTGTGACCGCGCGGGGTCCGGTCACCGGGACGCTGACGATCACCGGCAACATGCCCGGCGGCAGCCGTACCGTCACGTTGACCTCGAGCGGCATGACGATCCCCGGTCCGCCCGGCACGTTGACCGCGGCGCCCGGCGACGCGGAGGCCGTGCTCTCGTGGATGCCCCCGGCAGACGACGGCGGCAGCCCGCTGACGGGTTATCAGATCTACCGCGCGGGCGGCGCGCAGCCGGCCCCGGCGCTGGTCACGACGGTCAGTGCGGCGACACTCCTGTACACCGACAAGGGGCTGACGCTGGACACCGCCTACACCTACCAGGTGCGCGCGGTGAACGCGGTCGGCAACTCGGAGGCGAGCGCCGGAGCGTTGGTGACACCGGTGAAGGGGCTCGCGGTGACCACCAGCGTCCTGCCGCCCGCGGTCGTCGGACAGCCGTACACGGCGACGCTGCAGGCCGAAGGCGGCACCCAGCCGTACCGCTGGTCCGCCGACGCGCTCCCGCCCGGGTTCACCCTCGACCCGCTGACCGGGAAGCTCAGCGGAACCGCCGCCGATCCCGGTGACCACACCGTCACGATCCGCGTCGCCGACACCTCCACTCCCGCGCGCGAGGCCGAGGGGCAGTTGGCCCTGTCCGTGCAGCCGGCGCCGCCGAGCGAGCCGTCCCCGTCCGCCGCGAGCACGCCGAACGCGCAGGCCGCCCGCACCCCGAGCGCGGCAGGCGGCGGCTCGGACGGCCCCGGACTCGCGGTGTGGGCCTGGGCGCTGCTCGGCGCCGCGGGGCTGGTCGGCGCGGGGGTGGCGGTGAAGCGCCTGCGCGCCCGGCGCTGAACGGCGCGACCGCGGCCGGCCTCACGACGTACCGCCCGCCGAGGTCGCCTGCCGAGCTTGCGCGTGGAGGCCGCCCCCGCGGCGGCCCGACCGGCCCGCGGGCGACGCCGCGGCCGTCCGCGGGGCGGGGCGTCGGGGAGAAGCGGGGCTCGGGCGTACTAGGGTCTACTGTTCGCCCCACCCTGCACGAGGAGCCAGCCCGATGCCCCTGCCCCCTCCCGGGCAGCAACCGCACGGCGTCGTCCGCGACGCCGACGGTCCCGTAGCCTCCGCCGACTCCGCCGCGCCGGAGGCCTCCGCCGCCCTGCCGGAGGCGTCGGCCGCGCTCGACGCCAAGCAGCGCGAGATCGCGGCCGAACAGCACCACATCGACCGCGCGTACGTCCGTTTGGAGGCCATGCGCGGCGAAGCGCGCGCACTCGTGCGCGAGGGCTACAAGCAGGCCCAGGTCGGCACGGTGGGCTCGCTGGTCGAGCGCGACACGATGGTCTTCCGGGCCGAACTGTGGGCCCGCACCCTCGACGCCGCCGACGACGGACTCGTCTTCGGCCGCCTCGACCGCAACGACGCCGAGGTGTGGCACATCGGCCGTATCGGGGTGCGCGACGAGCACAGCGAGATCCTCGTCGTCGACTGGCGGGCACCGGCCGCCGAGGCGTTCTACCAGGCCACGCCCGAGGACCCGCGCGGCGTCGTACGCCGCCGCGTGCTGCACTGCCGCGGCCACAAACTCGTCGACATCGAGGACGACCTCCTCGACCCCGACGCCGCACCGGACGACCTGGTCGTGGTCGGCGACGGCGCCTTCCTGGCGGCCCTCAGCCGGACGCGCGACGGCAGCATGCGCGACATCGTCGCGACCATCCAGCAGGAGCAGGACGACGCGATCCGGGCACCCGCAGACGGCTCGGTGATCGTGCGCGGCGGACCCGGCACCGGCAAGACCGCGGTCGCCCTGCACCGGGTGGCGTACCTGCTGTTCCGGCACCGGCAGCGCTTCGGGTCGCGCGGCGTGCTCGTGGTCGGGCCCAACCCGCGCTTCACCGCGTACATCGAACGCGTGCTGCCGTCGCTCGGCGAGGGCGGCGCGGTCCTGCACTCGCTCGGCGACATGGTGGACGGCATCACCGCCGCCTACCACGACACCGCCGCCGTGGCCCGGCTCAAGGGCTCGACCGGCATGCTGCCGGTGCTGCGGCGCGCGGTCGACGCGACGCCGCCCGGTGCGCCGCACGAACTGCGCGTGCGGCACCGCGGCACCGAAGTCGTCCTCGACACGGCCGCACTGCGGCGTATCCGCCGCGACCTGCTGCACCGGGCCCGCCGCGGGCCGAACGGCCAGCGCGTGCAGGCCGCGAAGACCGTGCTCGCCGAACTGTGGTCGCGGCTCGCGTCCCGGGGCGCGGCCCGTGGCGAGAAGGACGCGTTCCTCGAAGACGTCGCGGCGCGCGACGAGTTCGCGGTCTTCCTCAA
Source organism: Streptodolium elevatio (assembly GCF_040649515.1). Classification (GTDB taxonomy): domain Bacteria; phylum Actinomycetota; class Actinomycetes; order Streptomycetales; family Streptomycetaceae; genus Yinghuangia; species Yinghuangia elevatio. The sequence goes on from NZ_JBEZFP010000009.1 coordinate 7,824, forward strand.
CACCTGGTGGCCGCTGGTCCGCCCGATCGACGTCCTGCGCGGGCTCGCCGACCCGGCACGTGTCGACCGGGCCGCGCGCGGGCGACTCTCCCGCGACCAGGTGACGCTGCTGGCGAACTCGTGGGAGCACACCGCGCGTACCGGGGAGGTGTCCTTCCTCGACGTCGCGCTGCTCGACGAACTCGACGGCCTGGTGGGCCCGCTGCCGCGGCAGCGCCCTCGCACGCCGGGCATGCCGGAAGAGGACAACCCCTACGTCGTCGACGGGTTCGACATCTTCACCGGGGAGAGCGTGCGGTCGTCGGCGCCGGCCGACGAGATCAGCGAGGTGACGACGTACGCCGACCGCATGGCCCGCTCCGGCCGCGGCCGCCGCGACGAGGACGAAGAGCCCGACGAGTACGCCCATATCGTCGTGGACGAGGCGCAGGACCTGGCCCCGATGCAGTGGCGCATGCTCAAGCGCCGCGGGCGGCACGCGACATGGACCATCGTCGAGGACCCCGCGCAGAGCGCGTGGGAGGACCTGGACGCCTCGGCCGCCGCGATGTCGGACGCGCTGGGCGACCGGCCCCGGCACGAGTTCGAGCTGACCACCAACTACCGGAACACCGCGGAGATCGCGGCCGTCGCGGCTCACGTGCTGCTGCGCGCGGTGCCCGGCGCCAAGCCCTCGCGGGCGGTGCGCACCGGCGGCGAGAAGCCGACGCTGCTGGCCGCGGCGGACGTGCCTTCGGCGGTACGCGCGACCGCGGCCCGGCTGGTGGACGAGGTCGAGGGCACCGTGGGCGTCGTCGCGCCCGTCGGCGAGACCGGCCCGATCCTGGCGGCCCTCGCGGAACTGCCGCCGCGCGTCCAGGTCATGGACGCGCTCGACGCCAAGGGCCTGGAGTTCGACGCCGCCGTCATCGTGGACCCGAAGCGCATCGCCGACCAGTCGCCGAGCGGCCTGCGCACGCTGTACGTGGCCCTGACGCGGGCCACCCGTAGCCTGGTCGTGGTCGCCGGCAGCGGGGACGCGGAGCGCGAGTGGGCCGAGGACCTGATGGGCCTGGCGGCAGCGCCGGTCTCGGAGTAGCCGCGGCCGCTCGATCACAGACAGAAGCCCCGAGGGCCGTCACGCGCGTTGCGTGCGAGGGCTCTCGGGGCCCGGCGTACGAGGCCGACTACTTGAGCTTGGCGGTCAGCTTCGCGCCATCGTCGCGCACGATGATGCACTGGAGAGTGCGGTCGCCGCTCGTCCAGGAGGAGAACTGCGGGTAGTAGAAGCTGAACGTCAGCGCGCTCGCGTTGGACTGCCGGTTGATGATCGGCATGACCTCGTCCTCGCACTTCGACTCGATGGACGCCTCGAAGTCCGGCGACGTGGGGGACGGGCTGTCCGGCAGCGTGACGATCGCGCCGACCTCGCCCATGTGCGGGCCGGAGCACGACTTCTTGCTGATATCGCCGCTGGACGAGGTGTCGATGCATTCGCCCTCTTCGAGGTCGACCGCCTCGACCTCGTCCGTCGACGACGTCGCGCCACCGGTGGGCTTCGACGAGGAACTGGTCGGCCGCTTCGTGCTCGTGGGCAGGTCGCTCGGGTCCGGGATGTCGATGTCCGGGATGTCGATCTTCGGGACGGAGAACGTCGGCATCGGCGGCGGGGTGAGCGACTTGTTGTCGTCGTCGCCGTTGCAAGCGGTCAGCATCGCCATGGCGACGACCCCGGAGGCGGCCACGGCGGTAACACGTATCGCGGACTTACGAGGGGAGCGGAAAGCATGCATAGGGGGACGAAAACCTCTCGTGGTGGAGTGGACCCACCCGAGTCTGGTGCCGTCGGCTACCCCATGTCCGAGGGAGGCAACCCTTGATTTCCGGGAATGCCTGTGAGATGTCACGCGCTCAAGCGGTGTCCGCGAACCGCGAGCCTGCTCCGTGACTACAAGTGCTTTGTATCACAACTTTCCTGACGTTGTATCAATCGTGTAGCAGAAGAAACGCATCTCCTCCGGCACTTGCTCCCGCAGAAGGCAAACCCGCCCCGATGCCCATGCGTTCGAACTCGCATTGAACAACGGGGCGGGTATGAACCGCGTCAGTACCGGGTGCCTTCGGGCGCGGGCAGCGCGTCGAGGTCCGCCAAGTCGGCGGCACTCAGGACGACATCGGACGCCCCGGCGTTGTCGGCGAGGTACTTCGGCGTCTTGGTGCCGGGGATCGGCACGACGTACTCGCCCTGCGCGCGGACCCACGCGAGCGCGACCTGCGCCGGGGTGGCGCCGAGGCGGTCGGCGATGGCGCGTACGGCCGCTACGAGGGCCTGGTTCGCGGCGATCGCGTCGGCCTGGAAGCGCGGCAGCCCGCGGCGCCAGTCGCCCTCGGGCAGGTCGTCCACGGTGGCGAAGTTCCCGGTCAGGAAGCCGCGGCCGAGCGGCGAGAACGGCAGGAACGCGATGCCCTGCGCGTTGCAGTACGGCACCACCTCGGCGAGCGCGTCCCGCGTCCACAGCGAGAGTTCGCTCTGCACCGAGGCGACCGGGTGCACCGCCTGCGCGCGCTTGATCTCCTCGACGCTCACCTCGGACAGCCCGATCCGCCGCGCCTTGCCCGCGGCCACGACCTCGGCGAGCGCACCCCAGGTCTCCTCGACGGGCACCTCGGGGTCGACGCGGTGGAGCTGGTAGAGGTCGACGTGGTCGGTGCCGAGGCGCCGCAGGCTCTCGTCGATCGAGCGGCGCACGTGCTCCGGCTTCCCGTTGAAGCGCATCGCCCGCATGCCGGCCCCGCGCTCGCCCTCGGGCTTGGTCTCCAGGCCGACCTTGGTGGCCAGCACGACCCGGTCGCGGATGCCGGCGAGGCCGCGCCCGACCAACTCCTCGTTGGTGTACGGGCCGTAGACGTCGGCGGTGTCGATCAACGTCACCCCGAGCTCGACCGCCCGGTGCAGAACGCCGATCGACGTCTCGTCGTCACGCCCGGCGGGGTCGTACGCGTGTGTCATGCCCATGCAGCCGAGTCCGATGACGCCGACGACGGGGCCGTCGCTGCCGAGCGTGGTGGTCTTCATGCGGTGCTCCCTGGGATCCGGGTGGGATGCGGTACGCGACCCAGCCTCCCCCTTTGAGCGCACTCGAAGTCAAGCGACACTCGGCGAGGGCGCACTGCAACCACCACGACGGCACAGCCCGGCGGCGGGCGGGCCGGTGTGGGCCGACTACGTGGCGCGTGCCTGCACCGGCGGGCCGCCGACCGCCGCCCGGCACAGGTCGCGAAGCGGGGTCGTCACGGACGCGGGGCGTTCGGTCAGGACCATGTGGCCGCAGCCGGTCTCGACGGTCAGTTCCGCGTGCGCCAGTTCGGCCGCGAGGCGCTTGCTGTGGCCGACGGGCGTGAGCTTGTCGAGGTCACCGACGACGATACGCACCGGGACCGAGGACAACGCGGCCAGTTGGCCGGACTGGTCGTGCGCGGCGAGGGCCGGGAAGTAGCCGCACACCGCCTCGGCCGACGTGTTGTAGATCATCCAGGCGCACGAACGCACCGCCGCCTCGTCCGCGCCCGGGCCGAACAGGCCCCGCCTGACCGCCCGCAGGTGGGCTTTGGTCTGCGGGCCCGGCAGCAGCCGCCGGCCCCGCGCGAACGCCGACGGACGCCGCTCGCCGAAGGCGAAGAACCGCATCCCGGCCCGTCCCCGGAGCCGGTCCCGCAGCGGGAACGGCGGCGCCTGGGGGACGAGGTCGCCGCCCGAGGTGCCGACCAGCAGTACCCCGGCCACGCGTTCGCCGAACAGCTCCGGGTGCGCGGCGGCCAGCGCCATGATGGTCATGCCGCCCATCGAGTGCCCGCCGAGGACGACCGGCCCCGTCGGCGCCGTCGCGTCGAGGATGTCCACCAGGTCCTCGGCCAACTGATCGACGGAGAACGGCCGGGCCAGCCCCGAGCTGGAACGGCCGTGGCCGCGCTGGTCGTACGTCACCACCCGCACGGACGCCCCGGGGTCCTCGGCGAGTGCCCGGGCCGGTGCCGTCCATGCGCCGTGCGTGAGGGTCCAGCCGTGCGCGAGCACGACGGTGACCGCGGCGTCGGACGCGCCGTACTCGACGACGTGCAGGGCCGCGCCGTCGCGGGCCAGGACCACGCGGATGCGGCGTACCGGCGCGGGCGACGCCGGGGTGCGTGCGGCAGGGATCTCGGGCGTGCCGGGAGCGACGGCAACGGCCTTCTCCGCGAGGGGAGTTACGTCCGCCGCACCGCGCGCGGTCTTCGGGACGGGAACGGCCTTCCTCGGCTTGCTCCGGCCCACGGCACGGGCGGCCTTCTTCGCGGGCATCCCGGGCTGCTGCTTCGCGGGCTGCGTCGCCTCGGCGGCCTTCGCGGGCGGCGTGACCTCGTCGGGGGCGGGTGAGCTCACATCGGTCATCTGACGACTCCTGACGGATGAGGGGGCGGAGGCGCGCTAACTGCCGGTCGCGGGGCGGGTGGTGGTCCCGGTCGGGGGAGCGGCCGAGGGCTCGGCGAGTACGGGCTCGGCGGCCCTTGTCTCGGCGGCCTGCGTCTCGGCGGCCTGCGTCTCGGTGGCCTGTGTCCCGGCGGCCTGCGTCGCGGCGGCCTTGGCCCCGGCGGACGTCGACGCCGGAGCGGGGGCGCCCGTCTCCAGGGACGACCGGCCGGAGAACGTGCGAACCAGCGGCTCGATGCCGGCGCCCAGCAGACGCTGTCCGACGTCGATCAGCGTCGCGTCCGGGCCGACGAAGATCCGCGCCCGGTTGCGCTTCACGCCGCGCACGATGATGCGCGCGGCGCGCTCCGGCGAGGTGCGGGCGACCTTGTCGAACTCGTCGGCAAGCGTGTCGACTTCACGGTTGCCCGCGGCCCGTGCGCGGCGCGCGATGTTGGTCTTGACGCCGCCCGGGTGCACCGTCGTGACCCGGACACCGGACCCGGACATGCGCATCTCCTGGCGCAGCGACTCGGTGAAGCCGCGCACCGCGTACTTGGCCGCGCAGTAGGCACTCTGGGTCGGGATGCCCATCAGGCCGAAGACGCTGGAGATGTTGACCAGGTGCGCGTCGCGGGCGCGGCGCAGGTGGGGCAGGAATGCCTTGGTCCCGTGGGCGACTCCCCAGAAGTTGACGCCCATCAGCCACTCGAAGTCGTCCCAGTCCATCTCCTCCACGGAGGCGGTCAGCGCGACACCCGCGTTGTTGACGACGAGGTTGACCGTGCCGAACTGGCCCGCGGTCTCGTCCGCCCATGCCTGCACCGCGTGCCGGTCGGCGACGTCGACCCGGCTCGCCGCCGTTTCGCTCGCGCCGTGGCCGAGTGCGACCGCGGCGGTTTCGCGTACGGCTTCCTCGTCGACGTCGGACAGTGCCAGCCGGGCGCCGTGCCGGGCGAGTTCGTACGCGAGCGCGCGTCCGATACCCGATCCGGCACCCGTGATCGCGGCGACCTTGCCGGCGAACTCCCGCACGTCAGACTCCTTCTGTCGGCGCGGCGACGGACGCCGCGGTCGGCCGGGGCTCGCGTACCTGGTCCCAGCGGCGTGCCCGGTGCCCGGCAGGCGAGAACCTGCGGTTCATCCACATGAACTTCCACACGAAGTCCGGCCAGAGCGTGGTGTTCTTGCCGGTACGCGAGTCCAGGTACCAACTGTCGCAGCCGCCCGTGACCCACACCGTGCCGTCGAGCTTGGCGTGCAACCGTGCGTTGTAGGCGTCCTGCGCGGCGCGCGTCACGTCGAGGTCGGCGATGTCGTGGCGGTCCATCTGGCGGATGGCGTCGACCGCGTACTTGATCTGCGCCTCGATCACCAGCGTCATCGAGGAGTGCCCGAGACCGGAGTTCGGGCCGATGACGAAGAACAGGTTGGGGAATCCCGCGGTCGTGGCGCTCTGATGGGCGGCCATGCCGTCCTTCCACGCGTCGGCGAGCAGCACGCCGTCGCGGCCGGTGATCATGTGCGCCATCGGCATGTCGGTGGCCTGGAACCCGGTGCCCAGGATGATCGCGTCGCAGGGGCGTTCGACACCGTCGGCGGTGACCACCGAGTTCGCCCGGACCTCGGCGATGCGGTCGGTGACCACGTCGACGTTGTCCTGTTCGAGCGAGGGGTAGTAGTCGTTCGAGAGCAGGATGCGCTTGCAGCCGATGGTGAAGTCGGGCGTCAGCTTGGCGCGCAGTTCCTGGTCGCGGACACCCCGCCTCAGGTGCATGCGCGCGATGCCTTCGATGCGCTTGACCATGCCGGGGTGCTTGCCGTTGAAGCCGAGCCAGAAGGTCTCGCGCCCCCAGAACAGGCCCAGCCGCACGGCCTTTTGCAGCGGCGGCACCGCCTTGTAGAGCGCGCGTTCGGTCCCGGTGAGGGCACGGTCGGTGCGCGGCATGATCCACGGCGCGGTGCGCTGGTAGAGGTCGAGGTGCGCGACGCGGGGCTGGATCTGCGGCACGAACTGGATCGCGGACGCGCCCGTGCCGATCACCGCGACACGCTTGCCGCGCAGGTCGTAGCCGTGGTTCCAGCGCGACGAATGGAAGATCTCACCCTCGAACGCGGTGGTGAGCCCCTTGATGTCGGGGTACGAGGGCTCACTGAGCGGACCGCCGCCCGCGAGCAGCACGTTGGCGGTCAGCGGGCCCCGGGACGTCTCCAACTCCCACAGCGATGCCGCGTCGTTCCACCGCGCCGCGCGTACCTCGTGCTCGAACCGCAGGTAGGGGAGCAGCCCGAACTCGCGGGCGCAGCGCCGCAGGTACTCCTGGATCTCGGGTTGCGGCGAGAAGGACCGTGACCACGTCGGGTTCGGCGCGAACGAGAACGAGTAGAGGTTGGACGGGACGTCGCAGCAGGCGCCCGGGTACGTGTTGTCGCGCCACGTCCCCCCGACGTCCGCGCCGCGCTCCAGAATGACGAAGTCCTCGATGCCGTAGCGCAGGAGGCGGGCTCCCGCGCCGAGGCCGGAGAACCCGCCGCCGATGACGGCGACGCGGACGTGCGGGACCGGTGGCTCCGCGGAGGAGCCGTGGGGAGGCTGTGTCGGCAAGGTCTTCTCCGGCGCTCGGTCGGGCCTGGCGTGCGGGCAGCACGACCCTAGGAAGATTACTGAACGGTAGTCAATAGTTTGCGCCGGACCTCCGTACACTGTCCGGCATGCCCGCACCCCGACGCACCCGCCTGACCCCGGATCAGCGGCGAGCGCAGCTGCTGCTCCTGGGCCGTGAACTGCTCGGATCCCGCACGCTGGACGAGCTCTCGATCGACGAACTCGCCGAACGGGCCGGGATCTCGCGCGGCCTCATGTTCCACTACTTCAAGTCGAAGCAGGGCTTCCACCGGGCCGTGGTGGAGGCCGCGTGCGAGGACTTCCTCGCGCACACCGCCCCCGACCCCGCGCTGGAGCCGCTCGCCCGCCTGCACGCCGTGCTGGGCGCTTTCGTCGACTACGTCCTCGACCACCGTGCCACCTACGTCTCCCTGGTCCGCGGCGCCGCGAGCGCCGACGAGACAGTACGCGAACACGTCGAGGCCGCCCGCCGCACCCAGGCGGCACGCATTCTCGCCGGATGCGCGGAGCTGGGCCTCGACGACACACCGCTGCTGCGTACCGCCGCCCGCGCGTGGGTGGTCTTCGCCGAGGAGACCGTGGTGGCCTGGCAGGACCAGGACCCCGCGGAGGACCGCGCCGCCCTGGCCCAGTTCCTCGAGCGCACCCTCGTCGGCGTGCTGAGCTGCGTCGATCCCGCCGCCGACGTGTTGTCCCGGGCCTGAACGGGAACCTTCGCCCCGTCCCGGCAACCAGGCGGACGACGAGCGGCGGGGCCGACGGCCACGTCGGCGGCGAGGCGGAGGAGCACGGCATGAGCACGACCCGGTACGAGGTGGCCCAGCAGGTCCGCGGACAGGAGGGCGCGACCTGCGCACACCTCGACCAGGTGCGTTCTGTCGCCCCCAGCTCGATGGACGGCTGCCAGGACTGCCTCAAGTCGGGCGGCACCTGGGCGCAGTTGCGTGTCTGCCTGTCCTGCGGGTACGTCGGCTGCTGCGACAACTCGCCCCGCCGACATGCCACCGGCCACTGGCAGGGCGCCCGGCACGCCCTCATCCGCTCCTTCGAGCCGGGCGAGGAATGGGGCTGGTGCTACGAGGACCAACTGTTCCTGCTGCCACGCAACTAGCGGGGGCGTCGGCACGTGCCCGTGTCCGGAAGCGCCGCGCGGGGGGCCCTCACCACCACGCCGCCGGGCTGCTGCCCCACGGCACCGGGGCGGCCGCCCAGTCGGCCGGACCGCCTTTGAGGGCGAACGGGGGCAGGGCGTACGCGAGTTCCCCCTGCTCGGCGACCTTGAAGCCGAGATGCCGCGCGGCGGCGACCCGGCGCGGGAACCCGGGAAGGTGTTCCTCGGGGTCGTGGTGCCGCAGCAGCCACGCCGCCGTCCGGGCCAACGCGACCTCGACGTGCGAGCCCCGGCCGTCCGCCTGGCGCTCCGTCAGCGAGCGCAGTACGCCCGCCGCCAGCAGATAGCCCGTGCCGTGGTCCAGCGCCTGGGCGGGCAGTACGCCGGGCCGGTCGTCGCCGTCCGCCTCGATCCAGGCGATCCCGGTCGGCCCCTGCACGAGGCTGTCGAAGCCGCGCAGCCGCGCCCACGGCCCCGGCCCACCCCATGCGGACAGGTTCGCCGTGACGATGCCCGGGTGCCGGGCCGCCAGCACCTCGGGGGCCAGCCCGAAGCGGGCCGGCACACCGGGGCGGTAGCCGGTCACGACGACGTCGGTGTCGGCCAGGAGTTCGTCCAGGACGGCGATGCTATCCGGCGTGCCGAGGTCCAGCAGCGCGGAGCGCTTCCCCAGGCCGGTGTCCAGGTGCTGCGCGGGCAACTCGGGAAGGTGCGGGGAGTCGATGCGCAGCACGTCGGCGCCGAGAAGGGCGAGCGTGCGCGTGGCCACCGGCCCGGCGATGACGCGCGTGAGGTCGAGGACCCGGATGCCGGACGCCGGCAGCACCGTCCCGTCGTGCGACGCGGGTCCGCCGGCCCGCCGCGGCGACGGCGCGCCCATTCTGCGCCGGGTGAGCAACGGGTCGTCCGCGACCTGCGAACCGTGCGGGTGGGCCCGCCACTCGTCGGGGGTGAGGACCGCGAACGCCAGCCCGTCCGCGTTCCGGATGCGTTCCTCCGCCTCCGCGACGGACAGCGGCAGCAGCGCGGGCGCGACCGTCTCGGCGGGGTCGTCCGGCGTGCCGGTGATCTCCAGCGCGCGGAAGAGCGCGTCGCGGTGGTGCGGATAGTTGCCATGCACGCGGACCACGCCGTCCGCGCAGACGTAGAACTTCGACAGCGGGTCCATGCCGCCCTGCGGACGTCCGTTCAGGCGCAGATGCCGCTCGCTCGTGAAGGCTATGGCGGTCGCCTCGCTGTCGACGGTGACCGTGGCGAGCGGTGCGCCGGAACGTACGGCCGCGAACTCGGCCGCGGCGAGCCCCGCCGCCCCCGCGGTCGCCTGGGCCAGCTCGGTCACCGGCAGGCGCGCGGGCAGCGTGTCGGCGCGGCCCGTGAACGACACGTGTGCGGCGAGCGCGGGGTCGCCGCCGAGCGATCGCCAGGCTTCGTCGAGCAGCAGGGCTGCGGAAGGACGCATGGAGCCAATCCCATCACCGCGTGCGCGGCACTGCGAGGGCGGGGGGCGGTCGGCAGGCCAGGGCGGTGATCACGATTCCGGGTGGCGGATGCGGTGGCGAACAAGCGACGAGTATCCGGAAATGTGTGCCATGTCGACGAGAATTTGCGGCTAATGTCGGTTCCTCACGGGACCTCCACGAAGTCTCCTTCACCCTTTTGCGTCATTAACGCTCTGTCGTCCCCCGCACGCCGGACCGGCGACGGACACTGGGAAGCGGGGCAACCATCGTGTCGGCCACGGCGGTTGGGGTGGAGTACCGAGATGGGGAGGGCACGCCATGCGGAGGATCTGGGGCGGCGCAGGGGCCGGGGGACTGGGCGTCAACGACGTTCTGATGAAGGACGCCCGGTTGAGCGTGCCCGCACGGGGCCTTGCCGTGCACCTGCTGTTACTACCCGAACAGGCCCGGCCCGACCGGGCGCGACTCGCGTCCCGCCCGGGGGAGTCGGTGAAGTCGATCGAGGGGTACCTGGAGGAGTTGCAAGAGGCCGGCTACCTGCGGCGCCGCATCGTGTGGGACCGCCGCGGCCGGGCGTTCGAGGAGGTCACGGTGTACCCGCAGGCCGTCGCGGACGACGCGGCGGCGGAGGTGCGGGGCCGGGTGTTCCACTGGCTCGCCTCGCCGGAGCGGCAGCCGGAGCGGGCGTTGTCGGCGCTCGCCGGAACCGCGGCGACCCGGGAGGTGGAGCCCGCCGGCATGCCCGAGGCCGGGGCCGCCACCGCGGTTGACGCCGAGCCGGCGACCGAGGACGCGGGTGAGGATGAGAGCCCGGCCGAGGAACGAGGCGACGGCCTGACCGAGGTCGTTGCCGGCGGCCGGGCCGGCGACCTGACCGACGGCCAGGCCACGGATGCAGTGGGAGGCGGGTCCGGAAGCGCCGCCGAAGCGGGCGCCGAATGCGACACGGACGAGCCCGAGCCCGCCGCGCCCGAGCCCGCCGCGGCTGACGGCGACGAAGGTGAGGGTGCGGTCGGCGACCTCGGGGACCTGGCGGACCTCGGCGACCGACCCGAGCCGGTTCCCGCGGGCGCGTGTTCGGGTGCCGGGGCGGGATCCGGTGCGGCCAGGCCGTGACCGTGCGGCGCCCCGGGCTGTTGTACCTGCGGGCCCGGGGCAGGCCGCCCGCGGAGGAGGGGGTCGGCCTCGGCAGCCCCTTCCCCCTTGAAGTTACTTGCGGGTAGCATCCGGGGGTGAGCACTCAATTCGACTTCATCGCCGACGGGCTGAAGCAGTCCGTGCCCCTGGTCCGGACCCTCGGTCTGGAGTTCGTCGAGATCGACCGGGAGCACGCGGTCCTGCGGCTGCCGGACAACGCGGACCTGCACAACCACGTCGGCGGCCCGCACGCGGGCGCGATGTTCTCGCTCGGCGAGTCCGCGTCCGGCGCGATCGTCCTGGCGGCGTTCGGCGACCAGTTGGGCCGCGCGGTGCCGCTCGCGGTCACCGCGGACATCGCGTACAAGAAGCTGGCCATGGGGCCGGTGCTCGCCGAGGCACGTCTCGGTCGCCCGGCGGAGGACGTGGTGGCGCAGCTGGACAAGGGCGAGCGGCCCGAATTCCCGGTGGCGGTCGAGATCCGCACCGAGGACGGCACGACGACCGCCGAGATGAACATCGTGTGGACGCTGCGCCCGAACCGCACCTGACCGCGCCCGGTCGCAACCGTTCGCACCCCATGCGACGGACCGCCCCTCCGCCGCGACGGATGTGGTCGCGGCGGAGGAACGCGGCGGCGGGTCGCGTCAGTATCGCCAGCGGGTGGCGGCGACGATCTCCTCTGGAGTCGACGTCGCGAACAGCGCCGCCTCGGCGCGTCGGACGGCCGCGAATGCGGCGTGCAGTTCGGGGCCGAACGCGGCCGACAGCACCGCCGAGCGGTCGAACTCGGCCACCGCTTCCGGCAGTGACGCCGGCAGCCGCTCCGCGCCCGTCTCCGCGGGATTGGCGGTCGTCTCGAGCGGCAGCACCGAGCCGCGCTCGACGCCGTCCAGTCCCGCGGCGATCACCGCGCCCATCGCCAGGTACGGATTGGCGGCCGCGTCGAAGCACTTCACCTCGGCGTTGGCCCCGGACTCCCGCTCACCCGTGCTCCCGGTGATCAGCCGCACGGCCGCCTCGCGGTTCTCCAGGCCCCAGCACCGGTACGCCCCCGCCCAGTGCGACGGGACGAGCCGCAGGTAGCTGGCCGCCGACGGCGCCCCGACCGCGGTCAGCGCGGGGAGTGCGGCCACGATGCCCGCGAGGAACGCCTCGCCCACCGAGGTCAGGCCGTACCGACCGTCGCCGCCGTGCATCAGGTTGACCCCGTCCCGCCACAAACTCAGGTGCAGGTGGCCGCCGTTGCCCACCGTCCCCGGCGTCGCCACGGGCGCGAACGACACGCGCAGGCCGTGCCGCGCCGACACCCCGCGCACGGTCTGGCGTACCAGGACCGCGCTGTCCGCCGCGCCGACCGGGTCCTCGGCGGCGACCGACACCTCGAACTGCCCTGGTGTGTACTCGGGATGCAGCTGGAGCACCGTCAACCCCTGGGCGTCCAGCGCCTGGAGGATGTCGCGCAGGTAGTCGGAGCACTCGACGACGCGGGTCATGCCGTACGCCGGGCCGTCGGTCGGCACCTCGGGGGCCCCGTCGGCCGATCCGGCCCGCGCCGCGATCCACTCGACCTCGAAGCCGGCGCGCAGCGCGAACCCGCGGTCCGCCGCGGCGTCGCACATCCGCCGGGCGAACTGCCGCGAGCAGCCCGGGTGCACGTGGCCGTCCTGGGTGATGCGGTCGCCCGGCGCCCAGGCCCAGCCGGGCTGCGCGGCCAGCGGGACGAGCCGGTCCAGGTCCGGTACCAGGCGCAGGTCGCCGACCGGGCCGCCGATCCAGGTGCTGTCCGTGATCGAGTCGTCGACGAGGAACACGTCGAAGCAGGGCGCCGCACCGACGCCCCATGCGGCCGCGTGCTCCAACTGCCGGACGGGGACGGTCTTGACGCGACAGATGCCCGCGTTGTCGACCCACCCGACGACCACGCCGGCGACGTCGCGTGCGGTCAGCTCGGCGGCTGCGATGCGGGCGCGCGCCGCGCGTTCGGCGCGCACGTCGGCGCCGACCGCCACGGTCGCCACGGCGGCGCCGGGAGTGCCGGGGAGGGCAGGGGAGGGGGGAGGTGGTGTCTCAGTTGCCGCCATGCGGGTAATCCTGCCGTTGCGGACGGACCGGTCGAAACTCCCCGTTCGGGTGAAGAAGCCCAGGTGAACCGGGGTACGCGCGAGCCGTCGCCGGTCCGGGCGGGAAAACTCGGAGGCCCGGCAGAGGGGTCGTCCCCTAGGGTCCCGATCATGGAACCTCCCCACCCGCAGGGCCCCGACCTGCGCATCTGCTGTGTCGGCGACTCCTACACGCAAGGCGTCGGCGACCGTGAGGGCGGATGGGTCGGCCGCCTGTCGGCACGTGCGCACGCCCGCGGCGACCGCCTGACCGCCTACAACCTCGGGGTGCGCCGTGAGACGTCCGCCGACATCGCCGGCCGCTGGTACGACGAGGCCGCGCGCCGGTTGACCGGCGGGGACGCGCACGGTGTGGTGTTCGCCTTCGGCCTCAACGACAGCACGTACGAGGACGGTGTACCTCGGGTCGCACCCGACGACAGCGTGCGCAACCTGCGCGCCGTCCTGGGGACCGCCCGCGCCGCGGGCTGGCCCGCGCTCGTTGTCGGCGTGCCGCCGATCCCGGACGGCGACACCGGGCGCGGCGATCTCCCCGCGCTGGAGGCCGCGTTCGGGCGTACCTGCGCCGAACTCGGCGTTCCCTTCGTTCCGGTGCACGACGCGCTGCGCGGGCGGCCCGAGTGGTGGCAGAGCATCGACGCGTACGGCGACACCGCGCACTGCGGCCCGGTCGGCCACGCGATGCTGGCGGACCTCGTCGGCGACGGCGGGTGGTGGCCCTGGCTCGAGGGCCTGGCGGGGCCGGACACCGCCCGACCGGACCCGCCGGAGCCGGACACCGCCGGGGCGGACTCCGCCGGGCCGGACCCGGCCTGACCGGCGCGTGGTGCGGGCGGCCGTTGACCGGCCGGCCACCCACACCCGCGCCGGACCGGAGTCGGCGGCGTGACCGCGGGTACGTCAGTGCTTGAGCGCGAGACCGCCCGCCATCAGCCGCTGTCCGACCGTCAGTTCCGCGGCGACAGGCTCCTCGGGGCGCCACTGCGGCAGGTAGACGACGCCCGGGTCGAGGAGTTCGAGCCCGTCGAAGTACGCGGTGATCTCCTCCAGGGTGCGGAAGCGGCCGGTGCCCAGGCTGGTGAGCAGCGCGCCTTCGAGGGCGAGGGCGTCCGGGCTCGACGCGCAGAAGTGCGTGAGCAGGAAGTAGCTTCCGGCGGGCAGGGCTTCGAGGTACGCCCGCACGATGCCGTCCGGGTCCTCGTCGTCGCCGAGGTGGTGGATGACGCCGACCAGCATGAGGCCGACGGGCTGGTCGAAGTCGATGAACTCCCGGACCTGCGGCAGGTCCAGCACCGCCTTGGGGTCGCGCAGGTCGGCGGTGACGACGGTGGTGTTGTGGTTCTCCGCCAGCAGGGCGCGGCCGTGGGCGAGCACGATGGGGTCGATGTCGACGTACACGACGCGTGCGTCGGGTGCGACCGACTGCGCGACCTGGTGCGTGTTCTGCACGGTCGGCAGGCCGGACCCCAGGTCCAGGAACTGGCGTATGCCCGATTGGGCCATGAAGCGGACCGCGCGGCCCAGCAGGTCGCGGTTGAAGCGGGCGACGTCGCCGATCTCCGGGACGATGTCCTGGGACTGCTGGGCGATCACCCGGTCGACCGCGAAGTTGTCCTTTCCGCCCAGGACCGCGTCGTACACACGCGCGATACTGGGCTTGCTCACGTCGATGCCGGTGGGTGCCCAGTCGTCGCCTCCGGTGCCGCCCGGCGGACCGCCGACGGCGTTCGCCTCCGGACCGTCCGAAATGTCCTCGATGCCGCTCACGCGTCCCCTACTCCTGTGCCGCGGTTGGGAGTTGATGTTTCGTCACGCGGATCGTAACGCGTGGTGACCAGGGATGCTCGCGCGTCTTCCGGGCAGCGCTTCGACTGAGGCGCCGGAGGACGTCCAGGGGGACCGGTCGGGGGATCGCGGCGGCGTTTGGGAGGGACCGTGTCGTGTCTTTTTCGGGGATTGGTAGGCTTTTCCTATATTGAAGGGGTGAAAGGTACGGAAGGTACGCAAGGGGCAGCGCAGGCGGCGGACCGCCGTGCGCGCCGACGCATCCGTACCGTGCGCGCGGCCGCGTACATCGTCGTCGCCGTCAGTGTCGCGATCATCACCGGACTCGGCGTCGCCCGCACCACCGTCCTCGACGAGGCCTGGTACGACTCCGTCCTCGAACGCGAGGACAGCTACAACCGCCTCTACGACCAGGTCCTCGTCGACCCCGAGATGGCCGACATAACGCGCGACCTGCTGGCCCGTCTGCCCGTCCCGCCCAACCAGGTCACCGCCAACCTGCGCCTCGTCCTGCCCCCGTCCACGCTGCGCGGCATGACCGCCGACCAGATCGGCCGGACGGTCGCCTACCTGCGCGGCGACGAGGGCGACCTGCACTTCACCGTCGACCTCAAGCCGGTCATCAACAACCTCGGCGGCGTGGCCGAGGTATTCGTCGGCGACCTGACCGGCGACGTGCCCTCGGTCACCGAGGCCAACGCGCCCGCGTTCGTCGCGTCCGTGCAGCGCGCCCTCGACGCGCTCGCGCAGGGGCAGAGTCCCGACAGCCTGCCCGCCCTCGACCTGGCCCCCGAGGCGGCCCCGCAGGTCGCGGACCTGATCCTGGAGAAACTCCCGGAGGACAGCCGGGCGCCGCTGCGTGAGCCGGTGATCGCCTCGCTGCGCGCCAACGACCTCGGCGGCGTGCTCGTCGCGGTCGTGCCGGCGCTGTTCGGTGAAAAGGTCCTGGACGCCCAGCACGGTCTGACGGAGCTGAGCAACGGCGAGCAGTGGGACCTGGTCGTCGACGTCCGGGCCGAGGACACCGACGTCAACCTCGGGCCGCTGCCGCAACTACGGGCGTTCACGGTGTTCGGCCTCGGCAAGATGCTCACACTGGCCTGCGCGTTCGCCCTCGGCGGGCTGTTCGTGCTGTGGCGCACCGCGCCCTACCGCGGGCTCGGCCGCCTGCGCGGCCCCGGCGTCGGACTCGCCGCGGGCGGCCTGCTCGCCGCCGCCGTCTGCCTCATCGCATGGGGCGCGGCACCGCACCTGATCCCGGAGGACCGCGGCAGCTGGGCGCCGTCCGTGCGCGTCCTGGTCGGCGACCTGCAGGAGGCCGCCACGCGCGACATCGTCGGCGTGTGGGTGACCGCGGCGGCGGTCCCGGTCTTCACCGGCTCGGTGCTCGCCGGCCTCGCGACCGTCGCGATCCGCCGCCAGGAGCGCGGCCGCGAACCGGTCAAGCGCTCGCGGGTGCGCACCATCACCGGGTTCGCCGCGGCTGGCGCGGCCGGTGCGCTCGCGCTCACGATCCTGGTCCCCGTCCCCACGGTCGGCGACCCCGACAAGGAGCGCCGCTGCAACGGCATGCGCCAGCTGTGCGACCGCAGCTACGACGACGTCGCGTACCTCGCCACGCACAACTCCATGTCGTCCACCGCGGACCGCTTCATCAGCCCGCTCCAGGACCCCGACCTGGTCACCCAACTCGACCTGGGCGCGCGGGCGCTGCTGATCGACTCGTACCTGTGGGAGAGCCCGGACGAGATCGCCTCCCGGCTCGCCAGCGGCGACCTGTCGCCCGAGGAGCAGCAGATCATGGCCGGCGTCGTGGACCGGTACGCCCCGGCGCGCCCCGGCGTCTGGCTCTGCCACTCCCTGTGCCGCGGGGGCGCCATCCCCCTCGTCGCCACGCTGCGGCAGGTCGGCGACTGGCTCGACAACAACCCCAACGAGGTGGTCACGCTCGTCGTGCAGGACGCCGTCGACGGCACGCAGATGATGGAGGCCGTGCAGCAGTCCGGCATCGACCGCTTCCTCGCGACCCCGCCCGCGGACCCCGCCGCGCCGTGGCCGACGCTGCGCGACATGATCAACCGCAACGAGCGCCTCGTCGTCTTCGCGGAACGCGCCGACGGCCCGGATCCCAGGTACCGCAACTTCTACCGGTATGGGATGGAGACGCCGTACACGTTCCCCGACCCGGAGTCCATGAGCTGCGTGCCGAACCGCGGCGGTACCGGCAAGGGCCTGTTCCTGATGAACCACTTCATCACCGCCCAGGGCGGCAGCCGGATCGACGCGGGACGCGTCAACAGCCGCCAGTTCGTGCTGGACCGCGCCCGGCGGTGCGAAGCCGAGCGCGGCAGTCAGGTGAACTTCGTCGCCGTCGACTTCGCGACCATCGGGGACGCCCGCGGCGCGGTGGACGTCCTCAACGCCGACCGGGCGCGAAGGGACGCCGTCCAGCAGCCCGGGCGGCCCGAACCGCCGCGGACCCCGCCCCCGGGTCCGGCGCTGCTGGCACCGGTCCCGGCCGGGACGCCCAAGGACTGACAGGTGCGATGCCGGGCGTGTTCCCGGCGCGGCCTCGGCCTCAGTAGCCGAGGCCGAAGTCCTGCGGGAACTCGGGGTCTTCGGCGGGGCCGAGGGGGAAGGGCAGGCGGCCGAGGGGAGCGTGGCGGCCGAAGACCACGTCGAGCACCGTCCGGTCCGGGGCGCCGAGGTCGATCAGGAGCGCCGCGCAGTTGCCGGTGAACTCCGGGGCAGGGCAAGGACCTTCGACGCGCAGCACGACGATCGTGGGGACCGCGGCGGCTATGTCGAGGACGCGGTCGGTGTCTTCCTCGGTGGTCCCGGTGCCCGCCGCTGCCGCGACCCGCAGCACGGCCACCTCGGCCTCGGCGAGGTCGTCGACCGGCGTGGCGTATGCGGACGCCGCCGACGCGGCCAGCCCTTCGAGGTACACGCGCACGCCGTCGCGCAGCGGCAGCGCGGGGCCGCCGGTCGCGCTGGTACGGGTGCTGGTGCGGTTGGTGGCCAGGGTGAGCGAGCGGAGCTCGGTGTCGGTGCCCGCGGAGTCGGGGTGCGGCGTACCGGCTTGCGGCGGCGATGCGTCGCGGGGCTCCGTACGGCGTTCCATGCGCGGCCGGGACGGCGCGGGCACCCTTCCCGTACGTGCGTCGTCGGGGATCCGCGCGCGGACTTCGGCCGTACGCGACACGACTCGGGTCTTTGGGGACGGCATCTTGCGGCGGCTCCCTTCGGGTGGGCCCCCGGCGGGGCCCCTCCTGCGCCGCCCCATCGTGGCAGATCGGACCGACCGGTGTGGACGCGGAGTGCACGGGAGAGTGGCACTGACCGGTTGGTCGCTGAATGTCCGGTGATCGTCCAGTTCGCGAACCGGCCCACGCGGCCCGGCTCGTCGCGGCGCGGTCCGGCGGACCGGGGCTCAGCGAAGCGCGTTGTTCGCGTGCCGGGCGAGGGCGACAAGGGTGTCGAGCCCGGACTGCGCGTTGGGGCCGGCGGCCGTGAGGTTCACGCTGGTGACGCGTTCGCCGCGCCCGCGTGCGAAGGCGATGCCGTTGGCCTTGCCCGGGTCGCTGTAGAAGACCGCGGCGTCGGCGAGTTCGGGGACCTGCTCGGTCCGCGCGGTCGGCGAGGCGGTCAGTCGGGCGACCTGCTCCGGGCCGCCGAGCAGCGCGCGGGGCACGTCGCCGATACGTACCGACAGCACCGTTTCGCCGGTGGGACCGATGAACAGGCAGGTACGGCCGCCGTCTTCCGGCCGGCGGCTGATCTGCGTGGCGCCGAGCTCGGTCCGCACCTGGTCCTCGGTCAGGAGATCGCACCCGGTCACGCGCAGCCGTTCCGCGAGCGTCGCCGGCGCAGAAGAGCCGGGGGCGGACGGGGCCGTGCCCGGAGTCGAGGGAACGCCGTGCGCACGGCCGTTCTCGTCCGCCCCGAAGCAGCCCGTCAGCAGCCACATGCCGACCGCGGCCCATACGCAGCCGAACGTACGACGGTTCATCCCGAGCCCCCCACTCATCGCCCCCACGGACTCCGCGACCGCATCCGGTCCCCACCGGTCAACCAGGTCACGCGGACGTCCCTCGACGGATGCTAGTGACCGGACAACCCCGCCGAAAGAGGCGGGACCCCTTGGGTCGTGTCCGCGAAGCCGCGCCGGGCCCGCGAACCGTGGCACACGTACTCCCTACGCCGTCAAGCTCCGAGGCCCCGACAGGTGCTCCGATGCCCGGACGGGGCACAGCCGTACGGCAAAAATAACCGGCCCTTGTGGACGCCTTTCGTCAACAGTCCACAACACCGCACCGACAACGGAGAACCCCCGGCGCCGGTCGGACGGGTCGTCGGGGCGGACGGTTCCCCGCCTGCCGCGGCCGCTCTCCGCCGGGGCGCCCTCGCCAGGGCGCCGGTGCCGGGCGGCGGCGTTCGGCGCGGGTTCGGCACGGGTTCCGCGCGGGGCTCAGTACCGGGTTCGGCGTGGGTTCGGCCCGGGCCGTGCGACTCGCTAAGGTCTGGGCATGACTTCCGCACCACACAGCGCGTCGCACGCTGCCCGTGATGTCACGCAGGCCGTCATCCTGGCCGGGGGACAGGGCTCGCGGCTGCGGCCCTACACCGACGACCGGCCCAAGCCCATGGTGGAGATCCCGGGGACCGGCACGCCGATCATCGGCCACCAACTGGCATGGCTCGCGGCCGAGGGGGTCACCGACGTCGTGATCTCGTGCGGGCACCTCGCCGAGGTGCTGCAGGACTGGCTCAAGACGGCCGACCTGCCGCTGGCGGTGTCGACGGTGGTGGAGACCGAACCGCTCGGGCGCGGCGGCGGGTTGAAGTTCGCGGCGGCCGCCCTGCCGCGGCCCGAGGAGCCCTGGTACGCCACGAACGGCGACATCTGGACCCGCTTCTCGCTCCGCGAGATGGCCGCGTTCCACGAGGAGCGGCACGCGACCGCGACGCTCTCGCTCGCCCGCCCGCGCATCCCGTGGGGAGTCGTGGAGACCGACAAGTTCGGCCACGTCCTGGACTTCATCGAGGCGCCGCCGTCGCCGTACCTGATCAACGCCGGGGTGTACGTCTTCTCGGCGGAGTTCACCGCCCTGCTGCCCGACGTCGGCGACCACGAGCGCACGACGTTCCCGCGCCTGGCCCGCGAGCAGCGCCTCGCCGGGTTCCCGATCCCGCAGGGTGCGTACTGGCGGGCCATCGACACCGCGAAGGACCTGTCGGAGGCGGCGAAGGAGCTGCGCGCCCAGTCGGAGTGACGCGGAGCGGATCGGTCGGCCCAGCGGGGCCGCCGGACCTCCGGTTCAGATCAATTGGGCGTACAGCGCCGGGTCGACGTTGCCGCCGCTGACGACCGCGACGTGGTCGCGCCCGGGCGGCAGCGCGTCGCGTCGGAACAGGTAGGCCGCCGTCGCCACGGCTCCGGACGGTTCGGCGACCAGGCGCGCCGAGCGCCCCAGGAACCGGACGGCCGCGCGGATCTGGTCCTCGCTGACGGTGACGATGTCGTCGACGTACCGCAGCACGTGGGCGAACGGGAGTTCGCCCAGCGACGTGGTGCGCAGCCCGTCCGCGATCGTGCGGTACGTCGCCTCGGACGGCCACGTGGCGCGCACTCCCGTGCGCAGCGACTCGGCGGCGTCGGCGGCGAGTTCCGGCTCGACGCCGATGACCTTCGTGTCCGGGCGCAGCGACTTCACCGCCGTCGCGATGCCCGAGATGAGCCCGCCGCCGCTGACCGGCACCAGGACCGTCGAGGCGTCCGGCAGGTCCTCGGCGATCTCCAGCCCTGCGGTGCCCTGGCCCGCGATGATGCGGCGGTCGTCGTACGGCGGCACCGCGGTGTACCCGTGCTCCTCGGCCAGTTCGAAGGCCGCCGTGTCGCGCCGGTCAGGTGTGACCATGACGATCTCGGCGCCCAGCGCACGGGTCGCTTCGACCTTGACCGCGGGCGCGGTGTCCGGCATGACGATGACCGCGCGGATGCCGAAGCGGCGGGCGGTGTAGGCGACGGCCTGGGCGTGGTTGCCGCTGGAGTGTGCGACGACGCCGCGGGCGCGCTCCTCGTCGGTGAGCGACGCGATCAGGTTGTGGGCACCGCGCAGTTTGAAGGCGCCGATCGGCTGGAGGCTCTCGGGCTTGAGCCACAGGGGACGGTCGGCGTCGCCGTGCGGGCACGGGAGCAGCGGCGTGCGTACCACCGCTCCCGTGACCCGCTTGTGGGCTTCGCGCAGCTCGTCGAGGGTGACCAGGTTTGTCATACGTGCCACCGTAGACGGTCGGCGGACGGTGTCCGCCGGGGCTCAGCGGGACGCGAGGAAGGCCTCCACCTGCTCGTGGATGTACGCGGTGTCCTCGTCGTCCATGCGGTGGTTCAGCGGCACGATGAAGGCGTACTCCATGACCCGGTCGGCGTTGGGGTAGCCGTCGGGGTCGGCGCGGTGCGTGATGTCCTTGAAGCCGGGCTGCCGCAGGATGTTGCCGGACCACACGGTGCGCGTGGAGATGCCGCGCGCCTCGAGGAACTGCTGCAGGTCGCCGCGGCTGAAGCCGGCCTCGGGGTTGACGATGGCCGGGAAGTTCAGCCAGCCGGTCTCCAGCCCGTCCGTCTGGCGCGGCGCGATGAACGCGTCCGGGTGCTTGGCGAAGAAGGCGTGGTGGGCCGCGAAGTGCCGCTGGCGGGTGGCCAGGAAGCGCGGCAGCTTGGCGAGTTGGGCGAGGCCGAACGCGGCGCCGAGCTCGCTGGGTTCGAAGTTCCAGCCGATCTCGTCGAAGATGAAGAGGTTGTCGTACAGGACGCCGTCGATCTCCTCGAAGAAGTCGCGGTTGCCCTTCTTCGAGCCGAACAACTGGAGTTCGGAGCGCCGGCCCCAGCGGCGCAGCATGAGGCCGCGGTCGCGCAGGGCCTCGTCGTCGACGAGGACCATGCCGCCGTTGCCGGCGCAGGTGATGATGTGGCTCATCGCGAAACTGGTGACGGAGATGTCGGCGCGGGTGCCGGTGGGGGTGCCGCGCAGGGTGGCGCCGAGGGCGTCGCAGGAGTCCTCGACGACGGCGAGGCCGTGCCGGTCGGCGATTTCGCGGATGCGGTCCCAGTCGGGGGCGTTGCCGGCGAGGTTGGGGGTGAGGATCGCCTTCGTACGCGGGCCGATGAGCCCTTCGATGCGGTCGACGTCGATCTGGAACGAGTCGGGGTCGACGTCGGCGAGGACGGGTACGAGGCCGGCCTTGACCATGGGGGCGATGTCGGTGGAGAAGGTGAGCGTCGAGGTGATGATCTCGTCGCCGGGTTCCAGCCGCAGCAGTTCGATGGCGAGGTAGAGCGCGGACGAGCCGGAGTTGCACATCAAGCCGTGGCTCTTGCCGAAGAGTGCGGCCACTTCGCGTTCCATGGCAGCGACGTTGCGGCCGATGGTCATGGCGCTGGGCGGGCCGTTGAGGATCGCGAGCATGGCGTCGATCTCGGCCTGGTCGTGGACGCTTCCGGCGTACGGGATCTTGCGCATGCTGCCGTCCCAGGGGTGTCGGTGGCGGGTGGTGGAAGGGGAGTGCTCGGGTGTTCGGCGGCCGGTGCCGGGTGTGTTCCCCGGGAGAACCTAAGGGAGAATCTGACAGCCCGTCAGCGGTCGCTTTTATAGCTATCATGGCTATGATGGGGCGGCAAGGTCGGGGGGAACACCGAGCGGCGCAGAGCGAACACAGAGCAGAGAGCGGGTAACCCGGTGCGGTACACCACAGTGGGAACGTCAGGCTTGAAGGTCTCCGAGGTCGGGCTCGGCTGCAACAACTTCGGCATGCGCATCGACGAGCCCGCCGCGCACAAGGTGGTCGGCGCGGCCCTCGACGCGGGCGTGACGTTCTTCGACACCGCGGACATGTACGGCGGCGGCCGCTCCGAGGAGATGCTCGGCCGCGCCCTCGGCGCCCGTCGCGACGACGTGGTGGTGGCCACCAAGTTCGGCGCGCCCGCCAAGGGCCCGTACGGCGGCGGGGCCTCCCGGCGCCACGTGATGCGCGCCTGCGAGGCCAGCCTGCGCCGCCTCGGCACCGACCACATCGACCTGTACTACCTGCACTTCCCGGACGCGGACACCCCGCTCGACGAGACGCTGTCCGCCCTCGACGACCTGGTGCGCCAGGGCAAGGTCCGCTACATCGCCAACTCCAACCTGGCCGGGTGGCAACTGGTCGACGCCGACCACATCGCCCGCAACGCGAACAGCGCCCGCTTCATCGCGACGCAGCTGGAATGGAGCCTGGTCAACCGCGACGTCGAGCGCGACACCGTGCCGGCCGCCCGGCACCTGGGACTCGGCGTGATCCCGTATTTCCCGCTCGCGTCCGGGCTGCTCAGCGGCAAGTACCGGCGCGGCGAGGACTTCCCGGAGGGCTCGCGGCTGGCCGCCGGGCCGTGGTTCGCGAGCGTGGCGACCGACGAGAACTTCGCCATCGTCGAGCGCGTGACCGCGTACGCCGAAGAGCGCGGCCGGACCCTGCTGCAGCTGGCCCTGTCGTGGCTCGCGGCGCAGCCGGAGGTGCCGTCGGTGCTCGTCGGCGCGACGAGCGCCGAGCAGGTGGTGGCGAATGCCGAGGCTTTCGTGGAGCTGAGCGCCGAGGAGGTCGCGGGGATCGCCCGCCTCGCGGTGAAGGGACCGGTCGAGGAGGGGTGACCGTTGGCCTGCCGGCGCGCGCCGGGCCGCCCGCGGGCGCCGACGCGGTACGCCACCACAGCGTCGCGGACGCGGTCGCCGCGCGCCTGCGCACCCGGATCCTCGACGGCGCCGTGCCGGACGGCGGCACGCTGCCAAAACAGGACGACCTGGCCGTCGAGTTCGGGGTCGGCCGCACCACCGTGCGGCAGGCGTTCCGCATCCTGGAGACCGAGGGCCTGATCACGGTGCGGCGCGGCAACGCCGGCGGGGCGGTGGTGCACGTACCGCAACCCGCGGACGCGGCCCACATGTTCGGCATGGTCATGCACGCGCGACAGGTCGAGCTCGCGGATCTTGCGGGTGCGCTGCGGCAGTTGGAGCCGGTGTGCGCCGCACTGTGCGCGGCCCGCGGGGACCGGGCGACCGAGGTCGTGCCGCAACTGCGGGACGTGCACGGGCGGATGGCGGCGGCGCTCGACGACGGCGGGGCGTACCTGCGGGAGAACCGGGCGTTCCACGAGGCGCTGGTGGCGCTGTGCGGCAACGCGACGATGCAGATCCTGCTGGGCGCGGTCGAGGTGTTGTGGGCGCGGCAGGAGCAGGCGTGGGCCGGGGCGGCGCTCGCCGGCACGGACCGCGGCGCGCGGGCGGCGGGGCTGCGCGTGCACGGCAAACTGATCGACCTCATCGAGTCAGGAGACGAGGTCGAGGTCTTCACAGCGGCGTCACGGCACATCGCCGGGGCGCAGGAGTATCCGCTGCGCGACCACGGCGCGCGGCCGGTGCGGGTCTGACGTCAGAACGGGCTCGGCAGGCGGGGGATCGGTACCGAGATGACGGTCGGGGCGTCGGCGCCGAGTGCGTCGCGCAGGGCGGGACCGAGATCGTCGGGTGCCGACAGGGCGACGCCGTTCGCCCCGAACGACCGGGCCAGGGCCGCCCAGTCGGGATTGCGCAGTGCGGTGCCGATCTCGCGGCCGCCGAAGCGTTCGCGCTGGTCGCGGTTGGAGTTGCCGTACGCCCCGTCGTCGAAGACCACGTTGACGGTGTTGATGCCGTACTGGACGGCGGTGGCCAACTCGCCCGCCGCGAACAGGAATCCGCCGTCCCCGCTGAGCGTCACCACGGGCACGTCGGGCCGAGCGGCCTTCGCGCCCAGCCCGGTGGGGAAGGCGAAGCCGAGGGTCCCCATGTACGACGTGGCGAGGTAGCCGCGCCGCGCGTGCACCGGGTAGCGCATGTGGCACATGTAGCCGACCGTCGTCGTGCAGGGCACGAGGATCGAATCGTCCGGCAGAGCGGCGCGTACCGTGTCGACGATAGCGGACTGCGGCCCCACGGCGGCGAGTTGCTCGTGGACCTGCCGCCTCATGCGGGCCGTCTCGGCGGTGCGCGGCGGCCGCGGCCCGGAAGTGCGCCGCAGCTCGGCGAGGAGCGCCTTGGCGCCGGGCAGCGCGTCCGCGGCGATCGCCACCGACGCGGTGTGGTGGCGGTCGAACTCGGTGGGGTCGGCGTCGAGGTGGACGAGCGGGACGTGCGGCGCGATGCCGCTGCCCGAGAAGCGGGTGCCGACCGCGAGCACCGCGTCGGCGTCGTCGAGGACGGGCCGCAGGCGCGGGTTGAACCACATCGTTCCCACGCTCAGTGGGTGCCTGTCGTCGACCGCGCCCTTGCCCTCGCGGGTGGTGACCACCGGAGCCTGGAGGTGCTCGGCGATCGCGGTGAGCGCGTCGTGCGCGCCCGCGGAGACCGCGCCGCCGCCCGCCCACAGCAGCGGGCGTTCGGCGCGCAGGAGCAGCGCGGCGGCGTCGCGTACCGCGTCGGGGTCCGGTTGGGCGCGGCGCCTCTCGGCCGCCGCGGGCAGCTTGACGTCGGCCTTCTCGGCCAACGCCTCGGGCGGGACGTCCAGGACGGCGGGGCGGGGGCGTCCGGTGCGCATGGCCGCGAATGCGCGGTGCACCGCGCCCGGGACCTCCGCGGCGTGCCGGATCCCGGCGGTGTGGCCCGCGACCGGGGCGACGACGTCGAGTTGGCGGTGGATCTCGTGCAGCGCGCCGGAGCCGCGGTCGATGGCGTCGCGCGGTATCTGGCCGGCCAGGAGCAGGACCGGGGAGGAGGCGGCGTACGCGGTGGCCAGGCCGGCCCCCGCGTTGTAGAGGCCGACGCCGGGCACGACGAGTGCGCAGCCCTCCCGCCCGACGGCGCGGGCGTATCCGTCGGCCATGTAGGTGGTGGCCTGCTCGTGGCGGGTGGTGACGAACGTGATGCCGGGTTCGTCGTAGAGCGCGTCGAGCAGGTGCATGATCTGGTCGCCGGGCAGGCCGAAGAGGTGGGTGACCCCTTCGCGGCGGAGTTGCGTGACGAGGGCTTGGGCGCCGGTCATGAGGGTCATCCGCGGGCTCCGACCGTCGTGCCGGCGGTGTCCGTGCCGCCCGTGGTGTCCGCGGCGCTCGTGTCGGCGGCGTCTGCGCGGCGCGCCGTGTGCGCCGCGCTGAACGGCCTTGGTGCGGAGCCTTCCAGCGTGACGCGGTGCAGGTAGCGCCGCGCGGACCCGTAGTCGTTGACACCGCGGTGCTGCACGCTGCGGTTGTCCCACATGACCACGTCGCCCGGGAGCCAGCGGTGCCGGTAGGCGAACTCATGCCGGGTGGCCGCCTCGTAGAGGTAGGCGAGGAGCGGTGCGGACTCCTCGTCGGTCATGTCGGCGAACCGGCGCGTGTAGTCCGCGTTGACGTACAGCGCTGGGCGTCCGGTCTCCGGGTGCGCGACGACCACCGGGTGGGTGGCGGTGACGGTCGACTCGGTGAGTCCGGCGTCGGCGGCGAGGGAGGTGCCCTGGTGGACGGCCGTGAGCCCGTCGAGGACGCGGCGTAGGCCGGGGGAGAGGCGCTCGTACGCGAGGTGCTGGTTGGCGAACATGGTGTCGCCGCCGGCGGGCGGGAGTTCGCGCGCGTGCAGCACCGTGGTGCGTGGCGGTGCGGCGGAGAAGGTGACGTCCGCGTGCCAGGTCTCGGTGAGCGGGACCATCTGGTAGATCTCCATCAGGCCGGGGTGGCCGGTCAGCGACGGCACGTACGGGTGGACGAAGACCTCGCCGAACTCGGCGGCGAAGGACAGGAGTTGATGGGGGCTCAGATCCTGTCCGCGAATGGCGAGCACGTGGTGCTCGAGGAACGCGGCGCGCAGGGCGTCCAGGGTCGCGGTGTCGGCGCGAACCAGGTCGGCGCCGACGACCTCGGCGCCGGTGGAGCCGGACATGCGGTTCACGCGGATGCTCACGGCCGCGCTCCTTCCGGGGCCGGGGCGGGGTGCTCGCCCGCGGCGGTCGGCGCGGGCCGTGCGCCGAAGCGCGGTGGACGGCGTTCCAGGAAGGCCGTCACGGCTTCGCGGTGGTCGGCCGTGGTGAACGTCATGGCCTCCAAGGCCAACGAGGTGTCCAGGAGCCGGTTGACGCGGTCGTTCAGGTCCGTGTTGGCCAGGCGCTTGTTGAAGCGCAGTGCCACCTGGGGGCCCGCGGCGAGGCGTTCGGCGAGTGCGGTGGCACGCCCCAGCACCTCCGCGGTCGGGCACACGTGATTGACCAGCCCGTACCGCAGCGCCTCTTCGGCGCTCATGAGGTCGCCGGTCATCAGGTATTCCTTGCCCCGGTTGACGCCGAGCAACAGCGGCCACAGGATCGCACCGCCGTCGCCCGCGACCAGTCCGGCGTTGACGTGCGGGTCGCCGATGCGTGCCGTGTCGGCCAGGAAGGTGACGTCGCAGAAGAGGGCGAGCGTCGCCCCGAGGCCGAGCGCGTCGCCGTTGATCGCGGCGATCACGGGTTGGGGCACGGCCAGTTGGGCGCGTACCAGGGCCGCGGAGCCCTCCAGGAGTTCGGGGTTCCCGTCGGGGTAGCCCTCGGCGAGCTTGGCGTCCATGCCGGAGAAGTCGGCGCCCACGCAGAAGGCCTTGTCGCCCGCGCCGGTCACCACGACCACGTCGACCTGGTCGTCGGTGGCGATGCGGCGGAACAAGGGGGTGAACTCCGCGTGCATCTCGGGGCTGATCGCGTTGCGGCGGGCGGGGCGGTCCAGCGTCACGTGCAGGATCCGGCTGCGAAGTTCCGTACGCAGGTGGGTGAAGCCGTAGTGATCGCCGTCGGCCATTCCGGTCTCCCTTGCGGCGGGCGGTTCTTGGCTGGCTGTCGTCGGTGGAGCCTCGACGCGCGGATCGCGCGGATGGTGCACGGACGGGGGAGGAGCGTGGTCGCGTGAGCCTATCATCCTCACCTTGTAATCATTATGATGATAGGCCCGTAGCTCGCGCCACGCCGTCGGAAAACCGGAGATGGAGCCGCTCGTGACCGCCTCGCCGATTCCCCGCCTGGTCGACCTCGACGCCCACGTCGTCGAACCGCCCGACCTGTGGTCGAGCCGCCTCCCCGCCCGCTACCGCGACCAGGGGCCGCGCATCGAGCATCTGCCCGGCGGCGTACCGGTGCTGACCGGCGGGACCTACCGCGAGGCGCCGGGGACCGACGGACCGGACGTCGCGTGGTGGCACTACGAGGACCACTACTACTCGGTGAAGCGCCTCATCGCGGCGGCCGGGTACCCCGCCGACGAGATCACGATGACCGGCATCACGTACGACGAGATGCGCCCCGGCTGCTGGCGTACGCAGGACCGGCTCGCCGACATGGACCTCAACCACGTCCAGGCGCAGATGTGCTTCCCCAACTACCCTCGGTTCTGCGGGCAGTTGTTCCTCGGCGGCCAGGACCGCGAGCTGGCGCTGCTGTGCGTGCGGGCGTACAACGACTGGATGGTCGAGGAGTGGTGCGGCACTTCGGGCGGACGGCTGATCCCGCTGTGCCTGGTCCCGCTCTGGGACGCCGGACTCGCCGCCGAGGAGGTGCGCCGCAACGCCGCGCGGGGCGTGCGCGCCGTCGCCTTCAGCGAGCTGCCGACGTACCTGGGTCTGCCCAGCATCTATTCGGGTTACTGGGAGCCGCTGTTCGAGGCGTGCGAGGAGACCGGCACGGTCCTGTCGATGCACATCGGCTCCGGGACGAAGACCCCGCAGGCGTCGCCGGACGGCCCGGACGCGGTGGCGTCGACGATCATCTTCGGCAACTCCGTGGCGTCCATGGCCGACTGGCTGTTCTCCGGGGTCCTGCACCGCCGGCCGCGGCTCAAACTGTTGTTCGCCGAGGCGCAGATCGGCTGGATCCCCTACCTCCTGGAACGCATCGACGACGTGTGGTCGACGCACCGGGGCTGGTCCGGGAGCCAGAGCCTGTGCCCCGAACCGCCGTCGACGTACTACCACCGGCAGATGTTCTCGTGCTTCTTCAAGGACTCCGTCGGCGTCGAGCTCCTGCACCGGGTGGGCGAGGACAACGTCGCCTTCGAGACGGACTACCCGCACCAGGACGGGACCTGGCCGCACTCGCGCAAGGCCGCCGAGGAGCAGTTCGGGCACCTTGCCCCCGAACTCGTCCACAAGCTCGCCCGCGGCAACGCGATCCGCCTGCTGGACCTCGACCTGCCGGAGGACGAGTGATCCCTGCGACACCCGCGCCCGCGCACCGCCCGCTCGACCTCGGACTCGCGCCGGGGGCCGAGGAGTTCCGTGCCGAGGTGTGCGCGTGGCTCACCCCGGCCATGGCGCTCGGCCGGATCGCCGCACACCGTGATCCCGACGACCGGACGGGTTTGGGCGAGGAGTTCGAACGCGCGCTGCTGCGCGAGGCCGGCAAGCGCGGGTGGCTCGGGATCTCCGTGCCGTCCGGAGCGGGCGGTGGCGGGCGGCCGGCGTCGTGGGCGGCGGCGTTCGCGTACGAGGTCGCCTGGCACCACGCGCCGCTGGTGGACACGGGCGTGGTCCTGGCGTCGGCGCCGGTGGCCGCGTACGGCAGTGCCGGGCAGCGCGGGCGGCTGCTGCCGGGAATGCTGGACGGGCGCGAGACATGGTGCTGCGCGTACACCGAACTCGCCGCAGGTAACGACCTGTTCGCGGGCCTGCGGGCCGAGGCCCGGCAGGACGGCGACGGGACGTGGCGGATCACCGGGACCAAGGCACTGGTCACCGGGGCGGCCAAGGCCGACCGCTGCCTGACGGTTGCTCGGACGCCCGGCGGGACCGCGATGTTCGTGGTGGCGTTGCGGAGCGCGGTGGCGACGGACCCGGCCGCGCCGCGGACCGGAGGGGTGATGGCCGCCGACGGAGTGGAGATCCGGCGGATCCCGACCATCGCCGGGTACACGCTCGACGAGATCGTCTTCGACGGTGCGGAAGCCGAGCTGCTGGGCGACGAGGGGGCCGGGCGGCGCCAGGTCGCCCGGGCGGTGCGTGCCGAGCACGGCGGCTTGTTCCAACTCGGCTGGGCGCACCGGCTGGTGTCGGACCTGACGGCCTGTCTGGCGGGGGTAGGGGCCAATTGCGTGGACGGTCGCCGGGACGGGAGCGAGGTCGATCCGGTGCTCGCCGAGCAACTCGGCGGCCTCTGGGTACATCTGCTCGCCGGACGCGGCACGGCACTCGCGCCCGTCTTCGCCATGGAGTTGGCGCGGCCGGACCTGGTGGCGGCGATGCTCGCCAAGATCCGGCTGACCGAACTGGTCCGGGACGCGGCCCGCGAGGCGGCCTCGGCGGTGCGGCGGTTCGCGGCGACCCGGCCCCCGGGGCGGGCGCGCAGTGAACTGGAGTCCTGGGAGACCAGGTTCGCCGCAGAAGCGGTCATGCGGCTGGACGGCCCGATCAGCGTCGGTGCGAACGACCTGCACCGTGAGGCCGTGGCCTCCTTCGTCCTCGGTGAACGGCCTTTCGACGGAGGAAAGGCGGCCTTCGACGAGGCGGTGGCCGAACCGCTGTCGGCCGCCTGGCGCGCCCTGCGGACCGCGGTCGATCGGGTCAACTCGCGTACGGCATACGGGACGACAGTTTCGCGGCTGCCGGTGGTACGGCGCCGCCTCGCCGACATGTACGGCGAACTCGACGCCGCCTGGCGGCTCGCGGCGCAGGCGGATGAGCACGGGGCGGCGGAGGAGGTGGTCCTCGCGGCCGCCGACCACGTCGGGCGGGCGTGTCGCGGCGTGGTGGAGGAAGCCGTCGAACTGTGCGGTGGCCATGGCTACTTGGCCGACTCGGGTCTTGGTGCGCTGCTGAGCACGGTGTACGGGGCCGAGCGCCTCGCCGACACGAGGCCGTCGCCGCGCGCGCGGATCGCCGTACGCGTGCTTGCGGCGGAACAGGATGCGGCCCGGGTGGCCGGCGGCGGGGTGCCGGCGGAGGTCGAGGGGAGTGGCCGCTGACCGCGTCGACGGCGTTCGGTGAGGCCACCCGGTTGCTTGGGATGCGCCCGTTTCGTGTTTGATTGGGGGAGACCCGCCGAGACGTGCGTGGTCATGCCGGGCCGCGCACGTACCTGCGTAGCGCGAGGACCACAAGGAGGGACGTGCGATGGCCGGGCCCTCGTCGTCCGAGGCGTCGCAAGCCGCGTCGGCGGGCCTGTCCTCCGCGAGCCCTGAGCCGGAGCCGGTGCCCCTCGCCTATGCGGCCCCGTATCCGGCCGATCCGCCGCCGGTCCTGGCCCAGCCGATGAACGCCTACGTCTCCGGGCAACTGAAGGCCGGGGCCGACCCGGCCGACCTGGGCCTCCGCCCTCCGGCCCAGGCCGCAACCGCGACGCCGTCGCCCGGCCCCGCGTCTCCCGCCCCGCCCGCTCCCGGCGTGGAGAACACCCGCAGTCCCGCGCGGGAGGTCGAACCCGGCCCATCCGGCCACTGACCGCCGCGACCGGGGCCGACCGCGGCGGCACCGCGGCGGCCGTCAGCGCTTCACGACCTCCGTGAGGCTGGTCAGGCTGTCCCGACCGCGTCCGGACTCGACCCCGCGCCGGAACAGTTCGAGGATCGCGGCGGGCACGGACGGGTCCACCCCGGAGTCCTCCGCCGTCCGGACCACGTGCGACAGGCTGGCCACGGCCATGCCGAGGTTGTCGACGTCGCCCTCGTGGTTGCCCGCGTCGATGCGCGGTGCGTAGAACTCCAGGAAGTACTTGAAGTCCAGGGTCTTCACCGCGTGTTCGAGGAACCGCTCGGCCGAGATGCCGTTGGCCAGGGCCACCGCCTGACCGTGCAGATAGCCCACCAGCCCGGTCCAGAACATGTCGATCCCGATCTGGTAGTACAGCGCCGCGAGCCCGGGGTCCTCGCCCAGGTAGTCGACCGACGTCAGTACCTCCAGCGCGGCGCGGTGCCGTTCCACCGCCTCGGCGGGCCCGCTGTAGTACGTCGCCGCGTCCGCGCTCCCGATCCCCGGCGGCGGTGTCTGCACGCCCCCGGTGATCTGCACCGCGCCGTGCCCGGCGAGCCAGGCCGCGGCCTCGCGGGCCTGGGCCGGGGTGTCCGACGTGAGGTTGGCGACCGTCCGCCCCGACAGCGCCTGCGGCGCCTGGCGCAGGATCGCGTACACGGCCTCGTAGTCGGTAAGGCTCATCACCACCAACTCGTTCGCCCGCAAAGCGGCTTCGATACTCGCGGCGAGCCGCGCGCCGCGCGCCACCAGGGCATCCGCGCGGCTCGGCGTCCGGTTCCAGAGGGTCACCTCGTACCCGCGGTCGAGGTACGCGGCGGCCATCGCCTGCCCCATGGGGCCCAGGCCGACGACGGTGACGGACGGTCGAGACATGAGAACTCCTCGCGACTAAAATGAACGTTCTATCCAGTGCGGTCCGACCGTAGCAGATGACTAGAACGAACGCTCTATCCAGTAGGCTGCGGACATGAGAGGCAAGCAGGAGGTCGGCACCCGGGACCGCATCGTCCACGCCACGTCGCGCCTGATGCAGCGGCACGGCTACGAGGGGACCGGGCTCAAGGACATCTCGCGGGAGGCCCAGGCCACGCTGGGGTCGGTGTACCACTTCTTCCCCGGCGGGAAGGTCGAGCTCGCGGTCGAGGCGATCGGCCACGGCGACCGGGAGTTCGCGGATCTGCTGCGCGGCGTCCTCGATCGCGAGGACGACCCCGCCGCCGCGATGATCGCGTGCGCCCGCGAACTCGCCGTCGGCATGCGCGACTCCGGCTGGCTGGACGGGTGCCCGGTCACCACCGCGGCGCTGGAGAGCGCCCGCCGCCTCCCGGAGGTACGCGAGGCCGCGGAACGCGCCTTCGTGAACTGGCACGGCATCGTCCGCGACAGGCTTGTGCGCTCAGGCTTCGCCGCCGACGTCGCGGACGATCTCGCGCACACCGTGATCAGCACGTTCGAGGGTGCCGAGATGTCCGCGCAGATCATGCGGAGCACGACGCCCCTGGACGCCGCGGGAACCCACCTGGCGCGGCTGGTCGACTCCTACCGCTGAGCCGGCGGGTCCGCGGGCGGTTCGGGCGGCCGGGGCGACGCCGTTGGTACGGGCGACGCCGACGGCCGGGATGCGGGCGGCTGGGGGGCCGGCGCCCGCGGTGCCGACGGCCGGGGTGCGGGCGCCTGGGGAGTGCTCGAGTGATCGGCGGGCGGTTCCGCGGTGCGCAGCGTGAACAGGGCGGCGGTCTCGGTGATTTCCAGCAACCGCAGCACCGCCGCGCCGGGGGCGAGGGTCAGTTCGACCTGCTCCGCGAGCGCCTGCGTGCGGGCGTGCAGCAGGGCGTGCAGCCCCGTGCTGTCGCAGAAGGTGACGCCTTCGAGGTCGACGTACACGTGTGACGCCCCGTCGCCGAGCAGGGTCTCCAGGGCGCGGCGCAGGCGCGGCGCCGACTCCTGGTCGATCTCGCCGACGACGTGCAGCAGCGCTCGGCCGTTGTCGGCGGCCGCCCGCAGCCGGAGGTCCGGCGTGGGCGGCCGGGGCACGGCGCGGCTGGGGTTCTCGGGCCGTGGGCGTGGCCGCCGAGTCATGTCCGACTCCCTCGCGTACCGGGTGGGGGACTGCTGTTTCAACTGCCGGTGAGGCCGGAACCAGCATGGGGATCGGACCCAAAGCACGTCAAGTAATTCCGGAAGAACTTTTCAGATGTTCTATTGCCGGAATGAGTCGTCCTACGATGGGGTGATGAGTGAGTTCGACGACGCACGTCCCTCGTGGACCTTTCTCACCAATCACGCGCGTGTCCTCGCGGTGATCGCCCGGGACCCCGACGCCCGGGTGCGGGACATCGCCGCCACCTGCCTGCTCACCGAGCGCACCGTGCAGGGCATCCTCGCCGACCTGGAAGAGGCC
Organism: Streptodolium elevatio; assembly: GCF_040649515.1. Lineage (GTDB taxonomy): Bacteria > Actinomycetota > Actinomycetes > Streptomycetales > Streptomycetaceae > Yinghuangia > Yinghuangia elevatio. The sequence continues at coordinate 41,362 of NZ_JBEZFP010000009.1, forward strand.
GGCTACCTCAGGCGCACCAAGACCGGTCGGCGCAACACGTACGAAGTGACCCCGGGCACCTCGCTCCGGCACCCGGCCGACCTCGGCCGCGCGGTCGCGGACGCCCTCGGCCTGCCCGAGGACGCTTTCCACGACGCGCCCCCGGGTGCCGCGGGGAACGGCTCGGGCGCGGTGCGGACGGGGAACGCCGGCGCAGGTGCGGGCGGGGGCGGCCCAGGGGGGACCGGCGGAACAGGTCAGGTCACGCGGTCCTCAGACGGGCCCGGCCCGGGTGGGCCCGGCGCGCTTCCGCAGGTGGACTGAGTCCGCGGTGCTCGCCGACGCGCGCCCGACCGCGGACGTTCTGTGCCGAGAGCGGGCGGGCGGGTCGGCCGCGGCGCGACGACGTACCCGCGATGTGGGGCTCAGCCGAGCGGCTTGGCCAGGCAGACGCTGAGCGGGCTGTCCTTGTAGAAGCCGAAGCGCGGGATGTCGGCGTAGCCGCAGGAGCGGTACAACGCGATCGCCTCCTGCTGGCGCGCGCCCGTCTCCAGGATCATCCGGCGCTGCCCGGCGTCGCGCGCCCGCTGCTCCAACTCGGCGAGCACGGCCCGGGCGAGCCCGCGGCCGCGGGCCTCCGGCCGCACGTACATGCGCTTGAGCTCGGCGTCGCCCGTGTCGTGGCCGGGCTCGTCGTACGAACCGATCCGCCATCCGCCGCACGCCAGCGCGCGGCCCTCCTCGTACACGACCAGGAAAAGTCCCGTCGGCGGGTCGAAGTCCGCCTCGTCGACCGGCGTCTCGTCCGGGTCCCCGTAGCGGTCGACGTATATCTGCTGCACCTCGTCGCACAGCTTGCGTACGTCCGGGTGCCGGTAGCCGAGTGCGGTGAACTCCATCAGGAGAAAATAACCGGCCGCGTCCGCCGGTGCTGCGCCGGGCGGGTCGCGGAGGCGGTGGAGTGCGTGGCACGGTCGGCGGCGGACGCATAGTGCGACCCTTGACGTGGTCTCCCTTTGGGGCTGGACTACTCGGTCGGTCGACACGTGTCGACCGTGTCGGCAGCGTCGACCGCGTCGACGCGAGACCCCGTACCCACCCGAGTGAGGAACGCCCGTGCGCACTCCCCGCCACACCCTCGTGCAGTTCAGCGACGTGCACATCGTGCCCGAGGGCGAGCTGCTCATGGGCACTCTCGACACCCTCACGCAGATGGGCCACGCCCTGGACGCGGTCGAGTCCGCCGATCTGGCCCCCGCCGCACTGCTGTTCACCGGCGACCTCGCCGACACCGGGGACGTCCGCGCCTACCGCCGCCTGCGCGCGTTGGTCGAGCCCGCGGCCGCGCGCATCGGCGCGCCCGCGCTGTTCGGCATGGGCAACCACGACAACCGTGAGGCGTTCCGCGAGGGCCTGCTCGGCACCGAACCCGGCGACGCACCGCACGACTTCGTGCACCGGGCGGGCGACGTACGGGTGATCGTGCTCGACAGCACCACGCCCGGCAGCCACGGAGGCGCCCTCACGGACGACCAACTCGCCTGGCTGCGCGCCGAACTCGCCCAGCCCGCCCCGGCCGGGACGGTCCTCGCGCTGCACCACCCCCCGATCCCCACGCCGCTGGCGTTCCTCGAACGCCTCTCGCTCAAGGACCCCGAGCGCCTGGCCGAGGCCATCGCGGGAACCGACGTGCGCATCGTGCTCACCGGGCACAACCACCACGCGACCTGCGGCGCGCTCGCGGGCGTCCCGGTGTGGGCCGCGCCCGCGGTCGCGTACCGCGCGGACGTGTTCCCGCCCGCGGGCACCTACCAGGGCGTCACCGGCGTCGGCTACACGCGTGTCGACCTGTACGAGGACTGCGCCACCGCGACGTTCGTGCCGGTCGGCCCCGTCGAGGCCGTCTACCACTACGAGCGTGCCAAGGTGGACCGCTACCTCGCGGCGCACGAGGGCTGACCACCGCGGCCTCGGCGGCTGCTACTCGGGGCGGTACGACCCGAAGCACCACTGGTTGCCCTCGGGGTCGCGGGCCACGTACCCGCGACCCCCGTACTCCTCGTCGCGGAGCTCGCGCGTGATCTCCGCACCGGCGGCGACCGCGCGGGCGTAGTGCGCGTCCACGTCGTCGAGGATCAGGTAGAGGCAACTGCCGCCCACCGTCATCTCGATCTGGCCGTCGCCCCCGTCGAGCAGGCTCCCGAGCATGACGCACCCGTTGCCCCAGGCCAGCTGCGCGTGCTGGATCACGTCGCCTTCGCCCGGCACGACCAACGTCGGCTCCAGGCCGAACGCGCCCCGCAGGAACGCGATGGCCGCGGGCGCGTCGCGGTACCGCAGGGCGGGGACCACCTCGGCAATCGGCTTGTCGGACATGGCCGCACTTCCTCTCTTCGGAACTCCGGATCCCCGATCAGCGGTGGAACACCGCTTCCTCCACTCTCGCCCCCGTCGCACCGCGCGTCTTGGACGAATGGGAACGGTCCGCGGCCGGGCCGACAGGAGGGCCGAGAAGGTGGCCGGGCAGGGGAGGCGGTAGCCGTGCCTCAGCCCTCGACGCCCGCACCGTCCGGCCGCAGCGCGGCGAGGTACGCGGTCGGGGTGCAGCCCGCCAGGTCGCGGAAGTCACGGTTCAGGTGCGCCTGGTCGTAGTAGCCGCACACGTCGGCGAGCATCGCCAGCCCGGGCGGCGCGGGGCTGCCCAGCAGGCCCACCGCGTGCCGGAACCGCAGCAGGCGGGCCGCGGCCTTGGGCGGCAGTCCGACTTCGCGGCGGAAGTGCGCCGTGAGGTGGCGGCGGCTCCATCCTGTCTCGTCGGCCAGTTGGGCGACGCCCACGCACCCGCGCGACGCTTCCAGCAGCTCCCAGGACCGTACGACCTCGGGCCGCGGCACCGGCCCCTCCGCGAGCCGGCGCGTCCACACCGCGTCCAGCAGGGCAAAGCGCTCGTCCCAGGTCGCCGCGCAGGCCAGCCGTTCCGGCAGTTCCCGGCCGAAGCCCGCGGCGCCGCCCGCCAGTTCCTCGAACGGCACAATGCGGTCGACGAGTTCGGCCATCGGCAGACCGAGCAGCGTGTACGCGCCCAGCGGTGTCAGGTCGACCTGCACACCCGCCTGGACCCCGACGTGCTCGGTCACCGTCGGCCCGTTGTGCAGACCGGCCACGAACGACACGGTCTCGTCGGGCGCGTCCACCCCGGGGAGTGTGTGCAGGCGAATGGGGTCACCGAAGCTGATGAGCAGCACGACGCGGCGCTCCGCCACCTGGCGGCGCCGCACCGGAACGGTGGATTCCTCGATGTAGCCGCAGTATTCGCCGATCAGGCCGGCCAGCGCCGGGTGCGGGCCGCGGCGGGCCATCTCCCAGGTCCCGAGCACCGAGGCGTGCCGCAGCACCCGAACCGGGACCGGATCGGCGCGAAGGGTGCCGGGAAGTGTCGGGGCCGTGCCCATGTTGCCCAGTGTGGCACCGTTGTCCGACACGGGCAGGCAGGCGCATCGGCGGAGGGGCCGTGACCCGCGGCGGCGGCGACGCGTGCCGGACCGTGTCCGTGCGGACGGGACGCCGCGTACGGGACCGTGCGTACGAGATCGTGCGGACGAGAGAGACAGCCACGAGACCAGGGGAGCCGGCATGCGGATCGCGGTATCGGCGGACGAGGTGGCGGGCGTCGCCGAACTCATCGGCGAGGAACTGAAGCGGCGCGGCCACGAGGTGGAGCTGTTCGGCGCCCTTGTGCCCGGCGAGCGCGCGGACTGGGCCTGGTGTTCCGAGGCCGCCGCGCGGGCCGTCGCCGAGGGACGCGCGGACCAGGCCGTGGTGGCGTGCTGGACCGGCGCCGGGGCGTCCATCGCGGCGAACAAGGTCGCGGGCGTACGAGCCGCGCTGTGCACCGACGCCGTGATGGCCGACGGGGCCCGCAAATGGGCGGACGCCAACGTCCTCGCGCTGAGCCTGCGGCTCACCTCGGCGCCGCTGCTCCAGGAGATGCTGGACGCCTGGTTCGCCGGCGAGCCGAGCGACGACCCCGTGGACCGGGAGAACGTCGCGCACGTCGCCGACATCGGCTGAGCCTCGCGCGTCGCCGAGTCCCGGTTGCGTCATGGTGGGACCGGTCGGCGGGACCGACCGCAGATGTCGATCCCGTCTGCCGATCCCGGACGACCGGCTCAGCGCCCGCCGTTGCGCGAGGCCGACTCGGGGCGCAGGTCCAGGCGGCGCAGCAGCTGCGCGTTCAGGGCCACGACCACGGTCGACAGGCTCATCAGGATCGCCGCCAGTTCCATGGGCATGTCGATCCCGGCCCACGCCAGCGCGCCCGCCGCGATCGGCACGGTCACCAGGTTGTACCCGGCGGCCCACAGCAGGTTCTGCCGCATCTTGGCGTACACGGCCTTGGACAGGCGGCGGATCGAGACGACCGCGCGCGGGTCGTCCGAGGCCAGCACGATCCCGGCGGACTGCACCGCGACGTCGGTGCCCGCCCCGATTGCGATGCCCACGTCCGCGCGGGCCAGCGCCGGGGCGTCGTTGACGCCGTCCCCGACCATCGCCACGCGTCGGCCGCGCCGTTGCAGGGCGGCGACCTTCTCGTCCTTGTCGCGTGGCAGGACCTCGGCGTAGAGGTAGTCCACGCCCAGCTGTCCGGCGACCCATTCGGCGACCGGACGGGCGTCGCCGGTCACCATCGCGGCGCTGACGTGCGTGCGGTGCAGTTCGGCGATGGCTTCGTACGACTCGGGACGCACCTCGTCCTCGAGCGCCAGCGCGCCCTCCAGGCGTCCGTCGGCGACGACGTAGAGGACGGTCGCCCCGTGGCGGGACCACTCCGCGGCCCGGCCCGCGAGCTGTTCGTCCGCGGTCAGGCGTGCGTTGCGGAGCAGTCCTGGGCCGCCCACGCGCACATCGCGCCCGGCCACGTCGGCGCGGATGCCGACGCCCTCCTCGGTACGGAAGTCCCGTACCGGACCCGGCAGGTTCCCGCCGCCGTCCTGCGCGGCCCGGACCACCGCCTTGGCCAGTGGATGGCCGCTGTCGCGCTCGGCCGCGCCCGCCAGGGCCAGCATCTCGCCGGCGTCCCGGCCGTCGGCCGCGGCGTGCGCGGTGACCGCGGGGGCGCCCCTGGTGAGCGTGCCGGTCTTGTCGAACAGCACCGTCTGCACGTCCCGCATGCGCTCCAGGGCGATGCGGTCCTTCACGAGGATGCCCTGCCGGGCCGAGATCTCCGTCGAGATGGCGATGACCAGCGGGATCGCCAGGCCCAGTGCGTGCGGGCATGCGATGACGAGGACGGTGACCATGCGCTCCACCGCGCCGCCCGTCTCGCCGAGCACGGACCACACCACGACGGTCACCAGCGCGGCGGCGAGGGCGTAGTAGAAGAGCAGTGCGGCGGCGCGGTCGGCGAGCGCCTGGGCGCGCGAGCGTGACTTCTGGGCCTCGGCGACCATGCGGCGGATGCCCGCGAGCTGGGTGTCCTCACCGGTCGCGGTGACGGTCACGCGTACGACGTTGTCGATCAGCACGGTCCCGGCGACCACGGTGTCCCCGGCCTGCCGCCGCGCGGGCCGCGACTCGCCGGTGATGAGCGATTCGTCGAACTCGGCCGAGCCCTCGGCGACCTGGCCGTCCGCGGGCACCCGGCCGCCCGCCCGGACAAGCACGGTGTCCCCCGCGGCGAGGTCCGCGATGGGCACGTTGTGCGCGGTCCCGTCGGCGTCGATCCGCTCCGCGGTGTCCGGCAGCAGTTCGGCCAGCGCCTCCAGCGCCCCCGACGCGGCGCCCAGCGCGCGCATTTCGAGCCAGTGGCCGAGCAGCATGATGTCGACCAGCAGAACGAGTTCCCACCAGAAGTCCAGCTCGTGCGAGGCGATCTCCAGCGTGGCCGCCCACGACGCCACGAAGGCGACCGTGATGGCCATCGCGATCAGCGTCATCATGCCGGGCCGGCGGTCGGTCAGTTCGGTGCGGGCGCCGGTCAGGAACGGCATGCCGCCGTACCCGAACACGACCGTGCCCAGCACCGGCGGGATCCAGGTCGAGAGGGGGAACTCCGGCGGCTCGTAGCCGAACAGGTCGGCGAAGCCCGTGCTGAAGACCAGGACCGGCACGGACAGCAGCAGGGAGCGCCAGAACAGGCGGCGGAACACCTCGCCGTGCGCGCCGTGCCCCGCGTGGGCGTCCTGGCCCGCGTGCGGGTCGTGGTTCCCTTGGGTGTCGTGGCGCGCGTGGTCCTTCCGCTCTTCGTGGCCGTCATGGCCTTCGCCCGGGGCGTGGCCACCGTGGCCACTGCCGTGCGCGTCACCGGGCCCGCGGCTTGGGGGCTGCCCGTCGGTGTGCCCGGTGTGCGTCATCTCGGCCTCCTCCGCGTCCGTGTCCATGAACCTATACCCCGTACGGGTACCCAGGCCGGAACTCGTCTAACGTGCCGTTTTGCGGGCGTACGCCCACAGCTCCGGTCCGCACCCGATGCCCGCACACCCGCCGATGTATCCGGATCACCGGAAAATGCGACCCGGCCGGCGACGGACCCGGGGGCGAACCGGGTGCCGAAGCGTTCGGGGGTCTGGCACTGCCCATTTCGCCCGCCGCCGGGGCCGGCGCGCGATCCACTGCGACAATCGAGAACAGGGGACACGGCCACGACGGCGAATTCCATTGCGGCTCAAGGGGGAGCGGTATGACGGAGGACTGGCCCGCGGACTGGGACGACCTGGTCAAGGGCGTCGGCTGTGGGATGTGCGCGCAGGGGAGGCCGGAGCGTACCGAGTACGGCGTGCTCATCCGCGCGGGCGAGCACACCGACGCCTACCTCCAACGCGCGGAGGTGCGTCCGGGCTACAGCCTCGTCGTCTGGCGCGGCAGACACGTCACCGAGCCGACGGAACTGAGCGCGGACGAGGCGACCTCGTACTGGGCGGACGTCCTCGCCGTGGCGCGCGGCCTGATCGCCTGCTACCGGCCGCTCAAGATGAACTACGAGACGCTCGGCAACAGCCTGCCGCACCTGCACACCCACCTCGTCCCGCGCTACCGCGTGGACCCCGCCCCGGGCCGCCCGTTCCCGCTCGGGCCGGGGGAGGCAAAGCTCCCGGACTCCGAGATCGAACACCAGGCGGCCCGGCTGCGGGCGCACTTCGAGCGGCATCCGAACGGCGCCGGCGAGGGGTAGCCGCCGGGGCGGGCGGCAGCGCCGTTTCCCGGAAGTGCCGGATGGACGGCCGGTGTCCGGCGGGCACAATGCGGTCGGGGGGTGGTTGTGCGATGTGGGATGCGCGGACTCGGGGGCGTCCGCCGTGGTTGCCGGCGAAGGCAACTGGGCACACCTGCCCGGTGTCCCCGGCCGATCGCGACTGGATCAAGCGGTGGTACCGGCGCCTGACCGCGGAGTTCGGCCGCGAGATCGCGCTGCCGACACCGGACTTCGTCCCGTCCGCGGTGAGGCACGACAGCGGCGGCCGCTCCCGGCACACGGTCGGCAGGTACCGGCGCTTCTACCGGGCGAGCACATTCGACCCCGTCGACCGCCGACCACCCTCGTGGCGACCCTCGGCCACGCGCTGGCCCACGCCCGACTGCTCGGCGAAGGCCGGACCGGGTTCGACGGACCGGAGCACGAGAACATCACCGACCTCGCGACGGTGTTCTTCGGCATGGGCGTGTTCACCGCCAACGCCGCCGCCTTCACCCGCGCCACGCGCGCCGCGGCCTGGGCGGCCGCCCCGCTGGGCGACTTCGACGACAGCACGCTCAACGGAGTCGACTACTTCTGTCCGTCGCCTAGGACTACCTCGACCCCGCGCAAATCGGGTACGCCCTGGCCTGCCACTGCCGGCTGCGCGGCGAACTCGATCCACCCTGGGCCCGGTACGTGGCCGCGGCGCCTCGCCGCGCCGCAGCAGGGCATCGCCTACCTCCGCCACCGCACGGGACACCACGACTGGTTCTTGGAGTCGGGGACCCGCCGACTCCGGACACGAAGAGCAGGTCCCGGCCCGTCGGAGGGTCGGCCGGTTGGCCGGTTGCTAGGTTCGCGGGATGACAGTGGCATTGATCGACTCCGGGCTCGGACTCCTCCCCACGGCCGGCTGGCTGCGCCGACTGGCCCCGAGCCTCGACCTGCTCCTGCTGCTCGACCCGGACGGTATGCCGTGGGGCTCTAAGTCGGCGCAATTCGTCACCGACCGGCTGCTCGCGGGCGGCGAGGTCGCGGTCGAGCGCGGAGCGCAGGCCCTCGTCGTGCCGTGCAACACCGCCACGGTCACCGCGATCGACACACTTCGCGAGCGATTCGAGCCGGACATCCCGGTCATCGGCACCGTCCCCGCCGTCAAGCCGGCCGCGGCCGCGGGGGTGCCGATCGCCGTGTGGGCGACCGTGCGAACCACCCAGAGCGACTACCAGCAGCGCCTGATCGCCGAACACGCGGACGGCATCGAGGTGTTTCCCGTCGCCTGCCCAGGACTCGCGGAGGCGGTGGACCGCGGCGACGGCGCCGCTATCGCCCAGGCCGTCGCCGCGGCGGTCGAGCAGACACCACGCGCGTGCGGGTCGGTCGTGCTCGGCTGCACGCACTACCCGCTGGTCGCCGAACAGATCTTGCTCGGCCTTCCCGAGGCCACCACGTTGTACGACAGCGCCGAAGCCGTCGCCCGGCAGGCGCTCCGCAGGCTCGGCACCGACCACGCACCGTCCGCCACTCCCGGCCGCGTGGACGTGGTTGCCAACGGTCGCCCCGGCGTCCTGCCGCCGGCCGCGCACCGGTACCCCGTGGGCCGGGCACTGGCGGCCGCGGCGCCGATGCCGCTGGAGTTCCTGCCGCCCGCGGTGTCGGTGCGCGGCGCGACGAGCGGGACGCTGCTGCTGGAGTGACCGCCGGTCGTGGCGCCGTATGGTTCGGCGCTGCCCGTAGAACCCCTGCGCTCTCAGCCCTTTCCATAGGCATTGCGGCTGTACGACCGTGCGGCTGTGGGCTGTGGGCTGTGGGCTGTGGGCTGTGGGCTGTGGGCTGCGGGCTGCGGGCTGCGGGGTTGTGGGTCTCGGGCTCAGTGGTCCGCGTGGTCGTCGTCTTCCGCGAGCCGGGATCCGCGGAGCATGAACCACGCGGCGACGGCGGCGGCGACGAGGACGGCCGCGCCCGCGCCCGCGGCTATGCGCAGGCCGTCGAGGAACGCGTCCTGCGCCGAGGCGGCCAGCGCGGTGCCCAGCGGGTCCGGCAGGGCGCCGGCCGCGTCGACCGCGCCGGCAAAGGAGTCGTTCGCCGCGTGCGCGGCCGAGCCGTCGACGCCGGACGGCACGGTGAGGTGCCCGCGGTAGACGCCGGTGATCACCGAGCCGAGCAGCGCGATGCCGAGTGCCGCGCCGAGTTCGTACGCGGTCTCCGAGATCGCCGACGCCGCGCCCGCGTTCTCCTTCGGCGCGCTGGACATGATCAGGTCGGCGGTCACGGTGAACGACAGCCCCGCGCCCAGGCCGACGAACAGCAGCGCGGTACCGACGAGCGCATAGTGCGAGCCGTCGTCCAGCGCCACGAGCGCGCCCAGTGCCAGGCCCACCGCCGCGAGACCCGTGGAGACCACGAGGCGCGGCGACAGGCGGCGGGCGATCAGCCCGGCCACGACGCCGGTGAAGACGGCGCCGACGGTCGCGGGCAGTTCGGCCAGACCGGCCTTGAGCGGGCTGAGGCCCTGCACGAGCTGGAAGTACTGCGACAGGAAGAACACCACGCCCGACAGCCCGAAGACGGTGAGCAGGTCGGCCAGCACCGCACCGGAGAAGTTGCGGTTGCGGAACAGCCGCATGTCCAGCAGCGGCACCGGTAGCGAGAACTGGCGACGGGTGAACCAAACGAGCGCGGCCACCCCGAGGACGCCGGACGCCACCGCCTCCCAGTGCGGGCCGTACGCGGCCGTCTCCTTGACCGCGTACACGACGGCGATCATGCCGACCAGCGACAACAGCGCGCTGGGGACGTCCCACGGACCCGGGTTCGGGTTACGGGACTCCGGCAGCACCCTGACGCCGACGACGATCAGCAGAGCCATCACCGGCAGGTTGATCATGAAGACCGAGCCCCACCAGAAGTGTTCCAGGAGCAGCCCGCCGACCACCGGGCCGACCGCGGCACCGGCCATCGACATCGCACCCCAGATGCCGATCGCGAAGCTGCGCTCACGCGGGTCGGGGAACAGGTTGCGGATCAGGGCCAATGTCGACGGCATGAGCGTCGCACCCGCGACACCCATCGCCGCGCGGGCGGCGATCAGCGCCTCGGCGGACGGAGCGTACGCCGCGACCAGCGACAGCAGGCCGAACGCCGCCGAGCCCCACAGCAGCAGCCGCTTGCGGCCCAGCCGGTCGCCGAGTGTGCCCATGGACACCAGCAGACCCGCGATGACGAACGAGTACGCGTCCCCGATCCACAGCAACTGCGAGCCGGACGGCTGGAGATCCGCGCTGAGGAACGGCACGGCCAGCCCCAGCACGGTCGCGTCGATCGCGACGAGCAGTACGGCCAGCGTCAGCACGGTCAGGGCGAGCCAGCGGCCCGGGTGCGCGCCCTCGCCCTCGGCGTGGCCGGAGGATGCGGTCTTGCCCGGAGGGCCGGCGGGTGAGTGCGTTGTGGTGTCGGCGGGTGAGTGGTTCACGGGAAGTCCCAGGTCAGGGTGGGGCAGGTAGGGGAGAAGCAGCGGAAAGTGGGCGGCGGAAAGGAGGGAGGCGTCGCAGGGACGAATTCACGGGGCGTGGGACGGAGAGGTGTCGCGATCAGACACCCCGCAGGTGGTCGGACCGGGCGGGATCGGGTGCACGGGCGGGCCGTGGGCGGCGTCGCCGAGGGCTCGGAGAGGTCCGGGCCGGCGGGCGGAGTCGCGGGGGAGGAGCAGCGAGCGGGCAGGGCGTCCGCAGAGAGTGGGTGGGAAGTGCGGGGGAGGACGGGGCCGAAGAGGTCTCCGGGACCTAGGACTCCCGCCGCAGCACCCCGCCGAGCAGGAGCTCGACGACCACGCGCGGCGCCTCGCGCCGGGCGAGCCGCCCGTCGCGCACGGACCAGCCGGCCCCGACGGCCAGTGAGAACGCCGCCTCGCTGATCCACTGCGCGGGCAGGTCGACGCGTACCGTTCCGGCCAATTGGCCCTCGCGTACGACCGCGGTCACGCGCCCGTCGATGCGCTCCCACGCGGCGTCGATCTCAGGGACGTCCAGCAGCGCGTTCTCGCCGTAGAGGAACCCGAGGAACTCGGCGATCGGCATCAGCTCGTCCACCAGCCGCCGCAACGCGTCGCCCGCGTCGCCCTCTTCGATGCGGGCCGCGTCGACCGCGGCCTCCACCTGCTCCAGCGCGCGGGCCCCGAGAGCGAGGGCGAGGGCGTCGCGCCCCGGGTAGAGCCGGTGCAGGGTCGCCCGGCTGATCCCGGCCGCACGCGCGATCTCGTCCATGGAGGACGCGGGACGCCGGATCAACTGGGTCGCGGCTTCGCGCAGGACGTGCTCGCGGTCGGTGGACATGATCCGATGATACCTCATATGAGACATGAATGTCTCAGTGGATTTCCTCCGTGCGGCCCCGCGCGGTCAACCGCCCTTCCGGAGCGCGGTCCGCGGGTGGTAGCAAGAACTTGACCAGAGCTAAGAAAACCGGTTTTCTCAGGTGCTGCACGCGGTTCTCCGCGACGCACCCACGGCACAGGCGACGACGGCACGGAGGCCCGATGTCCGACAACCCGACCAGCACCGCCCCCGACGCAGGCCAGGGCGCCGCGCGTGATCCGTTCGACCTGACCGGACGCGTGGCGATCGTCACCGGCGGCAGCCGCGGCATCGGCCTGGCCATCGCCAAGGGCTTCGCGGCGCGCGGCGCCAAGGTCGTGGTCGCCAGCCGCAAGGCCGACTCGTGCGACGCGGCGGTCAAGGACATCGAGGCCACGGGCGGCGAGGCCCTCGCCGTCGCCACGCACATGGGCGAACTCGACGCGCTGCAGAACCTCGTGGACCGTACGGTCGAGCGCTTCGGCGGCATCGACATCGTGGTCAACAACGCCGCGAACCCGCTCACCCTCCCGATCGGGCAGTACACGCCCGAGGCGTGGGAGAAGTCGTTCCACGTCAACCTGCGCGGCCCGGTGTTCCTGACCCAGTACGCGCTGCCGCACCTGCGCCGCAGCACAGTCGGCGCCTCCGTCATCAACGTGATCAGCGCCGGGGTCTTCCTGCGCTCGGAGCCGACGTCGCTGTACGCCTCGGCGAAGTCCGGCCTGCTGGCGTTCACCCGCTCCGCGGCCGGCGCCCTCGCCCCCGAGAACATCCGCGTCAACGCCCTGGCCCCCGGCACCGTCGACACCGACATGGTGCGCAACAACACGCCCGAGGTCGTCGCGTCGATGGCCAAGTCGTCCCCGATGGGCCGCATGGCCGCGCCGGAGGAGATGGTCGGCCCCGCGCTGCTGCTCGCCTCGGACGCGGGCAGCTACATCACCGGCCAGGTGATCAGCCCCGACGGTGGTCTGACCGTCCACTGACGCGGAACACGAAAGGCGAAGGCCCAAAGCGAAGGCCCAAAGCGCAGCACCGAAAGCGAAGGCCCAGAGCGGAATCGCGGAAAGCCGAGGCCGGCAAGTCCCCGCCCGATCGGGGGACTTGCCGGCCTTGGCCGGGAACGGCGTGCGGCGCGCCGTGCCCGGAAGCCCGAGCCCTGAACGCCGAGCCCTGAACGCCGAGTGCTGAGCCATGGGCAGGAACCCGTCAGGCGCGGGCCGTCACCGGGGCGGCGTCCGCGGCGGGGCCCGGTCCGGCGTCCTGCCCGGCGTCCGGGGAGTCGTCGTTCCCGGCGTCCGGAACCGTGCCCGCCGCGGTCGGCGGCACGTGCCGCAGGGCCACGAGAACCAGCACGGTCAGCGCCACGATGAGCGCCGTCGCCACCACCGACACCGCACCCAGGCCGCTCACGAACGCTTCGCGGGCCGGCTCCATGAGCGACCGCGCGACCGTGTCCGGCAGTTCGGCCGCCGCGGCGTGCGCCCCGGCCATCGAGTCCTCCGCGGCACTCGCCGCGTCCGCCGGCACCGACTCGGGGATCCGCCCCGACAGCTCGTCGCGGTAGACCGCGGTGCCGATGCTGCCGATCACCGCCACGCCGAACGCGATGCCGAGCTCACCGCCCGTGGAGTGCATCGCGGACGCCGAACCCGCCTTCTCCTGCGGAGCCGACCCGACCACCAGGTCGGTGGCCAGCGACATCTCCGGGCCGGTGCCGGCGTACAGCAGGATGAACCCGGTGACCAGGATCGCGAGTCCGCCCTCGTCGACCTGGGTGAGCAGCGCGTAGCCGGTCGCGGAGACGAGCATCGAGACGGTCAGCACGTACGCGGGGCGGATCCGCCGGGTGAGCACCGGCGCGAGCATCGACGTGCCGATCAGGGCGAGCGATCCCGGCACCAGCAGCAGTCCCGATTCGAGCGGGGACAGCTCCTCGACGAGTTGCAGGTACTGCGTGATGAACAGGTACGTGCCGCCCAGCGCCGCACCGACCAGCGTGCTGGTGGCCAGGGCCGCACTGAAAGACCGGTTCGCGAACAGGCGTATGTCCAGCAGCGGGTGCTCCAGGCCGCGCTGCCGCAGCGCGAACCACACGCCCATGGCCACCCCGACGACCAGCGCGCCGACCGAGACGCCGTCCACGCCGTGTTTGGCGATCTGCTTGATGCCGTAGACGATCGGCAGGATGGCGGCCAGCGACAGCACGACGCTCACCAGGTCGAGGCGACCGCCCTCGGGGTTGCGGTACTCCGGCAGCAGGAGTGGGCCGGCCACCAGCAGCACGCCCATGATCGGAACCGCCAGCAGGAACACCGAGCCCCACCAGAAGACCTCCAGCATCAGCCCGCCGATGACCGGGCCGAGCGCGACGCCCACCGAGAACGCCGCGGCCCAGACGCCCATCGCGAACGCCCGCTGCCGCGGATCGCGGAACAGCAGGCCGATCAGCGACAGCGTGGACGGCATGATGCTCGCGCCCGCCACCCCCAGCAGGGCACGGGCGGCGATCAGGGTCTCGGCGTTCGGCGCGTACGCCGCGAGCAGCGACGCCGCCCCGAACGCCAGCGCGCCGACCAGCAGGACCTTGCGCCTGCCGATGCGGTCGCCCAGCGTGCCCATGGTCACCATGAAGCCCGCGATCATGAAGCTGTAGATGTCCATGATCCAGAGCATCTGGGTGCTGCTCGGATCGAGATCCGCGCTCAGTTGTGGTGCCGCGAGATAGAGCAGCGTGACGTCGAATGACAGCAGCAGCGTCGCGAGGGCCAGCACGGCCAGGCCCAGCCACGCCCGGCGGTCGGCCCGGGCCGGGACTTCGGCGCCTGCGGCGGCGGTGACATGCATGACGGACTCCTGAGGAAGACGGGGACGAGAACAGGCGGGCGGTCGCGGGGTGGTCGCGGGGCGGCCTATGGCGGCCAGGTGACGCGGACGGGGCGGGGCGGCCGGGAGGACGTGGCCGGGGGGCCGGCCGGACCGCCCGCGTTCGACCGACAACCGCACACTGCCGAGAGGGGCTTCGGATCCGCTTACGGTCGGCTTCGGGTCGGCTGCCGTGGTTCGGAGGCAAAGCGCCTCCGGCGGCATTCCCGCAGGTCACCCCGCGCATAACGGGCGGCGTCGGCGGTGCCGGTGCATTACCGTGACGGGATGCGCTTCGGAGTCCTGGGTCCGCTGGAGGTGTGGACCGCCGACGGGAGGCCGGTGCGGGTCCCCGAGTTGAAGGTGCGTACGCTCCTCGCCGCCCTCCTCGCCGAGCGCGGCCGGGCCGTCTCCGCCGACGCGCTCGTGGACCACTTGTGGGGCGACGCCCTCCCGGCCAACCCCGCCAACGCGCTGCAGGCCAAGGTCTCCCAGTTGCGCCGCGCCCTCGACGAGGCGAACCCCGGAGCGCGCGACCTCGTCGTCTCGCGGCGTCCCGGCTACCTGCTGGCCGCGGACGAAGGCCCTTCCGGCGGCGCACGTCCCGGCGGCACACATCCGGACGGCACACGTCCCGGCGACGACCCCCCAGGGGATCCGGACACCGCCACCCTCGACGCCGACGCCTTCGCGGCCCTCGTCGCCCGCGCCCGCGACACGGACGACCCACGCACGCGCGCGGCCCTGCTCACCGACGCCCTCGCCCTGTGGCGCGGCAGCGCCCTCGCGGACTTCGGCGACCTGCCCTTCGCCCGCGCCTGGGCCGACCGCCTCGAAGAGGAGCGCCTCACCGCGCTGGAGGAACGCGCCGAAGCCCGGCTCGAACTCGGCGAACACCGCCTACTGGTCGCGGAACTGGCCGCCCTGACCGCCCGCCACCCGCTGCGCGAACGCCTGCACGCCGCACACCTGCGGGCCCTCTACGGCTCCGGACGCCAGAGCGAGGCCCTCGACGGCTTCCGCGAACTCCGCGACCGCCTGGCCGACGAGCTCGGCGTCGACCCCGGACCCGAACTCCTCGCCCTGCACCAGGCGATCCTGGAGCAGGACCCCGCACTCGACCCGCCGCAGGCCGCCGACCGGCCGCCGCGCCGCCGGAGCAATCTGCCGACCGCACTGACCACCCTCGTCGGCCGCGACCAGGCCGTCGAGGAGGTCGCCGGACTCCTTGCGACCGGCCGCCTGGTGACCCTCACCGGCCCCGCCGGAGTGGGCAAGACCCGCCTCGCGCTGGCGAGCGCCGCCCAGGGCTCGCCCGAGGCGTTC
The DNA here is from genome assembly GCF_040649515.1 of Streptodolium elevatio. GTDB lineage: Bacteria > Actinomycetota > Actinomycetes > Streptomycetales > Streptomycetaceae > Yinghuangia > Yinghuangia elevatio. Next base: position 57,061 of record NZ_JBEZFP010000009.1, read on the forward strand.
CCCGACGGTGTCTGGCTCGTCGAACTCGCCGGCCGGCTCCCGTCGACCGAGTGTCTCTGCGACGTCTCCGACATCGCCGACGTGATCGCGACCGCGCTCGACCTGCGCGACGACCTGCGGGAGGACATCAAGGGCGCCATGGGACGCAGCTCCGTGTCCGTGGTCGAACGCCTGGCCACCGCGCTGCGCGGCCGGGAACTGCTGCTCGTCCTCGACAACTGCGAGCACGTGATCCAGCCGGCCGCCGAGGTCGTCGCGGCGCTGCTGCGCACTTCTCCGGGATTGACGGTGCTGGCGACCAGTCAGGAACCGCTGGCCGTACCGGGGGAGGTGCAGTGGCCGGTCCCGCCGCTGAGCCTGCCGCCGGCACCGGCACCACCCTCGCCCGACCGAGATGGCGCGACGACCCGGACATCTACGACATTCAGAACAGCCGGGACTACCGCGACGGCGTGGACCGCGCTCGGCGGCCCGGCCTCCGAGACCGACCTGCGGGCGATGGCCGAGGCCGGCGCCGTACGCCTGTTCCTCGACCGCGCCGCCGCCGCGGCCCCCGGCTTCACCCTCGACGCCGACACCGCACCGGCCGTCGCCACCGTCGTCCGGCGCCTGGACGGCATCCCGCTCGCCCTCGAACTCGCCGCGACCCGGGTCCGCGCGCTCGGCGTCCACGAGTTGGCGGACCGCCTCGACGACCGTTTCCGCGTACTCGGGACCGGGCAACGCGGCGGACCCGCGCGTCAGCAGACCCTCCGTGCCGCCATCGACTGGAGCTGGGACCTGCTCGGCGAGACCGAACGCGCGGTGCTGCGCCGCCTCGCCGTGCACGCCGACGGCTGCACCTTGGACTCCGCCGAAGCGGTGTGCGCGGCCGGGGACGTGCTGTCGGCGGACGTCGCCGACGTCCTCGCCCGGCTCGTGGACCGGTCGCTCGTCGCCGTCGCGCACCACGGCACCGGGAGACCCCGCTACCGCCTGTTGGAGTCCGTCGCCGAGTACTGCCTCGAACGCCTGCGCGAGGCAGACGAGTTCGCGGCGGCCGCGGAACGCCACCACCACTACTTCGCCGACCTCGCGGTGCGTGCCGAACCGCACCTCCGCGGCCCCGGGCAACGCCGCTGGCTCGGACTCCTCGAAGCCGAGAACGCCAACCTGCGGCGCGCCGTCGAACACGCGGCCGCCCACGGCGACGCGGCGAGCGCGCTGCGCCTGGCGACCGCCGCCACCTGGTCGTGGTACGTCAGAGGCCGCTCACGCGAGGCATGCCGAGTCCTGGACACGGCCCTCGCGGCGGCGGGCGAGGCGCCCGCGGTGCTGCGTACGCGCGCGATCGTCCTGCGCGCGGCCGTCGGCATGGCCGCCGATGTCGACGCGGGTGGCCTCGGTACGGCCAAGGACGCGCTCGCGGAGTTCGACCCCGAGACGACGGACGCGGAGGGCACACGCGACCTCGCGTACGCCGAACTGCTGCTGGCCACCGCGTTCTGGTGGTACGGCGATTCGAGCGACAGCCGGGCCATCTGCGCCCGCGCCCTCACGACCCTGCGCGCGCTCGGCGACCAGTGGGGAATCGCCGCCGCGCTGAGCCTGACCGCGTACGGGACGCAGGTCGACGGCGACCTCGTCGCCTGTCGCCGCTATGCGGAGGAGAGCCACCGGCTGTTCACGCGCCTGGGCGACCGCTGGGGCGTCCTGCGCGCGGGCGACACCCTCGGCACGCTCGCCGAGGTCCGCGGCGAATACGCGCAGGCCGCGGCCATCGCGCGCGACGGGCTCCGCATCGCGGAGGAACTGGGGCTGTGGGCCGAGTACTCCGGACGCCTGGCCCTCCTCGGCCGGTACGCGATGCTCGGCGGCGACTTCGCCGACGCCGACGCGTTCCACGAGCGCGCGCTGCGCATCGCCCACGACCTGGACGACGAGGCGGCGGCGATGTTCGCCGAGATGGGCCTCGCCTTGGCCGCGCGCCGCCAGGGCCGGTACGACGACGCCGAACGCATGCTGCTGCCGTGGCTCGACTGGTCGCGTACCAACGACGGCCCTCCGGGAGTCGCCATCACCGTGGCGGAGCTCGGATTCATCGCCGAACTACGGGGCGACGCCGAGGCGGCGGAGAGGTACCACCGCGAAGGCCTCGCGGCGGCCCGCCGGGTCGGTGACCCGCGCATGATCGCCCTTGCCTACGAGGGACTCGCGGGGGCGGCCGTGCTGGCCGGCGACGCGGCACGGGGAGCGGCCCTGCTCGGCGCCGCGCACCGGGCCCGTGCCTCGACCGGCCATCCGCTGGCGTCCGCCGAGCGCACGGATGTCGACCGCATCGAGTCGGCGGCCCGCAAGAGGCTGGGCGACGAGGCGTACGCGGCCGCGTACGGAAGCGGGAACGAGACCGAGCACGCGGCACCCTGACCGCTACGCGTGCGTGTCGCGAGGCCCACGTGTGGTGCGCTACGCGCCGGTGGTGCCGTCCACGCCTTCGCGGAGGAAGTCGGCGTGGCCGTTGTGGCGGGCGTACTCGTGGATCATGTGCAGCATCACGAAGCGCAGCGAGACGTCCTGGCCCCAGCGCGCCTGATGGCCCGTCACGTCCAGCGACTCCGCGGCGGCTTCGATGCGGCGCGCGTGCGCGACCTCGGTCTGCCACGCGTCGAACGCTTCCTCGCGGGTCGACGCGGAGGCGTCGTACGCGACCTGGAAGTCATTCTCGGCGGACCAGCGCAGCGGGATGTCCTCGCCGTTGACGACCCGCCGGAACCAGGTGCGCTCGACCTCGGCCATGTGCCGGACCAACGACAGCAGGGTCAGCGTCGACGGCGGCATCGAGCGCTTGCGCAACTCCTCGGTGCCGAGCCCGTCGCACTTCCACGCGAGCGTCGCGCGGTGGTAGTCGAGGTACGCCCGCAGCGTCTCGCGCTCGCCGCCCAGATACGGCGGGTCGATGCGCCGCGTGGGTACGCCGGCCGTCCCGTCCGCGTTCTCGCCCGCGTTTCCGTCCGTGCTCGCGTCGGCAGTGCTCATGGCCCCCGACTCTATGCGGACGGTGCGCCCGGGATCGGGAAGATCATGCACGTGCTCGTGGCGTGGCCGAGCAGCCGGTCGCGGGAGTCGAGCAGTTCGGCCTCCGCCATCGCGGTGCGGCGCCCCTGGGTGCGGACGCGCCCGACCGCGCGGATCCGGCCGGTGTCGAAGCCGATCGGCCGCAGGAAGCGGGTCGACAGGTCGAGCGAGGTGTAGGCCATGCCGGCCGGCAGGGTGGTGTGCACCGCGCAGCCCGCCGCGGAGTCGAGCAGCGTCGCGTACACCCCGCCGTGCACGCTGCCGATCGGGTTGTAGTGCTCCTCGCCGGGTGTCATCGAGAACACGGCGCGCCCGTGCTCGACTTCGTCGAGGGTGAAGCCGAGCGTCGCGGCGATCGGCGGCGCCGGGAAACGGCCCGCGATCATCGCGTTCAGGAACTCCAGGCCCGCCATCGACGCGGCGCCTTCGGCGGTCACTGCCGGGTCGTCCCATGAATACGTGCGCGACCTGCCCATGCTCAGCTCCTCGGACTCCACTCTGCTGGCTGCTAAAAATGAAGCCAGGTGAGTACCATACCCCCATGGACACCCGCGCGGACAACCCGGTGGAGCCGCCCGCAGACCTCGGATGGCTGGGCATCGACCCGGAGAACTGCCCGGTCCGGCGCACGCTGGACGTGGTGGGCGAGAAGTGGTCGCTGCTGATCCTGCGCGACGCGGTCAACGGCGTACGCCGGTTCGACGACTTCCGGCGCCACGTCGGCATGTCCGAGGCCGTACTCGCCGACCGGCTGCGCAAGCTGGTCGCGGGCGGCCTGCTGGAGACCCGCCCCTACCGTGAGCCGGGCACCCGGTCGCGCCTGGAGTACCGGGTGACGGCCAAGGGATGGGAGCTGTGGCCGGTGCTGCTCGCCCTCAAGCAGTTCGGCGACCGGCACCACGGCGACCCGGTCGGCCTCATGCTCGACATCCGGCACGCCGACTGCGGTGCGCCGGTACGCGTGGTCGTGGAATGCGCGGACGGGCACACGCACCTGACGAACCGCGACGTCACCGTCCACCCGGGCCCTGCCGCGCGCCCGTTCGCCGAGCCCCGTCACTGAGCCCCGTCAGTGAGCCCGTCACTGAGTCCCGTCGCTGAGCCGGTCAGCGAGACGCGTCGTCCGCAGTGGTGGGGGAGTCCGGTTGGGGCGGGCGAACGGCGTCGTCCAGGTGGTCCAGGGCTTCCAACGCGGCGCGGGCGGCGTCGAGTTCGTCTTCGTTGAAGACGCGCACCCCCGCCCTGCGGAGCGCCGCCGCCGCGACACCCTCGCCGGTCACGCGCGTGCCGGTGAACGTGCCGTCGTACGCCTCGCGGTTCCCGCACGACGGGCTGCGTGCTTTCAGCACCGCCACCCGAATTCCGTGCCGGGCCGCCAACTCCAGGCAGATCCGGGCGCCTTCCAGGTAGGGCCCTGTCACGTCGGCGCCCTCGTGAGTGAGCACCCGTTCCGTGCCGTCGAGCACCTGGGCGCCCCGGCCCCCGGGAATCTCCGCGCGCGGCCGAGGCGTCGGCAGGCCGCCCTCGACCTCGGGGCACACGGGCACAATGCGGCCCTCCGCCTCCCAGGCCGCCAGCACCGCGAGCCGCTCCTGCGTGCCGCCGTCGTAGCGCACCCGGTGTCCGAGCAGACAGCGGCTGACCAGGACCTTGTGCTTCGTGGCGGCGGGCTTTGCGGCGGGCGTCGCGGCACCCATCGGCGGCCTCCTCGCTGTTCTCCGCGGCTGTTCTCCCGGCAGCGTACGCCCGCCCGGCCGGGTCAGGGTTCGACCACGACCTTGATCGCGCCGGTCGAACGGTCGGCGGCGACGCGGAACGCCTCGGCGGCGTCTTCGAGCGGGAAGCGGTGCGTGATCACCGACGCGGCGATGTCCGGGCGTGCGGCGAGCATGCGCGCGGCCTGGTCGACGTCGCGGACGCCGTGCTCGTCGGCGCCGTACGCCATCGACATCACGACGCGCGCCTCCTTCAGGAACGACGGAAGGAACGGCAGTGGCAGGTCGCCTGCGTGCAGCGCCGCGATCGACAGCGTGCCGCCGGGCGCCAGCAGGCCGACCGCGTCGGCGAGGGCTCCCGCGGTTCCGGCGGCGTCGATGACGACGTCGTAGCCGCCGGCGCCGGACGCGGCGTCCGACACGATGGCCGCGCCGAGTCGCCGTCCGACCTCGACCCGCTCGATCCGCCTTGCCGAGAGCGCCACTTCGGACGCTCCGAGCGCCTGTGCGGCGGCGACCGCGAGCAGGCCGATCGCGCCGCCGCCGACCACCGCCACCCGGCTCCCGGGGGCGACGCCCGCGAGGCGCGCGGCACGCCACGCCACGGCGGACGGTTCGACCAGGCAGGCGTCGCGGACCGCGAGGCCGTCGGGGAGCGGGACGAGGGCGGTCGCGGGAACGGCGTACCGCTCGGCCATGCCGCCGTCGATCGTCATGCCCGGCACGCGCAGGTGCACGTCGACGCACCGGTTGCGGTGCCCGGCGGCGCACTGGGCGCAGGTGCCGCAGCCGAAGACCGCCTCGACGGCGTACGCCGCGCCGTCGGCGCCGATGCCCGCGAGTTCGTGCCCGAGCAGCAGGGTGCTCCCCATCGCGAGGTACCCGAGGTCGGACCCGCAGATTCCGGCCGCGACGAGTTCGATCTCGCGGTCCGCACCCGGTACGCACGGCACATCGGCGACGTCGACCACTTCGACGGCCACGCCGCCGCCATCCGCGCCAGTGCCTGTCCCCGTCGCCTTGCCCCGCACTGCGCGCATGTCCGCCGCCGCCCTCTCAGTGTTCGGACTCTCCGTCATCGTGGTCGAGATATCGAACCACGTCGGGCTTGCGGGGTGACGCCCGGATGGCTCCGCCCGGTTGCCGGGGCAGATGGGGCGTGTGAGGTTGGTGGTGATTTGTGGTTGTTTATGGCCATAGGCAAAGCGCGGCGAAGTGAGGTCCTGTGAAGCGCCGACTGTGTGCGGCGGCCCTGTCCGCGGCCGTCCTGGTGTCCGTTTCCGCATGCTCGGACGACGACGAGTCTCCCGAGGCGAAGGCGTCCAAGTCGGCCAGTGCGGCGGCCACCGCGGCCTGCGGCGACCTGGACCGGTTGAAAAAGGACACCGACTCCCTGACCTCGCTGGACCCCGCGACCACCAGCAAGGACGAGGTGAAGAGTTCGGTCGACAAGGTCACCGACGACCTGTCGTCGCTGGCCGAATCGTCGGGCGACCTCAACTCGGCGGCCGGAGCCGCGGTCAAGGCGGCGGCCGACGCGGTCAAGTCCGTGCTCGAGTCGGTCGGGGACAGTTCGACCGTCCAGCAGACCGTCGACGCGCTGAAGGTTCCGCTGGAGACCTTGAGTGGCACGCTGTCCAGCGCCCGCAGTGGCCTCAAGTGCCCGTAGCGGACCCGACGACGTCACCGGATGCGACGGCCGCGACGGCCGCAACGGCGCCGGCGGCCGGGCGGGCCTTCACTTCGCGACCGCCTACCCCTAGCATGCACGAACTTTCGACACCTGGGGACGAATAGTCGTCACCAGGTCGATCGTTCGCAGGGGAGTGGTGCGTGTGCTGGGAGCGGACGACCTGGTGCTGTGCGCCGGGACGGTGCTGGGCAGCGGCTTCCGTGAGCGCGCCGAGGCGGCCTCGGCCGCCGGGTTCGCCGGGATCACGCTGTGGGCGCAGGACTGGCAGCGTGCGATCGACGAGGGGCTGACCGCCGCCGACATGCGTGCCGTCCTCGCCGACAACGGCCTCGCCATCGGCGAACTCGACGCCGTCACCGACTGGCTGCCCAAGGCCCCGGCCGCGCCGCCGGAAGCGGGCGCGGACACCGACGCGGCCGGCTTCGCCGTCCCCGCGGACGTGTTCTGGGAGATGGCCGAGGCACTCGGCGCGCGCTCGCTCAACGTCGTGGAGATCGCCGGGGCGGCGGTCGAGGCCGAGCGCGCCGCGGAGGCGTTCGCCGAACTGTGCGACCGGGCCGCCGCGTACGGCCTCCTCGTCCACCTGGAGTTCCTGCCCTGGTCCGGCATCCCGGACATCCGTGCGGCGGCCGGGATCGTCGGCCTCGCCGACCGGCCCAACGGCGGGATCCTGCTCGACACCTGGCACCTGTACCGCTCCGGCGGCACCGCGGCCGACCTCGTCCCGGACCTCGCGCGCCGGGTCAACGGGATCCAGATCAGCGACGCCCCCGCTCTCCCGGCGAACGGCACCGCGGGGCAAGCGCCCCACGCCATGGACCTCATGGACGAGACCATGCACCGACGCCTCCTGCCCGGCCTCGGCGACGCCGACGTGGCCGGAGTGCTCGCGGCGCTGCGCGCCGCCGGGGTCGACGCGCCGGTCGGCGTCGAGGTGTTCTCCGACGACCTCGCCCGCCTCGGTCCGGCCGCCGCCGCACAGGTTGCCGCGGACGCCGCGCGCGCCGTGCCGGCCGCCTGAGTTCGCCTCCAGTCAGTGCGTGTACCGGCCACGCAGTGGCACGATGGCCGGATGATTGCGACCGAGCACAGCGACGCACAGGTGGCCGGGTTCTGGCAGGGTCTCGGCCTCCCGGGACTGATCGATGTGCACACGCACTTCATGCCGCAACGTGTGCTCGCCAAGGTGTGGGCCTACTTCGACCGGGCGGGCCCGCTCACCCGGCGGCCCTGGCCGATCGCGTACCGCATCGAGGAGGACAAGCGCGTCGCCCGGTTGCGTGAGTTCGGGGTCCGCCGCTTCACCGCGCTGCTGTACCCGCACAAGCCCGACATGGCCGCCTGGCTCAACGCCTGGGGCGCGGACTTCGCCGCACGGACCCCCGACTGCCTGCACACCGCGACGTTCTTTCCGGAGCCGGACGCGGCGGCGTACGTCGAACGCGCGATCACGGACGGCGCGCGCTTGTTCAAAGCACACCTCCAGGTCGGCGCGTACGACCCCAACGACCCCCTCCTCGATCCGGTCTGGGGCGTCCTGGCCGAGGCCGGCGTTCCCGTCGTCACGCACTGCGGCTCGGGGCCGATGCCCGGCAGGCACACCGGTCCTGAGCCCGTCGCGCAACTGCTTGCCCGGCACCCGTCGTTGCGCATGATCGTCGCGCACATGGGGCTACCGGAGTACGGCGACTTCCTCGACCTCGCCGAGCGGTACGACGGCGTGCACCTCGACACGACCATGTCCTTCACCGCGTTCACCGAGGCCGACGCGCCTTTCCCGAAGGACCAGTTGCCGCGGCTCCTGGACTTCGCGGACCGCATCCTGCTGGGCAGCGACTTCCCCAACATCCCGTACCCCTACTACGAGGCACTCGACGCCCTCGCCCGCCTGGACCTGGGCGACGCCTGGCTGCGCGCGGTCTGCCACGACAACGCGGCCCGGATGTTCGCCGTCGAGGCGTGACGCACACTGCCGGACACCGGTTCGGTGCCGTAGTAGACCCTGCCCGCCGGCCCGGCCGGTCCGGTCAGGAGTCGTCGGCGGCGCGGGCCTCGTCGTACGCCTTGAGCACCCGTTTGGGCGCGGTCATGCGCCAGGCGTCAAGGAGTATCGCCCGCAACTCCTCGACGTCGTCGACCGCCGCGAGGTGCGCGCGGATCCAGTCGTAGTTGTCGTCGTGGCCCGCGCGCATGAAGAACTTGTCCGGCTCCGAGGAGATCAGCTCGGCGCGCTCCTCGCGCGGGCACCGGAACGCGACCGACGTGTCGTCCTCGCCGAGCGCGGCGAAGATCTTGTCGCGCACCCGGAACGTCGGGGTGTTCCAGGTGAACTTCTCGCTCGTCTCCGGCAGCGCCAGAGCCTCGCGGCGTACGTCGTCCGCGTTGGTCGCCATGCCCGAACCTCCGTCACCCCGGTCGCCGACCGCCCTGCCGCAACGGTATGCCGCGGCCTCGACACCCGCAGCCGTGCGACCCGCCGAACGGCGCATTACGTACGTACGCCCCGCAAGCCCTCTCCGTCCCAACGAAGCATTCGCCCAAAGGGCTTGAGCCGCCGCGCCGCCCTCACTTCAATGGGCGGACATGGCAGACACGACGCGCGACGACGGCGGGGCGGCGGCCGACGAGCCCTGCGAATTCGGGCTCGCCCGGCGTGCGCTGCGGTCCGCGCCGGTCGAGATCCTCGTCGACGCGTTCGAGCGCGGGTTCGGCCGCCGCAGCCGACTGGCCGGAGCCGCGGGGGAACGCCTCGTGCGCGCCCACGAGGCCCGCGCCGCCGACGCCGCCGTCCGGGCCCTCGTCCCGCCACGCGAGTCGAGTTGGGCCGTGCAGGCCGCCCGCCTGCTCGCGGTGCTGGGCGACGAGCGCGCGGCTCCGCTCCTGGCGGCGTGGCTCGACGAGACGTCCGGCTCGCCCGGGTGGAACGCCGAAGTCATCCGCGCACTCGGCGCGTTCCGTACGCCCGAGGCCGAGGCGGCGCTCGTCCGCGCCGCCGGGATGTGGTCCGCGCAGGCCGCCGCGACGTCCCACTACATGCCGCACGCCGGTGAAGCGCTCGCCCGCAGCCTCGCGCACGTCGGCACTCCCGCGGCCGTCGACGCACTTCTGCGCCTCACCGCCGCGATGCGCAAGCCGTGGGACGAGACGACCCTGCACATGGTCGCGCGCGTCGTCGACAGCCGGTTCGTCCCGTTCCTCGTCGAGATGCCGGCCGGACCGCACCGCGCCGCGGCCCTCGCGGGTCTGGAACGCGTGGCTACGGAACGCGCGATACCGGCACTCAAGGCGATCCTGCGCTCCGGCGGCGACCGGCCGGCGTGCTACGCGGCAGGCCGCGCGCTGGTCGTGGCGGGACGGTCGGACGGGGCGTCCGTACTGCGCTACTACTGGCCGTCCGGGACCGACAACGTCGAGTCGCGCCGTGCCGCGGCCTGGGGGCTGGGCCGCCTGCCCGCCGACTGGGTCACCCTCGGCACGCTGATCGAACTGCTACGCGACGACGACCCCGGCGTACGCGCCCGCGCCGCCAACTCCCTCGGGCGCGTCCGCGCCGACGAACTCCCGCCCGGCCACTCCAAACGCCTGCACGACGCGGCCGCCGCGATCGCCGCCGCGCTGGTCGCCGACCCGTGCCACCGGGTACGCGCCAATGCCGCCACCGCGCTGGGCGGCCTGCCCGCCGACGCCGCCACCGCCCGCGCGCTGGTCGCCGCCGCCGACACGGACCCGGTCGCGTGCGTCCGCGAGGCCGCCGCGGCGGCCCGCCGTCGGAGCGGGTAGGCGTACACCCGCGCCACGCCTCGCGGAGTCCGTATTAATTGCTTCGATCAAGGACTATGAACCGATCAAGGCGCTCGCTACCCTCCACCGCATGATTCCCACGGTTGTCTGGGGTACCGGCAACGTCGGCCGTGCGTCGATCAGGGCCGTCGACGCGCACCCGGCGCTCACACTCGCCGCCGTCATCGTCCACAATCCCGCGAAGGTCGGCCGCGACGCCGGCGAACTCGCGGGACTCGACCACGAGTTGGGGGTGGCCGCCACCGACGATGTGGACGCCGTCCTCGCCACCCGCCCGGGGGCCGTGGTGTACGCCGCCTCCGGCGACATCCGCCCCGACGACGCGCTCGAGGACATCTGCCGCGCCATCCGCGCCGGCGCGGTCGTCGTCAGCCCCGCGCTCTACCCGCTGTACGACCAGCGCAACGCGCCGCCCGAGTTCCGCGACCCGGTCGTCGCCGCGGTCGCCGAGGGCGGCGGCTCGCTGTTCGTCTCGGGCGTCGACCCGGGCTGGGGCAACGACATCCTGCCGCTGCTGATCAGCGGCCTGGGCACCACCGTCGACGCGATCCGCTGCCAGGAGATCTTCGACTACACCACGTACGACCAGGAGGAATCCGTCCGGCAGTTGATCGGCATGGGCATGCCGATGGACTACGGGCCGCCCATGCTGTGGCCCGACATGCCGACCATGGTCTGGGGCGGGCAGATACGCCTGATGGCCCGCGCACTCGGCGTCGAGCTCGACGAGATCCGCGAGACGGTCGACCGCCGCGCACTCGACGAAACGGTGAACACCCGCCTGATGGGCGAGTTCGAGGCCGGTACGCAGGGCGCCGTGCGCTTCGAGGTGCAGGGCATCGTCGGCGGCGAGCCGCGCATCGTCATCGAGCACGTCACCCGCATCCACGCCGCGTGCGCCCCGGACTGGCCCACGCCTCCCGACGGCGGCGACGGCGCGCACCGCGTCATCATCGAGGGCCGTCCGCGCATCGAGGTCACCGTGGAGGCCGTCGACGAGGGCGAGAACCGCTCGGCGGGCGGCAACGCCACCGCGGTCGGGCGGCTGGTCGGCGCCATCGACTGGCTGGTCGAGGCGGAGCCGGGGCTGTACGACGCGCTCGACGTACCGCTGCGCCCGGCGGTCGGCAAGCTGGGCGGCAAGAAGGCCTGAGCGGCGGCGCGCGGGGGAGTCCTCACTCGACCCCGCGCGCCGGTCTCGGGCGGTCCGGCCCCTTGCCGGGGGCCGGACCGTCTGGCGTGACCGGAGGCCGGTGGCACCGCCGTCCCCGCTGTCCGTCTGCCGCCGTCCGGCCTCGGGGTCAGACCCAGCCCTCCAGCGAGGCCATGAAGCCCTCCACCGAGTCGCGGTGGATGCAGTGGCCGGTGCCCGGGACCCGGCGTACCTCGAAGCCGCGTTCGGTCAGCGTGGCGGCGGTCGCGTCGGAGACCACGCTCGTCTCGGCGAGCTGCACGAGCGTCGGGACGAGCGGCGCCGGCGGCACGTAGCCGCCGGGGATCGACTTCATGACCTCCGAGTCGAACAGCGCGAAGCCCGCGAGTTCGCACTCGATGTCCTTGTCGGACCACTTCGGGTTCATCTGGCGGACGCTCTCGGCGGTCGCCGTCGCGACCATCGTGGCCATCATCGCGGTGATCTCGGCGGGCATCTCGTCGGTGATGAACGCGGGGTCGGACAGGACCGCGCGCTTGGGGGCGAGCCGGTCGGCGGCCAGTTGCAGCGTCAGGCCGCCCAGCGAGTGGCCTATCGCGAGGTCCGCGCCCGCGGGCAGCGACTCGACGGCGTCGTCCGCGAAGAGGTCGGCGCGGTACTCGCCGCGCGGGCTCTGCCCGTGCCCGCGCAGATCGCAGGAGACGACGCGGTAGCCGCGGGCGACGAGTTGGTCCTCGATGGCGTGCCAGGTGCGGTGGTCGGACATGCCGCCGTGGATCAGCAGCGCGAGCTTGTCGCCGTCGCCGCGCTCGTGGGTGAACAGCCGCAAGGTCGGGCTCCCTTCGGAGTGGGTCCCCGCACCCGCGACGGGGCCGGGGACGGCCGGGCAGTCCGCTGACCGGTGGCGCCGACTGTGGGTGCGATGGAGCTGACTCGATTCAGCGGAGGTGCGTCCACGCATCGTACGCCTTTTCGATGACACGATTAAGCGTTGGTCGGACGGAATCCGGTCGCACACGCCGCGACCTGCCAGAATCGCTGTATGACCAAGTCGCCGCGCAAGCGCGTCCCGCGAACCGCCAGCACCCCCGCAGCGGGTCCGCAACCCGACGCCTTCGGGGCGTCCGGAGACGCGGCCGCGGGCTCCGCGGCAACCGCCGCCGACACCCTCGACAGCCCCGACACGGCCGGTGCCGCGGACCCGGCCGGCGCCGCCGAAGGCACCCGCCCGATCATCGGCGCGGTGACCGGCGCCGACGTGGCCCGCGCCGCGGGCGTCTCGCGGGCGACCGTGTCCTACGCGATGAACGACACCGCGGACGCCCGGATCCCTGAGGAGACCCGGCGCCGCGTGCGGGACATCGCGCGCGACCTGGGCTACGAGCCGCGCTCCGACGCGCGCTCGCTGCGCCGCGGCCGCACCGACCTCGTCGTGCTGCCCACCTACAACGTGCCGTTCGGGCGCCTGCTCAACGACTTCGTCGACGGACTCGCCCGCGAACTGCACCGGCTCGGCCACACGCTCATCACGTACGGCGACTCCGACACGCGCCCCGAGGCCGCCGCCCGCGCGTGGGCCGCGCTGCGCCCGGCGGCCGTCGTCGTGATGCCCAGCCGCCTGACCGAGCGCTCCACCGAGTACCTCACCGCCCGCGGCATCACCGTGGTCGCCCTCAGCATGGGCGCGGACGTGGCGGGCGGCGCGTCGATGGTCCTCGACGGCGAGATCGCGCACGCCGGCTACGTCGCCGGGCGGCACCTCGTGGAGTCCGGCCGCCGCGACATCGCGGTGATCGTCCCGCGTGAACCCACCGAGCGCGAGGCCGGGCTCGCGGCGCTCGGCCACGGCCGCCTGGAAGGCGTCCGCCGGGCCGCGGAGGAGGCGCCGCACCCGGTGCGCATCCGGGAGATCGAGATGCACGAGACGCCGGAAGAGGCCGCCGCAGTGGTGGCGTCGTGGAGTTCCGGGGACCGCCCCGACGCGGTGTTCGGCTACAACGACGAGTACGGCGCGCTGCTGCTCGGCGCGCTGCACGACGCCGGCGTACGTGTACCCGAGGACATCGCCCTCGTCGGCACCGACGACCTGCCGCTGTGCGAGATGGTCCGGCCGAGGCTGTCCTCCGTGGCGTTCTCCGCGACGGTGCCACTCGCCACCATCGCCGAACGCATCGCGGACGCGGTCAAGCAGCCGCCGCGCATCACGCCGGACCGCCTGTCGGTGTGGGAGGCGACGCTGCGCGCCCGCGACTCGTCGTAGCGGTTCACCGCGATCCGGGCCGGGACGCGCGAGGATTGCCGCATGGGCGACGCATTCACCACCCGGCTCCTGGACATCCGCACCGGCACGTCGGAGACCGTGTACGACCTGACCGCCGACATCGCCGCGTTCCTGCGTGACGCGGCGTCCGGCCGCGACGGCCTCCTCAACGTGTTCACCCCGCACGCCACCGCCGGACTCGCCGTCATCGAGACCGGCTCGGGCAGCGACCAGGACCTGCTCTCCGCACTCCGCGACCTCCTCCCGGCCGACGACCGCTGGCGGCACCGGCACGGCAGTCCGGGGCACGGCCGCGACCACGTGCTCCCGGCCTTCGTCCCCCCGCACGCGACGCTTCCGGTGGTCGGCGGCCGACTCGAACTGGGCACCTGGCAGTCGGTCGTCCTGGTGGACACCAACCGCGACAACCCGAACCGCCAGGTCCGCGTGTCGTTCCTGGGCTGAGGCACCGGCCCGGTCGGCGAACCGGTCCGCGCCTGTGGTGCCGGGGACTACGCGGTCGCGCGGAAGGTCTGGCGGTACGTCGACGGCGGCACGCCGACCGCAGCGACCATGTGCTGCCGCAGCGACGCCGCCGTGCCGAACCCCGCGCGGTCGGCGACGCGGTCGACGCCGAGATCGGTGCTCTCCAGGAGCCGCCGTGCGTGCTCGACGCGCTGCCGGGTCAGCCACTGTCCCGGCGTCGTCCCGACCTCGTGGCGGAAGCGCCGCGTGAAGGTGCGCACACTCATCCCTGCGTGCGCCGCCAACTCGGCGAGCGACAGCGGCCGGTGCAGGTGTTCCATGGCCCACGCCCGGGTCGCGGCGGTGCCGGTCGCGGACGGCTCGGGGACGGGGCGCTCGATGAACTGCGCCTGGCCGCCTTCGCGCCACGGCGGTACGACGCACCTGCGGGCCACCCGGTTCGCCGCCTCGCTGCCGTGGTCGCGGCGTACCAGGTGCATGCACAGGTCGATCCCGGCGGCGACCCCGGCGGCGGTGAGCACGTCGCCGTCGTCGACGAAGAGCACGTCGGCGTCGACCCGGACGTCCGGGAACTGCCGCTGGAAGTGCTCGGCCTCGTTCCAGTGCGTGGTGGCCGGGCGTCCGTGCAGCAGCCCGGCGGCCGCCAGGACGTACGAGGCGGAGCAGATCGAGACGATCCGGGTGCCGGGCCGCAGCAGCGCGAACGCTGCGGCCAGGGGCGCCGGCAGCCAGTCGCGGTCGCCGTTCTCGTCCGGGCCGCAGGTGAACGGCGGGATCACGAGCGTGTCGGCGGTCGCGAACACCTCGGCGGAGTGCTCCACCGCCACCGAGAAGTCCGCGCTGGTACGCACCGGCCGCCCGTCGAGGCTGCACGTGACGACCTCGTACAGCGGTTCGCCGCCAGGGCCCGCGGCGGTCCCGAAGATGCGCACCGGAATGCTCAGTTCGAACGGGTAGACGCCTTCGAGCGCCAGAACCACCACACGATGCATGGCCGGATCCTTGCACGGCCTGTCCATCGGGCCAACGGCGGGGTGGCATCGGCCGGGCCCCGTGACGCATCGGACCGAGCGGCGAGTGCACAGCCGCGGCCCTGGTCACGCCACCGACCTGCCGCTACCGTGCCCACCATGACGCAGCCCGCGGATGTGACTCCCTTTCAGATCGAGTTCCCGGAAGCCGACTTGACGGACCTGCGGGAGCGCCTGGCGCGTACCCGATGGCCCGATGCCGAGCCGGTGGCGGACTGGTCGCAGGGCATACCGCTGGACTACACGCGCGAACTCGCGCGCTACTGGGCCGAGGACTACGACTGGCGCAAGGCGGAGGCGCGGCTGTCCGCGTACCCGCACTTCCGCACCGAGATCGACGGCCTCGGGATCCACTTCCTGCACGCACGGTCGCCGCACCCCGACGCGCTGCCGCTCGTCCTGACGCACGGCTGGCCGGGCTCGATCGTGGAGTTCCTCGACGTCATCGACCCGCTGACCGACCCGACTGCGCACGGCGGCGACGCGGCCGACGCGTTCCACGTCGTGTGCCCGTCGCTGCCGGGCTACGGGTTCAGCGACAAGCCGACCGCCGCAGGCTGGAACATCGAGCGCATCGGTCAGGCGTGGACCGTGCTCATGGACCGCCTCGGCTATGCGCGGTACGGCGCGCAGGGCGGCGACTGGGGCTCGATGGTCACCGTCGCCACCGCACGCGCGGGCGGTGACCGCGTCGCGGGCATCCACCTCAACATGCCGGTGGTGGCACCCGACCCCGACACGTTCTCCGACCTGACCCCCGACGAGCAGAAGACGCTCCAGCACCTCGCCCGACACCGCGAGTGGGGGACCGGGTACTCGAAGATCCAGTCCACCCGCCCGCAGACCCTCGGGTACGGGCTGGCCGACTCGCCGACCGGGCAACTGGCCTGGATCGTCGAGAAGTTCCAGGCGTGGACGGACTGCGACGGGCACCCCGAGAACGCCCTGACCCGGGACCAGATGCTCGACAACGTCACTCTCTACTGGCTCACCGGCACCGCCGCGTCCTCGGCGCGCCTGTACTGGGAGAGCTTCCGGCAGCCCGACCTCGCGGAGGTCACGTCGCCCACCGGCGCGTCGATCTTCCCGCACGAGATCATCCGGGCGTCGCGCCGCTGGGCCGAGAAGCGCTTCACCGACCTGCGCTATTGGAACGAACTGGACCGCGGCGGCCACTTCGCGGCGTTCGAGCAGCCCGCCGTGTTCGTCGAGGAAGTACGCCGCTTCTTCCGCCTCGTGCGCTGAACCGCGCGACGATCCTTGCGGGGATTCGCGCGCCGACGCGCGTGTGGGTCCGTGGATGGATCCGCGGCGCAACCGTGACCTGAATCCCGCGCGCTGTACTGCCGTACCGCCGCACCGAAGGGGGGACCCCACATGGCCGCCATCCAGCGCCTGCACGCTGTCCGGACGCCCGTCGAGACGATCGTCGCCGCACTCGAACGCGACGGCGCCGTGATCGTCGAGGACTTCCTCGCCCCGGAGGTCCTGACCCGCTTCAACGCCGAGCTCGACCCGCTCCTGGCAGCCGCCCGGCCGGGCAACGACGGGCAGTTCGTCAACCCGCTCATCGCGGCGTTCTACGGCGAGCACGTACGCCACGTCACCGGACTCGCCGGGAAGTCCGCGACGTTCGTCGACGAGGTGGTGGTGCACCCGCTCTACGACGCGGTCGCCAAGGCGTTCCTCGCCCCGGTCTGCGAGCAGCACGTCCTGAACCTCGGCCAGGTCATGGACCGCGGGCCGGGCGCGGAACGCCAGTTGCTGCACCGTGACCAGCAGGTGTGGCACCACGTACCGCGCTCCGTCGGCGAGATCCAGATCGCCTCGGTCGTCGCGCTCGTCGACTTCACCGAGGCCAACGGCGCCACCGTCGTGGTCCCCGGCAGCAACACCTGGGACTGGGACCGCAAGGCGACCGACGACGAACTGGCGGTCGCCGAGATGCGCGCCGGGTCCGCGGTCGTCTACCTGGGCTCCACGATCCACGCCGGCGGCGGCAACACCACCGAAAACGCCTGGCGCCGGGGTATCCACGTCAGCTTCTGCGCGGGCTGGCTGCGCACCGAGGAGAACCAGTACCTGGTCGCCGGCCCCGACCGGGCCCGCCCCCTCGGGGCGGACGCCCGCCGACTGCTCGGCTACACGGCCCACGACGGCATCATGACCGGTGGCGGCTACCTAGGCGCGGTGGAACTCGTCAGTCCCGCTGATCTCTTGGACGCGGGAGCCCTCTGACCCGAAGCACGGGCCCGGCGCCGTCGCGGGACGCCGACTGCGAGACGTCGGCCGCGGGACGTCGGCCGCGGGATGCCGGCCGGGATCAGGCCGTCGCGGGCTTGGAGGAGTCGGTGGCGAGTTTGACGGCGATGGCGCCGAGGGCGGTGCCCATCACGTACCGCTGGATGCGCAGCCAGCCGGGGCGACGGGCCAGGAACACGGCGATGCCGCCGGCCGCGACGACCAGGCTGGAGTTGACCAGGACGCTCACCGCGATCTGCACGCCGCCGAGCAGGAAGCTCTGCGCCAGGACGTGCCCGGCCTCAGGGTGCAGGAACTGCGGGATCAGCGTCAGGTAGAGGACCGCCGCCTTCGGGTTGAGCAGGTTGGTCAGCACGCCCATCGTGAAGAGCCGCCGGTCCGAGTCGCGCGGCAGTTCGCCCGGCTCGAAGACCGAGATCCCGCCGGGCTTGAGGGCCTGGTACGCGAGCCACAGCAGGTACGCGGCACCCGCGACCTTGAGGCCCACGTACAACTGCGGCACCGCCACGAACAGCACCGACAGCCCGAGGCTTGTCGCGGTCAGGTACACGAGGAACCCGACCGCGACCCCCGCTACGGAGACCGCCCCGGCCCGGCGGCCCTGCGTGATGCTGCGCGAGACCGTGTACATCATGTTGGGCCCGGGCGTCAGCGCCATGCCCAGCGACATTGCGGTGACGCCGAGCACGGCTGCGGTGTCCACTCCGATTCCCGACATGATCGGCAGCGTAGGACGACTCGCCTTGTCGGTGCAATATCTATATTGTTCTCGGTGCAATCCAATGGATCGCTCGGAAGGTCGGTGCAATGCAGGCAGTGCCCCGCGACTACCGCGCCGTCGCCGACGTCGTCGAGGCGGACATCGCCGCCGGGCGGATGCGGCCCGGCGACCGCCTGCCCCCGCAGCGCGACTTCGCGCGTGCGCACGGCATCGCCAACTCGACGGCGACGCGCGTCTACGCCGAACTCGCGCGCAGGGGCCTGGTCGTGGGCGAGGTCGGGCGCGGCACCTTCGTCCGGGCCGCCCAGGACCGCGCGTTCGGCCTCGCCGAGCCGACCGGCGCACCCGTCGACCTCGAACTCAGCGTGCCGACCGTCCCCGAGCAGTTCCCCGCTCTCGCGGACGGCCTCGCGCGCATGCTGCGCCCCGATGTCCTCGCCGCGTCCCTGCGCCCGCTCGGCGCCACCGGCACGCCCGACGCCCGCGCGGCCTCCGCCGCCGCCCTGGCCCGGCCCGGCTGGACCCCCGACCCCGGCCGGATCCTGTTCACCGGCACCGGCCGCCAGGCCATCGCCGCCGCCTTCGCGGCGCTGGTGCCGCCGGGCGGGCGCATGGGGGTCGAGGAGCTCACGTACCCGGCGGCGCGCGCGATCGCGGCCCAGCGCGGCATCACGGTCGTCCCCCTCGGACTGGACGACGACGGGCTGCGCCCCGACGCGGTGGCCGCGGCCCACCGCCGCGGTCGCCTCCGGGCCATCTACGTGCAGCCGACCCTGCACAACCCCACCTCCGTGACGATGCCCGCCGGCCGGCGGGCCGAACTCGCGGAGCTCACCGGCAGGTTGGGCGTGCCGATCATCGAGGACGCGGTGTGGTCGCATCTCGCGGACGACTCCGCGCCGCCGCTCGCCGCGTACGCTCCCGAGCACACGGTCCTCGTCGAAAGCCTGTCCAAGCGCGTCGCCCCCGGAATCACCCTCGGATTCGCCGTCGCCCCGCCCGAGTTCGCCGACGTCCTCGCCGGTGCCATCCGCTCGGGAGCCTGGACCGCGCCGAGCTTCGCCCTGGACGCGGCGGTCGGCTGGATCCGCGACGGCACCGTGGCCGCCGTCTCCGAAGCGAAGCGCGCCGACGTGAGGGCCCGTCAGGAGGTGGTGCGGGCAACGCTCGACGGCTTCCGCGTACGCACCGCACCGGACGCCGCGATGTGCTGGTGGGACCTCCCGGACCCCTGGCGCGCCGACACCTTCGTCGCCGCGGCCGCCCGCCGGGGCATCGCGATCACGCCGGGAGCGGCCTTCGCGGCAGGCCCGGCTTCCGCCCCCGACGCGGTCCGCCTCGGTCTGGCCTCCCCGCCCCCGGACGTCCTCGCCGCGGCCCTGGCCACCCTCGCCGCCCTCGCCCGCTCCGGCCCCACGCCGGACACCGTCGACTAGCACGCGGCGCCGCGGAGGCCGGCCACCGGCGCCAATATCTAGTGGGGGTAGGCGCGTTGCGGCCGGATGGGGTCGACCGCGTCCCGGAAGGCCTCGATCTCCCGGACCACGTCCCACATCGTGTACGTCTGGTGCAGCCGGTCTATGTAGAGGTTGCGCCGGGCGAGCGCGTCGAGTTCGACCGCGAAGTACATCGCCATCAGCGGGTTGACGAACAACTCGCTCCCCGCGGTGCGCTTGCCGAGCGCCACGTCGCCGAACTCGCCCCGCACCGCCGCCGCCACCGAGCCGTGCACGATGCTGGGACCGGACGTGGTCTCCGCGGTCGCGTGCGCGACGGCGTCGACGTAGCGGCGGCCCTCGCGCGACTCGCGCGGGATCGACAGGGCCCCCAGGTACCCGCCGTCACGGTCCAAGGCGGCCAGGTTCTCCAGGACGTGGGCGTGGCAGACGCCGTGGTACGCGTCGACGCCGAATCCGAGGGACAGGACCAACTTCGTGCCGACGTCGACGACATCGACCGCGGCGAGGCTGGTCATGTCCTCGCCCGGGGTGCCGAGGCCGGACTCGTCGCCGCGCATGAGGATGTCGGTGCCGCCGTCCACGAGCACGATCGCGTCGAGGTCGAGGAGCTTTGCCAGCGTGCGGTAGGCCGACGCGAGCGGACGTACGCCGGTCATCTGGAACGCGAACACCGTGGCCGGCAGCCCCTGTTCGTCCAGCCAGCGGGAGAGCGAGCGCTCCGGGAAGTACCCGCTGTCGCCGCCGGTGTCCGGCACCACGGCGGCGACGCCGGGCCGCAGCATGTCGCGCTTGGGCAGCCGGTCGACACCGACGAACGACAGGTTCGCCAGGTGGACCTGCTTGCCCGCCTCCCACAGTGCGAGGGCGAGCGGCAGACCGGCGTAGACGTCGAACCCGCCGCCCGCGCCGGCGATGAGGATGCGGCGGCAGGGGGCGAGACGGGTGAACAGCGGAGGCTGTGCGAGCGAGAACATGCGGCGGACCGTACCAAGGCGAAGGCCGGGAAAATCGAGGGGTTTTGGCCTATCCACGCTGATCGAGTCGGAGCGAGACTGCGGATCACGCCCCCGAACGGACCCTGCGCGGCTGTGCGAACGCCCCTGGGAACGGCCGCTGCGGATGGCACGCCGAGCGGCCCCGCAACCGGCATGGTGAGCGGCCCTTCGGCCGGCACTGTGAGCGGCCGTGCGACCGGCGCGGTGGGCAGTGTGCGATCGACACGGCCGAGGGTTGACTTGTCCGGCGGTGCTCGACACTCTGATTAAGGAAATCCCTTAAGTAATTTCCTTAACGGGGCGCGCCTGCCGCCCCGACCGTTCGGACGATGGGAAACCCATGGGCCTCACGATCACCCGTCTGCCCCAGACGCTCGGCGCCGTCGTCGACAACCTGCCCGAGCACATCGACGAGGCCACCGCCGCCGCGCTGTCCGAGGCCTGGGCCGAGAACCTGGTGCTCTTCTTCCCGCAGGCCCGCCTCGACGACGAACGCCACATCGCCCTCGGCTCGGTCTTCGGCACGCTGCACGCCACCAGCCCCGGGCTCGAGGACGACCACCGCGACCAGACGGTGTTCGGCCCGAACGGGGAGATCCTGGAGATCGACGCGCGCAAGGACCGCGCCAACATGTGGCACACCGACGTCACGTTCACCGAGACCCCGCCGGTCGGATCGCTGCTGTCGATGAAGGTCTGCCCCGCACGCGGCGGCGACACGCTGTGGTCCAACCAGTACCTCGCCTACGAGACGCTGTCCGAGCCGATCCGCGACCTCGTCGACGGGCTGTCCGCCGAGCACGGCCGCCCGCCCATGACCGGCGTCCACACCCACCCGATGGTGACCACACACCCGGTCACCGGCCGCAAAGCGCTGTTCGTCAACCGTGGTTGGACCACCCGCATCCCGGGCCTGTCCCCTCTCGAGAGTCGGGGGCTGTTGGACCTGCTGTTCGCGCACGCCGAGAAGCCGGAGCACACCGTGCGCTGGTCGTGGCAGCCGGGTGACGCGGCCATGTGGGACAACCGCTGCACGATGCACTACGCCGTGAACGACTACGGCGACGCCGAGCGCGTACTGCGCCGGGTCACGATGTACGCGTGACCGGCCTCGTATGCCGGACCGGATCCGGAAGCGATGCCTCCCGCCCGCGTCGCGCCTCGCGGCCCGGGCGGGGTTGACTACACCCATGGCGGACGACACGAACGGCAGGCGGCCCCGCGGCCGGAGCGGCAACGCGGCGGAGACCCGGGACGCACTCATGCGCGTCGGCGCGCGGCTGATCTCCCGCCACGGCCTCGGCGTCCCGGCGAGCCGCATCCAGGAGGAGGCGGACCAGCGCAACAAGTCCGCGCTTACCTACCACTTCGGTTCGGTCGCCGGCCTGGCGGCGGCCATCCACCTGCGGCACCGCGACATCGTGGAACAGCGCCGCCTGCGCGCTCTGGAGGCGTTGGCGGCATCGGAGTCGCCGGAGCCCTCGGCCTCCCCGGAGTCGAACGCCGCCAACGGTGACGCGGCTCGCGCCGACCTGGGCAAATTGGTCACCCTGCTGGTCGCGCCGGCCGCCGAGGAACTGCGTACCGCGCCCGGGCGGGCCTACCTGCGGCTGCTTCCGCAGGTCGCGCACCTGGCCGAGGTCCGGCAGGCGGACCGCCCCCGCCCGGTCGGCCTCGACCGCACGTTCGCGCTGCTGCGCGCCCACCTTGCCGACCGTGGGCTCGAAGACGTCGACGAGCGGCTGGCGTTGCTCGCGCAGATGCACGCCACCGCGTTCGCGGACCGGGCGCGGCGGATCGACGAGATGGACGTACCGGACGTGGATCTGGCGCCGGGGCACGACCACTTCGTCCGCCTGCTGACCGGCATGCTGACGGCCGCGCTCACCGCCGACTGAGCGATCCGGAGGCGGCACCCGTCGGTCGTCCGGTTGTCGAGGGGGCCGTCGAGTGGGCCCGTCGTGTCAGGCCGAGCGGGCGGCGAGGTAGTGGTCCGAGGTCACGACCTTGCCGAAGCGGGGGAAGGTCCGAGTGACCGCGAACTCGTGTTCGTCGGCGGCAAATCCGGACATCGCGTCGGCGACGAACACGATGTCGTATCCGTGGTCGCTCGCGGCGCGCGCGGTGGACTCGACGCCCATCGTCGTCACCAGGCCGCCGAGCACCACCGTGTCGACGCCGTGCTCCTTGAGGCGTTCGTGCAACTCCGTGTCGTGGAAGGCGCCGATGGTGCGCTTGACCACCACGATGTCGCCGTCGGCCACCAGGGCGTCGGCGAACCCGCTGCCGGGCGGCTGCTCGTCGACGTCCGGCCGGTCCACGCGCACCTGGACGACGGGCCGCCCGTCGGCGCGGAAGGCCTCGGCCAGGCGGCGGCTGCGCTCGAGGACCTCCAGGCCGCTGTACGGGGCCACAGGCAGGGCGAGGATGCGCGGCATGAGGTCGATGAGGACCAGAGCGGACGTCATGCCTGGAACCCTAGTGCTGCGACCGCCCTGGCCACAGCACCGGTGGCCCCGCGGGCCGGCGGGGACGTCCGACTTCGCGTCGGCGTCCCCGCGGCCCGCCGCAGGACGCGCCGGCTACCCCTCGTCCGCATGGTCGCCGGGCCAGTCCCAGTGCGGCACCTCGCGCAGCGGGTGCAGTTCCGCGTCGGTCCTGGCGTGCGAGTTCTGCATCGCGACCTGCGACCCGAACTCGACGTGCGAGCGCAGCGCTTCGCGGAAGTCCGGGTCGTTCGGCAGCCCGGCCTTGTCCGCCGCCGCCAGGTAGAGCTCGACGAACCGCTGCCGCTGCTCCTCGCGGATCTCCAGGCCGCGGTGCGCCGCGATCAGCCCCGAGAAACCGCCCATCTCACGCGAGAACGTGTCCGGGCCGCCGAAGCTCTCGGAGTCGAAAGCCGTGAGCCGCGCGACGTGTTCGGGATGCCCGGCACCGAAGAGGGGCTGGAGCAGCGGATCGACGAGGACGCTGCTGTAGAAGATGTCGACGAACCTGTGGAGGGCGTCGTGGCCCCCGGCGTGCTCGAAGAGACTCACCATCGGGGCATGATGGCACGGCCACGTTACGCGGGGGCGACGTGAAGGCGGCCATCCGTCCGGTGCGGGGGTTTGCCCTACCCTGCACTGGTGGCGCACCGGCTGGGGAGGCCGGGCGCGAAGCGGGAGTGTGAGGGCATGATCGAGACCACAGCTTCGGCCGGGACCGGCTTCGACGCCGCGAAGCCCGACGCCGAGTCCCGCCGCGGCGGCTTCCACCGCGAACTGTCCTATCTCCTCGTCGGGTTCCCCCTGGCCGTGGGCACCTTCGTGGCGATCGTCACGGGCCTCTCGTTCGGCATCGGCTGTGCGGCGGTCGTGTTCGGCCTGCCCCTCCTGGTCCGGACCCTGCACGCCGCCCGCTCGTTCGCCGCCGCCGAGCGCAGGCGCGTGGAACACCTCACCGGGCGGCCCCTCCCGCCGCACCATTACCAGGACGTCCAGGGCCAAACCACCCTGGCCCGGTGGTTCGGCGCGCTCTCCGACCGGCAGGCGTGGCGCGACGTACTGCACGTCCTCGTCGCCTTCCCGCTGCGCCTCGTCGGGTTCTGCTTCGCCGTCACCTGGGTCGTCGGCGGCATCGGCGAAGTCCTCTACGGCGCCTGGTCCTGGTCGATCCCCCGCGACGACGGCACCCGGGGGCTGGTCGACCTGATGACCGGGATCGAGGCGCGCTGGGCCGACATCGCCTTCAACATGGTGGTCGGCGTAGTCCTGCTGGCCACCGCCGTGCCGGTGGTACGCGCCTTCGCGGCCCTTCAGGTCTCCCTCTCGCGCGCCCTGCTCACCAACGAGAAGCAGGCCCTGCGCGCCCGCGCCGAGACCCTGGACGCCGGGCGCCGCGGCGCCGTCGCCGCCGAGGCCCAGACCCTGCGCCGCCTCGAACGCGACCTGCACGACGGGCCGCAGCAGCGCCTCGTACGGCTGACCATGGACCTGGAGGCGGTGGCCCGCCGCCTCGACTCGGACGACCCGGACCGGGCCCGGCCGCTCGTCGACGACATGCTGACCCAGACCCACGAGGCGCTGGGCGAGATCAGGGCCTTGTCGCGCGGCATCGCCCCGCCGGTCCTGGCGGACCGCGGCCTCGTGGCCGCCCTCGCCGCGGCGGCGGCCCGGTGCCCGGTGCCGGTCACCCTGGACACCCGGTTCGACGAACGGCGGCGGTTCGCGCCCGTCGTGGAGAACACCGCGTACTTCGTCGTCACCGAAGCGCTGACCAACGTCGCCAAGCACGCGGGGGCCGGCGCCTGCACGGTGACCGTTACGGTGGACGGGACCGTTCTGCGCGCGGAGGTTCGGGACGACGGGCACGGCGGCGCGCACCTCGGGAAGGGCCACGGCCTGGCGGGGCTGGCCGACCGGCTCGCGGCGGTCGAGGGGACAATGGACCTGGTCAGCCCGGTCGGCGGGCCGACGATGTTGACGGCGTCCATTCCGCTGCGCGGGGTGGGCGAGGGCGAAGGCCCGCACCACGGTGGGGGCGGGGACGAGGCGCGCGGGTAGCGCGCGACGGAGGATCTGCATGCGGGTCGTGCTGGCGGAGGACTCGGTTCTGCTGCGGGAGGGCCTGATCCGGCTCCTCGACGAGGCGGGGGCCGAGGTGGTCGCGGCGGTCGGGGACGGGGTGTCCCTGGTCGATGCGGTCGCGGAGCACCGGCCCGACGTCGCGGTGGTCGACGTACGCATGCCGCCGACTTTCACCGACGAGGGCCTGCGCGCCGCGCTGCGCATCCGTGCCGAGGTCCCGGCGACGGCCATCCTGGTGCTGTCGCAGTACGTCGAGGAGTCCTACGCCGCCGACCTGTTGGCCACCGCCGACGCGGGTGGTGGCGGCGTCGGCTATCTGCTCAAGGACCGCGTGTCGAAACTGACCGAACTGTCCGACGCCCTGGCGCGCGTCGCGGCCGGTGGCACGGTTCTCGACAGCGAGGTGGTGTCGGCGCTGTTCACCCGGCAGCGGCGGCGCAACCCGCTCGACGCGCTGACTCCGCGCGAGCAGGAGGTGCTCGGGCTGATGGCCGAGGGGCGCCGCAACGTGGCGATCTGCCGCATTCTCCAGTTGAGTGCGGGCACGATCGAGAAGCACATCTCGTCGATCTTCGACAAGCTCGACCTGCCGCCGTCGGCCGACGACCACCGCCGCGTGCTGGCGGTGCTGGCGTGGTTGCGGCCCACGGCGTCGTAGCCGCCCAGGATGCGGCGGCCTTGGGCGGCGGCATCCGGCGGCGGCAGCGCGGAATCCCGGGCGGCAGCCTTGAGTTGACAGCCGGGTCGTCAGCCCGGTCGCCCGATACGCCCGTCCGGTGAGTCAACCGGTGGGCGCGGTGTTCTCGGCGAGTTCGGCCGGTTCCGCCAGTTCGGCCGCGAGTTGGCGGCGCAGGAGCTTGCCGGTGGGCGTGTAGGGCAGTGCCTCGCGGAAGACGATCTCGTCGGGGGTGCGGGAGCCGCGCAGCCGCCCGCGTACGAACGCCCTCAGCTCCTCCGCCAGTTCCCCGTCGGCGGCCGCAGCGGCGGCCGCGCCGCCTCCGGTCGCGGCAGGCACCACGGCGGCGGTGATGCGATGCCCCCACTGCTCGTCCGGTGTGCCCACGACGGCCACTTCGCGCACCGCGGGGTGGTGGATCAGGACGTCCTCGATCTCGGCCGGGGCGATGTTCTCGCCGCCGCGGATGATGGTGTCGTCGGCGCGGCCCTCGATGAAGAGATAGCCGTCGGCGTCGATGCGGGCGCGGTCGCGCGTGGGGAACCAGCCGAATTCGTCCAGGGTCGAGCCGCTGCCCAGGTATTCGCCGGACACCTGCGGGCCGCGCACCCACAGTTCGCCGTCCCGGACCTGGCCCTCGACGCCCGGCACGAACCGGCCGGCCGAGCCGAGCCGCGCTCGGACCGCGGGGTCGGTGGCGGCAAACGCGGCGCGGTGGTCCTCCGGGCCGAGGACGGCGATGGTCGAACTGGTCTCGGTGAGGCCGTAGGCGTTGGTGAACCCGGCGTCGGGGAACGCCGCGAGCGCGCGGGCGAGGACGGTCTCCGGCATGCGCGCACCGCCGTAGGCGACGGCGCGCAGGCTGGGCGCATCGGCGTCCCGTCCGTCGAGATGGTCGACGATCCGGGACAGCATCGTCGGCACGAGCATCGCCTGCGTGACGGCCTCGGAGCGTACGAGGTCCAGCCAGCGGGCCGCGTCGAAGTCGGGCAGATGGACCATGCGGCGCCCGGCGTAGACATTGCTGAGCACGCTGCCGATTCCGGCGATGTGGTACGGCGGGACGCTGACGAGGATCGCGTCGTCCTCGTCGGCGGCGGCGAAGTCGACGGTCTGCAGGACGTACCCGACCAGGTGGCTGTGCCGCAGCACGACGCCCTTCGGGCGCGAGGTGGTGCCGGAGGTGAACAGCACGACGGCGGGTGCGTCGTCGTCCTCGCGCGACGGGTTGGTGCTGCCCGCCCCCGCCTTGGCCGCGGCCGCCATCCAGTCGTGCCCGGCGACGACGGGCGCCGGGCAGTCGGACAGCGCCTCCAGGTACGCGGCGTCCGCGACGACGACGGCCCCGTCCAGGTCGCCGACGAGGTCGGCGAGTTGGGCGGGGGAGAGGCGGTAGTTGAGCGGGGTTATCGGCAGACCGGCGTGCGCCGAGGCGAACAGGAGTGCGGGGAACAGCGGGCCGTTCACGCCGACGTGCACGACATGCCGGGCTTTCGCCTCGTGCAGGACGTCGGCGCCGCCGACCGCGATGCGGGCCAGGTCGGCGTACGTCAGCGGTACGGGGCCGTCCTCGCGGAGCGAGCCGACCGCCACCCGGTCGGGGTGGGCCGAACCGGCCATGTCGAGCAGCATCCCGATACCCACCGAGCCTCCTCGTGCGGATCGCGCGGCGGCGCCTTTCGGAATGCCGAAACCCCGGTCCGGGTCGGCCCGCTGACGCCGCCTCAGCAGAGAACAGGGATGTGCGCGAAGGGTCAAGGCGGTCGGGGTGCGGGAGTCGACACACCCACCGAAGATCGTCAACCAGAGGTTGACGAACCGCCGATCGTCAACCTAGTGTTGACGCATGGAGAAGCCACAAGCCGTCACCACGCAGGTCCGGCTCGACGACCTGATCGACGCCATCAAGAAGACCAACGACGACGCCCTCGAGCAGCTCGCCAACGCGATGCTCGCCGCCGACCACCTCGGCGAGATCGCCGACCACCTGATCGGCCACTTCGTCGACCAGGCGCGGCGCTCCGGCGCGTCCTGGACGGACATCGGCCGCAGCATGGGCGTGAGCAAGCAGGCGGCGCAGAAGCGGTTCGTCCCCAAGGCGGACGCCGACAAGCCCGAGTTCGACATGAGCCAGGGCTTCAGCCGCTTCACGGCGCGCGCCCGCAACGTGGTCGTCGCCTCGCAGAACGCGGCGCAGGCCGCGGGCAACGAACGGATCCAGCCGGAGCACATCGTCCTCGGCCTGCTGAGCGAGGCGGACGCCCTCGCGGGGAAGGCGATCGTCGCGCAGGGCGTCAGCCTCGACACCGTCCGGGAGGCCGCATCGGCCGTCCTTCCGGCCCGTGTCGACGAGGCGCCGGAACTTGTGCCGTACGACGCCCAGGCGAAGAAGGTCATGGAGCTGACCTTCCGCGAGGCACTCCGCCTGGGGCACAACTACATCGGCACCGAGCACCTTCTGCTCGCACTCCTCGAACTGGAGGACGGCTCGGGCGTGTTGAGCGGACTCGGCGTCACTAAGGAGGAGACCGAGCGGCTCGTCGTCGAGATGCTGAACGCCGTCGTCGCGTCGCTCGACACGGGCGGAGACCAGGCGTAGCCCGGTGCGGGAGTGCCTGCGGCCGCTTCCGGTCAGGTGGCCGCCCGGTCGGGCGGCCGCAGCCTCGTCAGGTTGACGCGTCGGGGTCAGGCGGCCTTACGCGCGGCCACGCACAGGACGGTCTCGGTCGGGTCGGTCGTCGTCTCCGCGGCGTACCCGTTGGCGGCGAGAGTGGCCGCGACGCGTGCGCCGAGCGAACCGAGTTGGCCGGCGGGCGGCGGCTCGTAGAACAGCCGGAGGGTGCCTTCCGGGGCCAACGCCCCTCGGATCAGGTCGAGTTCATGGGCGGGGTCGCGCGTCCAGAACAGGTTGACGTTGACCGCGAAGACCTTGTCGAACGGCCCCTCCGACGCGAGGTCGGCGCCTTCCAGCGTGCCGAGGACGAACCGGGCCCGGCCGTCGGCGACGTACCCGGCGTTGCGCGCCGTGGCACCCTTGACCGCCGACTCCGAGCGGTCCAGGCCGACCAACCTGCCGTCGGTGAGGAGTTCGCACACCAGCGCGGCCGCCACGCCGCGGCCGCCGCCGATCTCGAGGACGCGGTCCTTGGGCTGCACGTCGAGTTGTTCGACCGCCCAGCGCAGGCGGTGGGGGATCCCGGACACGGCGGCTCCTCGGCAGTCGGGGGCGTGCTGGACGTTGCGGGTGGCAGGGACGGGCTGACGGGCGAGGCGTGGGCATGGCTACTGGCAAGGACGGGTCCCGGCCACTCACGAGGCTAGGAGAATCCACGCGCGGAGGAGAGCAGTTCGTGCCCAACTCGTCCGAACGACGCGCGGCGGCGGGCGGATAGGCACTGGTGAGCGGGCCGGCCGCGCATGCGCGTCCGGAAGCCGCTCGTCCGGGCGGAAGCCCCGGCTCTCCGGCGCGCCGTGGGTTCTACTCGGCCGGGAGCGCCTCGAACATCCAGCGATGGCCCTCCCGGTCCTCGGCGCGGTACATCCGCCCGTGCTCGGTGTCCGCCAACTCGCCCAGAATGGTCGCCCCGGCTTCCTGGGCCCGCGCGTAGTGCGCGTCGATGTCCGGGACGTACACGTGCACGCCGTCGATGACGTACGGCACCGCGAGCCACCCGGCCGCGTCGGCGCATGTCTCCGCGTGGTGCCTGGGGGAGCGGTACGCCTTCGTCGGCTCCGCCATCATGATCAGGCCGCCCGCCTCGGTCACCATCTCCGCGTGCCCGACCGACCCGTCCGGCATCGGGTAGCGCGCCGTCTCGTGGAAGCCGAAGGCCTTGGCCAGCCATGCGAGTGCGGCGTCGGCGTCCTCGTACGCCAGCATCGGCGTGACCGTCTGCTGTTCCGACATGACTGCCTCCAAGAAGCGTGTTCGTGGTGCCGGGCGTGGTTCCCGGGCGTCGGTGGGACGGTGGGGGCGCGCCGTGATCGGCGCGCCCCCACCGTGTCGGTGGTGTGCCCCAGTCTCGGCCGCGCGGCAGGACGCGGTCTTGGACGAATGGGAATCACCGCCCGCCCCGGTCAGGGGAGGGACCGTCGCGTCGGGCTAGAAGTCGAACACCGGGGTCGTGCCGCGGTGCAGTGCGCAGCGGTTGCCGTACGTCCGCTCGAACGCGACGTCCGTGACGCCACCGTGCCAGTACCCTTCGGCCACCGCCGTGACCGGCCGCCAGTCCATGGTGCACGGGCCGGGGTCGCCCTTGAGGAGGCCGAAGTCACCGTCGGCCTGGTCGACGGTGGCACAGGCGCCGTCCGGGTCGGGGTGCGAGCCTCCGTTGGAGTTGCACCACAGCTCCACCTGGTCGATCAGGAGGCCGTTGGTGCCCTCGCCGGCGTACACGCTCAGCACGATGTGGCCGTAGGGCGGCGGGATGGCCGCTGCCGGGGCGCTCGCGCCAAATGCCGTGAACGCCAACGCCGCGGCGCCCAGCAGTGCCGCCGTACGCGTCTTCGTGCGCTTGCTCATGGGTGGCCGTCCTCCCGACACACAAAGGATGCGCGGCCGTTGCCCGGCTGATCCGGACACCCGAGAGGACCGCGCCCCTCATGGCCTATCGGCCAACTACGCGGTCACCTTGAGGAATCGGCCCCACGCGCGGCCACCGCATCGCGGACCCCGGTGAGGAAGCGCTCGACCGCGTCCCGTCCGGCGTCGTCGAACTGGTCGACGACGGAGACGACTTCGTCGATCAGCGGGCCGAAGAAGCCTTGGCCGAGGGCCACCGCCCGGTCGTCCACCTCCAGCAGCACGCGCCGCCGGTCGGCCGCGTCGCGTACCCGGCGTACGTGCCCGGCTCGTTCGAGCCGGTCGACCAGGGCCGTCGTGCCCGCCGAATTGAGGCCCAGCTCCGCGCCGAGGCGGCCGGGCGTGGCCGGGACGCCGGCCCGGGCGACGTCCAACAGGGCGATGAGCGCTCGGAGATCGGTCGGATGCAGTCCGTTCTCCGCGGCGAACCGGCCGCCGAGCCGGTCGAGTTCAACAGTGATGCTGCGAAGCAGATGCACCGCGCGCATGCCCGCGCCCTGCCCCTCGACCGGGCTCTCCGGCACGTTGCCACCCTCCGCGTCCTGGTCTCGCACGTAGCTGTCCCGCAGGTTGCCGTCCTGCCCGCTGCCCCGAGCCGGTGGCGATCGGCCACTCCGCGCATGGTATCTCGCTGAGCGAGACATCATCTCGGAAGAGTTTCCGGGCGAGTTCCCGAGTGTCCTGGACGGGAGGGAACAAGTACCGTCCCGCACATGCAGGACGCCACCCATGAACTTGCGGAACTGGCTCGTCTCACCGGCATGCGCAGGGCCTCGTCCCCACCCCCCGACTGGTCGGCCGTCACCGCCGCCTTGGGGTACGACGTCCCGTGCGACTACGGACGACTCATCGAGACGCACGGCGCGGGGCTGTTCAACAACTACCTCCAGGTCTACGGCCCCGAACACCACCTGCGGGCCTTCGACCTGGCCGCCGAAGGTCTGTACTGGCACACGTACTTCCAGACGGAGTGGCGCCGCCGCCCCGACGCCCGCCCCGCCGCGCTCCGGGACCGCGAAATCACGGTCATCACGTGGGGCAGCACCGAGGACGCGGTCTACTGCCACTGGATCGCCGAGCCCGGCACGGACCCGGAGAGCTGGCCAACCGCCTTCCACACCGTCACCGGCAACACCTGGGAGTTCCACGACAGCCCGACCGTCGCACTTCTCCTCGCCTTCGCCCGCGGCGACCTCGCCGGCGGGCTGATTCCTCCCTGTCCGCCGGGCGAACCGGTCACATACACGCCGTATCCGGCGGGACGGGCGCCGCGGCCGGTCTGATGAAATCGCCCGCCGGGCCGCGGAAGCGGGCATCCGTTGCACCTGGGTAGGCGGGGGCCGGCACGTCCGTGCGTATTATCTCGTTGAGCGAGAGAATCGCTCAGCGAGAGATGTTTGGACGAGAGCCGAGGTGAGCCGTGACCGCCGAGTTCCGGAAGACCGAGCCCCGCAATGCGCCTGGTGTCGAGCCGAGCACCGCACGCACTGCTCAAGGTGCCTTCGACGCCCGTTTCGCCGCCGCGTACGACGCGGTCGTCGATCGATGGCCGCTCCCGGTCGAGACGATCACGCTGGACTCCGAGTTCGGCATGACCCACGTCATCGCCTGCGGCCCCACCGACGCCCCACCGCTCGTCCTGCTGCACGGCGGCGGCACCACGGCCGCCGTCTGGTACGCCAACGCCGCCGACCTGGCCCGCGGGCACCGGGTGTACGCCATCGACCGCATCGGCGAGGCCGGCCGCTCCCGGCGCGGCGCGCGGCCCCTGCGTGACGCGGCCGGCCTGCACGCGTGGCTGGACGGCGTACTCACCGGACTCGGCGTCGCGGACGCGGCCATCTGCGCCCATTCGTACGGCGCATGGCTCGCACTCAGCTACGCCCTGCACGCGCCGCACCGGGTCACGGGGCTCGTACTCCTCGACCCCACGCAGTGCTTCGGTGGATTCCGCCTCCGCTACCTGCGACGCGCACTGCCCTCACTGCTGCGTCCCACCGCGGACCGGGCCCGCCGGTTCATCGCCTGGGAGACTGCCGGGGCAACGGCGGCCGAGCCCGGCGGAGCCACGGCGGACTGGCTGGAACTCTACTGCCTGGCCGCGGAGTTCCCCGGTGCCAGGACCGTCGTCGGCCGCCGCCCCAAGCGGGCCGCGCTGCGCACGCTGGCGACACCGACCCGGGTGATTCTGGCCGCGGACAGCCGTACCCACGACCCCGCGAAGATCGCCGCCGCCGCGACCCGCGACCTGCCGAACGCCGAGGTGTCGGTGCTCCCGGGGGTCTCCCACCACGCGATGCCGTGGCACCGCGCGGCGCAACTCGACGCCGAGATCACCCGGTTCCTGACGGCCTTGCCCGTTCCGCCGGGCAGCGTCTGACCTATCGGTCCTTGTACGCCTCGGCGTACTCGCCCTCGGGGGTGATCTCGGTGATCACGTCGATCAGCACGCCGTTGGGGTCGGCCACGATGAAGTGGCGCTGACCGAAGGCCTCGCTGCGGATCTCCAGCTTCGCGTCGAGCCCCTCCTCGACGACGAGGCGCTGCCACTCGGCGTCGACGTCCGCCACCTCGAAGTTCAGCAGCAGACCCTGCACCGGCTTGCCGTAGCCCTCGGGGATGGTCGGATGCGTCGGGTCGAGGAGGGCGATCTCGTAGGGGAGGGGGCCGGGGCGTCGCAGGCTGACGTACCAGTCGGTCTCGAAGGTGACCTCGAACCCGAGCAGTCCGGTGTAGAAGTCGCGCGACTCCGCCAGGCGCTCGGTGCCGATGACCGGGTAGAAGCTCGTGAGCTTCATGGGACACCTCCAGGGATGTGCCGGTGCGCTGTTCGCATACCGGCGGTATGTGAAGTACGCTAATTCGCGTACCGAAGGTATGTCAACCGAGAGGCGAGGGAGCGACGTGTCGTACGCGAGCGAGCAGCGGGCCCGGCAGCGCGAGCAGACCAGGCACGCCCTGACGCGCGAAGGCCGCCGGCTCTTCGCGGCCCAGGGGTACACCGCAGTCGGCCTCGCGGAGATCGTGCGCGCGGCGGGGGTCACCAAGGGGGCGCTCTACCACCACTTCGAGGGCAAGGCCGACCTGTTCCGCGCCGTGCTGGAGGAGGTGCAGCAAGAGGTCGCGGACCGCGTCGCCGCCGCGGCCGACGCCGAGAGCGACCCGTGGACACAACTCACCACCGGCTGCCGCACGTTCCTGACCGCAACCACCGAGCCCGCGGTCCAGCGCATCATGCTCGTCGACGGACCCGCGGTGCTCGGCTGGGAGACGTGGCGCGCATTCGACGAGGCAGGCGCGGCCCGCCACCTCGCCGAAGCGCTCACCGCCCTCGCCGATGCCGGGGTGATCGCTCCCCAGCCGATTGCCCCCTTGGCGCACCTGCTCTCCGGTGCCATGAACGAAGCCGCGCTCTGGCTCGCCGCTTCCGGCACCGCCGAAGACCTGAACGACACCTGGACAGCCCTGTCCCGCCTCCTGGACTCCCTCCGCGTGCGGTAGTCCGTGGTCCCCGCGGCGGCGCGGACGATCCGGAGCAGAGGCTCGGACGATCCGGAGAGGCCTACAACGTGGGCCGGCTCCAACTGCTCAGGACGGTCGGGTGCGCCCAGTGCAGCATCGCCACGGCGTATATGAGTCGCGCGTCGGGCCAGTCGCTCACGACCACGTATTCGTCGTCCTCGAAGTGCATCACCTCGTGGCCCTCCCGCCGCCACCGCGTCGTCAACGGCATCCGCGGGAACTCGCCGCCGACCAGGATCAGCGCGAGCATGACCGCCCACAGCGGCGAGAACAGCCACCAGAAGAACCAGGCGACCAAGTGCCCCTTGCGGGCGCGCAGTTCCGGCCCGTTGGCCGACTCGACGCGCCACGACGTACGGGCGAACCGGAAGATGCTCCCGCGCCGCCGTGTCACCCGCGCCAGCAGCTCGCCCTGCGACCCGAGCACCCGGTACACGGCCCTCCCGGAACCGGCCGACTCGGTCTCGACCACCATCTCCCAGGCCTCACGCCGGTTGTCCCGCCACAGGGTCAGATGCCGCCAGTCCTTGTCCTGCGTCTTCTTGTCCCGCGCGACGTCGTCGACGAACAACTCGTAGTCGGGCACCGGCGCGTACCAGTCCCCGCCCGCGCCCGGCTTCGCCAGCAACACCGGCCCCTGCCACGTCCCTGGCGGCTGCCTCCTCATCTCCTTGTCCTGGAAGGGTTTCCTGACCCTGGCCATCGTCCCCGCAACCGCGCCTGCCCCGTACGTCATGCCGTTCCCCGCTTGATCGTCCGATCCCCCGACAGTGCGGATCGTACGACCCCATCGGTGTTGCCGAGGCCGCTACCAGGGCCGCCGGGCCGGCGGAACGACCGGAAGCTGCGCCCACGGGTGGCAGGGTGGGCGCATGGGCTTTGCGGAGTTTCCCGGCGATGCGGGGTGGCGGCACGTGGACGCCCGGGACGGTTTCGAGGCGGCGTGGTTCCGGGGCGAGAGCGGTGGCGGCCGTCGCATCGACGGGACGGCGGTGGCGGTGGAGGACGGCCTGAGTTGGGCCGTTCGGTACCGGATCCTGCTCGGTCCGACGGGTCGTACGTTGCGGGCCGAGGTGGAGAGCCGGTCGGTCGGCGGCCGCCTGACCGTCGTCCTGGAGGCTGACGGGGAGGGGAGTTGGCTGGTCGACGGGGCCGCCGCGCCGGAACTCGACGGGTGCCTCGACGTCGACCTGGAGGCGTCGGCACTCACCAACGCCTTTCCGGTGCGCAGACTCGGCCTCGCGGTCGGGGAGCGGGCGAGCGCACCGGCGGCCTATGTGAGGGCGGCGGACGCGACAGTGGGGCGTCTGGAACAGACCTACCTGCGCGTCGAGGACGAGGCGGCCGGGCCGGCGTACGACTACGAGGCGCCCGCCTTCGACTTCGCCTGCCGGCTCCGGTATGACGCCTCGGGCCTCGCGCTCGATTACCCGGGTATTGCGGTGCGGGTCAGGTAGGGCGCAGTACACGCGCACCGGCGGGCACGCGGGGCCTGCCGCGGTGACCTACGCTGCGACTCGACCTGGCCGACCACGCCCGAGGAGATCCGTGACCAAGATCGCCAGGCGTGTCTTCACGCTCACTCCGTGGCCGTGGAACGCACTGCCGTGGGTGCAGGTCCCCGAGGGGCTGGAGTTCACCCTCTATTACGTCACCCCGCTGAGCTTCGGCACCGAGGTGGACGCGACCGGGGCGGACGAGGAGCGCTGGGCACGCGCGCTCGAAGCGTTCGAGGCCGAGCTGCTCGACGCGCAGGCGGATGTCCGGTGGGCGCACGGGGTGCGCACCAAGGCCGGGTTCATGGCCGACAACCGCGCGGTACGCCTGCGCCGCTATGACCTTGTCCCCGGCCGCCGAGCCCGGTCACGGCACGCGTGGGCAACGTGCGAAGCGCGAATGCGCACCGCCGAGGCGACGTACCGGCCGGTCAAGCAGGACATCGAGGCCCGCCTCGCGGAGGCTGCGGCCGGTGACGGCTGAGCGTCGACGTACGCCGCGGGCTCGTCCGCGACGCGGTTGATCGCGGAGTATGGCTGGTATGGGCGAGGTGCGGAGTACAGCGGGCGAGGCCGGTGGGGCGGTGGCGGTGCTGCGTCGCTGGGAGGACGCGGGCGGGGTGTGGCGGGTCGCGGCGAGGCGCGGCGGCAGCGTGACGGTGGCTTTGTGCCGCTGCGACGGAGGCGAGGAGGCGGAGCGGCTGACCTCCGCCGATCCGGACCTCGTCGCGTACGTGGAAGACCGCCTGGCGGACGGTTGACCGCCGTATCCGCGGGACAGGAGCGGGTGGGCCCGGGCGGGCGCGCGTACCGGGTCCGGGCGGCGACGGAACCCGGCGCCGCTGACCTCCGCCGGTCCCGAGGGCGCCCCTGCAACTCCTCGGAACCGACGGCGGTCCGTTTCTGTCAGCCGACGACGGCCTGGAGTTCGTCGTGGTCCTTCTGGACCAGCGGGAACTGCGCGGCACCGTTGGGCAGGGCCCAGAAAGCGCCCGTGCGCACCGCGTCCAGGATGATCCCGCCCGCTTCCAACGCCGGAATGCCGTGCTCGTTGCCCTTCTTCAGCCGTTCGATCATCGGCGCGCCCTGCGGCGGCAGTTCGGCGGCCGTGATGAGGTGTTCGGCGATCTCGGTCGCGACGTTGCCCGGGCAGACGACCGTGACCCCGACCTCGGCACCCGTCATCGCCAGTTCGGCCCGGAGCGCCTTGGACAGCGCGATCACCCCGGCCTTGCTGGCCGTGTACGGCGCGATCATCGGGCCGATCAGCATGCCGCCCATCGACGACACGTTGACGACGTGCCCGCCCTCCGGGTTGGCGAGCAGTAGCGGCATGAACGCCTGCACGCCGTGTACGACGCCGAACATGTTGACATCGAATACCCGGTGCCAGTCTGCGAGTTCGGTCTGCCAGGCGGTGCCGAACGTACAGATTCCGGCGTTGTTGACGACCACGTGAGCCGTGCCGTACGCCTCGACCGCCGCATCCGCGAGCGCCCGCACCGCCGCGGGGTCCGTCACGTCCGTCGGTACGCCGATCACCTCCGCACCCGTCTCGCGCAGCGCCGTGACGGTGCCCGCGAGGCGGTCGGCGTCGAGGTCGGCGAGCACGACGCGCATGCCGGCGGCGGCCATGGCCTCGGCGGTGCCGCGCCCGATGCCGCGTGCGGCACCGGTGACGACGCCTACGCGGCCGGTCAGTTCACGCATGGAGCTCTCCCGATGTCGAGGGCGGTTACGCGGGGCTTGTCAACGGGACTGCCCGCAGGTCCAGGCGCACAGCGCCGGGCGCGCAGGGCGGTGCCCCGGGCGGCGACGGTACGCGCATCACGCGCGCAGCGGCGCGATGTCGCCCTCCTGTAGCCTGCGCCCCGCAATCCCCTCGAAGCCGTTGCGGTCGGTGTAGCTCTCCTCGCCGATGATGCGGCCCTCGTCGTCGATGACCCACACGATCGACATGCGCGACTCGTACAGGTAGAACGCGTCGGCGGACTTGTCGTCGACCTCGATCCCCATGGCGGTCAGCGTGGCGCCCGGGTACGCGATGCGGATGGTCCCGTCGGTGAGGATCAGGTTCCGGTCCACCGCGAGGCGGTCGATGTCGTGGACGAGCTGGGTGGCGCCGCTCGCCACGAACGCGCCGTAGTAGGCGCGAACGCTCTCGGTGCCGCGCGGGTGCAGGCGCGGGTTGTCCGGCGCGCCGAGGCGGTAGACCGGTTCCGGCGCCAGCGTGGCCATCAGCGCCTCCAGGTCGCCGTGCGCCTCGGCCTTCTGGTGCGCGATGACCGCCTCGAGGTTCCGGCGCAGCACCGGGTCGCGCTCGTCGGCGAGACGCTTCTCCAGCGGTGCCCAGGTCTGGTTGGGGTCGATGACGACATCGCGGGTGACAGTCATGCGGGCTCCTCCGGCGGGCGGTAACGCCGCGGCGGCCCCGGGCCCCGATGCGGGACGCCCGGCAGGCGTCCGCGGCGAATCTCTGTCGACTTCTTGTATATGACGTAAACTTCAGCGATTACGTTCTAGCATTGCTCCGTGACACGGTCAATGAACACCGCCGAGGCGGACGCCGACGGCCCGGCCGCCCCGACGCGTGCCGTCGCGCGCCCGCGCCTGACGCTGCGCGACGTGGTCCTCGCGGCCCGCGCCGTGCTGTCCGAAGGCGGCGTCGACGCGCTGACGATGAGCGCGGTCGCAACCCGGCTCGGGGTCACGCCGATGGCGCTCTACCGGCACGTCGACGGCCGGGCGGCACTGCTCGCCGCGGTCGCGGACGCGGCGCTCGAGGAGGTCGGCGCGGCCGTCGACCCGTCGGTGCCGTGGGATGACGCGGTGGTGATGTGGATGGCCGACGTCCGCCACCGCATCGTGGAAAGCCCCTGGACAGCGCAGTTGATCGGCACCCCGACGCAGATCGCGCCCGCGTGGGCCGCCGCCCTCGACCGCCTGCTCGCGGTGCTCGAACGCGGGCCGCTGGACGACGACGCCCGCGCCGACGCGCTGGTCTGGATTGCCCGGACCACCGTCGGGGTCGTGCTGCTGGAGGCGAAGTCGCCGCTCGCCCGCCCGGGACAGGCGGTCGGTACGGCGCTGGAGTCCGCGTTGGAGACCGCGTCCCCGGAAATGGCCCGGCGCTGGGCGCGGATCGACACACGGCTGACGAGCTACCAGGACGACGACCTGTTCGAGGACCTGGTACGCCAGACCCGGGTCCGGCTCTCGGACGCAGCCGCCGGCCGACCTTGTTTTGGAAAACGCGACCGGCCCGTCTCGGACCAGGCCGCGGCCGAGGCGCCGACCGACCTCACCGACACCCAGTGGCGCCGCATCCGCGCGCTGCTGCCGCCCGGTGACCAGCGCGGCGCCGCGCGCGCCGACGACCGGCGTGTCGTCGACGGCATCCGCTATCGCGAACGCACCGGCGTACCGTGGCGCAACGTGCCGGGCAGGTACGGCAGTTGGCAGACCCTGTACGGCCGCCACCGCCGCTGGTCCGACGACGGAACCTGGGCGCGCGTGACCGAGGCCCTCGACTCCTGACCACCCGTGCCTGCTACCTTTGGCGCATGAAGTCGTCGGCGAATCTGTCCTGGTGGCGCTCCTCCTAGGAGCGGCCACGACTCAGACACGCCACGGGCCGTTCGTACCGGACGGCCCTTTTCTCTGCCCTGCGCCCGGAACCTTCCGAGCCGGCGAGGCCGTCCGCGAGACGCCCCTCCCGCAGCCGGAACCCCGAAGCACAGGAGCCCCCGATGACCACCACCGCAGCCCTGACCACCACCACAGCCCTGACCACCACGGCCCCGGCCGTCGCCTCGGCCCCCGTCCAAGCCCCCGCTCCCGCGAGCGAAGACCGCGCGTGCCACCCGCCCGCGCCCGAAACGCGCGGGACACTCGTGCCCGACGACCCCGGAGCGCACCGCGTGCTCACCGGCGACCGGCCCACCGGACGCCTGCACCTGGGCCACTACTTCGGCACCCTGCAGAACCGGGTGCGGCTGCAGGACGCGGGCGTGGAGACGTACCTCGTCGTCGCGGACTACCAGGTGTTGACCGACCGCGATGTCGCCGACCACCTCGCCGAGTACGTCGAGGAACTGGTGCTCGACTACCTTGCCGCCGGCATCGACCCCGAGCGCACCACGGTCTTCGCGCACAGCGCCGTGCCCGCACTCAACCAGCTCCTCCTCCCGTTCCTGAGCCTGGTCTCGGTCGCCGAGCTCCAGCGCAACCCGACCGTCAAGGACGAGATCGCGCACTCGCGGCAGG
Organism: Streptodolium elevatio; assembly: GCF_040649515.1. Taxonomy (GTDB): domain Bacteria; phylum Actinomycetota; class Actinomycetes; order Streptomycetales; family Streptomycetaceae; genus Yinghuangia; species Yinghuangia elevatio. The sequence continues at coordinate 96,802 of NZ_JBEZFP010000009.1, forward strand.
CGGCGGTCAGCGGGCTGATGTTCACGTACCCGGCCCATCAGGCGGCCGACATCCTGTTCTGCAAGGCCGACATGGTCCCGGTCGGGCAGGACCAGTTGCCGCACCTGGAGGTCACCCGCACCATCGCGCGGCGCTTCAACGACCGCTACGGCGCCGTGTTCCCGGAGCCGGAGGCGCTCCTCTCCGCCGCGCCCCTGCTGCTGGGCACGGACGCCACGAAGATGAGCAAGTCGCGCGGCAACGCGGTGTCGCTGGCCTCGACGGCCGACGAGACGGCCCGGCTGATCCGCCGCGCGACTACCGACGCCGACCGCACGATCACGTACGACCCGGTACGGCGTCCCGGCGTGTCGAGCCTTGTCCTGCTCGCCGCGCTCTGCCTGGACCGCGCCCCGGCCGAGGTCGCGGCGGAGATCGGCGGCGGGGGAGCGGCCCGCCTCAAGCAGGTCGTGACGGACGCGGTCAACGACCACTTCGCCCCGATGCGGGCCAGGCGCGCCGAACTGGCGTGCGACCGAGCGTACGTGCGCGAGGTGTTGCACACGGGCAACGCCCGGGCCAACGTCGTCGCGGACGCGACTCTGAGGGAGGTGCGGGAGGCGATGGGCATGCGGTACGCGTGAGGATGGGCACATGACCGCACGCGTGCTCGACCGCCTGACCGTCCCCTGGATCCCGCTTCCGCACACCATGGACGTGGTGCTGACCCCGGGGACGCCCGACGGGTACGCCGTCACCGCAGCCTTCGCCGTCGTCGTGGACACGCGCGGGCACACCCTCCTCGCCCGGGTCGATCGACCCGGCCGGGGGTGGGACGTACCCGGCGGGCACGTGGCGGACGGCGAGGCACCCGCCGAGGCCGCCGCGCGCGAACTCGCCGAGGAGACCGGGTACATCGTGGACGCCGCGCGGCTCCGGCCGTTCGGCGGACAGCGCATCACCCTGCACGCCGACCCGCCCGCCGACTACGGCTACCCGGCCCGGGCCTACATGGCCTTCCACGCCGTGCAGTTGGCCGGTCCGGGCCCGGACACCCGCCCCGCACCCGACTCCGAGTGCGTGGCGGCGGCCTGGTTCGCACCCGACGAAGTACGCGCGCACTGCGCGGGCGCCGCATGGCTCCCGCTCCACGCCACCCTCGTCACAACACCGTGACCGCGCCGCCCTGGACCGGCACTTCGCCGAGCTCCGGGCGGGTCGCGATCAAGAGGTGCGGCACTGCCGCCGACGGTGCCTTCGGGTCACGCCGCCGTCCGCGCGCCGCCGAGCACACTGCCCAGCAGGTCGTCGAGGCCGACCATGCCCAGCAGTTGCCCGTGCGCGTCGTGCACCAGCGCCAGTGACGCGCGCCGTTCGCGCAGCGCCGCCACGGCCCGCTGGATCGGTGTGTCGATGCCCAACGTCAGGACAGGCGAGGCGAGTTCGCCGGCCGTCGGGGCGTTGGGCGAGTCCGCCCCCAGGCCGCGTATCGCCAGCACCTCGCGTACGTGCAGGACACCGGTCAGGCGCCCGTCGGCCTCGCGGACCAGCAGGCGATTGCGGCCGTTCCGGCGCGACGCCGCCACGATCTCCTCGGGCTTCGCGGCCGCCGGGACCTCGTCGATGCGGTCCGCCGGGACCACCAGGCGGGCCAGCGCCTCGGTGTGCGTGCGCAGCGTCGCGGTCAGCACGTCGTGCTCGGCACTGCCGATCAGCCCCAGGCGGCGCGACTCGCCGACGAGCCGGCGCAGGCCCTCCGCGTCCTTGGGGATGGTCAGCTCGTCCCGGGGACGGATCCGGGCCGCCCGCAGGGCCGCGTTGCTGATGCCGTTGAGGGCGCGCAGCAGCGGGCGTACACCGCGGGTGAAGGTACGGAACGGCGGCGCCAGCAGCAGCGCGGCGCGCTCGGGGTCGGAGATCGCCCACGACTTCGGTGCCATCTCACCGACCACCATGTGCAGCAGCACGATCGTGCTGAGCGCAACCGCGAAGGCCACCGCGTGTCCGGCCGCTGATGGCAGGCCGATCGAGCGGAAGAGCGGGTCGAGCATCGCGGCGAAGGCGGGTTCGGACACGACGCCGAGGCCCAGCGAGCACATGGTGATGCCCAGTTGCGCGCCCGCCAGCATGAGCGTCAGTTCGCGTACGCCCGCCAGCGCCGATCCGGCACCGCGCTTGCGCGCCGCCGCGGCCTGTTCGAGCCGGTGCCGACGTGCCGCCAGCAGCGCGAACTCGGCCGCCACGAAGAAGGCGTTGCCGGCGAGCAGCACGATGGTCGCTATGAAGGCGGGCATCGGGCCGATCCCGGTGCCGCCGCCTGCCGCCATGTCGAGGGAAGAGAGGGAAGAGAGGGAAGAGGTATCCACGGCCGTCACGCCGCCACCTCACGGTGCTCGGCGGCGCCTGCGGTCGCGCTCGCGGCCGGCTGCGGTTCCCGGTCGCCGTCGGACCCGGCGGTGGCCGGCGCCGACACGGCACTCGCATCCAGCGGTACGTGCGTACGCACGCGCACCAGCTCGGGCACATGCCGCTCGACGGTCAGTACCTCGATCTCCACGACCGTGGTGATCGGCCCGTCCGGGTCGCGTGCCTCGTCCGGGTCGGGGATCGTGACCCGGTCGCCGACCTGCGGAAGGCGTCCGAGGCGGGCGATGACCAGGCCGCCGAGGGTGTCGTACGGCCCCTCGGGCAGCTCGGTGTCGATGATGCGCTCGACCTCGTCGACGCGCAGGACGGCGTCGAGGCGCCACCAGCCGTCCTCGGGGAAGGCGTCCACGACGGATTCGACGTCCGACTCGTCGGCGATCTCGCCGACCAGCTCCTCGGCCACGTCCTCGTACGTCACGATGCCGGCCAGCCCGCCGTGCTCGTCGAGCACGATCGCGAACTCCTCGTCGACCGCCCGCAGCTGCTCCAGCAGCGACGACAGGCCGGCGGTGTCGGGGATGAGCAGCGGCTGCCGGGCGATCTCGCCGACCGTCACGCGGTCGGCGTCCTCGGGAGCCACGGCAAGCAGGTCGGCGACGCCGACCATGCCCACGATGTCGTCGACACGATCGCCGACGACGGGGTAGTGCGAGTGACCGCATTCCTGGACCAGGGCGATCAGTTCGGCGGTGCTGCTGTCGGCCCGCACCCGTATGACGTCGGGCCTGGGAACCATCACCTGATCGACCGTCAGGTCGCCGAAGGCGATGGCTCGCTGCAGCATGTCCGAGAGTTCGGGGGCGAGGTCGCCCTCGCGGTCCGCCTCGGCGACGATGTGGCCGAGCTCCTCGGTGGTCGCGCCGCCGTGGATCTCCTCGACCGGTTCGATGCCGAGGGCGCGCACGAGCCGGTTCGCGACGTTGTCGAACATCCGGATGACCGGTCCCATGACCTTGAGGTACGCCAGGGTCGGCCGGGCCAGCAGGACGCTGACGCGCTCGGGTTCGGCGATGCCCCAGTTCTTGGGGATCAGTTCGCCGAGGACCATCTGCACGCCGGTCGCGATGCCGAAGCCGAGCACGAGGGTCACCACGGTGTCGACGCCGGACGGCATGCCGAGAGGGTCGAGCGCGGGGGAGAGGATGACGCTCAGCGCGGGCTGGGCGATGAAGCCCACCAGCAGCGTCGTGACGGTGATGCCCAGTTGCGCGCCGGAGAGCATGAACGAAAGGCGGCGGGTCACCTTGAGGGCGCGCCCTGCGGCGCGGTCGCCGGCCTCGGCGCGGCGGCGCAGCTCGGTGCGGTCGGCCGCGACGTACGCGAACTCCTGGGCGACGAAGAAGCCGGTGCCGACGGTCAGGACGACCACGGCGAGTATGCCGAAGGCGGCGGAGGCGGCGTTCATCGGACATCCTCCCGAACGACGCCGCGCGGATCACTGGCTCGGGAGGGACCGGTACTCGGGGGGTCCGTCTCTTGGGCGGACACACACGCTCCTTGTGAAATCCACGGCGTCCGGAGGTCAGGGCGCCGTGGCAATTTGGGTGACTACTGCTCCTAAAACGTATCACCGCAGAACCGTGTTCCCATGCCTGCCAAATGCCTGCCCCGCAGGTGGAAATGGATGTGGCGGCGGTCACGTGACTGATCGTCAAAAGCTACTGACCGTTAGTACTTGGCGTCGATGCGGGGATCGTGACAGTCTGTGCGGCCGTGGGCACGGTACGCCGAATGGTCGAGCGGATTGTAGGGATCCGTGCCGAGTGGTGCCGGTCCGGCGCTCCTTTGTCGTCCTCAAGTTGCCTCGGAATTCATCCCATCGAGGGAATCCGAACGCGACACGTGTCGACAAGGATGGGAGACGACCCTTCACATCCGCGGCAGCCGAGCGGCGATCACCGGGGGCGGTGTTGAACGACAGCAAGACCGGGCGCAGGCGTTCCGGGGGCCGTGCGGTCCCGCGCCCACGCACGGAGCGCAGCAAATCCGGACAAGTCGGCGAACCGGTCGGCGAATCTCCGGGATTGATCGACAAAATCGAGGAATCCGGCAACGCGGAAGGCGGTTCGTGCGTTCGTACCAGTGTGGGCACCCCACCGGGAGCCCCCGCCGACGCCGGAGCCGGATCAGCCGGTGTGTCCGAGAGTGCGCCTGACGGCGCGACCGACAGCACACCCGTGCGGGCATCCGTCCCCGCATCCGACAGCGGACCCGTCACCGGAGACGTCGGCAGCACGGCAGGCCCACCGGCCGCCGCGCCCGTTCGACCCGACGAGGTGGCGATGACCCGGACGCTCGACGCGTACGCGATACGCCTGGCCGCGCTCAAGGCGTACGACATCACCGGCGTCCGCCCCCGCGAGCTCCAGCGCTACCGCACCCATGGCGAAGTACCCGACGGCCTCACGGAGGAAGTCGTCCGGCGCGCCCAGCAGATCGTCGAGGAGGAGCGCGCCCGGCTGCTGCGCCTGGCCCGCTCCTGACCCCGTACGACCTCGGCCGATCCCGCCGGCCCGCCCGCGGCCCTCAGCTCCGCGCGATGCCGTCGAGCACCTCGGCGAGCCGCGCCGGCTCGGAGAACATCGGCCAATGCCCCGTCGGCACCGCGTGCACCGTCCGGGTACGCGCCGCGGCGAACTCCGCGAAGAACGGGTGGCCGGCGGCCGTCATCTGCTCGACGACCTCCTGCGGGAACGTCGAGGCGACCAGGTGGCTCGGGACGTCGTACCGCGCCGGGTCGGTCAGCCGCAGCGGGCCCGTCGCGACACCCCACGGCTGCGGCGTGCCGCGCTCGCGCAGCAGCGCCAGGTCCGCGTCCGACAGCCCCGCGAGGTTCACCGGGTCCGCCTGCGCGTCGAACGGCGGCACCGGGATCGCGACCCCGCCCGACTCCGCGACCTGCCGCCGGATGTCCTCCTGCTCCTCCGGCTCCGCCGTGTCGATCTGCGCCGTGCCGTCCGCGAGCGGACCGCTGTCGACGAACACGATCCGCGCGACCCGGTCCGGGACACGGTCCAGGGCGCCGTACGCGGTGATGCCGCCGCCGCTGTGCCCGACCAGCACCACATCGCGCAGGTCGTCCTTCTCCAGCAGGTCGACGACCGACTGGACGTGGGCGTCCTGGTCGATGCCCGCGGGGCCTTCGCCGCCGCGCTCGGCCAGTCCCGGCAAGGTGACCGGCACCACGTCGTGCCCCGCCGCCCGCAGCGGTTCGGCGACCCGGTCCCACGCCCACGCGCCGAGCCAGAATCCGGGGATCAGAACGATTGTCGCCATGCTGCATCTCCTTGCCGGGCCCTGCGGAGGCGGGCCTTTGTGCGAGAGCCGCCGATCGCGGCCCTGCTGACAAGGGCGACGCTATGCCCGGTACCTGACACCTTCTGTCAGGTACCGCTCGGATCCCGCGCTTTCCGTCTGCTCGGCCAGAATGCGCAGCCCGGCCTCGGACGGCGAGCCCGCCTCGGCGGTGTAGGTGATCAGCAGTTGGTCCGCGTCGTCCGCCACCCGGAAGGACTCGTACGCGAGCGTGAACACGCCCAGCTCCGGATGTCGCACGTGGTAGCCGCCGTGCGTCTTGTCCCGAACCTCGTGCTCGGCCCACAGCCGCCGGAAGTCCGCACTGCCCTCGCTCAGTTCGCCGATCAACGCGGCGAACGCCGGGTCGCCGGGGTGGCGGCCCGCCGCCAGACGCAGGTACGCCACGGTGTCGCGCGCCTTCGCCTCCCAGTTCACGAACCGGCCCCGCACCTCGGCGTCCAGGAACACCAGGCGCGCCTTGTTGCGGTCCGCCGGGGGCCGCGCGCCCGGATCCACCACCAGCGCCGCGAACAGCGGGTTCCACGCCAGGATCTCGGTGCGCCACCCCGCGATGAACGCGGGCGTGTGCGGCATTGACTCCAGCAGCCGCCGCAGGCCGGGCCGCACCTCCTGCGGCACCGCGTACGCGTCCGCGTCCGCCGGAGCGGCCGACCCTTGCGCGGCCGACCCCAATGCGGGCGATCGCCGCGTGCTCGCCCCCTGCGCCGCCTGGACGAGGCGGTGCAGGTGCTCCCGCTCGTCGCCGCCGAGCCGTAGCGCGCCCGCGACGGCCTCGACGATCTCGTGCGACACGTTGCCGGTGCGGCCCTGCTCGAACCGCACGTAGTAGTCCGCGCTCACCCCCGCGAGCTGCGCCAGCTCCTCGCGCCGCAGGCCGGGGACGCGGCGGCGCTCGCCGTACGTCCGCAGCCCGGCCTCCTCCGGCCCCAGCCGCGCCCGTCGCGAGCGCAGGAACTCTCCCAATTCGGCTTTGTGGTTCATGCAGGTGGTTCCCCGGAATTCTCAGGAGTCTCGACGTCTGTCGCCGAACACCAGCGGAAGGCGCCTGATTCCCGTGTGCCGATTGCTGCGCGTCCACTCCACCGGTCCGGCCGCCTCGACCGTGCCGAAGGTGTCCACCAGTGCCCGCAGCACCGTCCGCGTCTCCAGCCGGGCGAGGTTCGCGCCGAGGCAGTAGTGCACCCCCTGGCCGAACGCCAGGTGCGGGTTCGGGTCACGGCCGACGTCGAAGCGGTCGGCGTCGGCGAACGCTCCCGCGTCGCGGTTGGCCGAGCCCTCCCACACCAGCACCTTGTCGCCCTTCGCGACCGCCGCGCCGCCGAGCACGGTGTCGCGGGTCGCGGTCCGCCGCTTCGACGGCGACGGCGAGGTCCAGCGCATGATCTCCTCGACCGCGCTGCCCATGAGCCGGTCCGGTGCGGCGCGCAGCGCGGCCAATTGCTCCGGGTTCCGGACCAGCGCCCGGACGCCGCCCGCGACCGCGTTGCGGGTCGTCTCCGCACCGGCGGCGAACAACAGGTTGAAGAACATGTGCAGCTCCACCTGCGTCAGGCGCGGCGGATCCACGTCGGCGAGTTCGGCGTGCACGACGAGCGAGAGCATGTCCTCGGTGGGCCGCTCGCGCTTCTCCGCGATGAGGGCGGCGCCGTACGCGAACATCGCCTTTTGTGCCGCGGCCTTCTCGGCGTCGCGGCCCTCGCGGTGGTCGAAGAGGTGCTCGATGTAGCCGAACAGTTCGTGCCGGTCCTCCTCCGGCACGCCGAGCATCGAACAGATCGTCTGCATCGGCAGTTCGCCGGCGACCGCGGCCAGGAAGTCGACCGGCTCGCCCTCGGGCACCGCGGCGAAGAGGGCCCGGGTGCGGCGCAGCAGGTCGTCGCCGAGCAGCGCCACCATGCGCGGCGTCAGGCCCTTGTTCACCAGCCGCCGGATCCTGTTGTGCCGGGGGTCGTCCAGCATGTTCAGCACCAGGCCGCTGGCGGGGGAGTCGGCGAGCATGGTGCCGCCGTGCTCGGACGAATAGGTCTCGGCGTCCCGCAGCACCTCCAGCGTTTCGGCGTACGTCGCCACCGACCAGAACCCGACGCCGTCCGGCGTGTGCGCGGTCGGCTCGTGCCACCACACCGGCGCCTCGCGGCGGTGCACCGCGAACAGGTCGTGCGGGAAGCCCGCCGCGAAGACGTCGAGGTCGGTCAGGTCGACACCGGCCAACGCGGCGGGTGCGGGCTTGCGCATGGAGCCCCCTCACAAAGTCGTCAGGAGACCGTACCGTTTCGGCGCCGAGGGAGGGAGAGCAGCAGGGAGGGGCCGGGGCGAAGGGTCGAGGGAGAGAAGGCGAGGGACGCGGGCTCCTCAGTGAGGTGCCGCAGATACGCCTCCGCAGTTCCTCGACACCTACTACGACGCGGTCGTCCCGGGCTGGCGCTACGCGCCGGCCGGCGGCTACGTGATCGGCCACTACCGGCAGCCCATCTCGTGGCAGCGGCAATTGTCCCCAGGGCAGGACGTCGACCGCTACGGCAGCGAGTCCGGCTCGTTGCTGGCCCCCGACGGATACCTCAAACGCCTGTCCTGACCGCGCCCGACCCCCGAGTGTGATCATGGAGGTGTGGATGCCGCCGACCTCGCCCTGCGCATGGAGCTCAATCTCACCGAACATGCCTGCCACCTGCACAGACGCACCCGGCACATGACCGTCACCGAGACGCCCGACGTGACCGTCGCGGACAGCGGCCTCGACGACGACACCTTCAACATCGTGGCCCACGCCCGCTTCGCGCCGCGCGACGCGGACCTGCGGATCGCCGACACGCTGCGGCACCTGCGCCGGGTCGGCCGCCCGTTCTCCTGGTGGATCGGCCCCGCGTCCGGACCGGACGACCTGTCGCGCCGCCTGGAAGCGGCCGGTGCCCCCTGCGCGGAACAAGGGCTCGCGATGTGGGCGGTGCCGGCCGAAGTCGCCGAGCAACCGGCCCTCGCCACCGGCGTCGACGCCGACGGCGCCGCCGTGTCCGCAACACCCTCCGCCTCGGTCGAAAGCCGCGCCGGCGCCGCGGCCCGGACCCCCGAACTGGAGGTCAGGACCGCCGCGGACGCCGCGGGACTCGCCGACTTCGCGGCCGTCCTCGCCGCCAACTGGACGCCGGAGGCGGCGACCGTCACCGAGTTCTTCGCGGCGACCGCGGCCACCGCGCTCGCGCCCGACAGCGCGTCGCGCTACCTCGTCGGCTATGCGAATGGACGTCCGGTCGCGGCGGCCGAGGTGTTCGGCCACGCCGACGTCGCGGGCATCTACAACGTCGCGACCCTGGCCGCTCACCGCAGGCGCGGGTACGGCGGCACGATGTCCCGCGCGGCGGTGCGCACCGCCGCCGAACTCGGTTGTCCCGTCGCGGTGCTCCAGGCGTCCGGGCAGGGCGAGCCGGTGTACCGCGCGCTCGGCTTCCGGCCGCTCGGGCCGGTCGTGGAGCACGCGGTCAGCGCGGGTCCCCGGCCGATGTGACGGAAGCCGACGCGGTCTGCGAACGCGTCGGCAGCGTCAGGCCGGCAAGCAGCATCAGCGCGGACTCGGACGGCGATCCGGGTTCCGCGGTGAACGTGGACAGCACACAGGAGTCGTCGGGCAGGTGCAGCGACTCGTACTCCAGTGACATGGCCCCGACCAGCGGGTGTTCCAGGCGCTGGGTGCCGTGGCGCTTGCCGCGCACCGGATGCGCGGCCCACATCTCCGCGAACTCCCGGCTCTTGAGCGTGAGTTCGCCGACCAGCTCGGTGAGCTGCGGGTCGTCGTGGTACTGCCCGGCCGCGACCCGCAGGTACGCGACGTTGTCGCTCGCCTTCGCGGCCCAGTCGGGGTAGAGGGCGCGCGTGTGCGCGTCGAGGAACACCAGCCGGGCGCAGTTCGGCCGGTCCGCGGGCCGGTCGGTCGCCGCGAAGTCGTAGTGCGGCGCGAGCAGCGCGTGCCCCAGGCGGTTCCAGGCGAGGATGTGTCCGAACCGGCCGACCAGGATGGTCGGCACCTCGTCGATCGCGTGCACGAGGCGGCGCAGCGGCGCGCGTACCCTCTCGTGTTTCGCGGCGTTGCGGCGCCGAGCCTGCCGCGGGCGGGCGAGGTTGCGCAGGTGTGCGTGCTCGTCCGCGTCCAGGCGCAGGACGCGCGCGAGCGCGTCGAGCACGGCGTCCGAGGCGTTGCCGCTCTGGCCCTGTTCGAGCCGCGTGTAGTACGCGGCACTGACGCCGGCGAGCTGGGCCAACTCCTCCCGGCGCAGGCCCGGTACGCGTCGGCGCGCGCCGTACGCGGTCAGCCCCGCGTCCTCGGGTCGCAGCCTCGCGCGTCGGCTGCGCAGGAATTCTCCCAGGTCATCGCGTCGTTCCATGCCGCCCAGCATCGCCGGAGCGGCGGGTCGCGGCCAGCCGCGAGGGTGTCCCTGTCAGTACCAGGATTCGCAAAACCATGCTCCGCGGGCCTACGTCCGGCAGAGGGCTGGGTACGTCCCGGCGGCCGCGGAACCCTTCTCGGCGTAAGCAGGCAGCACGGCCGGCACCACCGTCCCCGAGAGGCACCCCACGATGTCCACCACCCTGGAAACAGGTTCCGAAAGCGCGCCGCACGCCGGGCCACCCGTACGCACCGGCGACGCGGCACCCAAGATGACGCCGCGCCAGCGGATGATCCTCGTCCTGCTGCTCGGCTCGCAGTTCATGCTGGCCGTCGACTTCTCGATCCTCAACGTGGCGCTCCCGAAACTGGGCGACGGCCTCGGGTTCCGGCTCGCCGACCTCCAGTGGGTGGCGACGTCGTTCGCGCTCGCCGCCGCCGGGTTCACGCTGGTCTTCGGCCGGGTGGCGGACCTCGTCGGCCGACGGCGCATGTTCATGGCCGGCATGGCGCTGCTGATCGTCGGCTCGCTGGTCGGCGGACTCGCACCGACGCCGGGCATTCTGCTGGTCGGCCGGGTGATCCAGGGCCTGGCCACCGCGATGGCCACCCCCGCCGCGCTGTCGCTGCTGACCACGTCCTTCCCGGAGGGGCCGCTGCGCGACCGGGCGCTCGGTCTGAACGGCGCCCTGCTGGCCTCCGGGTTCACCGCGGGCGCGGTGTTCGGCGGCCTGCTGACCGACACGCTCAGCTGGCGCTGGGCCTTCCTCGTCAACGTGCCGATCGCGGCGGCCGTCATCCTGGCGACCCCCGCCGTCATCGCCGAGAGCCGGGCGGCCGGTACGACGCGGCTCGACGTACCCGGTGCGGTCACCGCCGCGGGGGGCCTGCTGGCCCTGGTGTACGGCATCACCCGCGCGGGGGAGGAAGGCTGGGGCGACACGGTCGCGCTCGCGATGCTCGCCGCGGGCGCGGCGCTCCTGGTCGTGTTCTGGTTCGTCGAACTGCACGCGGAAGCCCCGCTCGCGTCGGTGCGGCTGCTGCGTCGGCGTACCGTCAGCTGGGGCAACGTCGGCGGTCTGGTCACCTTCACGATGGAGTCCGCGCTCGTCTACGTCATGACGCTGTACCTGCAGCAGGTGCTCGGGTACTCGGCGTTGCAGACCGGCCTCGCGTTCGGTGTCGTCGGTGTCGCCTGCTTCCTCGGCGGCGTCCTCGCGCCGCGCGTGATCGCCCGCATCGGAAGTGCGGCGGCGCTGGTCGTCGGCCTGGTGCTGCAAGGCGTCACGACCGCGGCACTGTTCAACGTCGGCGACTCGCGCGGGCAGCTCGCCCTGGTGCTGGCCGCCCTGTCGCTCGGCGGCGTCGGCCACCTGTTCGCCATCGTCGGCTTCATGGTCACGAGCACCTCGGGGGTCGCGGACGACGAGCAGGGCCTCGTCACCGGCCTCGCGTCGATGACCCAGCAGGTCGCCCTCGCGATGGGGATCCCGGTCATCAGCTCGGTCGTGACCGCCCGCATGGAGTCGCAGTCCGGCTCCCACTCCGAGGCCGACGCGCTGCTGTCCGGCATCAGCGCGGGCGTGCTGGTGGACGCCGCGATCGTGCTGGCCGGTGCGCTGCTGGTGGCGTTCGTCCTGATCCGCCGCGGGCGGGCCGGGGCGCGCTGACCGGCGGTTCGCGCGGGCGGCGGCGTCCGGCAGCGCAAGGAAGGAGGGAGGGAGCGGCCGCTGTGCGCCCGCTCCCTCCCTCTCCTTCTTTGTCCGCGGTCGACGACCGCTTGTCCGCGGTCGACGACCGCGGACGGCGTGCTGTCAGTCGTCGCTGCTCTGGACGCGCTCGTCGTCGGAGAAGGAGTACGCGGAGCCGCCCGCGGCCGGGGCCGGCGCCTGCCGGGCCCGGCGCAGCATCGAACTCGCCGACTGGAACGTCTGGCGGGTCTTCTTGCTGCTGTAGCTCAGTGCCTGGTCGGCCGCGATGCCCATGCCGCCCGCCGCCGCGAAGGCGTCCTGGTCGGCGCCGAGGAACACGAACACCCAGCCGTAGCGGTCCTGCTGGTGCGTGATCATCTCGCGCACCCGGGACAGCGAGTACTCCGACGACGCGTTCTCCAGTCCGTCGGTGAGGATCACCATGACCACCTCACCGGGGCGCCGGGCGTCGGGCAGCGCCGCGAGGTCCTCGCCGACCTTCGCGATGGTCCGGCCGACCGCGTCCAGCAGCGCCGTCATTCCGCGCGGGCGGAGCGAGAAGTCGGGGACCTCGGCCACCAACTTGTTCTCGTAGACGACTTCGTAGCGGTCGTCGAACTGGTAGAGCGAGACCGTCGTCCGCGCCTCGACGTCGCGCTGGTCCTCCAGGAAGGCCTTGAGCCCGCCCTCGGTGTCCTCCTTGACACTCTGCATCGATCCCGAACGGTCCAGGACGACCGCTATGTGCCGCAGGTCAGGATCGGTCATGTTGTCGGCGCCTCCTCGGTTTCCGCATTCCGCACCACTTCCCGCACGTGTTCCCGCACTTGTCGTGCGCGCGGCTCCTGCCACCATCCTCCATCGCCCCCGCCCGTGCCGCTCGGCAATTCCTGCCCGTTCGCCACGCCTTCCCGCCCGTTTCCAGCTCCGCCGCCCCGTCCCGCCGCTCCTGGGCCTCCCGTGGGCCGGCGCTCGCCGGTGTCGCGTTTCTTCAAGAGCCCCGCCGGGCCGACGCATAACGTGGGCCGCATGACCCAGCGCATCACCGATCTCCTCGCGGCCGCCGCCGAGCGCGCCGTCCCCGTGGTCCGGGGAGTTCCCGACGACCTCCTGGCCGCGCCCACGCCCTGCGCCGACTTCACCGTCGGAGACCTGGCCAACCACCTGTACCAGGTCGTCGTGAACTTCCAAGCGCTGGCGGCTAAGGAGCAGCCGGACTGGGCGAAGGCACCCGACTACCTGCACGGCGCGTGGCGCGACGCGTTCGCCGCCGAGGCGGGGCGCCTCATCGACGCCTGGGCGGCACCCGACAGCGAAGAGGGCGTGTCCCCCGGGATGGGCCTGCCGGCGCGCACCGTGGGGCAGATGGCGCTGCTCGACCTGACCGTGCACGCCTGGGACCTCGCCCGCGCGACACGGCAGCCGTACGAGCCGGCCCCCGCCACAGTGGCGGAACTGGCCGACCTGCTGGCCACCATGGGCCCGACCGCGCGGAAGATGGGGGTGTTCGGCGAGCCCTGTTCCGTGCCTGCCGACGCCGACGACTTCACGCGCCTGCTCGGCGACTCCGGCCGCGACCCCGCCTGGACGTCCGGGAACTGACCGGTGGACACCTGGGGCCGCGTGGCGGCCCCGGGTGACACGTAGCATGCGCTGATGCCGACGAATCCGCAGCGCCATGTGTCCTTCGACCGCCTCCACAACTTCCGCGACCTGGGCGGATACCCGGCTGTCGACGGCCGCGTCGTGGCGTGGGGGCGGCTCTACCGGTCGGATTCGCTCGGCAAGCTCCACGGCGACGACGCCCGCGCGGACCGGGAGCGGTTCCTCGCGCTCGGCATCAGGACCGTCGTCGACCTGCGCTACCCCTGGGAGATCGCCAAGCGCGGCCGCGTCCCCGAGCGGGACGGCCTCGGCTACCACAACCTGAGCATCGAGCACCGGCCGTACGACCAGGCGGCCCTGGGGCCGGACGTCGACGTCGAGCCGTTCCTCACCGAGAAGTACGTCGAGGTCGCGCTTGACGGCGTCAAGGAGATCCGCGGCGCGCTCGACGTGCTCGCGGCGCCCGGCGGCCCGGCCGTGTTCCACTGCGCTTCCGGCAAGGACCGCACCGGCATCATCGCGGCCCTGGTCCTGACCCTCCTGGGTGTCGAGGACGAGGTGATCGTCGCCGACTTCGCGCTCACCGGGCTCGCCACCGAGCGGCTCGTCGCCGACTGGTACACGTGGGTCCCGCCGGGGCGCGAGCTCACCTGGCCGGGCTACGGGCAGGCCCCGGCGGGGCTGATGCGGGGGTTCCTGGCGTGGGCCGAGGCGGAGTACGGCTCACTGCGCGGCTATGCCGAGGCGCAGCTCGGGGTGGACGACGCGCTCGTGGCGGCGCTGCGGGCGCAATACCTGGTGGCCGCCGAGTAGTTGCCGGTGCCGGGAGGGCCGTCTCGCGTCAGCGCCCCGGCCGGGTGCGGGTCAGAGCCAGTCGCGGCGCTTGAACACGACGTACAGGGTGACGCAGACCAGGGCCATCAGCCCGATCGCGAACGGGTAGCCGGCAACCCAGGTGAGCTCCGGCATCTCGGTGAAGTTCATGCCGTAGATGGTCCCGATGAGGGTCGGGGCGAACAGGATGGCCGCCCACGCCGAGATCTTCTTGACCTCTTCGTTCTGGGCGAGGCTCACCTGGGTCAGCTGCTTCATCTCCTCGTTCTGCTTCTGCGTCACGAGGGTGGCGTTGACGGACATGATGTTCTGCAGCATCTGGCGGAATCCGTCGACGCGTTCCACGACGGTGGTGGCGTGGTCCTCGACGTCGCGGAGGTAGCGCCGCAGTTCGTCGTCCACGGAGTACTTCTCGAAGCCGAGCGACAGGTCGCGCAGGATGCCCAGCAGCGGGCGGCCCGCGCGCTGGAACTCGATGACCTCGCGGCCGAGTTCGTAGATGCGGCGGGAGACGTTGGGCTCGCCGAGGAAGACCTCGGTCTCGATCTCGTCGATGTCGTGCTGGAGTCCGGCCACCACGGGCGCGTACTCGTCGACGACGGTGTCGAGGATCGCGTACAGCACCGCCTCGGGGCCCAGCCGCAGCAGGTCGGGGCGCTCCTCGACCCAGCGGCGCACGGCGGCCAGGTCCGGCGCCTCCGCGTGCCGCACCGTCAGCACGAAGTTGCGACCCATGAAGACGTGCAGCTCGCCGAAGTCGACCTCCTCGACGTCGTCGAGGTAGCGCGCGGCGCGCAGGACGGCGAACAGGGTGTCACCGTAGCGCTCCAGCTTGGGGCGCTGGTGTGCGACGATCGCGTCCTCCACGGCCAGTTCGTGCAGCCCGAACTCCTCGGCGGCGGAGAGCAGTTGGTCCTCGGCGGGACGGTAGAGCCCGATCCACGCCATGGCGCCGGGGCGGTCGTGCAGGCTCCGGTACGTCTCGCCGAGTGTGGCCGGGGACGCGACGCGGTGGCCGTCGACGTACAGCGCGCTGTCGATGAGGCTGTTCTCGACGGGGGCCGAAGGCGGATCGACCGGGCGCGGGTCCATCGACTGCTCGGGCGCCGCCTCGCGCGGGTCGCTCGGGGACGTGTGCCTGCGGCCGCGCAGATAGGAACGGCGCCGGTCGCTCATCGGTCGTCGCTCATCGATCGTCGCTCATCGGTTCTGGTCCATCGGGCGGGGCCTCCGGGGTTCGCGCGCCGGGAACGGCGTCGGGGCCGACCGCGAAGAGCGGTCGGCCCCGACTATTGTCCCTTTTGCCACGGATTTTTCGCGGATTTACCGCCCGCGGATCCGGGCGCCCCGACGGTCCGGGGTGCCTCAGCCGCCGTAACGGCGGTTGAACTGCTCGATCCGGCCGGCCGTGTCCAGGACGCGGCCCTTGCCGGTCCAGAACGGATGGCTGGCGGCGGAGATGTCGACGTCGACGACCGGGTAGGTCTTGCCGTCGGTCCACTCGACGGTCTTCTCGCTGTCGAGGGTCGAGCGCGTCAGGAACGCGAAGTCCGCGGACTTGTCGCGGAACACGATCTCGCGGTACTCGGGGTGGATGGCGGAACGCATGAGAGCCTCCTGTGCGGCAGTTGTGCGGCTGATGGGCACCGGCTGCGGCCGTGCGGGCAGCGGGTGCGTTCGGCGGGTCAGCGCTCCTCGCGGAACACCACGTGACGCCGGGCTACCGGGTCGTACTTGCGCAGCGCCAGCCGGTCCGGATCGTTCCGGCGGCTCTTGCGCGTCACGTACGTCTGGCCGGTGCCTGCCGTCGAGCGCAGTTTCACCACGGGGCGCAGGTCGCTTCGTGCCATCGGGGGCCTCCTCGTTTCTCTCGGCGCCGCGATTCCGACCGCGGCACATGAGTGAGAACGATTTCCGGTCGCCAATATTCCACCAGGGCATCGCCGCAGGTCAGAGCTCGAACGGCCCCTTCCCCATCTGGTCGCGGACGGTGACCACCGGCGGGTTGAGCAGGGCCCGGCGCTGCCAGTTGGCGCCGTCGACGACGAGCGTGTGGCCGGAGATGAACCGGGCGTACGGCGACGTGAGGAACGTCGCCGCCCAACCCAGCTCACGGACCCGGCCGACCCGCAATGCGGGCTGGAGGGGGTCCTTGTCGTGTTCGCGATCGACGTTGCCGCGGATGTCGGCGGTCATGTCGGTGTGCGGGAAGAGGCCGGGGACGAGGCCGTTGATCTGGATGCCGTACGGGCCCCACTCGACGGCGAGCGTCTCGACCATGTTCTTGACGCCGGCCTTGGCGGCGGCGCTGTGTGCGAAGCCGGGGCCGCCGGTCCAGGCGTAGGAGGCGCCGATGTTGACGATCGAGCCGGGCGTGCCGACCGCGAGGTGCCGGCGGGCGAACTCGCGGGCGCAGAAGTAGGTGCCGTTGAGGGTGATGTCGACGACGGTGCGCCACGCGTTGGGCGACATGTCCTCGGCCGGGACGGGGAAGTTCGCGGCGGCGTTGTTGATCAGGATGTGCGGCAGCCCGAAGTGCGACTCGGCGGCGTCGAACGCCGCCGCGATCTGCTCGGGGTCGCGGATGTCGCAGGTCACCGTCGCGACCCGGCCGCCGAGGCCTTCCAGCCCTTCGCGGGCGGACTTGAGGTGGTCGTCCTTGCGGCTGGCCACCACGATGTCCGCGCCCAGGCGGGCGTACTCGCTCGCGATCGCCTTGCCCAGGCCGGTGCCGCCGCCGGTGACGAACACCACGGTCCCGTCGTAGGTGCCCTGCGGCAGCGCGCTGGCACCCAGCGGCGCGGGCTCCGGCAGGCCCTGGTACGGGCCGGTGCCGTCGCTCTGGTTCTGGCTCTGCTCGGCCTGCGTGTCGGCCTGCGAGGGGTTCTCGGTCATGTGGGCGGCTCAGCTTCCCGTGAAGTTCGGCGGTCGGTTCTCGGCGCGCGCGGCGCGGAACTCCGCCAGGTCGTCGGAACGGCTCAGGTACGTCTGGGCGATCAGCTCCTCGGCCATCGAGCTGCGGACCTCCGGCTCGGCGAGGTGCTTGATCACCCGGCGCGCGGTCTTGACGGTCGCGAACGGGGCCGCGGCGATCTTCTCGGCCATCTCGCGCACGGTCGCGTCCAGTTGGTCCGCGGGCACCACACGGGACACGACGCCGTGCGCGTACGCCTCGGCGGTGTCCATCGGACGCCCGGTCAGCACCAGGTCGGAGGCCACCCCGTGGCCGCAGATCTGGAACAGCCGGCCGACGCCGCCGGTGTCCGGGATGACGCCGTGCGTGGTCTCCGGCAGCATGAACCGGGCGCCCTCGGCGGCCACCCGGATGTCGGCGAGCAGCGCGCGCTGGAACGACGCGCCGATCGACCAGCCCTTGCACGCCACCAGGATCGGCGCGTCCAGGTCGAACATCTGCTGCACGCCGCGGTGCCCGCGGGTCATCAGCTCGTGGTGGGTCATGGTGACCTGGCCGCCGCCGATGGCCCCCACGTCTCGGCCGGACGAGAACGACTTGCCCTCGGCCCGCCAGATCACCGCCCGCACATCCGTACGCGCCCGCAACTCGGCCAGGATCTGCCACAGCAGCTGGTCCATGTCGTCGTCGAACGCGTTGTGCTTGTCCGGATTGTTGTTGGTGATCGTGGCGATCGGGCCGTCGTACTCAAGCAGGACTTTGTCCGCCACTTGGCCTCCGTCGGTGCTCGGCGTGGATCTGACGATGTGTCACTTGACCTGCATATACCAACGGGGCAGCGGTTTCGAGGGCAGGGCGGGTGGCCCGTTCGGCGGATGCCCGGGAAAGAGGCGTGTGGCGCCCGGCGGGAGTGTTGCGAATCACCGATCCTGGAGGCAGATACCGCGTCGGACGGGAGCCCTCATGAAGGTCCAACTGCGCCACAACCCCTCGTTCACCGTCGCCCGGTGCGTGCTCGCCGGCGGCGAGCAGATGCGCGCCGAGAGCGGTGCGATGCTCGCGCACAGCGCGGGGGTCTCGATCGACGCCAAGATCGAAGGCGGCCTGATGCGCGGCCTGAAACGCAGTGTGCTGGGTGGCGAGTCGCTGTACCAGACCACCTTCACCGCGCCCCCGCAGGGCGGCTGGGTCGACGTCGCGGCGAACCTCCCGGGCGACGCGATCACCATCGACCTGGAGCCGGGGCAGGACCGCTTCCTGCTGACCAAGGGCTGCTGGCTCGCCAACTCCGCCGGCGTCACGATCGACACCAAGTGGGGCGGCGCCCGCAACCTCTTCGGCGGCGAGGGCGGCTTCCTCGTCGAGGCGTCCGGGCAGGGCGTCGTCATCGCGAGCTGCTTCGGCGCCCTCGACGTCATCGACCTGGAGCCCGGCGAGCAGGTCGTCGTCGACACCGGGCACGTCGTCGCCTACGCCCCCACGATCACCTTCCAGATCCGCCGCGCGGTCCAGGGCCGGTCGATCCAGAGCATGAAGTCCGGCGAAGGCTTCGTCTTCGACTTCACCGGCCCGGGCCGCGTCCTGGCCCAGTCCCGCAACCCGAGCGGCCTGATCTCCTACCTCACCGCCAACATGCCCGGCTCCCGCGCGTAGCGCGAGGCCGCGGGGCTCAGCCCTGGTCGCCGGCGGACTCGTAGGCGTCGATCTCGGCGAGCAGCGCGGATTTGTCGCCGGCGTCGAGGCACGACGCGCGGACGCCGTTGCGGGCGAGGTCGACGAGGGTGCCGGTGGAGAGGCCGAGCTCGCGGGCGAAGCGGTACTCGCCGAGCAGCGTCGTGCCGAACATCGGCGGGTCGTCCGAGTTGAGGGTGACCATCAGGCCCTCGGCGATCATGCGCGGCAGGGGGTGGTCCTCGGGCCGCGCGACCGCCGCGGTGCGCAGGTTGGAAGTGGGGGAGACGTCGAGCGGGAGCTGCGTGTCGCGCA
The DNA here is from genome assembly GCF_040649515.1 of Streptodolium elevatio. GTDB lineage: Bacteria > Actinomycetota > Actinomycetes > Streptomycetales > Streptomycetaceae > Yinghuangia > Yinghuangia elevatio. The sequence goes on from NZ_JBEZFP010000009.1 coordinate 115,934, forward strand.
GGTACGCCACCAGCTCAGGGTCGTCCATGCTCCGGATGCCGTGCCCGATGCGCTCGGCCTTGAGCGCGCGGATCGCGGACCACACGCGGTCGGGACCCTCGACTTCGCCCGCGTGCGGGAGGCTCTTGAGACCGGCCGCGCGGGCCCGGGCGAACACCGCCTCGAACGGGTCCCGTTCGACCTCGATGCCGCCGACACCGAAGCCGACCACGCTTGCGGGGCCGTGGGCGAGCACCGCGTCCAGGGTGAGTTCACCTGCCTCGGCGCCGAACTGGCCCGCGAAGTCGGGGATCCAGCGCAGCCGGATGCCGGTCTCGCGTTCGGCCTCGACACGGCCGGCCTCGATCCCGGCGAAGACCACCTCCGCGGGGATGCCGCGCACGAGGTGGCTCTGCAGGCTGACGTGGACCTCGGCGTACCGGACGTTCTGGGCGGCGAGCGCGCGGCCGGTCACGGCGGCGAGCAGGGCGAAGTCCTCCTCGTCGCGCAGGCCTTCGAGGGCCTTGACGTAGACCTGGATGAAGTGCGGGAAGTCCTTGAAGGCGTACCACGCTTCGATGGCCTCGACGGTCTGAGGGATGCTGTCGAGCCGGTGCTTTCGGGCCAGCGTCAGCAGTGTTTCGGGCAGCAGCGAGCCCTCCAGGTGCACGTGCAGCTCGACCTTGGGCAGGCCGGCGATGAAGGCGTCGGACGCGGACGGCGCCGTGGCGGGGGCTGCGGTGTCGGCGGCGGGGCTGGGTGCGGGGACGGTCACGCGGTCTTCTCCCGTGCTGTGTCGAGCGTTCCGACCATTCGATCACGCCGCGTGCCGACGGTGCCGCGCGGCCTCCGGCCGTGCCGACGTGCAGCGCGGCCTCCGGCTGCCGCGCGTGGCGTCGTACCGCTCCGGGGGACCTCAGGCCGCGCCGCGGAAGAGCCGCCGGTACGCCTGCGGGGTCGCGCCGCGGCGCTTGAGGAAGTGGTGCCGCAGCGTCGCCGCGCTGCCGAAGCCGGTGTGGGCGGCCACCGAGTCGACCGTCATCTCGGTCTCCTCCAGCAGCTCCTGCGCCGCCAGCACCCGCTGGGCCACCAGCCACTCGTACGGCGTCGTGCCCGTCTCCTGCTGGAACTTGCGGGCGAAGGTGCGCTGCGACATGTGCGCGTACGCCGCCATCTGCTCGATCGTCACGTCGTTGCCCAGGTTGTCCTGGAGCCAGTCGAGCGTGGCCTGCATCTGGCTGCAGTCGGGGGCGGCGAGCGGGCGCGCGACGTACTGCGCCTGGCCGCCCTCGCGGTGCGGCGGCACGACCATGCGTCGGGCGATGGTGTTGGCCACCCTGCTGCCGTTCTCCTGCCGCACGATGTGCAGGCAGGCGTCGATCCCGGCCGCGGTGCCGGCCCCGGTCACCACCCCGCGGTCCTCGATGTAGAGGACGTCCGGCAGGACCTCGGCGGCCGGATGCCTGCGCGCCAGCCGCTCGGCGTACATCCAATGGGTGGTGCAGCGGCGCCCGTCGAGCAGTCCGGCCTCCCCTAGCATGAACGCGCCCGAGCACATGCTGAGCACGCGCGCCCCGCGGTCCACGGCGTCGCGCAGCGCCTGGAGCAGCCCCTCCGACTCGGGGTCGTCGTCGGCGCGCAGGCCGGACGCCGGAACCACCACCAGGTCGGCGGCCGCGATGCGTTCGAGCCCGTGCTCGACCAGGATCGAGAAGCCGCTCGCCGTCGCGACACTGCCGGGCTCGGCGGATGCCACGGCGAAGTCGTAGACCGGCAGCCCGTGGTCGCTTCGGTCGATGCCGAAGACCTCGCAGGCGACGCCGAGTTCGAAGGGATGCACGCCGGGAACGGCCACGGTGACGACGTTTTGCAGCATGTCGGACACTCTGCCAGAACAATCGAGCGAATGGCAGTATCTTGTCAGAAGATGGCAGTCCTGCCACTCGTGCCGTCGGCTCGCCGACGGCAGTCTGGACACATGACGACGACGATGATCCTCCTCGGAGCCCCCGCCCTCCTCGCCCTCCTGGGCTACCTCGCGGCAAGCGGCCGCATCGCCGACAGCCGCGACGGACGCGACTGGCAGTCCGGACACGGTCCCCGGTACATGCCCTCAGATACGCCCGACACGGCCGAGCCCAGAGTGTCGGCCCGCGGCGGCGGCAAGGGCGCCCTCGCCCGCCGCGCCTTCGGCTCCCGCCAGGTCGAGTTCGTCGCGGTCACCCGGGACCGCGACGAGCACGGCACCCTCGTGTGACCCGTACCCGCCGAAAACGCCGCCGAGGTCCGCGG
>NZ_JBEZFP010000010.1:0-115368 GCF_040649515.1 Streptodolium elevatio
CTAGCACGCCGCCCTCTCAAGGCGGTAGCGCGGGTTCGAATCCCGTCGGGGCTACCACGTACGAAATCCCCCACCACGGTGGGGGATTTTCTGTTTCCCGGCGCCTTCCCGCCCCCGCACGTGTCGCGGGGGCGCCGACCAGCTCCTGTCCGGACGCCGCGTTCGATCCGAAAACGGCCCGGGGCCGCCCCGCTCGCGGCGGGACGGCCCCGTAGGGCGTTCTGCGGGGCCGTCAGGCGTCCCGGGTGGGCGTGAGACCGGCCTTGAGGAGCCCGTACGTGTACGCGTCCTCCAAGGCCTGCCACGAGGCTCCGATGACGTTCTCCGCGACGCCGACGGTGCTCCACTCCTTCTTCCCGTCGCTCGTCTCCACGAGCACCCGCGTGATGGCGTCGGTCCCGTGCCGGCCTTCCAGCAGGCGGACCTTGTAGTCGACCAGCTCGAAGGACGCCAGCTCCGGGAAGATGCGCTCGAGCGCGAGGCGCAGCGCGCGGTCGAGCGCGTTGACGGGTCCGTTGCCCTCGCCCGTGGCCACGATGCGCTCGCCCTTGGCGTGCAGCTTCACGGTCGCCTCGTTCAACTGCGTGCCGTCGCCGCGCTGCTCGCTGATGGCACGGAACGACTCCAGCGTGAAGAAGCGCTCGCGGGCGCCCACCACCTCGTCGCGCAGCAGGAGTTCGAACGACGCGTCCGCGGCTTCGTACGTATAGCCGTTGGCCTCACGGGACTTCACCTGGTCCACGACGCGGCCGACCAGGTCGCGGTCGCCGGACAGGTCGTATCCCAGCTCCTTGCCCTTGAGTTCGATCGACGCCCGGCCGGCCATGTCCGACACGAGCATGCGCATGCTGTTGCCGACCAGTTCGGGGTCGATGTGCTGGTACAGGTCCGGGTCGACCTTGATGGCCGACGCGTGCAGTCCGGCCTTGTGCGCGAACGCCGAGACACCGACGTACGGAAGGTGCGTGGACGGCGCGAGGTTGACCACCTCGGCGATGGCGTGCGAGATGCGGGTCATCTCGCGCAGCCGGCCCTCGGGCAGGACCTGCATGCCCTTCTTGAGCTCCAGTGCGGCGACCACGGGGAACAGGTTGGCGTTGCCGACGCGTTCGCCGTACCCGTTCGCTGTGCACTGCACGTGCGTCGCCCCGCCCTCGACCGCGGCGATGGAGTTGGCGACCGCACACCCGGTGTCGTCCTGGGCGTGGATGCCGAGCCGCGCGCCGGTGGCGGCCTTGACGCGTGCCACGGTCCACTGGACCTGGCTGGGCAGCATGCCGCCGTTGGTGTCGCAGAGCACGACCACCTCGGCGCCGGCGTCGTGCGCGGTGCGTACGACACTCGTCGCGTACTCCGCGTTGGCCCGGTAGCCGTCGAAGAAGTGCTCGCAGTCGACGAACACGCGCCGCCCCTGCTCGCGCAGGTGCGTCACGGTGTCGCGGACCATCGCCAGGTTCTCGTCCAGCGTCGTGCGCAGCGCCAGGTCGACGTGCTTGTCGTGCGACTTCGCGACCAGGCAGACCACCGGGGCCTCGGCGTCGAGCAGCGCCTGGACCTGCGGGTCCTCGGCCGCGGTGGTCCCGGCCTTGCGGGTCGCGCCGAACGCGACGAGCTTCGCGTGCCGGAGGTCGAGCTCGGTGCGTGCCCGGCGGAAGAACTCGGTGTCGCGCGGGACCGCGCCCGGCCAGCCGCCCTCGATGAAGCCGACGCCGAACTCGTCCAGGTACCGGGCGATGGCGAGCTTGTCCCCGACCGTGAGGTTGATGCCCTCACGCTGGGAGCCGTCGCGCAGCGTGGTGTCGAAGACGTGGAAACTGTCGTCGGTCATGTCCGTGGGTCTCCTGACGCGTTCTCTGGCGGGACTGTTCAGGTCCGGATGTGCGGTGCTCGATGGCGGGCCCGCGCGCGCTGCCTGGCCGAGGGGTGTCCGGCCAAAACAAAAGACCCCTCGCGGTCGCGAGAGGTCTGCGTGCGGGCGGTGGGCTGAATGACGCTTGCCCCTTGTGGGGGATCAGCCCGGTGCCGGCACGCTGCGGCTAATAATGAGCCACTGCTGCATGGTCGGAAGTCTGCCACACGATCCGGCGGTCGGTACGCGAGTCTCGCCATTTGGGCTAATCGACCACCGGACGGGGGCGGGCCCCCGTCCGGTGAACGGCGTTCGCGTGTTGCGGGCGCGGCGTGCGCCGCGGCCCCGCGTCCGGCTCGGCGACGGCAGTCGCGCCCGCTCAGACGATCTTGTGCAGCCAGCCGTGCGTGTCGGCGGCGCCGCCGGTCTGGATGTCGAGGAGGGCCTTGCGCAGTTCGAGCGTGACGGGGCCCGCGCCGCCGTCCCCGACCTGCCACGAGGCGTCCGTGGACTTCACCGAGCCGACCGGCGTGATGACCGCGGCGGTGCCGCACGCGAAGACCTCGCTGATCGAGCCGTCCGCGTTGCCGGCCTGCCAGTCCTCGACGGAGATCTTGCGCTCCTCGGTGGCGTAGCCGCGGTCCGCGGCGAGGCGCAGCAGCGAGTCGCGCGTGATGCCCGGGAGCAGGGAGCCGGTGAGCGAAGGGGTGAGAATGCGGGCGTCCTTGCCGCTGCCCTGCACGAAGTACAGGTTCATGCCGCCCATCTCCTCGATCCAGCGGCGCTCGTTCGCGTCGAGCCACACCACCTGGTCGCAGCCCTGCTCGGCGGCCTGGGCCTGGGCGACCAGCGAGGCGGCGTAGTTGCCGGCGCACTTGGCGGCGCCGGTGCCGCCGGGGGCGGCCCGCACGTACTCCTTGGACAGCCAGACCGAGACGGGCTTGACGCCGCCCGCGAAGTACGCGCCGGCGGGCGACGCGATGACCATGAAAAGGAACTCGTTCGAGGGACGCACGCCGAGGCCGACCTCGGTCGCGAACATGAACGGCCGGAGGTAGAGGCTCTGCTCCTCCTCCCCCGGCACCCACGCGTGGTCCTGCTTGACGAGCGCGTCGACAGCCGCGACGAACAGGTCCTCGGGAAGCTCCGGCATCGCCAGGCGACGCGCCGAGGCCTGGAAGCGCCGGGCGTTCTCGTACGGGCGGAAGGTGACCACCGAACCGTCCGCGTGCCGGTACGCCTTGAGGCCCTCGAAGATGGACTGCGCGTAGTGCAGCGTCATGTTCGCCGGGTCGATCTCCAGCGACGCGTACGGCGTCAACTGCGCGTCGTACCAGCCCCGACCCGCGCTCCACCGGATCGTCACCATGTGCTCGGTGAACACGCGGCCGAAGCCGGGGTTCGTCATACGAGCGGCGCGCTCGGCATCCGACAGCGGATGCGCGGTCGGCTTGAGATCGATCGTCACGGAGGTCGTCATGGGTTCCAGTGTCCTTCACCGAGGGATTGACGGGGCATCGTGGTGCCGCCTATCGGTTCCAGACGTTAACGCAGTCCACCGGGACACCGACAGGCACGGCCTGGCCGCCTCCGGCGCCGCCCCCGGAACAGGCGGGGCGGTGCCGGGCGGCAGCGGGAAGCCGGAGTGCCGCAGCTGAACCGCCGGTCGGCTTCGGGTGGTCTTGCGCCGACGGCGCCCGGTCGGGCGCCGTCGGCGAAAAAACGCGGGGCCGGCGATTCAGCCGGCTACTCGCTTGGCGATCGCGTCGCCGATCTCGCTCGTGGAGCGGGTGCCCAGCGACGCGCGCTCGGCGAGGTCGGCGTCGACCGCCGCCTCGACGCGGCGGGCGGCGTCGGTGTGGCCCAGGTGCTCGAGGAGCATCGCGACGGACAGCACGGTGGCGGTCGGGTCGGCCTTGCCCTGGCCCGCGATGTCCGGGGCGGAGCCGTGCACCGGCTCGAACATCGAGGGGAATTCACCCGCAGGGTTGATGTTTCCGCTCGCGGCGAGGCCGATACCGCCCGCGATGGCCGCCGCGAGGTCGGTGATGATGTCGCCGAACAGGTTGTCGGTGACGATCACGTCGAAGCGCTCGGGCTGGGTCACCATGAAGATGGTGGCCGCGTCCACGTGCAGGTAGTCGGTGGTGACCTCGGGGAACTCGGCCGCGACCTGGTTGAACACGCGGGTCCACAGGTGGCCGGCGTGCACCAGCACGTTGTTCTTGTGCACGAGGGTGAGCTTCTTGCGCGGGCGGGCCTGCGCGCGGGCGAAGGCGTCGCGCACGACGCGCTCGATGCCGAACGCGGTGTTGACGCTGACCTCGGTGGCGATCTCGTGCTCGGTGCCGGTGCGGAGCGTGCCGCCGTTGCCGACGTACGGCCCCTCGGTGCCCTCGCGGACCACGACGAAGTCGATCTGCGCGTCGGCGCCCAGCGGCGACGTGACGCCCGGGCCCAGCTTGGCGGGGCGCAGGTTGACGTGGTGGTCGAAGGCGAAGCGCAGCTTCAGCAGCAGGCCGCGCTCCAGGACGCCGGACGGCACCGACGGGTCGCCGATCGCGCCGAGCAGGATCGCGTCCTGGCCGCGGAGCTCGTCGAGGACGCTGTCCGGCAGCGTCTCGCCGGTGCGGTGGTACAGCCGGGCCCCGAGGTCGTACTCGGTGGTCTCCAGGGCGACGTCGGCGGGCAGTGCCGCGGCGAGGACCTTGAGTCCCTCCGCGACGACCTCCTGGCCGATGCCGTCGCCGGGAACCACTGCGAGACGGATGCTGTTGGCGTTGCGAGACATGTGCCGGACCTTACTCCTCGTCCCAGCTGTCGACATTCACGTTCCGGATGCTGGGACGGTGTACGCCACGGCGGGGGCAGGCCCGCCGGGACCGGAACTAGCGGCGGTCGCCGCCGACATCGCCGCCGTTGTCACGGCGGTCGAGGGCGCGCTGCAGCGCTTGGGCGGCGTTCTTGCGAGTGGTCTCGTCCATGGTGCACTCCACGAGGTCGAGCGGGGGGCGCTCAGCGGAAATCCGCGGAAGCGGGGTTGGCGGTGACGTGTTCCGCGGCGCTGATGGGCGCATCTCGGCGGACTCGCTCGCGAGGGAGTCGGCGGCGGAGAACCACGTCGGGCTGCGGGACAAACGCGGCGGACCTCGTGGGCGCTCGCGTCCCGCAATTCCTGTCGAACCGGGAGTTAGTGGGTCGATAGGAAGGTGGTTCCTTCACGGTAAGCGACACGGTGGGCCGCTGTCCGCAATTTACTCGGAGTTCCTACTATCTGAGATGCGGGGGTACTCCATCGGAGTCGCGCGAACACGCGAACGGCCCCGGAAGCGGTTGCTTCCGGGGCCGTTCGGGTGTTCGTCGGCCGACGGTCCCGTCGGTCGGGCCGAGTCCGCCGATCAGCCGGCCGGGCCGGCCGGGCTGCTCGGGCTGCTCGGGCTGGTCAGACGCGCCGGACGGGTCAGGCGGGTCAGGCGGGTCAGGCGGGTCTGGCAGCTCGGGTGGATCAGGTGGCGTGGGTGGCCTGGTTCAGTCGGCCAGGTTCACCGGGCGGACGAAGTCCGCGCCGATCTCGGCGCCGATCTCGGTGAGCACGGCCGCCGGGATGGTCGAGTCGACGGTCAGCGCGACCAGCGCGACGCCGCCCTTGGCGGCCCGGCTGACCTGCATGCCGGCGATGTTGACGCCGGCGTCGCCCAGCAGCCGGCCGATGACGCCGACGACGCCCGGGCGGTCGGCGTACCGCAGGAAGACCATGTGCCGGGTCAGCTGGAGGTCCACGTCGAAACCGCCGACCTCGACGACCTTCTCGATCCGCTTGGGACCGGCGAGGGTGCCGGACACCGACACGTCGGTGCCGTCCGTCAGGGTGCCGCGCACGCTCACCACGTTGCGGTGGTCGGGGCTCTCCGAGCTGGTGGTCAGGCGTACCTCGACACCGCGCTCCTGGGCGAGCAGCGGCGCGTTGACGTACGACACCGACTCCTCGACGACGTCGGAGAACACGCCCTTGAGGGCGGCCAGTTCGAGCACCTTGACGTCGTACTGGGTGATCTCGCCGCGCACCTCGACGTCGAGGCGCTGCGCGACGCCGCCGGCCAGCGCGGTGAAGATGCGGCCGAGCTTCTCGGCGAGCGGCAGGCCCGGGCGTACGTCGGGGGCGATCTCGCCGCCCTGCACGTTGACCGCGTCCGGCACCAGTTCGCCGGCCAGCGCGAGGCGGACCGACTTGGCGACCGCGATACCGGCCTTCTCCTGCGCCTCGTCGGTGCTCGCCCCCAGGTGCGGGGTCGCCACGACGTTGTCGAACTCGAACAGCGGGCTGTCCGTGCACGGCTCCTTGCTGAAGACGTCCAGGCCCGCGCCCGCGACCCGGCCCTCCTTCAGCGCCGACGCGAGCGCCTGCTCGTCGACGATGCCGCCGCGCGCGGCGTTGACGATGCGCACGGTGGGCTTGACCTTGTGGAGCGCCTCGTCGCCGATCAGACCCAGCGTCTCGGGGGTCTTGGGCAGGTGCACCGTGATGAAGTCGGACTGCTCCAGGACCTCGTCCAGGGTCAGCATCCGCACACCCATCTGGGCGGCGCGCGCGGGCTGCACGTAGGGGTCGTACGCGACGATGTTCATGCCGAACGCCGACATGCGCTGCGCGACCAGCACGCCGATGCGGCCCAGGCCGACGACGCCGAGCGTCTTCTCGGCGAGTTCGACGCCGGTGTACTTGCTGCGCTTCCACTCGCCGTTCTTGAGCGCGGCGTTGGCCGGCGGAATGTTGCGGGCGACCGAGATCAGCAGGCCGCACGCGAGTTCGGCGGCGGTCACGATGTTGGACGTCGGCGCGTTGACGACCATCACACCGGCCTTGGTGGCCGCCGCGACGTCGACGTTGTCGAGGCCGACACCGGCGCGCGCGACGACCTTGAGGCGCTTGGCGGCGGCGATGGCCTCGGCGTCGACCTTGGTCGCGCTGCGGATCAGGATGGCGTCGACGTCGGCGATCGCGGGCAGCAGCTCGGCGCGGTTGGCGCCGTCGCAGTGCCGGATCTCGAAGTCGGGACCGAGCGCGTCGACCGTGGCCGGCGACAGTTCTTCAGCGATGAGGACGACGGGCTTGCTCACTGCGATCCTTTGCTTTCTTCGTCGGCAGCGATGACAGCGCACCCCGGACGCATCGGGCGCGTGGGGGCGGGTGGGTCTGACGCGGGCACGAGTCTAATGCCGCTTTGTGAATGCCTTCACAGTCGTCCGATGGCTGGACGGCGTCAGTCCGCGGCCAGAAACCATCCGATCGTCACCCGCCGTTGCCCGCCGCGGTCGGCTATGACCACCTCGCCCGAACCGGGCCTGGTGAGCGGCAGGCTTCCCCCGTACGGGAGTACGCGGCGCACCCCGTCGTCGACGTGCACCTCCGCGACCGGTGCGTCCTGCGACCCGCGGATCCAGGTGACGAACCACGCGTTCGTGTCGTCGCAGTGGAACTCCAGGTGCACGCGCGACACGAACAGCCAGTCGGCGGGCGTGACAAGGTGGCAGCGGGACGCGTCGCGGCCGACCGCGAGCGTCGCGCCGGGCCTTGTCGGCGCGTTCGCCATGAGCATGGCGACGGTCGCCGCGTCGTCGGCGCCCGACGTCGAGGCCATATTCAGATCGAGCACCGGTTCTTCCCCTCCCGAAAACCTCTGGTCGTCCCCCGGTCAGGTCCCGGTGGTGCGCCGCGGGGGCTGGCCGCCGCAGGGGCATGGCCCGCGTCCCGCTATGCCGTGGGTGACGGCGGTCTGCGCGATGAGGTCCCATCCGCCGTGCACGTGTCGCACGGTGTCCAGGTAGTTCGGCCCGAGCAGTTCGTTGAGCTCGGGACACAGACCCGAACTGTAGAACTCACGGCGCAGTTTCGTCTTGCACCGTTCGACAGTTGCCGCCGACAGGTGCAGAAGCTCACACAGTTCGCGCGTCGACTTGGCGCGCTTGACCTGGCGACCGTGGATCCAGTCGCACGACATCGCGGTCAGAACCTCGATCTCGGTGTCGGACAACCGGTTCTGCAGGACGAACGGCGCGACGTCCTGCGTCTCGGGCACGCCCACGTCCGGCTCGGTCGGTTCGTCGCCGGCCAGCTGCGGCAGCGACAGCCGCCACTCGACGATCACGCGGCGTCTGCGCGCCAGGTCGCTGATCACGATGCGGCCGGCCCGCTGACCGCCGAGCGGCAGCGTCGCACCGTACGGCACCGGCTCGGAGACCCCTTCGCGGTCGATCTGCACCAGCGCGACCGGGCGGGTGTGCGAGCCCTGGAGCCACTCCACGGTCCAGCGCTTCTCGTCGGTGAACACGAACTCGAGGTGCACACGCGAGACGAAGCGCCAGTCCTTGGGCGTGGCCAGCGCGCAGCGCGACGGGTCGCGGCCCACGCCGAGCCGCTGGCCCGGCTCGCTGGGCATCTTGACCGTACGCGACCTGGGCAGTTCCTGGTCGCGCAGGTCGGCGTCGTCCGACGTCGCCGCTTGGAGGACTAGTTCGAGCATCGCCATCCGTCCGGTCTCGGCCCCTTGTGGGGGCTCCTCGTGCACCATGGTCGCGGTCCGACCGTACGACCTACCCGCTTGCGGGGGAATCCTCGGGTCCCTGGCCGGGGCCCTCGGCGCCGCTCTCGGCGGGCCGGGCCCGCGGTGGCGCGGCGGCCGTGGACGCCGTGGGCAGGGCCTCGCACTCGATGACCACGGCCGTCGCGTCGTCGTCCCCGCTCTGCACGGCGGTGACCGTCAGCGTGGTCGCGGCGTGGAAGGGGTCGCCGTGGATCAGGTCGGCGACGGTCTCGTCCGGCAGGTGGCCGACGCCGTCCGTCGCGAGCACCACGCGGTCGCCCGGGTGGAGTTCGATGCGCTGGAGTTCGGGGTCGGGCTGCTGCGAGCCGCCGAGCGGGGTCGACGTCAGCAGCCACGGGCGGCCCAGGTCGGCCGCGTTGCCCTGCTCGGTGAGGCGGAACGCCGCTCCGCCGCGCACCAGCCAGCACACGCTGTCGCCGCATCCGGCGAGGTGCAGTCGGCCGTCCTGGATGACGGCGGCGACCACGGTGGTGCGCATGCCCTCGTACGTCTGCCCGTGCCCGTGCCGCCGCACCGCCAGGTCGGCGACGGCGATCGAGGCGCGGAGCCGGTCGCTCCATCCGGCGGACAGGTCGGCGGCCGCGAGGTCGGCGACGAGGGTGCGGCACGCGACGTCGGCGGCGTACCACCCCGAGGGGTGGCCGCCGAGTCCGTCGGCGACGACGAAGACGCTGCCCGTGGCGGCATAGCGGTCGTCGTTGTCGCGGGCCGTCAACTCCGGTCCCAGGCCCAGGCGTTCGCGGCGCATGGCGCGCCGGCGGCCGGGGTGCGACGCGGCGGACCAGGCGGACGCCTGGACCTCCACGTCACCGGCGGTCGGCCGGGCGTCCTGGTCGCGGCGGCGCGCGACGCTGTCGGTCCGGGACGTCGCCTCGTCCGCCTCGGCCGGCGGGATCGGCCCCGGCGGCGGGGGTACGGGCGGCGGCGGCACCGCGGGGGTGTCGGTGGGGAGCGCGCGGATCGAGGGCACCGTCGCGTCGTGGCCCGCGGCGCCGTAGGGGTCGGCCTGCGAGCCGCCCACCGCACTCGCCCGGGCCCCAGGCCGGGGCGTCGGGTCGTACGCGGGCGCCGACGCCTGCGCGGACGGCCGGGCGCCTTCCGCCGGGCCGGCCTGGCCGGCCGACGAGCTCCGGCGCGGCGCCGGTTGCCGGGGGGCGGGGCGTGCCGGCTCGACCACGGAGCGCCCGCGCGGGCCGGCCGCCGGTGTCGGGCCCGGCGTCGATGCGGGTGCCGGAGCAGCCGCCGGACCGGGCGCCGGGGCGGCCGGATCGACGTGCGGCGACGGCGCGTCGCCGCCCGGTGGCCGACGCGGCGGCGCGCTGTGCGCCGGCGGCGGGGGTACGGGGCGGGAAGGGGTGGGAGGCAGGTCCGCCATGTCGTCGAAGTCCAGGTAGAGGTCGGCAAACATGTCGTCGCCCGCACCGGGGCCCGGATCGGCGGCGGCCGCCGCCCTGGGCGCCGACGGCGCGGGGTCGGCGTCGCCGGCACGGCGGTCGCCGAACGGTGCGGCGCGCGCCGCGTGTTCGTCCGGCGTTCTGTGTGCGGGCCGGGACACGTCCGCACTGTCGCCGCGGCCGTTGCCGCGGTCGGAATCGGCCTGCGGCGCACCCGGGCGGTCCATGTCGCCTCCCCCTCCGGCCGTCGTGCGGGCCGTACGCTCGCCGTCGCGGGTGGAGGCGCGCAACTCGTCCTGTCGCAGTGTGCGTTCGAACGCTGCGGAAGCGCCCGCGTCGCGTCTCCCGCCCGGCGCCGCCGCGCCATGGCCCAACGCCCCGCCCCCGGGCGGCATTCCACCGCGGGCCGACACGGCCCCCTCCCGGCGGATGGAGTCCCCACTACCCCTCATCTGCCTCACGCTCCACGAGGTCGGTCCGGACGGTTCTCCGGTGCGCCGGTAGAAACGGTGCCACCAGCATTGCGCCTGCGGGCGCCCCGTGACACGGGTCCACCCCTGCGAGTTTGATTGTTCCCTACTCGGGGGCCGACCGGTGAGGCGATCAAGCACACCTGTGGACAACCCGTGGCAGAAGGTTTCGCTTCCCCGCCGCCGCGTCAACCAGGAATGTCGCGAATGTCCTTCATCGCCTGCCCCGGCGCCGCGTCCCGCGACACCTCACCGGCGGCCTCCCCGGCACCGGGAGGGACGGACGGAGGCGGCGGACGGGAAGCGCCGGAGCCGCCCGAGCCGGACACGAACCGAACCGGCGTACTGCCCGCGGTGACCGCGATCGCCGTAGGCGGCATGGTGGAATCCACGGTGAGTTCGTATCCGTCGCGCGGATGTGTGCAGACGATCATTGCCGTCCCGGTTTCCTCATGAGCCGCGAAATACCGCATGCCCCACGAACGTTCCACCGGCCCTTCGCTCGTCGGCGCCCCTCCGCCCGAACATGGGGAGCGTTTCGTTGCGATTTGGCGGGACGTTCGACTGCGTCGACGGAAGGATCTGATAGCCGGCGCGCAGGTTCGCCTCGACCGCGGCGGTCTCGCGAGTGATCTCCTCGCGCGCAAACTGCTCGCCGTTGCAGGCGGAAACTTGGCCGGGAGGCCACCCGCGGGCAACCGACGGGGGGTAGGGCAGGCATGCGAAAGCGCCCCGAACCGTTGGGGGTTCGGGGCGCCACGCGCAATTGCGGTGCGGGTCAGGCGTTCTCGTTGACCCAGCTCATCATCTTGCGGAGCTCCTTGCCGGTCGTCTCGAGCTTGTGCTCGGCGTCGGCCTTGACGTACTGCTTGTACTTCGGCAGCCCGGCCTTGTACTCCGCCATCCAGGCGTTCGCGAACGAGCCGTCCTGGATCTCGGTGAGCACGCGCTTCATCTCCGCCTTGGTGTCGGCGGTGATGATGCGGGGGCCGGTGACGTAGTCGCCCCACTCGGCGGTCTCGGAGATCGACCAGCGCATCTTCTCCAGGCCGCCCTCGTACATGAGGTCGACGATGAGCTTCAGCTCGTGAAGGCACTCGAAGTACGCGATCTCGGGCTGGTAGCCCGCCTCGACCAGCGTCTCGAAGCCGGCCTTGACCAGCGCGGCGGTGCCGCCGCACAGCACGGCCTGCTCGCCGAAGAGGTCGGTCTCGGTCTCCTCGGTGAAGGTCGTCTTGATGACGCCGGCGCGCGTGCCGCCGATGCCCTTCGAGTACGACAGCGCCAGCTCGAACGCCTTGCCCGACGCGTCCTGCTCGACCGCGACGATGCAGGGGACGCCGCGGCCCTCTTCGTACTGGCGGCGGACCAGGTGGCCCGGGCCCTTCGGGGCGACCAGCGCGACGTCGACGTTCGCCGGCGGCTTGATGAAGCCGAAGCGGATGTTGAAGCCGTGCCCGAAGAACAGCGCGTCGCCGTCCTTGAGGTGCGGCTCGATCGCCTGGGTGTACACGTCGGCCTGCACCGGGTCCGGCGTGAGGATCATGATGACGTCGGCCTCGGCCGCGGCCTCGGACGGGGTGACGACCCGCAGGCCGGCCTCCTCCGCCTTGGCACGGCTCTTGGAGCCCTCCAGCAGACCGACGCGCACGTCGACACCGGAGTCGCGCAGCGACAGCGCGTGGGCGTGGCCCTGGCTGCCGTAGCCGATCACCGCGACCTTGCGGTTCTGGATGATGGACAGGTCGGCGTCGTCGTCGTAGAACAGCTCGGCCACTTCGGGGTTCTCCTTAAGACACGAAATGCGGGCCTCAACCCGTGTGCACATCCTTGCAAACGATGCGGCGGGTCGGTGCCAGTGGTTTGCAGTGTGAGACTGACGTGCTCACACAGTGATCAGGCGCTGCGCTCGACGGGCCGCAGCGAACGGTCCGTGATCGACCTGGCGCCCCGGCCGATCGCGACGACGCCGGACTGCACCAGCTCCTTGATGCCGAACGGTTCCAGCATGCGCAGCATCGCGTCGAGCTTGTCGGCACCGCCGGTCGCCTCGATCGTGACGGCGTCCGGCGAGACGTCGACCGTCTTCGCGCGGAACAGCTGCACGATCTCGACGATCTGCGAGCGGGTCTCGTGGTCCGCGCGGACCTTGACCAGCAGCAGTTCGCGCTGCACCGACTGCGACGAGTCGAGCTCGACGATCTTGAGCACGTTGACCAGCTTGTTGAGCTGCTTGGTCACCTGCTCGAGCGGCAGGTCCTCGACCGCCACCACGATCGTGATGCGCGAGATGTCGGGGTGCTCGGTGGTCCCGACGGCGAGCGAGTCGATGTTGAACCCGCGCCGCGAGAACAGCGCCGTGATGCGCGCCAGGACGCCCGGCTTGTTCTCGACGAGGACCGAGAGGGTGTGCTTGGACATGGTCTGATGGCCTTCCTGAGTCCTCGTCACTCTTCGCCGTCGCCGAAGTCCGGGCGCTGGTCCCGGGCGGCGAGGATTTCGTCGTTGGACGTGCCGGCCGCGACCATCGGCCAGACCATGGCGTCCTGGTGCACGACGAAGTCCACGACGACCGGACGGTCGTTGATCTCCATCGCCTGCTTGATGGTGGCGTCCAGGTCCTCCGGATTGTCGCAGCGCAGCCCGACGCAGCCCATCGCGTCGGCGAGCTTCACGAAGTCCGGGATGAACCTGCTGTGCAGGTCGGTGTTGGAGTAGCGCTGGTTGTAGAACAGCGTCTGCCACTGCCGGACCATGCCCAGGCTGCCGTTGTTGATGATGGCGACCTTGACCGGGATGTTGTTCAGCGCGCAGGTGACCAGCTCCTGGTTGGTCATCTGGAAACAGCCGTCGCCGTCGATGGCCCACACCGTGGCCTCCGGCATCCCGGTCTTGGCGCCCATCGCGGCCGGCACCGCGTAGCCCATGGTGCCCGCGCCGCCCGAGTTGAGCCAGGTGTACGGCTTCTCGTGCTTGACGAAGTGCGCCGCCCACATCTGGTGCTGCCCGACGCCCGCCGCGAAGATCGTGTCCGGCCCGCTGATCGCGCTGAGTCGCTCGATGACCAGCTGCGGCGACAGCGTGCCGTCGTCCGGCAGGTCGTAGCCGAGCGGGTAGCGGTCCCGCCAGTCGTTCAGCAGCGTCCACCAGGCCGCGTAGTCGCCGCGGCGGCCGGCCTCGTGCTCGGCCTGGACGGCGACCACCAGGTCGGCGATCACCTCGCGGGCGTCGCCGACGATCGGCACGTCCGCGGTGCGGTTCTTGGAGATCTCGGCCGGGTCGATGTCCGCGTGCACGATGGTCGCGTTGGGCGCGAACGTGTCGAGCCTGCCGGTGACCCGGTCGTCGAACCGGGCGCCGAGCGACACGATCAGGTCGGCGCGCTGGAGCGCGGTGACCGCGGCGACGGTGCCGTGCATGCCGGGCATGCCCAGGTGCTGGTCGTGGCTGTCCGGGAACGCGCCGCGCGCCATCAGGGTGGTGACGACGGGAGCGCCGGTCAGCTCGGCCAGCACCCGCAGTTCGGCGGACGCGTGCGCCTTGAGGACGCCGCCGCCGACGTACAGGACCGGCTGCTTGGCGTTGGACAGCAGGCGCGCGGCCTCGCGGATCTGCTTGGCGTGCGGGCGCGTGACCGGGCGGTAGCCGGGCAGTTCGGGGGTGCCGGACCAGACGAACTCGGTCTGCGCCTGCAGCGCGTCCTTCGAGATGTCGACCAGGACCGGGCCGGGGCGGCCGGTCGAGGCGATGTGGAACGCCGCGGCGATCGTCGGGGCGATCTCGGCCGGGTCGGTCACCAGGAAGTTGTGCTTGGTGATCGGCATCGTGATGCCGCAGATGTCCGCCTCCTGAAAGGCGTCCGTGCCGATCGCGCCGCTGGGCACCTGGCCGGTGATGGCGACCATCGGGACCGAGTCCATGTGCGCGTCGGCGATGGGCGTCACGAGGTTGGTCGCCCCAGGCCCCGAGGTGGCCATGCAGACTCCGACGCGGCCGGTCGCCTGGGCGTAGCCGGTGGCGGCGTGGCCGGCGCCCTGCTCGTGGCGGACGAGGATGTGCCGGACCTTGGTCGAGTCGAGGAGCGGGTCGTACGCGGGAAGGATCGCACCTCCGGGGATGCCGAAGACGGTGTCTACACCGGCGGCTTCCAGGGAGCGGATCAGCGCCTGTGCTCCTGTCACCTGCTCAGTCATGGGATTTCGTCTCTTCTCGATCGCGGTCGGCATCTCGTGTGGTCTGGCCGCGGCTCACGGGGC
Organism: Streptodolium elevatio; assembly: GCF_040649515.1. GTDB lineage: Bacteria > Actinomycetota > Actinomycetes > Streptomycetales > Streptomycetaceae > Yinghuangia > Yinghuangia elevatio. Next base: position 14,572 of record NZ_JBEZFP010000010.1, read on the forward strand.
GCGCCCCGTGGTCACCGCAACAAAAAACCCCTCGAGCCGTGAGGCATGCGAGGGGAGGCGCGTGGGCTGTCGGGTGCTCAGCTCACGCGCGCCATTACTACGAGGATGCGGGTCTGCATGCCCTGACCTTTCCTCCGAGCAAGGGTACGTGTCAAGCAGCGGCCAATCGGGTCTCACCATACGGACAATATGTCCAGGTGAAGCCTGCTCGGCGTCGTACGCGTCACACCGCTCAGACCTGCGGGCGCTGCACCGGCACCACCGGAGGACGCTCCAGCCCCTCGGCGAGTTCCGCCCCCAGCCCGTGGTCGTCGAGCGCGTCGACCAGGTCCTCGGCCGGCCCGTCGGCCAGGCCCGACCCGAGGTCCTCGCGTCCCAGAACACGTAGGACACCCTCCTCCTCCAACGGCCCGGAGTACAGGAAGCCCTGGCCGCGCTGGCAGCCCATCTCGCGCAGGATCGCCGCCTGGTCCGGCGTCTCCACGCCCGAGGCCACCAGGGTGAGCCCGAGGTCCAGCCCCAGCCGCACGATCGTCGAGGTCATCGCGGTCAGATGCGGGCACGAGCCGACCTCCGCCACGAACGAGCGGTCGATCTTGAGCGTGTCGATCGGCATGCGCCGCAGGTACGCCAGCGACGACTGCCCGGTGCCGAAGTCGTCCACCGACACCTTGAGGCCGAGCCGCTTGAGCGCCACGATCCGGTCGATCAGCTCGTCGGCGCTCTCCCCCCGCACGTTCTCGGTGATCTCCAGCGTCAGGGCCTGCGGCGGCAGCGCCGAACGGCGCAGCACCGTGTCGACGACCTCCACGAACCCCGCTCCGGTCACCTGGCGGGCCGGGAGGCTGAGGCTCGCGCCGACGTCGTGGCCCGCGGCCCGCCAGCGCACGGTCTGGTCGACGACCTCTTCGAGCAGCCAGCGGCCCAGCGGCGGCATGGGGGCGTCGCCGCCGCCCGACAGGCGGATGAACTCGGCCGCGCCGACCAGCGCGCTGCGGTCGTCGCGGCGGCGCAGCATGGCCTCGACGTCCCGCACGCGGCCCGTCGCGAGGTCGACGACCGGCTGGTAGAGGACGGTGAGGCGCTTCTCGTGCAGTGCGCGGCGCTGGCGGGCGGCCCGCTCGACGCGGCGTACGGCGTCGATGTGCATCTGCGGGGCGTACACCTCGACGCGGCCCTTGCCACCGGACTTCGCGCGGTACATGGCCAGGTCGGCGTTGCGCATCAGGTCGGCCGGGTCGATGTCGGGGGTCGAGAACGCGATGCCGATCGACGCCGCGACACGGACCTCCTGGTCGTTGATACGGTACGGCGCCGACAGCGTGCTCAGCAGCCGCTCGGCGATCTCCCGGATGGCGCGCGGCGACGCGTCCCCGACCAGCAGTGCGGCGAACTCGTCGCCGCCGAACCGTGCGACGGTGTCGCCGACGCGCACCGCGTGTTCCAGCCGGCGCGCGGCCTGCACCAGGAGTTCGTCGCCGACCGCGTGGCCGCCCGCGTCGTTGACCGCCTTGAAGCCGTCGAGGTCGAGGAACAGCACGGCGATCGTCGGCGTCACGCCGCGGCGCTGCGCGAGGGCGTGTTGGATGCGGTCCTCGAAGAGCGCGCGGTTGGGCAGGTCGGTCAACCGGTCGTGGAACGCGTCATGTTCGAGTTGCGTCTGGAGTTTGACCCGGTCGGTGACGTCGCGGCTGTTGAGGATGATGCCGTCGCCGTAGCGGTTGACCGCGGACTCGGTGTGCAGCCAGGTGCCGGCCGCGGAGCGGATGCGGCACTCGATGCGCGTCATGGTCGGCCGGCCCGCCTCCTCCAGAAAGCGCCGCAGGTCGCACTGCACGCGCGTGCCGTCCTCGGGGTGGATGAGCAGTTCGAGGCGGGTGCCGACCAGTTCCTCGGGTTCGAAGCCGTAGACCCGGCGGACGGCGTGGCTGACGTACTGCAGCACGCCGTCCTTGGCCGCGATCATGATGACGTCGCTCGACCCCTGGACCAGGGAGCGGAAGTGGCTTTCCTGGACCGCGAGTTCCTGGGCCATGAAGACGTTGTCGACCAGCGTGATGCCCTGGCGCAGCACCAGGACGACCAGCACCGAGCCGCCCGCCACCAGCACCACCGGGTCGGGCTGCCGGCCCGCGACCGCGTCGCCCAGCACCCCCGCGGTGCACACGGCCGCCGCGATGTAGGGCGTGAGGGCGGACAGCATGGAGAAGGTGCGGTGGCCGCCCGAGGGTGTGGCGGCGGGCGGTGTCGCGTCGCCCATCCACGGGGCCACCGCGAGCAGGACGCTGCCCGCGAACCAGCCCGCGTCCAGCAGTTCACCCGAGCGGTAGCCGCCGTGCAGCCCGGGGGTGGTCCACAGGGCGTCGCTCATCACCGTGACCGCCAGCGCGACCAGGGCGACGTTGAGGGCCGCGCGGTCCGCGCTGCCGGCCCGGACCCGCAGGCCCAGGACCATGCTGACGAGCAGGATGTCCATGACCGGGTACGCGAGGGTCAGCGCGATCTTCAGGGCGTCGGTGCGGTCCCCGTCGGCGGTCCGCGCGAGGGCCATGCTCCAGCCGAGGGTGAACAGCGAGCCGGCGATGAGCCAGCCGTCCAGCACCATGCAGGCCCACGCGGCAAGTCCCTTGGGACGCTGGGCCACCAGTAGGAGGCCGGTGATCGCGGGCGGCGCGAAGAACAGGAAGAACCAGTCGGCCGGGCCGGGGGTCGGCACGTCGGTGCCGAGCACGACTTCGTACCAGCCCCAGATGCCGTTGCCGACCGCCACCATGCACGCGGAGATGCCGAGGAGCGCCCAGGACAGCCCTGCCCTGCCGCGCAGTTGGGCGGCCCGGACGAGGCAGGAGACGGCGGCGCCGCCCGCGGCGGCGGCCAGCCCGAAGTCGCCCATGGTGAGCGACACCGTGGGGCTGCCCCACCCCAGGAGCGCGCCGATGGCGTAGGCGACGCACAGCGGGACGGCGACGGACAGGGCACGCCGCCTGGCACGGGTTCCGGACAAGATCAGCGGTCACGCCCGCTCGGAGCGCCCGTCGCGGGTCGCTCTCCGATGAATGCGGCGGGCATCGACGCGGTAGTCCCCCGGCATTGACGACTCCCCTCCTCGCCGAGTCCGGAAGCGGCCGGCCTCGGACAGGTCCTGCAGACGTCGCGGACCTGTCGGACCCGTTCAGCCCCCTCGGCGTTCCACGATTCGGACGATACACCACTTCCGTCACTGTGTGCTCGCTCCCAAGAACACAGAGTAACGAACTTTCACCGCGCGCACGCCCTGTTCCAGGGAAGTTGTGACGAAGTGTGCGGGAAATGCCCACGGTTGGCCGCGCAGGGGTGGCGCACAAACGGAACCTTTCCTGGTGACAAGGGTGGCGCGGAAGAAACCGGACGCGAGACCGGTCCGCGTTTTTTGGCCCGGCTCAGTCCCGGCGCAGGATCACGACGCCCTTGCCGGACTCGACGCGCTCGAAGCCCTGCTGCTCCAGGTACGTGATCCAGCTGCGCGCCCACTGCTCCTTGCCGTCCCAGGCGTCGACCGCCGCCCAGCCGGGCCCGGGCAGCACGGTCGGGAAGTTCGTGACGCGCGCCCGCGAGGTCAGCCGCGTGGCGAGGCGTTCGGTGCTGCTCACCTGCACGCCGCCGGGGATCCGCGCGACCAGTTCCTCGGCGCGTTCCACCCGCTCGTCGACCAGCCACGCCTTCTTGTGCAGCAGTTCCATCAACGGGAAGTCGCGGGACAGCGACACCGACACGGCCAGTGGCACGATGACCGCCTTGGCCGCGTACCTGCGCAACCAGTCGCGGCGCGAGCGGCGGAGCTTGACCACGGCGTCCACGAAGGCCGCGAACACGATCGGCATCAGCACGGCGCTGTAGTGGAAGAAGACGCCCCAGTAGAACTCGTTGCTCGAAGTGAACCGCCACAGCAGCGTCGGCAGCACCATGAGCAGGATCGGCGAGCGCAGCGCCAGGAACCCGGTCGGCAGCAGCAGCGTGAACAGCGTCATCCACTTCACGCTGGGGAAAAGCATGTCGTACGGCAGGTCGAAGACCAGCCGGCTGACCGGCACGTCCTCGGCGGACGATCCCGGAGCCGCGTTGCCCGCGCGCGCCTCGCCGCCGTCCAGGTTGCCCCAGAACGGGTATTCGCCGGTCGGGTTGAGCGACGGCAGGATCACGAAGACCACGACCACGAAGGCGACGACGCCGGTCACCGCCGAGACCGCGGCCCAGCGCCACTGCCGCAGCACCGCGAGGTATATGCCCGCCGCCACGAGCGTGAGCGACAGGTCCTCCTTGACCAGGACCAGCGGCAGCAGCCACAGGACGCCCGCACGGTACTCCGCGCGCAGGAAGCGCTCCAGCGCGAACGCCAGCATCGGCACCGCGAAGCAGACCTCGTGGAACTCGAACGCGACCGCGCTCTGCAACCCCCACCCGAGGCCGTACGCGACCCCGAACGCGGCCCCGCCCAGGTTCCCGAACGCCCGCATGCCGATCCGCGTCATCGGGACTATCGACAGCGCGATCAGCAGAGCCTGCGCGACGAGCAGCGTCCCCGGCCCGGGGAACACCCGGTAGAACGGCCCGAGCAGGGCGAGTATCGGGTGGAAGTGTTCGCCGAGCACGTTGAAGCCCGGCTCGCGGATGTCGGAGACCGGGGCGCGGAAGTGCGCGTAGTTGCGTACGACCTGCTCGAACAGGCCCAGGTCGTACGCGTGGGTCTCCATGCGCCGGTGCTTGAGCAGGGAATATGCGGCGTACGCGACGAAGAATGCGAGGGCGACGAGGTACGGCACCGCGCCCGGCCCCAGCCGGAAGCGGTCCAGGCGCGCGCGGCGCGTCGGGGCCTTGGCCTCCCTTAGTCGCGCGTCGCGCGTCTCGGAGGCAACGGCCCCCGGCACGTCGAGGGCCTGCGGGGTTTCGGACACGGCGGATCCGCCTGCGACCGCGCCGCTGTCGACCCGGCTCGCCGGAACGTTCATGATTCTCCGCCTCGTACGCCGACCGCCATGAGACGGCCGCGGCCCCCGCTTCCGGAGGGCAACGGCCCCAGACCCTACCAATCAGATACGGGTCATAGTGATCACATGGTTGTCAGCCGAACGTGCTTTCGGCGCAGCGTCACCCGTCCGTGGCAGGACCGCCCCCGCCGAGCGGGCGGGCAGGCGCCGGATCAGGTGCCAAGCCCGTGCCCCGCCTACCCCGCTGCCCCGCCTGCCCGCCTACCCCGCGACGACGTTGGCCGGCTCGCGGCCCTCCGCCCACGCGGTGACCTGGGTGCGGATCAGCCGCTGCGCGCGCGGCAGGAACGCGGACGAGCTGCCGCCGACATGGGGGCTGACGAGCACCCCCGGCGCGAACCGCAGCGGGTGGTCGGCGGGCAGCGGCTCGGGGTCGGTGACGTCGAGCGCGGCGGTGATCCGCCCGGCGGTCACCTCGGTGAGCAGCGCCTTGGTGTCGACGACCGGGCCGCGTGCGACGTTCACCAGCAGCGCCCCGTCCCGCATGCGCGCGAGGAAAGCCGCGTCGACGAGCCCGCGGGTCGCCTCGGTGAGCGGGGTGGTCACGATGACGACGTCGACGGTCGGCAGCAGGGCGGGCAGTTCGGAGATCGCGCGCACGGCCGCACCGTCGGCGGTGGTGCGGGCACGGCGCGCGACCCGTACGACGTCGACCTCGAACCCGGCGAGGCGGCGGTCCACCGCCTCGCCGATCGCGCCGTAGCCGAGGATCAGCACGGTCTTGTCGGCGAGCGCGGGGTAGAAGCCGGCCCGCCACTCCCCCGCGTCCTGGCCTCGTACGAACGACGGGATGCCGCGCAGCGACGCCAGCGTGAGCGCCACCGCGAGTTCGGCGGTGCTGGCCTCGTGGATGCCGCGGCCGTTCGCCAGCCGCGCGCCGGGCGGCAGGTAGGGCAGGACGTGCTCGTACCCGGCGGTCAGCGTCTGCACGAACCGTACGTCCGGCATCTCGGCGAGCACCCGCAGCGGCGTCTGGTCGAACGTGTACGGCAGCACGTAGAACACCACCCCGTCGTGCTTGCTCGGGGGCGGCGCCACTCCGTCGTAGACCTCGATGTCCAGCCCGGCCGGCAGCCCGCCGACCTCGGCCGGGTCGTAGGGCATCCGGATGCGCCCGGGCACGGCGGAGGGGGCGGGGGCGGCGTGCGAACCGTCAGGGGTTGTCGAAGCGGCCATGTGGGGAACTCTACGGTCGCGGCACGCGTCGTCGAGTCGGGTGGTCCGGCCGGGAGAACGCACGATCGCACAGTGAGGCGGTAAGACGGTGGTCCCAGGCAAGCGCACGCGAAGAGGGTCCGCGGCGAGGCTGGCCGCGGCGGCCGCGGCCGTGGTGCTCGCGGCGTCGGCGTGCTCCGACGACGGTGGCGACGACGATCCGGGCAAGGCCGCGGCACAGACCCCGGTTTCGTCCGGGGCGGTGCCGCCCGGGGCGCCCGGGACTTCCGGGGTGCCCGGGGCACCCGGGCCGACCGCGTCGGGCGTACCGAAGGCCGCGGTGACCGGGGACGTGGTCACCGGGCTCGACTCGCCGTGGGGGGTTGCCCCGCTGCCCGACGGCGACGTGCTCGTGGCGTCGCGCGACGACGGGACCGTGTCCCGGTTCCGCCCCGGCACGCCGGGCCTGACCGAGGTCGGCAAGGTCCCCGGATCACAGCACAGCGGCGAAGGCGGCCTGCTCGGCCTCGCGCTGTCCCCCGATTTCGCCCGCGACGGCTGGGTGTACGTCTACACGACGACCGGTGACGACAACCGCATCCTGCGGATGAAGTACGCCCGCGAGACAGGCCTGACCTCGCCCGAGGTCCTGTTCACCGGGATCCCGTCGGGCGGCCGGCACAACGGCGGCCGGATCGCGTTCGGCCCGGACGGCATGTTGTACGCGGGCACGGGCGAGGCCGGCGACGAGCCGCTGTCGCAGGACCGCGACTCGCTCGGCGGCAAGATCCTGCGGCTGACCCCCGAGGGCAAGCCCGCGCCGGGCAACCCCTTCCCCGGTTCGCCGGTGTACAGCCTCGGGCACCGCAACGTGCAGGGCCTCGCGTGGGACTCGGCCGGCCGGCTGTGGGCCGCGGAGTTCGGCCAGAACGAGTGGGACGAGGTCAACCTGATCACGCCCGGCTCGAACTACGGCTGGCCGGTGGTCGAGGGCATCGCCAAGGACCCGAAGTACGTGGACCCGCTGGTGCAGTGGTCGACGGGCGAAGCGTCGCCCAGCGGCATCGCGATCGTCGACGACGTCGTGTACGTCGCGGCCCTGCGCGGTGAGCGCTTGTGGCAGGTGCCGATCCAGGGCGACCGGCTCGGCGAGCCCACGGCCCTGTTCGAGGGCAAGTACGGGCGGCTCCGCACGGTTCTCCCGGCGCCCGGCGGCGGGCTGTGGGTGGCGACGAACAACACCGACGGCCGGGGCGACGCGCGCGCCGGCGACGACCGCATCCTTCAGGTCTCACTGACTTGAGCTGAACTGACCTGAGCTGTTCTGAGCTGTTCTGGGCCTGGCTGAACCGGGCTGGGCCCGGGCTGGACCCGGCCGGGGTGCCGGACTGCTGCCCCGGCGCGGCGAACCCTCAGGCGGAGTCCACCAGTTGCAGGCGGTGCGCCAGGGCCGCCGCCTCGCCGCGGCTGGAGACCTCCAGCTTGCCCAGGATGTTGGACACGTGCACGCTCGCGGTCTTGACGCTGATGAACAGCTCCTCGGCGATCTGCCGGTTGCTGCGGCCGTCCACGACGAGCCGCAGCACGTCGCGTTCGCGCGGGGTGAGCATCGCGCCTTCCGGAAGCTCGGCGGGCGGCGCCTCGGGACGTACCCCCGACACCCCCGACACCGCCGACCCGTCGAGCGGCAGCCGGGCCCGGCGGGCGAGCAGTTCGGTCTCCTCGGTCAACGGACGCGCGCCCAGCGCGACGGCACTCGCGTGCGCCTGGGCCAGCACGAGCGTGGCCCGCACCCGGTCCCCGGCGGCGATGAGCGCCGCGGCGAGCCGGCAGCGGACCCGGGCGAGGACGTACGGCTGCGACGCCTGCTCCCAGGCCGCGACCGCCTCCTCCCACAGCTCGACGGTCGCCTGGCCCTCCGCCCGGGCCAGTTCGGCGCGCAGGTTGACCGCGTGTGCCTCGTCCAGCGGGCAGTCCCGGGCCAGTGACATAGCCACTGCGCGGATGCGCTTGAGCACTTCCTGCCGGGCCTTCAACTCGGCGCCGCCGCGCGGATATCCGGCGAGTTCGGTCGCGTCGCCCTCGGCACGTGCCGACTCGACCAGCAGCGGCCACGTGTAGCGCTGGTGCCCGGCCGGGAAGTCGTTGCTCAGGTCCGGGGCGATCAGCTCGCGTACGTCGGCGAGGCGGCCGAGGCGGCGGGCGACCGCGACCTCCAGCGTGCGCAGCGGGATGCGGAACTGCGGCTCGACGTACGTCGCGTCGGCGATCTGGCGGGCCTCGTCCAGCAGGCGCGTGGCCGTCGCGATGTCGCCGCGGGCGAGCGCGATCTCGACCAGCAGGCGGTTGGCGTGGCCCGCGGTCTCGGGCTTGGTCTCGTGCTCGAACACCTCGTCGAGCAGGCGTTCGGCCTCGTCCCACTCACCGAGCGAGACCAGGCTCTCGCCGAGGTTGCCGATGGTGAACGCGCCGATGCCGCGCACCAGTCCGCGTTCTCGGGCGATCGCCAGCGCCTCCGCGCCGGCCTCGGCGGCCTCGCGGTGCCTGCCCAGCCCTTCGAGCACCGACGACAGGTTGCTGAGCACGAGGCACATGATGTCGGGCTCGGACGCGCGCTTGGCGAGCGAGCGGGCCTCCTCGAACTCGGCCAGCCCCTCGTGCGGGCGGCCCAGGTTGACCAGCAGGCAGCCGAGCGTCTTGAGGATGGTCGCCTCGTCGGCGGGGCTGCCGATGCTCCGGGCGATGGCCAGGGCCTCGCGCGCGGTCGCCACGGACTCCTCGGTGGGGCCGTCCAGCATCTGGTCGCGGGCGATCTGGCCGAGGACGCGGGCGTGTTCGATGGACGGCGGCAGGCCGACGAGGAGGTGCTCGGCCTTCTGCAGCTCGGCCAGGCCGCTGGAGCGGTTGCTGCCGCGCAGGAGTCCGGCGCGGATGGTCCACAGCGCGGCCGCGCGACGCGGATCCGCCTCGGCGTCGACGAGGTCGAGGGCCTGGCGGCTGAACGCGAGGGCCTTGTCGAACGCGTTGTCGAAGCGGGCCGGGGAGATCGCCGTGAACAACAGGTCCAGCAGCGTGATGCCGGTCAGGTCCTCGGGGTCGGAGACCTGTTCCCACAGTTCCAGGGCGCGTTCGAGGAGGCGGAACTGCTCGCCGAACGCGTACCGCGAGCGCGCGGTGTCGGCGGCGGCCAGGACGGCCGGGAGGGCCTCGGTGGCGCGGCCCGCGTGGTACCAGTACATGGCCAGGCGGCTGGAGTGCTCGTCGCAGGGCACCAGTTCGGGGACGCGCTCCAGGGCCTCCGCGTAGCGCACGTACATCCGCATGCGCTCGCCGGGCAGCAGGTCGTCGCGGACCGCCTCGCGGACGAGGGCGTGCCGGAACTGGTACCCGTCGCCGTCCTTGGTGGGGACGAGGACGTGCATCGACACCGCGCCGCGCAGTGCCTCGTCCAGTTCCGCGCCGCCGAGCCCGGCCACCTCGCTCAGCAGGGCGTGGCCGACGTTGCTGCCGCCGACCGCCGCCGTGCGGACCACCCGCTGGGTGCTGTCGGGCAGTTCCTCGACGCGAATCAGGAGCAGGTCGCGCAGGGTGTCGGAGAGGCCGGTCAGGCGCCCGCCGCGTACCCCGCGCGCCAGTTCCTCGACGAAGAAGGCGTTGCCCTCGGACTTCTGGTAGATCTGCCGGATCAGTCGGCGGGAGGGCTCCTCGCCGAGGATTCCGCGCAGTTGCTCGCCGACCTGGGCGCGGGTCAGGCGGCCGAGATCGAGGCGGCGTACCGACCGGATGCGGTCGAGTTCGGCGAGGAACGGGCGCAGCGGATGGCGGCGGTCGATCGCGTCGGCGCGGTACGTGCCGACGACCAGGATCCGGCCCCGGCGCATCGAGCGGACCAGGAAGGACAGCAGCTCGCGCGTCGAGGCGTCGGCCCAGTGCATGTCCTCGAAGGCGACGACCAGCGTGCGGTCCTCGCCCAGCCGTTCGAGCACGCGCAGCATCAGCTCGAAGAGCCGGGCGCGGTCGTAGTCGCCGGACGTGATGCCGGACGGTATCGGCGCGAGGTGCGGCATGATCCACGACAGGTCCTGCTCGCGGCCCGCGACGGCATCGGCGAGCTGCGGCCCGAGCGCGTCGGTGAGGGCGCGCATCGCCGCGGAGACCGGTGCGAAGGGCAGGCCCTCGGCCCCCAGCTCGAGACAACCGCCGATCGCGGTGACGGCGCCCTTCGCCTCGGCCTGGTCGACGAACTCCTGGAGCAGGCGCGTCTTGCCCACGCCGGCCTCGCCGCCGATCAGGACGACGCCGGGCGTGCCCGCGTCGGCGTCGCGCAGGGCGTCCGCGAGCTGGGACAGCTCGGGGAGGCGACCGACGAAGACAGGGCTCACCGCAACTGTGGACACGTGGTCGAGCATGCCATGGGGAACGGACACAGAGCGCCCCCTTTTCTCCCGAGGCGAACTGGTTGTCGCAGGTCAAGGACGCCGCGCGCGGGGCCGTGGAGAACACCCCGTGCGCGGGCCGGGGCGCCGGACGTGCGAGAAGGGTCCAGGACACCCCCGACGGTGTCCTGGACCCTTCTTCCGGCCCTGGTCGGCTCGGCCCCCCTTCCTCGAAAGCCTCGCCGACCCGGCTCCGGTCATACCGCGGGCCGTACTGACCCCGCGATACCACCGGCGCTTGCGCGTGAACTCTCCTCCGCGGCGCGTGCGAGGCGGCGGGCCTCGCGGCGGTTCCGGAGGGCGGTACGGACCTTGCGCTCGTGCGCGGCGGTGCGGTGCATTTCGGCTTCGCGGGCCTGGAACATCTCGTACTCGAGCATTTCGGCTTCTCCTTGTGACGTTTCCTCGGCGGCTTCTCCGCTTCGGAGCCCCTCTCGGGGCATGTCATAAGGTTCGCGTCCCAGAGGGGGCCGGGGCATCGGGCGGATGCCCGATCTTGGCCGGGCCGGAAGGTCTTAGGGCGCCTTAGGCGGCGTGCAACAGGCCCTAAGGCCCCTAAGGCCCCGCCCACGCCTTACCTAGGTCGGGCCGGGTACGCGTGAAGGGTGCCGCCCTGGTGCGGGGGCGGCACCCTTCATGTCGGGGAACCGGTGCCCTCCGGGGAGGGCCGGGCCTCAGGAGACGCCGAGCTTCTCCAGGATCAGTTCGCGGACGCGGGCCGCGTCGGCCTGGCCGCGGGTGGCCTTCATGACCGCGCCGATGAGCGCGCCCACGGGGCCCAGGTTGCCCGACTTGATCTTGGCGACGGCATCCGCCTGCGCGGCGATGGCGTCGTCGATCGCGGCGCCGAGCGCGCCCTCGTCGGAGACGACCTTCAGGCCGCGCTTCTCCACGACGGCGTCCGGGTCGCCCTCGCCGGCCAGCACGCCCTCGATGACCTGGCGGGCCAGCTTGTCGTTCAGCTCGCCGGCCTTGACGAGCGCGGCGACCCGGGCGACCTGTACGGGCGTGATGGGCAGCGCACCGACCTCGACGCCGCGCTCGTTGGCGTTGCGGGCCAGCTCGCCGAGCCACCACTTGCGGGCGGCGTCGGAGTCCGCGCCCGCCGCGACCGTCTCCACGATCGCGTCGACCGCGCCCGCGTTGACCAGCGACTGCATGTCGAAGTCCGAGATGCCCCACTCGGTCTGGAGGCGCTTGCGGCGCACCGACGGCTTCTCGGGCAGCGTGGCGCGCAGCTCCTCGACCCATTCGCGGGTGGGCGCCACGGGGACGAGGTCCGGTTCGGGGAAGTACCGGTAGTCCTCGGCCTCCTCCTTGACCCGGCCGGCGGTGGTGGTGCCGTCGTCCTCGTGGAAGTGCCGCGTCTCCTGGACGATCGTGCCGCCCTCGGACAGCACGGTCGCGTGCCGCTGGATCTCGAAGCGGATGGCCCGCTCGACCGAGCGCAGCGAGTTGACGTTCTTCGTCTCCGAGCGCGTGCCGAACTTCTCGCGGCCGTGCGGGCGCAGCGAGAGGTTGGCGTCGCAGCGCATCTGGCCCAGCTCCATGCGGGCCTCGGAGACGCCGAGCGCCTTGATGAGGTCGCGCAGTTCGGCGACGTACGCCTTGGCGATCTCCGGGGCGAGGTCGCCCGCGCCCTCGATCGGCTTGGTGACGATCTCGATGAGCGGGATGCCGCACCGGTTGTAGTCGAGCAGCGAGTAGTCGGCGCCGTGGATGCGGCCGGTGGCGCCGCCCACGTGGGTCGACTTGCCGGTGTCCTCCTCCATGTGCGCGCGCTCGATGCCGACGCGCCACGTCTTGCCCTGGACCTCGACGTCGAGGTAGCCGTCGAAGGCGATGGGCTCGTCGTACTGCGACGTCTGGAAGTTCTTCGGCATGTCCGGATAGAAGTAGTTCTTCCGGGCGAAGCGGCACCACTCGGCGATCTCGCAGTTCAGCGCGAGGCCGATGCGGATCGCGGACTCCACCGCCGTGCGGTTGACGACGGGGAGCGCACCGGGCAGGCCGAGGCAGGTCGGACACACCTGGCTGTTCGGCTCGCCGCCGAACACCGTCGAACACCCGCAGAACATCTTGGTGTTCGTGCCGAGCTCGACGTGCACCTCGAGACCCATCACCGGGTCGTACGAGGCGAGCGCCTCCTCGTACGACATGAGTTCGGTCGTGCTGGTCACAGGCCCTCGATCTCCAATGCCTCTTCCTGCTCCTCACGGAGCGAGCGGATCAGCAGGGCGAAGCCGGTGATCACGGCGGCGGCCGAGATGATCGCGTCGGTCATCTCGAGCTTGTCGTGCTTGCCCCTGGCCTCCTTGATCTGCTTCATGACGCCGATCGCGCCGAACACCTGCATGCCCAGGCCGATGAACTTCCCGGCCTTGCTCTTGGGGGCCTTCTTCTTGGCCATCTGATGTCTCCTCGGAAACCGTCGGAAAGTCGGTCGGGATCGGTCGCGTGGACGCCGTGCGGCCGACTACAGGACCGGGGCCCGGTCGAGCAGCGGGCCGCCCCAGCGGTCCAGGTACGCCGCCTCGACCGCGGCACCGACCCGGTAGAGCCGGTCGTCGGCCATCGTCGGCGCGATGATCTGGAGGCCGACCGGCAGGCCGTCCTCGGGTGCGAGCCCGCACGGCAGCGACATCGCGGCGTTCCCGGCCATGTTGGACGGGATCGTGCAGAGGTCGGCCAGGTACATCGCCATCGGGTCGTCGGCGCGCTCGCCGATCGGGAAGGCGGTGGTCGGCGTGGTCGGCGAGACCAGCACGTCGACCTGGGCGAACGCGGCGTCGAAGTCGCGGGCGATGAGGGTGCGCACCTTCTGCGCCTGCCCGTAGTACGCGTCGTAGTAACCGGACGACAGGGCGTACGTGCCGAGCATGATGCGGCGCTTGACCTCCGGTCCGAAGCCGGCCTCGCGGGTCAGCGACATGACCTCCTCGGCCGACCGCTCGCCGTTGTCACCCACGCGGAGGCCGTAGCGCATCGCGTCGAAGCGGGCGAGGTTCGACGACGCCTCGGAGGGCGCGATCAGGTAGTAGGCGGGCATCGCGTAGTCGAAGTTGGGGCAGGAGATCTCGACGACCTCGGCGCCCAGTTCGCGCAGCAGTTCGACGGCCTCGTCGAAGCGCTGCGACACGCCCGCCTGGTACTGCGGCCCGGCGAACTCCTTGACGACGCCGACGCGCATGCCGCGCACGTCGCCGTTGCGGGCCGCGCCCACGACGTCCGGCACCGGCGCGTCGATGGACGTCGAGTCGCGCGGGTCGTGGCCGGCGATGGCCTCGTGCAGCAGCGCCGCGTCGAGCACCGTGCGCGCGCACGGGCCGCCCTGGTCGAGGGACGAGGAGAAGGCGACGAGGCCGTAGCGCGAGACGCCGCCGTACGTCGGCTTGACGCCGACCGTGCCGGTGACCGACGCGGGCTGGCGGATCGAGCCGCCGGTGTCGGTGCCGATCGCGAGCGGGGCCTCGAACGCGGCGAGGGCCGCGGCACTGCCGCCGCCGGAGCCGCCGGGGATGCGGGTGAGGTCCCACGGGTTGCCGGTGGGACCGTACGCCGAGTTCTCGGTCGAGGACCCCATGGCGAACTCGTCCATGTTGGTCTTGCCGAGGATGACGACGCCGGCCTCCTTGAGGCGGCGCGTCACGGTGGCGTCGTACGGCGGCAGCCAGCCTTTGAGGATCTTCGAGCCGCAGGTCGTCGGCACGCCCTGGGTCGTGAAGACGTCCTTGAGGGCGAGCGGTACGCCCGCCAGCGGGCCGAGCGCGTCGCCCTTGGCGCGGCGCTCGTCGACCGCCTTGGCGGCGCTGAGCGCGCCCGCGGCGTCGACGTGCAGGAAGGCGTGCACCTTGCCGTCGACCTCGGTGATGCGGTCGAGGTGCGCCTGGGCGACCTCGACGGCGGACACCTCGCCGGCGGCGATCCGCGCGGCGGTCTCGGCGGCGGTGAGCCTGGTCAGGTCGGCCATTTCTACTGCTCCTCCCCGAGGATCCGCGGCACGCGGAACCGCTGGTCCTCGGCGGCCGGCGCACCGGAGAGGGCCTGCTCGGGGGTGAGCCCCGGCCGGATCTCGTCGGGCCGCATGACGTTGGTCAGCGGCAGCGGGTGCGACGTCGGCGGGATGTCGTCGGCGGCGACCTCGCCGACGCGGGCGACCGCGCCGATGATGTCGTCGAGCTGGGTGGCGAGGTGGTCGAGTTCCTCGGCCCCGAGCTCCAGCCGCGACAGCCGGGCGAGGTGGGCGACCTCCTCGCGCGTGATGCCAGGCATGCAGCGATTCCTTCTAGGGGTGGCTGGGGATGGGTACGTTCGACGCCATCCTAGTTGCCGCGGGTCGCCCGACCGCTCTCATATAGCCGGGCACACGGCCGTGTGCAACGTGGCGCACAGAGCCGCGCGTAGGGCCGGGTTATCCGGTGACCCTGGTCGGCCGGTGCGGCGGCCGGGCGCGGTCGGCTCGCGGCATGGCCGGCGGCGGCACGGTGGCCTGCGGCGGCACGATGGCCTGCGGCACGGTCGGCTGCGGCAGGGTCGGGACGCTCGGCTGCGGCATGGTCGGCACAGCCGCCGGCGGTGCGGACGCCTGCGGCGGCACGGCGGCCGGCAGGTCGGGTACGCGGCGCGACGGCGCCATCCGCGCGCCGACGCCGTGGCGTACCAGCCACGCCGTGGCCTCGTCGCGCGGCAGGGCGCGGGCGATCAACCAGCCCTGCGCGCTGTCGCAGCCGAGGTCGCGCAGGCGGTCCCAGGTGGCGTCGTCCTCGACGCCTTCGGCGACGACGCGCAGGCCGAGCGAGTGGGCCAGGTCGACCGTGGAGCGCACGATGGCGGCGTCCTCCTCGTCGACGGTGAGGCGGGCCACGAACGAGCGGTCGATCTTGATCTCGCTGACCGGTATGTGCCGCAGGTGCACGAACGACGAGTAGCCGGTGCCGAAGTCGTCCAGCGACAGCCGGACGCCGAGTTTCCGCAGCGCGTCGAGGCTGTCCGCGGCCCGCTGCGGTTCTTCGAGCAGCACGCGCTCGGTGATCTCCAAGTGCAGTGCCGCCGCGGGCACTCCGTGTCTGCGCAGCCCGGCCGCCACCGTGTCGGCGAACGCCGGCGCGTGGATGTCGCGCGCCGACACGTTGACCGCGACCGGTACGTCGATCCCCTGCTCGTGCCAGCGGGCCACTTGCGACAATGCCTCGTCGACGACGTAGCGCGTCAGACGAGGCATCAGGCCGGTCTCCTCGGCCAGGTGGACGAACTCCTCGGGCGATATGTAGCCCCGGTCGGGGTGGCACCAGCGCACCAGGGCCTCGCAGCCGTCCACGCGCCCGGTCGTGAAGGACACTTTGGGCTGGTAGTGCAGCTCCACCTGCTGCACGTCGAGCGCGCGGCGCAGGTCGCCGAGCAGCAGCAGTTTCTCGCGCGTGTTGACGTCGCGCGCCGGGTCGTACAGTTCCACGCCGCTGCGCAGGCGCTTGGCCAGGTACATGGCCACGTCGGCGTATTGCAGCAGTCCGGCCATGTCGCCGGCGTGGTCCGGGAAGACCGCCACGCCGACGCTGACCTCGATGTCGAGTGAGAGGTCGTCGAGTTCGAACGGCTCGCCCAGCACCTCGACGACCTGCCGGGCCAGCGACAGCGCGAGCTTCTCGGCGGCGGCCGAACTCGCGAGGGGGTCCCGGCCGCCGGGTTCGCCGAGGTCCGGCATGAGTACGGCGAACTCGTCGCCGCCGAGCCGGGCCACGGTGTCGTCGCCGCCGACCACCCCCAGCAGCCGCTGCCCGACCTGGTGCAGCAGGCGGTCGCCGGCGAGGTGCCCGAGCGTGTCGTTGACCTCGTGGAAGCGGTGCAGGTCGAGCAGGAACAGGGCGACCCGGCCGGTGCCGCCGCTCTTGCGCAGCGCCCGGTCGCCGTGTTCGAGGAGGAGGCGGCGGTTGGGGAGGCCGGTCAACGCGTCGTGGCGTACCTCTTGTTCGCGGTCGAAGGTGACGCGCGTGGTCTGGTGGATGCTGTAGAGGGGGGCCGCGAACAGCGGCAGCGCCCACGGGTTCGCGTGCGCGACGATGGCGATGAGCGGGGCGAGCACGATGAGCGCGCCGTGCGCGACGCAGCGCGAGCGGATCTCCTCCCCGGCCAGCGACCGGGGGCTGACACCGCGCCAACTCGCGCGCAGCAGCCAGCCGATGCACTGCGAGACGCAGACCATGGCGACGCCGGCGACCAAAACCGCGGGCAGGTCGGCGGCGGCGAGTTCGCGCGTCTGGGCGCGTTCCGGGCGTACCCCGCACAGTTGCAAAACGATGTCGGCGGCCAGGAACGCGAGGACGTAGTGGCCGATGATGTACGCGACGCGCCAGGTCGAATCGCGGCGCGCGGCACACGAGATGAGGACGGGGACGGCCTGCACGAGCGAGGCGAGGACCCAGCCGTGCACGATGAGCAGGCCGTACGAGATGGCCACCGAGGCCATGGCGCCGGGCACGTACAGGCCGCGGCGGGTGATGCCGGTGTGGACGCCGTCGAGGACCACCAGCGCCAGCATGATCCAGATGCCGGCCTCGCTCGGCGGGAAGAGCGAGTCGCCGCCCGCGACCACCCGGGCGACCGAGATGAGGAGCACGAGGTTCCCGACACCGCCGACGATGACGGTGTTGGCGACGAACTGGCCAGGGCGCGCGACTCGCGACAGATCTGTTCGTCCGATCCGACGCATGCACATGCTCCCTGCGGCTCTTCCGGGCGGTTCCCCGTCCGGCGGGCCGGACTGCCCGGCCGCGGCAAGGGGTACGCAAGACGTTCCGCGACCGGGCGGCAAGCCCGGCGCGAACCGGGTTCCCGATCAGGGTAGGACGCGTTGCGTTTGCTGGGGAGCTTTATCGCCAAGGTCGAATCGGAAGGTTCTCTTCCGGTCACCTTGCCAGGTACGGCGCCTGACTGCACGTCAGGCGCCGTCGACCGGCGGGTCCGCACGCTGTGTGATGCCGGGTGTGCGGTGCCGTACGACTCGGGGGCGGCATCCGGCCTCGCGGACGGCTCGGGATGTGGCCGCTATTGTGCGGTCTGCTCCGCTTCCTCCGTCTCCCCCGCCTCTTCCGCCTCCGCGCCCCCCGAGCGGGCAGCGAACCACTCGCGGGCGGCGTCCGGCCCGTCGGCGAGCAGGACAGCGAAACCCTCGTCGTCGAGGACGGTGAGGCCGAGTGAGACCGCCTTGTCGTACTTCGACCCGGGGTTGTCGCCGACGATCACGAAGTCGGTCTTCTTCGACACCGAGCCGGTCACCTTCGCGCCCGCGGCCTCCAGCGCCTCCTTCGCGCCGTCGCGCGTGTAGCCCGCCAAGGTGCCGGTGACCACGGTGGTGAGCCCGGTGAGCACGCCGGTGGCCTTTTCGGCCCCGCCCTCCTCGACGAAACGCACGCCCGCGGCCCGCCACTTCTCCACGATCTCGCGGTGCCAGTCCTCCGCGAACCACTCGGCGATCGACTCGGCGATGATCGGGCCGACCCCCTCGGCCGCCGCGATCTCCTCGACGCTCGCGTTCATCAGCCGGTCCAGGTCGCGGAACTCACCGGTGATCGCGCGGGCCGTGGTGTCGCTGACGTGCCGGATCGACAATGCGGTCAGGATGCGCCACAACGGCTGCCGCTTCGCCGCCTCCAGGCCCGCGAGCAGCACCTCGACGGTCTTCTTCGCCTCGCCCTGCTGGTTCGCGAAGAACGACATGACCTTGTGCTCGCCGGTCTCGTCGTCGACCTTCGGCATGCCCGTCCGCTGGTCGCGCACCAGCACCTTGATGGGCAGAAGCTGCTCCACCGTCAGGCTGAACAGGTCGCCCTCGTCGCGCAGCGGCGGCTCGGCCGGCTCCAGGGGCTGCGTGAGCGCGGTGGCGGCGACGTACCCGAGCCCGTCGATGTCCAGCGCCCTACGGCCGGCGAGGTGGTAGACGCGCTCGCGGAGCTGGGCGGGGCAGGAGCGGGCGTTCGGGCAGCGTACGTCGACGTCGCCCTCCTTCATCGGGCGCAACTCCGTGCCGCACTCCGGGCAGTGCGTCGGCATGGAGAACTCGCGCTCGGTGCCGTCCCGCAGGTCGGCGACCGCGCTCAGGATCTCCGGGATGACGTCGCCGGCCTTGCGCAGCACGACGGTGTCGCCGATCAGCACGCCCTTGGCCTTGACCACTTCCTGGTTGTGCAGCGTCGCGTACGCGACCGTGGAGCCCGCCACCTTGACCGGCTCCATGACGGCGTACGGCGTGACCCGGCCGGTGCGCCCGACATTCACCTTGATGTCCAGGAGCTTGGTGTTGACCTCCTGCGGCGGGTACTTGAACGCGATCGCCCAGCGCGGCGCCTTCGACGTCGCGCCGAGCCGCCCCTGCAGCGGGATCTCGTCGACCTTGACCACCACGCCGTCGATCTCGTGCTCGACCGAGTTGCGGTGCTCGCCGAAGTGGCGGATGAACTCCTTGACCTGCTCGGGAGTGTCGACGACCTTGTTGTGCCTGGCGGTGGGCAGGCCCCAGGCGCGCAGCTTGTCGTACGCGTGCGACTGGCAGTCGATGTCGAAGCCGCGCCGCGCGCCGATGCCGTGCACCACCATGTGCAGCGGCATCTGGGCGACGACCCGGGCGTCCTTCATGCGCATCGACCCGGCGGCCGCGTTGCGCGGATTGGCGAACGGGTCCTGGCCCGCGGCCACCCGGCGCGCGTTCAGGTCGTCGAACTTCTCGATCGGGAAGAAGACCTCGCCGCGGATCTCGACCAGCTCGGGGACGTCGTGGCCGCCGTCGTCGCGCAGCCGGGTCGGGATCTCGTCGATCGTGCGCACGTTGGCGGTGATGTCCTCGCCGGTGCGGCCGTCGCCGCGGGTGAGCGCGCGGACCAGCTCGCCGTTCTCGTACAGCAGGTTGACCGCGGCGCCGTCGACCTTCAGCTCGCACAGGAAGTGCAGGTCCGCACCCGCGACGTCCTTGCGCAGGCGCTCGATCCACTCGTCGAGCTGGTCCTCGTTCATCGCGTTGTCGAGGCTGAGCATGCGCTCCAGGTGGTCGACCTTGACCGCGTCGCCGGCCGGTGCGCCGCCGACGGTCTGCGTCGGGGAGTCCGGCGTACGCAGCGCCGGGTACTCCTCCTCGATGCCCTCCAGCTCGCGCATGAGGGTGTCGAACTCGGCGTCGCTGACGGTCGGCGCGTCCTTGACGTAGTACCGGAACCGGTGCTCCTCGAGCTCCTTGGCCAGTGCGACGGCCCGCTCGCGTACCTCGGCGGGGATACCTTCGGCGCCGGTCAGATCAGCCACGTCGTCAGCCTCCAGAAGTACCGGTGTCCGGTTCGCGGGGTCACCACGGAAATGTCCGCTACGTTCTACCTCATCCCTCGGGTGCCTCGTACAGCACCTGGGCGGCCTCGACGCAGTGCTTGAGCGCCCTGCGCACCCACACCGGATCGGCTCCGGCGAGACCGCAGGTCGGAGTGACGACCGCGGCCGCACCCAGGAGCTCCGGGCGGAAGCCGAGCCGGCTCCACAACGTCTTGACACCCCTGACGGTACCGGCCGGGTCCGACAGCGGACGAGCTCCCGCGCCGGTGTTTCCCCTGGTCGTGGCGCGATTGGCCACCCGGTTGGAGGGCTCTTCGGGGGGCAGTGACGGAACGACTCCGAACAGGAACCCGACGCCCGCCTCGACCGCCTCCCCCAACTCCTCCTCGTCGCGGGCGCGCAGCATCGAGAAGTCCAGCGAAACCCCCGCGACCCCCGCCTCCCGCAGCAACCCGATCGGCACGCCGGGGGCACAACTGTGCACCACCGCAGGCCCCCCGACCGCGCCGACGACGGTACGCAGCCGCTCCCGCACCACCGCCTTGTCCACCGCGCGCAGCCTTCCGAACCCGCTGGCGGTCGGCACCGTGCCGGCCAGGACCCCGGGCAACGCGGGCTCGTCGAACTGCACCACCAATTCCGCGCCCGGAATCCGCCTGCGCAGCTCCGCGACATGCCCGCGCAAACCCTCGGCGAGCGACTCCGTCAGGTCCCGGCACGCCCCCGGATCGGCCAGCGCCTTGTCGCCGTGGCCCAGTTCGATCGTCGCCGCCAGCGTCCACGGCCCGGCCACCTGCACCTTCAGCGGCCCCGCGTACCCCTGCGTGAACTCCTCCAGCGCGTCCAGGTCCTCCCGCAGCCACGCCGCCGCCCGCCGGTGGTCCCGCCCGGGCCGGTCGGTGAACCGCCACCCGGAAGGCTGCACCTCCGCGAACAGGTCCACCAGCAACCCGGCCCCCCGCCCGGTCAGATCCGCCCCCACCCCCCGCCCCGGCAACTCCGGCAGATGCGGGAACCCACCCAGCTCCCCCACCACCAGGCGCACGGCCTCCCGCACGTCCTCCCCCGGCAAGGACCCGACACCCGTCGCACTACCGGGCTTCCACGGATACGTCTTCTCGCTGCTGGTCGTCACGGGCCGAGCGTACTGATCACCGCCACCCCGCCCGGCAGATCACTTGCCCGGATGTCGCCGGAGGCCCGTATGGTCCGCCGCGAATGTCAACTGGACCCACGGGGTGACCGGCGACGGATTCGGCGACATCGTGGCCACCTTGACGACCGGCGGACCGACCGCGGTGCCGGTGTCGGAAGCCGGCGCCCTCGGCGCGCCGCGGTCACTCGCCGCCCGCGGCCACCGAATCGGCACCCGGCTGATCTGAACCGCCCTCGCCCCACCGGGCCCGCTGCGATTCCTCGCCGCGGCCCCGGTCCGTGTCGACGCCGTGCGCGGTCCTCGCCGTCGCGAGTGCGCGACGCAGCGCGTCGACCAGGAGCCCGGCCGACTCCGACCACACCGGTACCCGGAACCCCGCCGACTTGCGCGCCAACCCGCCCGACATGGTCCGGCGGATCAGCCCGTCGAGTGCCGGGCGGTCGTCCACCCCGTAGAAGTGCGCGTGCCCGTCGACGGTCTCGCGCAGCGGCGGGATGTCGGTGCAGATCACCTCGCACCCGCACGCGAGGGCCTCCAGCGGGCCCAGGTGGTTGCCCTCGTTGACCGACGCCACCACCAGCGCCGCCGCGCCCGAATAGAGCACGGCCAGCTCGTCGTCGGTGACGCGCCCGGTGAAGCGTACGGTCCGCGCGACGTCCGCGTGCGCGGCCAGCAACTCCTGTACCTCAGGCCGCTGTTCCGCATACCCGCCGACCACCACCAACTCCCCCTCCCCCCGCCGCCCGGCCCCGCGCAACCACGTCTCCAGCAGCCACGAGAACCGCTTGGTAGGCCCTGCCAGCCCCACGAACAAGCAGTACGGCACCGCAGGCGCCACCACCCGCCGCGGCCGGAACAGATCCGTGTCCACACCACAAGGCACCACATCGACCCGCCCCGCCGGAACCCCGAGCAACCGCACCATGTCACCGCGCGTCGCCTCGGAGACGGTGACGAAGCCCCGCGCGTGGGCGACCTGGTGGCGGTTGAGGGCACGGAAGTAACGCTGGAACACGTTGGCCCGCGGGTCGTCCCGGTCGTGGTCCCAGGCCGCGAGGGCTGCCAGCTCGCCTTGTAGACAGGCCCATTCGTCGGCACCGAAGTAGCGCGTGAAGCTCTCCTCGCTGTACGCGTGCTCGGGGAACCGCAAGCGCGACAGATCGTGCGTCGTGGCGACGAACGGCACGGGGCACTGTCGGTCCACGGTGTAGTGCGTCGTGAAGTACAGGTCGACCGAGTCCGCCGCCAGAAGCTCACGCAGCCAGCGGCTCCGACGCACGAACCCGTCAGGTTCGGGGGCGAACGCCACTTCGACGGCCGTCCCCGCCAACGCCCGGCGTACGTCCTGTTCTTGGTGCGCATCCGCGATCGCGCGGAACCCCATGTCCGGCACCGAGCCCGCTCGTTCGGCGAGCGCGCGCAGCAAGGAAAGGCCGTAGCGGGCAACACCCGTGCGCTGGTTGGCCCTGATGTCGACGACGACCGAACGCATGGCCCGCCTCCCCGTGCGGTTCGGGATCCAGCACCCGGCTCCCGATGAACAGCCTTGCCCCATGGACGGGTTCGCGCGACGGATCGCCGCGCGCGACCGAACGTGACTGTTCCCTACTGATCGGATGGTCAAGCGTGATGTCATGGACAGGTGGACCTCGACGATTACTTCTCCTTCGGTACCGGCGGCCCTTTCAACCGAAACGAGATCTTCGCGAACCGGGAGGACTTCCTCGACCTTCTGATGCGCCACACCGAGAACCACGCGGCGCAGCGATGGTCCGCCGCGGAGTTCACCGACTTCCAGCGCGCCGCACACAACGTCGTCGTCCTGCACGGCGACGGCGGCATCGGCAAGAGCACACTCACCCAGCGGTTCGCCACCACCCTCACCACCGCCGACCGGCGCGTGTTACCCGAACGCCGCGTGGTCGCATGTGTCGACTTCGCCGACATCACGAACCTCGGCTTCGAGACGGTGCTGTTGAGGCTGCGGGCCTCCGTCGGGCGCCTGGGCAGACGGTTCCCGGCGTTCGACACCGCCCTCGCGGTCTACTGGGAGCTCAAGCACCCCGGCGTCGCCCTGGGCGACTTCATCGGCCGCAGCACATTCCTGGACAGCAACGACAGGGAGAACGCGGGCGGTCAGATCGTCGCGACGCTGGACGACGTCCTGGGCAGCGCCGGGGCGGTCGGCGCGGGCTACCGGATGGTCTCCGGGCTGGCGCGGCGGATATCCGAGGCCGCGGTCGTGCGCCGCCTGCGCCATGAGTTCCCGCCTTTCGAGGTGATCCTGCAGGAGACCGACCCCGACCGCATGGTCGGCTACCTGCCGATCCTGCTGGCCTGGGACATCGAGCACATCCGGCGGGCGCACGGCGCGGTCGCGGTGTGCGTCCTCGACACCTTCGAGACCGTGCAGGCCCAGCCCCGAGAGGCCGGTTTCCTCGAAGACCTCGTCGCGCGGACCGTGTACCTGATGCCGAATGTGCTGTTCCTGGTCGCCGGCCGGCGTCCGTTGCGGTGGCACGACCCGGTCCGGGCGGTGACGCTGACGTACGGCGGGGAACTGCGCTGGCCGCGCCTGGCGGGCCGGCACGGAGCCGGCGACCAGCACGCCCTTCCGGGGCTGCCGTCGGACCACGCGGACCTGTTCCTGCGCACGCGGCTGACCGCGGCGGACGGGACGCCCGCGATCGACGAGGCGATCCGCCGGCGCATCTCGGAGGCGTCCGGCGGCTCACCGCTCTACCTGGAACTCTCGGTCGGGCAGTACCGCAACGCCGTGGCGCGAGGCGAGCAGCCCACGGCCGACCAGTTCGGCGGCCCCCTGCCGGACCTGGTCCTGCGCATCATGCGCGACCTCACCGCGGACGAGCGCGATCTCCTGCGGGCGGCGTCCCTGCTCGGGGCGTTCGACGCGGACTCCCTGGCGGCGGTCCTCCCGGGGACGGGCGGCGCCGCGATCGAGCGGTTCCTGTCCATGAGTTTCGTCCGCCGCAGCGAGGCCACCTGGCCGTCCTGCCGCCTGCACGAAAACCTGCGGAACAGCGTCAACACCTGCGACATGTACACCGACGACGGATGGACGGACAGCGAACGCAGCCGGCGCTTCGAACTCGCGACGGGGCATGTGACCGGGATCGGGCTCCAGGTGTGGAACGCGGACGCCGCCGACTCCGTCACCGCCACGCAGCGCAGCCAGGCCGCGGTCGCCGCGCTGCTGCTGGTCGTCCAGGCCGCCGTGGAGCGCCGGGTGACGCCGCGGCGACTGGACGCCCTCACGTACACGGCCAGCCAACTCGGGCACTGGCAGGTCCTCGCCGCCCTGCCGTCCGCCGACGGCTGCCCGCCGCCGCTGCAGCGGCTCGTCGAGGCCGCAAGGCTGGGCGCCACGGCCGGCGTGGACGCACGGCACCGGTACCAGTCGATGCGTGCCCTGGCGTCGCCGGTGCGCGAGCATCCGTACGACGACTACGTGTCCTACGAGCTGGGCGCGCTCACCCAGTCGACCGGGAACAACGACGAGGGGGCGCAGCACTTCGGTGCGCTGGCGACGGCCGAGTCCCCGTTGCGCGAGGCGGGCGTATGGGGCAGTGCGGGCGTGGCGCTGCGGCGCAGCCGCCTCGCGGACGTGCTCGGGCTCGTACGCGAGGACCCGGACCAGCCGTTGGAGGTCGCGCGGACTCAGGACCTGCTCGGCCATGTCCGGCTGCACGGCGGCGATTTCGCGGTCTCGGCCGACCTCTTCGAGCGTACGCTCGCGCACGCGCGGGCCTCCGGCGCACCGCTGTGGGCGGCCCGTGCCGCCCGGCATCTCGCGCTGGCGACGATGTGGACCGAGCCGCACCGTGCTTTGGCGCTGCTCCCCGACGCCCGCGACCTCAACCAGTCGCTCGGCGACGTGATCGGCTCGGCGCAGTGCGACCTCGCGGCCGCGCTGGCGTCCGTGGCCCTGGGCGACGACGCCGAGGCGCTCCGTATGCTCGCCCACGCCGCCCAACTCACCATGGAGTCCGGCGTGGTCGGGCAACTGCTGCCGGTGGATGCCGTCGGCACGCTGGTCCACCTGGCGGGCGGGCGGCGGGACGAGGCCCGGGCGGCCGCCGCCCGGCTCGCGGCGGACGCGCACGGCGAACGTCTGGCGCCGCCCGTCTGGGCCGCGGTCACCGCGCTATGGCTCGGCGAACCCGCGCTGTACGACTTCGCCTCGATCGGTTGGTACGACCAGGTGGACACGGCCCGCGCGAAGTGGATGGCACCACTCCAGGCGCTCGTCCCTGGCAGCGTGTGACCGCCATGAGCCCTGCATCCCCACCCGCCCACACGACGCGCCGCGATGACGTGCCGCGGTGCCGACGACTGGACGTCGGCGACGACGGCGCGGTCCTGCCGACGGACGAACTGGACCCCGTGCTGTGCCAGGAGGCCATGCGCCAAGCCCTGGCAAGTCCGCGCTTCGACGGGGACGCCGGGCAACCGCGCGGCATGGAGCGCGTCGTGGCCGGTGCGGCGACCGTGGCCAAGGTGCAGCGGCGGGTCCACGAACGCCTCGACGTTCTCCTGGAGTTCGACGAGCTACGACGCGTCGCGGACGTACCGGCACCCGCGCTTCTGGACCACGGCACGGTCGACAAGGACGGTGTGTCGGTGTGGTGGACGGTTCTGGAGCGGGCCCGGGGCGAACACGGCGACCGCGGCGCCCACGCGACCGAGTTGCTCCCGAGCCGGCAGCGTGCGTTGGCGCGTGTGCTCCGCAGATGGCATACGTACGGCGACGCGGCGCTCGGCCCTCGACTGGACGACCCGGGCATGGCCGGACTGTTCTTCGGCGAGATCCGGGCGCGCGCGCCGGGCGCGGCAAAGCAACTGGCCGCCGAGCTCGACGCGGCGTGCCGGGGCACGGAGATGGCCGCAGTGCACGGGGACGCCGCGGTCGGCCACAACGTGCTGTTCCAGGGTGCCGACGTGACCGCCGTGCTGGACCCGGGCGCCGTACGCGTCGCCCCGCCGATGTTGTGTCTGGGCTGGGCCGTGGCCGTCGACCTCGGACTCGGCGGATCGGTCGACGCCGCGGGCGCGGGATACGCGGCGAGCACCGCCGACCGTGAACTCCTGCATCGCCTGCTGCCCTTGCTCGTGACCCGTCGGCTCGCGGACATGCGGCGCCTCGGGGATACATCGGCCGAGAGACGGCTCGGCGCATGGCTTCGGTCCCGCCGCCCCGAGCTGCTGGACCTCGCCGTCGCGGGTTCAGGCTCCGGGGGCGACGGCGCCGAGGTCGGCACGTTCTGAACCGACCGGTTCTGAGTCGACCCGATCTGAGCCGAGCCGATCTGAGTCGACCCGATCTGAGCCAACCGGTTCTGAGTCGACCGGTTCTGGCGTGGCCGACGACGTCTGTGGGAGGTCCAGGACGCGTCGCAACCCTTCGCACAGCGTGGTGGGTCGGAAGTCCGGCAAGGTGCGTCGCAGCCGGGTGGTGTCTGCCACCAGGTGGGCGCGCTCGTTGGCCCGTACCTTGGACGGGTCCAGGTCGGCGGTCAGTTCGCGCCCACTCAACTCCCCCGCCAGCGCGAGAAGTCCGTGCCCGCTCGTGCCCCGACCGGTTCCCAGGTTCCACGTACCGGACGCCGTGCCGTTCAGGAGTCGGACCAGCGCGGAGGCCGCGTCGTCGGCGTGCAGGTAGTCGCGGACGGTGGTCAGGTCGCCGAGCCGCAGACGGTCCCCGCGGGCCATTTGCCGATAGATCTCGGGGATCAGGTGCGGTGTGGTCGGTTCGGGACCATAGAGGTTGAACGGACGCACGACGATGACGCCGACCCCCCGCACGGCCCCGGCTCGGCGCACCATGTGCTCGCCGGCGAGCTTGCTACGACCGTACGCCGTGCGCGGGGAAACGGCGGAGCGCTCGGCGCTCGCCCCGCTGGACGGGGCGTACACGTCAGCCGTCGACGCGAACACGAACCGCACGGGCGTGTGCGCCCGCCACGCGGCCAGCAGGCGCCCCGTGCCGCCGACGTTGACGTGCTGTGTCTCCCGTACGTCGCCCTCGCAGCTTGGCAGGAAATGGCGCGCCGCCAGATGGACGACCGCCCAGGGACGCTCCGCCGCGCAGGCGTCGGCGACGGCGGTCGGGTGGCATATGTCGATGTCGTGGCGGCGCACGCCCGGGTCTTCCGCGAACCGCGCGAGGCGATGGCTCGTCCCCCCGCTGCCGTTGTCCACCACCGCGACCGGATGCCCTGCCGACCTCAACAAGGCGACCACTCGCGCCCCGAGAAACCCGGCGCCCCCGGTGACGAGGACGGGACGATCCGCCGCACGGCTGTCGGTCCCGCTCCGCAGTCGTCCCATGCGGTGGCATGGTACGGATCGCCCCCGGGTAATCGAAGACTTCCAACTCTGCTTCTACGCACCACACTTCGTACGATCATCGACGACACCTGCGGGGACCCTGTGGCAGATCGCGGCATCACCGTGCTGGTCGACGGCAGGATCGACGGGCCGGACGGCATCGGGCGCTACACGCGGCAGACGGTCGCGGCGCTGCGTGCGCGGGCGGAAACGATGACGACGGCAGACGCAGGCGTATACGCAGACGCCGACGACACCTTGGGCGTGCGGGTTGAGGTGCTCGGCCCTACGGGAACGGGACGCTACAGCCGGGCCGAAGGCGACGAACTCGCCGCCGCGGCGGACCGTGTGGGAGCCGATCTCGTGCACGTCCTCGACTATCGGATGCCCTGGCGCGGACTGACGGCCCCGGTGATCGTGTCGGCGCACGACGTCGTGCGCTTGGTCGATCCGGAACTCTGTTACACGGACCGGCAATTCACGGCCCGGTTCGGAACGCGGGCGTTCGAGGCGCTGGGCGTCGCCGTCGAGGATCTGAGGGAACTGACCCCGCATCCCGGCTTCGACACTGCCAACGCCCCCCGGCACCGGGAGTTCTATGCGCGGATGATGCGCCTCACCGCGAGCCGCGCCGCCCGCATCGTCGTCCCGACACAGGTCGTGCTCGGCCAGTTCGCCGAATTCGTCGACGTCGGCGCGCCGCTGTTGGTGAGCCCCTGGGGAGTGGACCACCTTCCACGCGAACCCGACGACCTAGACCGCGGGTTCCTGCTGTACGTAGGCCAGGCGCGTGTGCACAAGCGCGTCGGCGCGCTCGTCGACGCCTATGCCGCGTCGGATGCCTACCTTGCGGGCGTACCGCTCGTGCTGGTCGGGCGCGACTTCGCCCCCGGTTCGGCGGGTGCGGAACAACTGCGTGAACACCCGTGCGCTCACCGGGTGATGCTTTTGGACACCGTCGACGACGCGCTGCTGGCCGCTCTGTACGCACGGGCGATCGCCCTCGTACACCTCGCGTCGCACGAAGGGTACGGATTCCCGCCGCTGGAGGCACTCGCGGCCGGCGCGCGCGTCGTTGCGAGCGACATCCCGACACTGCGTGAAGTCCTGGGAGATTCGGCGGAGTTCGTTCATGCCGAAAGCACCGCCTCGGTGGCGGCCGCCATCGACCGCGTGGTGTCCGCGCCTGATCCGCCCGCCCTCCGGATCCGCAGGTCGGCGCGGATCCGCGAACGCCGCTGGAGCGACCACGCGGACACGCTGATCGCCTGCTATCGCGCGGCCGTCACCGCATGACCGGGCCCGTACCGGGGTTGGTACGGGCCCTTCTTGGGAGGTGGTGGGACGGGTGGGGTCAGGCGGCGAAGGCTTGGCCTATGCTGCGGCCGATTTCCCGGCGCATGAGGTAGAAGTCGGGGTTGTGCGGTGCCGCGCCGTGTTCGAGGGTGAAGCCGCTGCGGAGTTCGGGGCCGCCGTCGGACTGGCGGGACGGGAAGAGGCGGGCCAGGACGGGTTCGGCGGCGATGAGGTCGTCGCGGTCGGCGAGGTTGATCCAGCGCTCGACGTACGCGGGCGGTTGGGCGGGCTGCGGGCGGACCCAGTCGTCGATCACGGTGTCGGGGCCGAGCGGCGAGCCGAGGGTGATCAGGAGGGGGAGCGGGCGGCGCAGGCGGTGGGCGACCTCGTACGCGACGACCGCGCCGAGGGAGTGGCCGATCACCACGCGGGTGTCGAAGCCGATGTCGGCGGCGACGCGGTCGAGGACCCGGGCGCGGGTGGTGTCGTCGGTGAGGTAGCGGGTGAGTTGGGCCAGGGCCTTGGTGACGAAGCCGCCCGCGGATCCGGGACCGTCCGCGGCGAACCACTTGAGGCCGGACAGTCCGCAGGTCGGGGACAGGACGACGGTACGCCCGGTCTGGTCGGGACCCCCTTCGAGGCGGGCTATCTCGCGCGCGGCCCGCTGCCGCTCGGGCGGCGCGGAGCTGCGGGCGGCGGCCCGGTCGAGCCATTCGCGGCCTATCCGGTCCGCCATCTCGTGCCGCAGGTCGTCGACGTCGGGGGCGTCGGGCTGCGACGGATGACGGCGCATGACATCGCCGTAGAACGCCATGCGTGCGTCGATGCCGCGACGGGTGTGGCGGTACTTCCACAGCCGGTCCGCGGTCTCCGGGTAGCCGGCGGCTTTGACGCCGCGGGCCAGCCGGGGCAGCCACTCGTCCTCCAGGCTGCGGGCCGACCTGAACTCCTGTGCGATCCCGTGCACCAGCACGATTGCGGCCATCGCTCCCCTCCCAAGCCCCCGGGTCCCGAAGAGTGCTCGTCGCGAAATGCCCCGGTCTGCGCGGGGACCGCGGGCCGGAAAGTCGTTTCGCTACCTACTCTTACCCAGCCAGTCACCGAAGTTGCCTTCTCAGTAACGGGAGATTGCGGCCGTTGTACGGACGCCGCGCGGGGAGGGCTGAGGGGAGCCGGACGGACGGGAGGAAGACCGGCGGAGCACTGGTCCGAGGGTCGCTGCCAACTCCGGGTCGGCGGTGGGTCAGGCGACGCGCGAGGTGCCGTCGATGGTGGCCGAGCCGACGACGCGCGTCCCGTCGTACAGCACGACCGCCTGGCCGCGGGCGACGCCGCGCATGGGCTCCAGCAGGCGTACGCGCACGGTGTCGCCGTCGATCTCGGCGACCGCCGGGTGCTCGTCGCCGTGTGCCCGCACCTGCGCTGTGCACTCCAGCGTGCCGCTGGGCGCGGGGCCGCACCAGCGCGGGCGGATGCCGGTGAGTCCGTCGACGTTGAGCGCCTCGGCGGGGCCGACGGTGACGGTGTTGGTCACCGGCGAGATGTCGAGGACGTAGCGGGGCTTGCCGTCCGACGCGGGGGTGCCGATGCGCAGGCCCTTGCGCTGGCCGACGGTGTACGCGTACGCCCCGTCGTGCTCGCCCAGCTTCGCCCCGTCGGCGTCCACGATGTCCCCGGGCGTACGCCCGAGCCGCGTCGCCAGGAACGCCTGGGTGTCGCCGTCCGCGATGAAGCAGATGTCGTGGCTGTCCGGCTTGCGGGCGACGGCGAGGCCGCGGCGCTCGGCCTCGGCCCGGACCGCGTCCTTGGTGTCCATGCCGAGCGGGAAGAGGGCGTGCGCGAGCTGGTCCTCGTCGAGGACGCCGAGCACGTACGACTGGTCCTTGCCGTGGTCCGCGGACCGGTGCAGCTCGCGGCCGGCCGGGCCGTCGACGATCACCGCGTAGTGGCCCGTGCAGACCGCGTCGAAGCCGAGTGCCAGCGCGCGGTCGAGCAATGCCGCGAACTTGATCTTCTCGTTGCAGCGCAGGCACGGGTTGGGGGTACGCCCCGCCTCGTACTCGGCGAAGAAGTCCTCGATCACGTCCTCGCGGAAGCGCTCGGCGAGGTCCCACACGTAGAAGGGGATGCCGATGACGTCCGCGGCGCGCCGGGCGTCCCGCGCGTCCTCGAGCGTGCAGCAGCCGCGCGCGCCGGTGCGGAAGGACTTGGGGTTCTCCGACAGCGCCAGGTGCACGCCCGTCACGTCGTGCCCCGCCTCGTGCGCACGCGCCGCGGCGACGGCGGAGTCCACGCCCCCGGACATCGCGGCAAGCACCCGCAGCGGGCGCCCGTCCTCGGGCACGCGCGCGAAGACGGCCGACTCGTCCGGCTCGGGGAGCATCGGCACGGGCTCGCAGACGGCAGGGGGCTGGGGAGTGACGTGATCAGTCATGGCCCAACCAGGGTACGGGGTGCGCCGCCCCGGCCTCGCCCCGGTTTTCGCGCGTTCCGGACACCCGTACGGGACCGGGCGCGGCGACACGATTCACCGGCGCTGCGTCGTCAGCCCGGCCTTGCGGGCCCGCGCCACCACCGGGGCGATGGCGTCGACCAGCTCGTCGATCTCCCCCGCCGTCGATGTGTGCCCGAGGCTGAACCGCAGCGAGCCCCGGGCACGGGCCGCGTCGGCGCCCATCGCCAGCAGCACGTGGCTGGGCTGCGCGACCCCCGCCGAGCACGCCGAGCCGGTCGAGCACTCGATGCCCCGGGCGTCCAGCAGCAGGAGCAGGGAGTCGCCCTCGCAGCCGGGGAAGGAGAAGTGCGCGTTGCCCGGAAGCCGGTACGCGGGCTCCAGACGGGCGTCGCCGTTGAGCTCGGCGTCCGGGATCTCCGCCAGAACGCGGCGGACCAGATCGTCGCGCAGCGCGCCCACGCGCACCGCGTACTCGGGCTGCTCGCGCACCGCGATCTCCGCGGCGGCCGCGAACGCCGCGATCGACGGGGTGTCGAGCGTGCCGGACCGGACATCGCGCTCCTGCCCGCCGCCGTGCAGTAGCGGCAGCGGCGACATGTGCCGCCCGAGCACGAGCGCCCCGCATCCGAGGGGTCCGCCGAGTTTGTGGCCCGACACCGTCATGGCGTCCAGCCCCGACGCGGTGAAGTCGACGTGGACCTGCCCGACCGCCTGCACCGCGTCCGCGTGCACCGGCACCCCGAACTCGTGGGCGACCGCGACCAGCTCGGCGACCGGCTGCACGGTGCCGACCTCGTTGTTCGCCCACATGACGCTGACCAGGGCGACGGTGTCGGGGGCGCGGGTGAGCGCGGCGCGCAGCACCTCGGGGCGTACCCGCCCGTCCGCGTCGACGTCGAGCCACTCGACCTCGGCGCCTTCGTGCTCGGTGAGCCACACGATGGGGTCGACGACGGCGTGGTGCTCGACCGGCGACGCAAGGATGCGGCGGCGGGCCGGGGACGCCGAGACGCGCGACCAGTAGATGCCCTTGACCGCGAGGTTGTCGGCCTCGGTGCCGCCCGCGGTGTAGACGATCTCGCTGGGCCGGGCGCCGATCGCCTCCGCGAGGATCTCCCGGGACTCCTCGACGACACGCCGCGCGCGGCGGCCCGAGGCGTGCAGGGACGACGGGTTGCCGAGGACGGTGAGCTGCCCGGTCATGGCCCGGACCGCTTCGGGGCGCATCGGAGTCGTCGCCGCATGATCGAAGTAGGCCATCGCAGAACGAAGTCTAGTCGCGGGCGCCGCGCGGCTCTCGGGGCGCCCGGCAGGTTGGCGCCCGGCACGGTCTGCCGTACCGGGGCCCACCGGTCAGCAGCGTGTCAACGGCCCTGCCGAGAGCCCGGCCGACCGTCGCGCGCAGCGACCGCCAGCGCGGTACGAGGAAGCCCTCGGAAGGGGGCGGCGGGCCACCACGGTCGTACGTCAGGGGTTGCTGGATCTCCCACACGCCAGGTGCAACGCCGGGTAGGGCATTTGGGGTACGCGTCGGAGCGACGGACACCACGGACGAGCGCCCCCGAGCGAAAGGCGCCGGCCGAGAGCCCCAGTCGAAGACCCTCGGCCGAAGCCGTCAGTCGAAGTCCCCGCGCACCTCGGAGTTGCGCCGCCAGGCGCGCGGCGCACGCCACCCCTTGTGCAGCGCGAGCACCCGGAACGCGAACGCGAACACCGCCGCGGCCGTCGCCGTGTAGGCGTTGAAATTCCCGGTCTCCACCAAGACCGCGACCAGTGCCGCACCCACCAGCGCCGGAACGGTGTAGATCTCCCGGTCCCAGCGCAGCAGCACCGGCACCTCGCGGGCCAGCACGTCGCGGATCGCGCCGCCGCCGACCGCCGTCGTGATGCCGAGCGCGGTGGCCTGCACCGGCCCGAGCCCGTACGCGAACGCCTTGGCCGTACCGGTCACGCAGAACAGCCCCAGGCCCGCCGCGTCGAAGATGTCGATCGTGCGGCTGATCCGCTCGACCTGCGGGTGCAGGAAGAAGACCAGGCCCGCGGCGAACAGCGGGGTGCTGAAGTAGCCCAGGTCGTCGAACGCGGCCGGCGGCACGTCGCCGATGATCAGGTCGCGGATGACACCGCCGCCGAGCGCCGTCACTTCGGCGAGCAGCACGATCCCGATCACGTCGAAGTTCTTGCGCACCGCCATGAGCGCGCCCGCGACCGCGAAGACGAAGATGCCGGTGAGATCGAGGACCTGCTGGACGTTGTGGCTGTAGATCTCCTGGATCTCCTGTGGCGGCATGCCGGAAATTGTGCCTTGTCCGATCTTGTGCCCCAGGTAGCCTCACGGGCATGGATGCCCGACTTCGCGCGCTCTGCGACCTGACCATGACCGCCGCCCGCGAGGGGGCCGGCCTGCACGAATACGACGGCAGAATCCAGGACCTCTCCCCCGACGGCGTGCGTGCCGGGCTGGCCGCCCTGGGCGGGGGCGCCGAGGGCGTGACGCGCGAGGATCCGCACGACGAGGCGCATCTGTCGGCGTTCGAGGACCACACGCGCGTGGCCTTCGGCGACCTCGAATTGCACCGCCGCAATCCGGTCCCGCATCTCGAAAACCTCGAACTGGCTTTCTACGACAAGGAATACGCGCCCGAGGCGGAGCGCGCCGAGGCTCGTACGCGCCACGTCGCCCAGTGGCCCGACGCGGTCGACATGGCCCTGGAGTCCCTCGACCGCGTATCGGCTCCGGTCGCGAAGGCGACGCTCGGCGCCGCGCGCGGGCAGGCCGCGGCCATCCGCCCCGACGACGGCGAGAACGGTACGCGCGCGCTCGCCGCGCTCGAACGCCTCGTCACCCACCTGGAGCGCGCCGCCGAGCACGGCGACCCCGACCCGGCCCTCGGCGGCGCGGCGCTCGCGCGGCTGATGGGGTCGGGCGAGGCGCTGACGGTCGACCTCGGCCGGCTCGCGGAGCGCGCGGACGCGGAACGCGACCGGCTGCGCGGCATGTTGGCCGAGGCGTGCAAGGCGTACGACCCCTCCCGCACGCCCGCGGAACTGGTCCCGGCGCTGCTCGCCGACCACCCGGACGCCGACGGAATCCTGGCGGAGGCGCGGGCGCAGACGGCCGAGGTCATCGAGTTCAGCCGCGCGAAGAAGCTCGCGCCCTACCTCGACGGCGTGTGCGAGGTGGGCCCCGCGCCGGAGTCCATGCGCTGGGCCATGGCGATGATGTCGTGGAACGCGCCGGGCGAAGCCGAGGCGCCGTCCTGGTACTTCGTGACCCCGCCGGACCCGTCCTGGCCCGCCGAGGAGATCGAGGAGTGGCTGACGATCTTCAGCCGCACCACGCTCCCGGCCATCACGGTGCACGAAGTGGCGCCCGGGCACTTCGCGCACGGGCGTGCGCTGCGGCGCGCGCCGTCGGACGTACGCCGGGTGTTGCACTCGTCGTCGTTCGCCGAGGGCTGGGCGCACTACATCGAGGAAGTGTGCCTGGAAGAGGGCTTCCGCGCGGACGACCCGCGCTATGCGATCGGCATGTGCCTGGAGGCGCTGCTCCGCGTGACGCGCCTGGCGGCGGCGATCGGGCTGCACACCGGCGCGATGGACGTCGAGGAGGCCACGCGGCGCTTCATGGCGGATGCGTACGTCGCCCGCGCGGGTGCCGCGAGCGAGGCGCGGCGCGGCACGTTCGACCCGAACTACGGCTGCTACACGTGGGGCAAGCTGGCCCTCCAGGACCTGCGCGAGAACGCCCGGTCGACGTGGGGCGCCGGCTTCACGCTGGAGCGCTTCCACACCGCGCTGCTCGACCTGGGCAGCCCTCCCCTGGGCCTGATCGGCACGGCGGTCGAACGGGGCTGACGCCCCGTCACGGTCAGCGGCCCGGGTAGCCCGTCGGCGGCTGCCCCGCGTACCGCGCGAGGCCGGCCTGCTGCTGCTCGGGGGCCATGCGGCCGGTCGCGACCGCCCACCACTGCGAGATGGTGGCGAGCTTGACGTCGAAATCGGGGTCGTTCGCGCCGCCACCGGTGGCGGGCACATGGAGGCGTACCCGGCGCCCGCTGACCAGGGTCAGGCGTACGCCACGCGTACCGAGCAGCGATTTGGCCTCGACATTGGCGATGTCCTGCCACGCGAGCCGTCGCGTGCGGAGACCGACCGCGGTCAGCCCGTCGGCGTGCACCACGGTGGAGAAGCGCGCACTCCAGAAGAACAGTGCGACCTGGAGCACGGCCAGGACAAGGAAGAAGTAGCTCTCCTCGATGATCAGCATGTAGACGCCCAGCAGGGCGAAGACGATCCCCAGCACAAGCCACATGAAGCGTTGCCTCAGGCCGAGGACCATCCGGATCTCATGCATGCGGGAACCTTGTCAGAACCGTTACCTCACAGGAAAGACCGGGTCTGCTCTCGCATCCACTTTGCGACGGGATCGTACGGATCGTCGAGTGCGACCGAGGAGATGTCGATGCCCTGCAGCATGCCCGCGGCACGGGCCATGGCCTGCTTCATCCGGTCGACGGTCGCGGGGTCGTTGTCCGCGAGACGGGTCCCTATGACGATGCGCGGCGCTCCGAGCGCCGGCTCCACGTAGGCGCGGTGCGCGGCGCGTACGACGCCGGAGGCCCCGAGCTCGGCGGTGAGGACCGCCCAGAACGCCGAGTCGTCGAGCGCCGGTTCGCCGACGCGCACCGGCCCGGGCATGAGCTTGTCGAGCCCCCCGACGATGCGCCGCAGATCCAGGTACGGCACCCCGACCCCGCCGCCCTGCATGTGCGGGTTGAGCCACAGGCCCCACTGGTCGGGATACAAGGTCGCGGCTATCTCCCGGACCGCGTGCACCTCCCAGCCCCGGTCCCAGCGGCTCTCGTGCAGTTGGCCCTCGGAGGTGAACGCCGGGGCGTAGCGCGACCCGTGCACCTCCATGTTCCCGTATTGCGCGTCGGGGCTGCCCGGTTCGCCCTGCCACAGGAGCATCCAGACGTGGCCGCGGGCAAGGCATTCCAACAGCCGCTCGTACGCCTCGTAGTCCTGCGGCGCGACCTGCCGCAGAGCGTGCTCGACCTCGTTGCCGGGGTTACCGGTAAACGTCACGATGCCCTCCCCTTGCGCTGCGTGACGACGTGCTCATGGTAGGCCGGAGACCCCGGCGCCCACCGCCCCGTACGACCGTGACGAGCGCGCGAGGGCGAATCCCGGACCAGGTCGTGTCCGCTAAAAGGGGCGTTCGTAGAAGGGGCGCACGGACTCCAGCATCCAGTCCCCCACCGGGTCCTGCGCGAGGTCGATCAGCACGAGGTTGACCGGCCACGGCGTACCCGCCCGGCCGACCGCGCGTTCCAGCGCGCCGATCGCCATGCGGCGGTCCTCCTCTTGCCAACGGTCCAGTTCGACGCCGATGAACAGGGACGGCGCGTCGCTCTCGACGAATCCGAGGGCGCGCCGGGCGGTCAGCACGACGTGCGTCGCGGCGAACTCCTCGGCCGCGGCCGCGAGCAGGACGTACGGCTCCTCCTCCGGCGCCGGCTCGATCAGCGTGACGCGCGCACCCGTCGCGCCCGCGCCCGGCACGCGCGCGAGTTCCAGCACGCCGTCCGGCGGAATCGGGATGCCCACCTCGCCGCCGGGGTTCACGGCCATGCCCACATGCGGCGGCAGGCCGCGCGCGAACTCGCGTACCGGCGCGACGGTGAACGCCATCGGCCCCGCGACGCGGCGGAACTGCTCCTCCGAGCTGAACACCGGGACGAAGGGAGCTCCGGCTATCTCCGTGGTGGGCAGCGTCAGTTCGGCATCGTGCGGGCCGCCTCCGGCGGGCAGCGGCACCCACACCTCGGCCTCCGCCAGCGCGTCGATCAGCTCACCGGTGCGCGACGGGTCCTGCATCGCGGCCACGAGGCAGCGTTCGACGTGGTTCGCCGGGAAGGCCACGGCCACCTCCTGAGTGCGATCGGATCAATCGCCAGCCTAGGCCGTGCCAGGACACGAAAACGGCGGGACCCCGCACGATTGCGGAGCCCCGCCGAGTCGTCCGACGGCTCGGGCCGACTGTTCAGGCCCACTGTTCAGGCCGGTCCCTCGGGCCGACGCGTTGCCGCCGGGGAACGCTACGAAAGCAGCGTTGCCTCAAGCGTGATCGGCGCACCGGCGAGCGCCTTGCTGACCGGGCAGTTCTCCTTGGCGTTCTGCGCCGCGGCCTGGAAGTCCTCCTCGGACAGGCCCGGTACGCGCGCCTGCACCTTAAGCACGATCCCGGTGATGCCCTCGCCCGGCTGGAACGTCACGTTCGCCTCGGTGTCGACCGACTCCGGCGGCGTGCCGGCGCCCGCGAGCCCGTGCGACAGGGCCATCGAGTAGCACGAGGAGTGCGCGGCGGCGATGAGTTCCTCGGGGCTGGTCTTGCCGTTGGCCGCCTCCGCGCGCGAGGGCCACGAGACGTCGTACGTCCCCACGCCGGACGAGTCGAGCGACACGGTTCCGGCGCCGCCGATCAGCGCGCCCTTCCAGTGGGTCGTGGCAGTGCGCGTGGTCGCCATGGGCGAACCTCCCTGTACGTACGGTGGTTGGACGCCGCCCACGCTAGCAATGCCGGGGTCGGCAGGCTCATTGGAGAATCCTCCGACACGCCCCGCACCACCCACGCCCGATACCGATACCGATAGCATGCGCGCACAACTTCACACCGGCCCTCGACCCCACGCGGGAGAGCCCTCTTTCACCTGCGCCCTTGCGGCGGCCGGTGGCGGGGCGCCGAAGGAGCAATTCCTCCCCCGGAAACTCTCAGGCCCAAGTACCGCGCGGGTGAGGCGACTCTGGAAAGCAGTCCCGTGCCGTACGGCGGGACTCACCCACGGTGCAAGCCGCCGTCCGCGCCCGCGACCACTTCCGCGGGAGGCGCGACCGCGCGTGAAGCTCTCAGGTCCATGACAGAGGGGGAGGCGACCCACCCGCTGGTGCGGCGTACAGCAGTGCGCGCCGCACACCGCCGAGGGAGCCCCCTGTTGGACCGTTCACCCCACCCTGTGCGCTGCCGCGTACCCGCTGCCGTGCGCCCGCGCGTGCGCACGACTTCGGACGAACCGGTACGAAATCATGGCGTTCGGGACCATCACACCCGCGAGGAGTCCAGCCGATGACGTCCAACCAGGCCGCCCACGAAGAACGCCCCGAAGGACGCGCCGAGGAGCGCGCGCAGGAACGCCGCACGCCGCTCGACGCCGTCCACGACGCACTCGGCGCGACGATGACCGACTTCGCCGGCTGGCGCATGCCGCTGCGCTACGGCAGCGAGAGCGCCGAACACCGCGCGGTACGCGAGGCCGCCGGGCTCTTCGATCTGACCCACATGGGCGAGATCGCCGTGACCGGCCCCGAGGCCGCCCAAGCGCTCGACCACGCCCTGGTCGGCTTCATCTCGAAGATCGGTGTCGACCGCGCCCGGTACACGATGATCTGCGACGCCGACGGCGGCATCCTCGACGACCTGATCGTCTACCGCACCGGTGAGACGGAGTACCTCGTCGTCGCCAACGCCTCGAACGCGCCCCTCGTGGCCGCCGAACTCACCGCCCGGGCCGCCGGGTTCGACGCGGTCGTCACGGACCGCTCGGCGGACTACGCGCTGCTGGCCGTCCAGGGGCCGCACGCCGTCGCAATCCTCGCGCCGCTCACCGACCTCGATCTCGCGCAGGTCAAGTACTACGCCGCGGACCGCGCGGTGGTCGCCGGCGTCGACGTCCTGCTCGCCCGCACCGGCTACACCGGCGAGGACGGCTTCGAGCTGTTCTGCGCGCCCGCCGACGCCAAGCGCCTGTGGACGTCGCTGGCCGAGGTCGGCACCGAGCACGGCATGATCCCCGCCGGCCTGTCCTGCCGCGACACGCTGCGCCTGGAGGCCGGCATGCCGCTGTACGGGCACGAGCTCACGACGTCGGTGACGCCGTACGAGGCCAACCTCGGCCGCGTCGTACGCCTCGACAAGCCCGAGGACTTCGTCGGCCGCGACGCGCTCGCGGCCCGGGAGAAGGAAGGGCCGCGCGCGACGCTCGTCGGCCTGCGGTCGCCGGGGCGGCGCGTGCCGCGCGCCGGGTACGCCGTACTCGACCCGGCCACGAAGCAGCCGGTCGGCGAGGTCACCTCCGGTGCCCCGTCGCCCACCCTGGGTGCGCCGATCGCGATGGCGTACGTACCTCTCGAGCACGCCGAGC
Source organism: Streptodolium elevatio (assembly GCF_040649515.1). GTDB lineage: Bacteria > Actinomycetota > Actinomycetes > Streptomycetales > Streptomycetaceae > Yinghuangia > Yinghuangia elevatio. The sequence goes on from NZ_JBEZFP010000010.1 coordinate 53,955, forward strand.
CGGGCACCCGGCTTGCGATCGACATCCGCGGGACCGCCGAACCCGTCGAGGTCGTGGCACTGCCCTTCTACAAGCGGCAGTAGCCGGGCCGCCGGCCTCGGACACGGCTTGCCCTTGCCCTCACCCGGATGACTCGGGTGATCCGGGTGATTCGGGCGACGACAAAACGCGCCAAACACCGGCAAGAACCCCCTGCGGATCAGCGACCCTCGCAATGAATGGAGAATGGACCCGTGAGCGCACCCCAGAACCTGCTCTACAGCAAGGACCACGAGTGGCTGACGACGGACGGGAACCCGGCCGTCATCGGCATCTCGAAGCACGCCGCCGACGCCCTCGGTGACGTGGTCTTCGTCCAGCTCCCCGAGGTCGGCGCGCGGGTGACCGCGGGCGAGCCCTGCGGCGAACTCGAGTCGACGAAGTCCGTGAGCGACATCTTCGCCCCCGCCGACGGCGAGGTCGTCGAGGTCAACGCCGCGGTCGTCGAGGACCCGAGCCTGGTCAATTCCGACCCGTACGGCGAGGGCTGGCTCGTCAAGGTGCAACTCGACACCCCGGCCGCCGAGGTCGGCGGCCTGATGTCCGAAGCCGAGTACAACGCCTTCACCGGCGCCTGAGCCCCGATCGAGGAGCTGACCCACCGTGACGATCCTGGACCGTCCGCTGGCCGAGGTGGACCCTGAGGTCGCCGCCGCCGTCGCCGACGAGCTGCACCGCCAGCAGTCGACCCTGGAGATGATCGCCTCCGAGAACTTCGCGCCGGTCGCGGTTCTGGAGGCCCAGGGCTCGGTGCTGACCAACAAGTACGCCGAGGGCTACCCGGGCCGCCGCTACTACGGCGGCTGCGAGTACGTCGACGTGGTCGAGAACCTGGCGATTGAGCGCATCAAGGCGCTGTTCGGCGCCGAGGCGGCGAACGTGCAGCCGCACTCGGGCGCGCAGGCGAACGCCGCCGTCTACTTCGGCCTGCTGCAGACCGGCGACACCGTGCTCGGACTGGACCTCGCCAACGGCGGGCACCTGACGCACGGCATGAAGCTCAACTTCTCCGGCAAGCAGTACAACATCGTCTCCTACAAGGTGGACGCGGCCGGCCTGGTCGACATGACCGAGGTCGAACGCCTCGCCAAGGAGCACCGGCCGAAGATGATCGTCGCGGGCTGGTCGGCGTACCCGCGCCAGCTGGACTTCGCGGAGTTCCGCCGCATCGCGGACGAGGTCGGCGCGTACCTCTGGGTCGACATGGCGCACTTCGCGGGCCTGGTGGCCGCGGGCCTGCACCCCAGCCCGGTGCCGCACGCGCACATCGTCACCACGACGACCCACAAGACCCTCGGCGGCCCGCGCGGCGGCGCGATCCTCGCCACCGAGGAGCTGATCAAGAAGATCAACTCGGCGGTCTTCCCGGGCCTCCAGGGCGGCCCCCTCGAACACGTCATCGCCGCAAAGGCGGTGGCCTTCAAGGTCGCCGCGGGCGACGAGTTCAAGGACCGCCAGGTCCGCACGCTCGCCGGCGCGAAGCTCCTGGCGGAGCGTCTGCTCGCCCAGGACGCGGCCGACGCCGGCATCAAGGTCCTGTCCGGCGGCACGGACGTGCACCTGGTGCTCGTCGACCTGGTCGACAACCACCTCAACGGCCGCGAGGCCGAGGACCGCCTCCACGAGGTCGGCATCACCGTCAACCGCAACGCGGTCCCCAACGACCCGCTGCCCCCGATGAAGACCTCCGGCCTGCGCATCGGCACCCCGGCACTCGCCACGCGCGGCTTCACCGACGACGACTTCCGCGAGGTCGCCGACGTCATCGTCGAAGCCCTGAAGCCGGACTTCGACGACGCCAAGCGCGAAGCGCTCCGCGCCCGCACCGCCACCCTGGCCGCCAAGCACCCGCTGTACCCGAACCTGTAACCCCGCGGATTCCTGATTCGCCCTTTGATGGGCCCGCTCCCCCAACGAGCGGGCCCATCAAGCATTTCGGGAGCAAGGCGACGGTGGCCAAGGGCCGGGAAGCGCCACGAGGCCACCTCCCCCACGGGTAGCGCTCTGCGGGTAATGCCGTGACCCGCCGACAGCGGGTTGACCAGCACCCAGAACCACACGGTCGAGATCACGCCGAGCGCGGTGGCGAACGCCAGGCACTCGCGCGGCGACACCAGTTGCGGTACGGGGGTTCCGCGCGCCCCTCTGCCGCCACCCCGAGCCGGTGCCGCGTCCTGGTCTCACCCCGTGCCCGTCCCCCTCCGGCCCCGCCCTGGCCCGTGCCCCTCCCGGCTCTCACCCCGTGGCCGTGCCCCACCCCTTCCGGCCCCGAGACCAACAGCGGAACAACCCCGAGACCAACGACGGAACACCCCGCACCGGGGCGATTCCCGGTCAACGCGGCCGTTCAAGCGAGCACTCGTGGCATTCACCCCTTGGGAAGGGTGTGGCGCTTTTCGCTTGGCTGCGCTCGTTCCTCGCTCCGCCACGCGATTTCGCACTCCGACCGCTGACTTTCCTTCACCTCCACTCGCTTCGCTCCCTCCGGCGCAGGAAAGTCCGACTGGCGGCCTCCGGCCGCTCTCCTCGCTTCGCTCGTCGATCACACGGGGTCTTCCGACTGCTTCCGGCGGCCTCCGGCCGCGAAGGGGTGGGGCACCATCACGGGGCGGACCGCCCCGTGGGGTTTGCCTCAACTGGCAAGTCCCGGGCACACACCCGGCCGCGTGCAGGTGAGACGCCGCCGCCTGGTCGACCGCCGGGAAATGCCGTGAAGGCGGAGCGCCGCGCGCGCTACGTTTTGTGCATGGGCAGGGATGATCGAGCGGGCGAGCCGGACCGCGGCGGGGTTGCGGAATCCGTACCCGCTTCCGCGTCCTCGGCGGCGGAGGCGGCAACTACCGCTCCCGCGCGGGAGCGGGCTGCGCTTGTCAGTCGGCTCGCGGCCGAGATCGCCGCGCAGGATCGCGAGTTGTTGGATCGGCTCGCGTAGGACGACTGTCCGCTGCCGGTATCCGTACCGCCGCCTGCGCCTGACACCCGCCGCCCTGTACTCCCCACTCCGCCCCTCGGAGCCGTCATGACCTCGATCGACTTCCTCTCCGCCGACGAACTGCTGCTGGTCGCCCGAGAGGCATTCGGTGACGTCCCGCAGGTTCGCGACCGCGGGCTCGTCGAAGGGGCCAGTGCGCGGCCGAGTACCTCTGTGTTCGGCGCGGACGCGTATCCCGGGGTCTGGGACAAAGCCGCCGCCCTGTTGCACTCCGTCGCGCGTGACCATGCGCTTGTGGACGGGAACAAGCGGACGGCCTGGGTGGCCGCGCGGGTGTTTCTGTCGCTCAACGGCGTGCCCGCGGTGCCTGTCGATGTGGATCGGGCGGAGGAGTTCGTCGTGGCGGTGACGACCGGCGCGCTCGCGGATACCGGGGAGATCGGCGTACGGCTTCGTGCCCTTTATCGGGGCAGGGCAGGGGCGGGGGCAGGAGTCGGGACGTGATCGGGCCCTGGCTGCGGCGCGTGTGGGGGTACACGCGGTGCGGCCAGGGCCCCACGATTGCGGTGGGGTGCGGGTCAGCGGGCGACGAACTTGGCCTTGCCGGGGCCGCTTTCGACGAAGCTCTTCATGCCGATCGCCCGGTCCTCGGTGGCGAACAGGCCGGTGAACTGCATGCGTTCGATCTCAAGGCCGGAGTCGAGGTCCGTCTCCAGGCCGCGGTCGATGGCCTCCTTGGCGGCGCGGAGCGCGTACGCCGGGCCGTTGGCGAACTGCGCCGCCCACGCGAGCGCCGCCTCGTAGACCTCGGCTGGCGCCACGACGCGGTCGACGAGGCCGATCTCCAGGGCCTCCTGCGCGTCGACGAAACGGCCGGAGTAGATCAGGTCCTTGGCCTTCGCGGGCCCGACCAGGCGGGGCAGGCGCTGCGAGCCGCCGGCGCCGGGGATGATGCCGAGCAGGATCTCCGGCTGGCCGAGCTTCGCGTTGTCCGCGCACACGCGGAAGTCCGCGCAGAGCGCGAGTTCGCAGCCGCCGCCGAGGGCGTACCCGGTGATCGCGGCGATGACCGGCTTGGGGATCCGCGCGACGGCGGTGAAGGCGGACTGGAGGGCGGCGCCGCGGTCGACCATGTCGGTGTACGTCATGGCCTCCATCTCCTTGATGTCCGCCCCCGCGGCGAAGACCTTCTCGCCGCCGTACACGACGACAACGCGTACGTCGGCCCGTTCGGAGGCCTCCTGGGCGACCGCCCGGAGTTCCTCCTGGAGCTGTACGTTCAGCGCGTTCATCGGCGGCCTGGCCAGCCGGATCGTTCCGATTCCGTCGGCCACTTCAAGGTTCACGAACTCGCCCACGTTTACTCCTTCTCTGCGCGGCTCAGCACGGCTCAGCACGGTTGCGGCCAGCGTTTGTTGCCTGCCCGCAGCCGACAATACGGCCACGCGCGCGGAAGGGTGGGGCGGGGCCGTGCCGCCACGGCGTGCCAGCTGTGCCTGCCGTGGCCGGCGTGCCTGACAGACGTGCCGGTCGCGCCGGGGCCGGCGTCGCGCCCGAAAAGCCGCCGGGATCCGCGGATCCTCCCGAGCGGGGTGGATCTGCGGATCCCGGCGTTGCCTTGCATCAGCCCGTCGGCCTGTCGATCCGTGGGCCCGTCAGGCCGTGCCCGTCAGAGCGCGGAGCCCTGGGTCCAGGCCTCCCAGGTGAGGTTCCAGGCGCCGTAGCCGTTGTCCGGGGACACGACACGTTCCTTCGCGTTCACGACGTCGACGATGTCGCCCGGCATGGCCGCGTTGTCGTAGAACCACTTGGCGTTGTCGGGGGTCATGCTGATGCACCCGTGGCTGACGTTCTGCGAGCCGAACGTCGACGGCGGCGACCAGTAGTTGCCGTGTACGAAGGTGCCGGACGTGGTGATCCGGACCGCCGACGGCACGTCGTCGATGTCGTACTCGGAGCCGAGGCCGACCGTCTGGGAGTTCATCCGGGTCTTGACGTACTTCTCCATCACGACCATCTTGCCGCCCCACGTGGCGTACGCGGGGATCTCACCGGTGGTGACCGGGATGGTCTTGACCAGCGCGTCGTTCTTGTAGACCTTCATCGTCTTGGTGTTGACGTCGACGACGCTGACGGTCTTGGTGTCGCTGATCTTGAAGCCGAAGCTCTTGAACTGCTCGAACATGGCGCCGTTCCCGGCGTCTATTCCGCGCAGGTTCAGGTCGACCTTCACCGACGTGCCGGTCGCCCAGTAGTCCTTCGGGCGGTAGTCGACGCGCTGGTTGCCGAACCAGTGCCACGAGCCCTCGACGGCCGGGGACGCGGTGACCTTCAGCGCCGCCTCGACCTTCGCGCGGTCCTTGACCGGCTTGTTGAACTTGATCGATATCGGCTGCCCGACGCCGACGGTGGTGCCGTCGTCCGGGAAGAAGCTCGCGGTGATCTTGTTGTCGTTGCTCAGCGTGGTGAACGTCGTCGTCGACGTCGTCGGCTGGTCTTCCTTGTTCTTGGCGACCGCGGTGACGGTGTACTTCGACCCGAACGTGAACGGGACCTTGGGCTTCCACGTCTTGCCGTCGGCGTCCAGGGCGCCGTCGACCTGCTCGTTGCGGGCGTTGATCACCTTGACGCTGTCGAGCTTGTCCTCGGGGCCGACCTCGACCACGACCATGCTGCCGACCTCGACGCCCGTGGCCAGGTCGGCGGGGGTGACCGTGACACGGGCGGGGTCGGCCTTGGCCGGGGCGTTGGTGCCGCCGGTCGTACCGCCGTTGCCGGACGAACCGCCCGAGGCGGCTGAGCCGCCGGACGAACCTCCGCTTCCGTCCGACTTCTTGCCGCCGCCTCCGCTGCACGCGGTCAGAACCAGCATGGCACCGAGGAGCAGCGCCACGAGGTGGCGCCAGTTTGGTCGACCTGGGGGCGGCTTCGGTGCTCGGGACATGTACTGGCTTCCCTTCACGTACGGGTGGATCCGGGGGGAGAAACGGCCCGTCGCGCTTGCACGCGTTGAGCCATTCGTCGTTTAGACGTCATGCACACACCTTCGGTTGCCTCCCGGGGGTATACGTAACCGAATCGGAACGATCACCGACGGCGGTCCGCTTCGATCAACGCGCTGACCAGCGCGGGGTCGACGGCATCGGTGGCGCCGCCACAACTTCGGGTGATCCGGCCCGGCAGAAGGACCACGTCATAGCCTCCCCTGTCAGGCGATATCCGCTCATCCTCAACAACCGTGACAATCCTGGTCAGCCCGGTGTCTTCCGCCGCCTCCAGCAGCCAGTCCCAGGTGTCGAGCGGACCGCCGGATCCCTCCGGGCCCGTGTCGAGGTGCACGACCGTGTGGGCGCCTTCGAGCACCGCGCCCAGGCGCAACGGGTCCGACAGGTCGCCCACCGAGACGCGCACCCCCGCCGCCCGCAGCGCCGGCGCGTACGCCCGGTCGCGTACGACCGCCCGCAGGTCGGGCACGCCGAGCTCCACGAGCGCGAGGACGAGCGCCCCGCCCAACGGGCGGTCGGCTCCGATCACGACGACGGGCATGCGGCAACGGTACCTGCCGGGGCAATCGTGAAGGTTTGGTGCGTATTGCAGCGCAGGCTCGCCGCGCACGCCCTGCGCGCCTGTTGTGCGCCGTACAAATCGAGTTGAAGCACGATTGCGCGCTCCGCCAAACGTGACAGACGCTCATGACTTGTCTACAAAGTCACTGGATGCCGCAGAACGGGTTAATTTGCCACGGGAATCGGGCGCGGGGCGTATCCCCGGGCGGGGGCTCTCGTTGGGGGATGGGGCTTCCAGATCACTCGCACGAGCGAACACCGCCTCAGCGGTTGGATTTTCGGTCACCTGTTGCGACAAGTTGGTCACACGACGTCGCCATGCCGGGACGGGGCCGGCCGGCCTCTCCGGCGACACGAACCCAACTCCCGGGCCCCGCCCACCAAGCGGGACCCCGCTGTCTCACGGAGGACTCTCATGAAGCGCATCCTCGGCACCCTCGCCGTCGCCCCGCTCGCGGCCGGCCTGCTCATCCTCGGTGCCGGTGCCGCCGTGGCCGACAACGGCGCGGACGCCGACAACGGGTCCACCTCGACCGCATCCACCACGACCACCTCGACGTCGACCACGTCCAACTCCGGCAGCGGCAACGTCAGCGGCGGCGTGGACGGCAACTACAACGCCACGCAGCAGAGCGCCAACGGCTCCGGCGCCACCAACCAGAACAACACGGCCGGAGTGAAGGACAACGGCGGCGTCGTCGTCATCGAGCAGGGCAACAACAGCAACGGCCAGTCGCAGCAGGGCACCTGGGGCGGGTTCTTCCCGTTCTGGTTCTAGGCCCGGACCCGAGACGGGCCTGATCGCCTAAGGAGTCCCACCGCGCAGTCGCTGCGCTTTGCTCACGTCGGCCCGGTGGTGTCCACGACGCCACCGGGCCACCCCTTGGTGCCGTACGAGACCGTCCGGACCGGGTGTTCGCTCGCTTTCCCGGCATCAATCTCGCAATCCGCCTTTAGTCCCATCCGTCACCGAGCCTTTGGCCTGTGCTCCGAAGGGGAACACCCTGCGTAGCGACCACGGGCGGCACGACGGCGGGGAGGGCGAAGCCATGGCACGCAAGGGGGAGGCCACGACACGTCGGCTCGGGCTGTTCCGGCCCAAGCCCGCGTACCCCGCCGCCGGCCCGCCGGCCGAAAGTACCGCGGGTGCGCGGGCGTATCCGAACGGCCGGATGGACCCGCCGTGGCCCGGCCGCAGACTCCCGCTCGGCGCCCGGCACGACGGCGCGGGCACCAACTTCGCCCTGTGGGCGGGCGGCGCCGAGGCCGTCGACCTGTGCCTGTTCGACGAGGCGGCGGACGGCACCCTGCGCGAGACCCGCCTGCCGCTCACCGACCAGACCTTCCACGTCTGGCACGGCTACCTCCCCGGCATCGGCCCCGGCCAGCGGTACGGCTTCCGCGTGCACGGCCCCTGGGAGCCCTGGCGCGGCGCCCGCTGGAACCCCGCCAAGCTGCTGCTCGACCCGTACGCCCGGGCGATCGACGGCCTGTTCGTCCTCGACGACGCCGTCTTCGGGCACGTGCGCGGCGGCGCCGACGACGTGCTGGACAGCCGGGACTCCGCCCCTTTCGTGCCCAAGTCCGTGGTCGTCCACGACGACTTCGACTGGTCCGACGACCGCCGCCCCAAGATCCCCTGGGCCGAGACGGTCATCTACGAACTGCACGTCAAAGGCTTCACCGCGCGGCACCCGGGCATCCCCGACGAGCTCCGGGGCACGTACGCCGGCCTCGCCCACCCCGCCGCGATCGACCACCTCGTACGCCTCGGCGTCACCGCCGTCGAACTGCTGCCCGTGCACCACTTCGTCTCCGAGGAACACCTGCTGCGCGCCCGCGGCGGCAACTACTGGGGCTACAACTCGATCGGCTACTTCGCCCCGCACGCCGGCTACTCGTCGGCGGGTGGGCGCGGCGGCCAGGTCCACGAGTTCCGTCGCATGGTGCACGCGCTGCACGAGGCGGGCATCGAGGTGATCCTCGACGTCGTCTACAACCACACCGGGGAGGGCGGGCCGGGCGGGCCGACCCTGTGCTTCCGCGGCATCGACAACGCGGGGTACTACCGCCTGCGCGACGGCGGCCGCGGCTACACCGACTACACGGGCTGCGGGAACACGCTCAACGTGCAGCAGCCGCACGTCCTCCAGCTCATCACGGACTCGCTGCGCTACTGGGTGACGGAGATGGGCGTCGACGGGTTCCGCTTCGACCTCGCCGCCGCACTGGCCCGCTCGATGCACGACGTGGACAAACTCTCGTCGTTCCTGACGGTCATCGGCCAGGACCCGGTCCTGTCGCGCGTGAAGCTCATCGCCGAGCCCTGGGACGTGGGGGAAGGCGGGTACCAGGTCGGCGAGTTCCCTCCGCTGTGGACGGAGTGGAACGACAAGTACCGGGACACCGTGCGCGACTTCTGGCGGGGTGCGCGGCCCGACGTGCGGGATCTCGCGTACCGGCTGTCCGGGTCGTCCGACCTCTACCAGGACGACGGGAGGCACCCGTACGCGTCGATCAACTACGTCACCGCCCACGACGGCTTCACGCTGCGCGACCTGGTGTCGTACGAACGCAAGCACAACGAGGCCAACGGCGAGGACAACCGCGACGGCACCAACGACAACCGTTCGTGGAACTGCGGCTACGAGGGAGAAACGCCCGACACCGCGGTCAACTTGCTGCGGCGTCGGCAACTGCGCAACATGATGACCACGCTGCTGCTGTCGACCGGCGTCCCGATGCTCGTCGCGGGCGACGAGTTCGGGCGCACGCAGCGCGGCAACAACAACGCCTACTGCCAGGACAACGAGCTGAGTTGGCTGGACTGGTCGGCACTGGACGACCCGCAGTGGCGCCCGCTGCTGGACCTCACGTCGCGCCTGATCAGACTGCGCCGCGCGCACCCGGTGCTGTGCCGCCGGGCGTTCTTCTCCGGCCGCCCGTCCTTTCCCGACGGCCTGCGCGACCTCGCCTGGTTCACCCCGACCGGCCGCGAGATGACCGAACGCGACTGGTTCTCGCCGACCGCGACTCTCGGGATGTACCTGTCCGGGCTCGACATCCGCCAGCGCGGCCCGCGCGGCGAGCGCATCGTCGACGACAGTTTCCTGGTCATCCTGCACGCCTCGTCGCAGCCCATGCGCTTCATGCTGCCGGGCGAGCCGTGGGCGCACTCGTACGAGATCGTCCTCGACACCGCGCTCGACACCGACCCCATGGCCCGCTTCAACGAGCCGGTGCCCGGCGACACCGCCATCACCCTCACCGGCCGCTCGGCCATGCTGCTGCGCGTCGAGCACGCGGTATGGGCCCCGACCTGACGCGCTACGCGCCGGGGCAGCGGGTGCGCGGGCGGACCATCCGCTTCCCTGCTCGGCCGCGGCCCGTCGGGCGGAACACGGGCGTGCGTACGCCGCCGTAGGGCCCGTGAGGCATGCCCCGAAGAGGGATGTCACCCTGGTAGGGCAACGCGCCCCGCACACGTGCCCGAACCACGTGCGCGCCCCCGCACGAACGGAGCCCGACGCCGATGACCGCGCCCACGCCGATCCTGACCACCGCCCCGAACTTCCGGGACGCGGGAGGCCACGCGACCGCCGACGGGCGCAAGGTGCGTACCGGGCTCGTGTTCCGCTCCGACGGGCTGGCCGCGTTGGACGCCGCCGACACGGAGGCGTTCCTACGCCTGGGCATCGGGCTGGTGTGCGACCTGCGCTCCGAGCACGAGCGCGACCGCGAGCCGGACCTGCTGCCGGCGGGCGTCGAGCTGCTGATCGCCGACGTCATGGGGCACGGCAACAACGAGCTGTTCGGCGACGTCTTCGCGGACCCGAAGCGGGCCGGCGAGATCATGGGCGGCAACGCCGGGGTCGAGCTGATGAGCGAGGTCTACCGGCGGTTCGTGACCACGGACCTCGCGCGGGCCGCGTACCGCAAGGTGTTCACCCGGATGGCGGAGACCGACAACGCCGTCGTCTACCACTGCTCGCAGGGCAAGGACCGCACCGGCTGGACCTCGGCCGTGCTGCTGACCCTGCTGGGCGTGCCGCGCGAGACCATCTACGAGGACTACCTCGACAGCGCGAACCACCTGCGCGCCAAGAACGCCGAGATCCTGCGGGGCATCGCCGAGCGCGGCTTCGACCCGGAGCACCTGCGCTCGATGTTCGCGGTGCGGCGCGAGTACCTCGACACCGCCTTCGACACCGCCGAGCGCGAGTACGGCTCGGTCGAGGCGTACGTCCGCGAAGGCATGGGCATCCCCGTCACCCACATCGAGGCCCTGCGCACCCGCCTCCTGGAAGCCTGACCCGACGCCCTACATGTCGGGCGGACACGCTCCCGGCGTGCGTCCCGGTGCATCTTCGTACGCCTACTCGGTTCCGCGTACCCACAGACCCAAGTGCGCGGGCGGACGTTGCCGGGCCGCGCGCAGGGTGTCCCGCACCAACAGCACCACGCCCGGCCCGTCGTCGCGGATCTGCCGGGGCAACACCGACACCACCGTCAGACCGGCCGCGCGCATGGCACGTGCGCGCTCGGCTGTGTTGGCCTGCTGGGCGTCGCAACCGTGGTACGCGACGGAGTCCACCTCCACCACGACGCCTTCGTCCTCCCAGAGCGCGTCCGGCGAGCACAGGAACCGCCCGTCGGCGCGGTACACCCGCGGGTTCCACAGCGGCTCGGGCAATCCGGCCGCACGGACCAGCACGCGCAGTTCCGCCTCCGGCAACGACCCCACGCCCGAAGCGACTTCGTCGACGATCGCGCGCATCCGAACCGCCGCCGGGCCCCTCCCGTACGCCGCCTCACGCCGCAACTCCCCGACCCCGCAAAGCCGGTGCTGCACGGCGGCCAGCACCGTGGCCCGCGCCCGCGCATCGTCCGCGAGCCGCCGGCACGCGTCCGCCACCGCCCGCGCGTACGGCGCCGTCGGCGGGAGCCGAACGGGCAACGGCTCGGGCAGGCGCTTCGTCCGCTCGTACACCAGCCGCCCCGACGACCGCACCCCACACTCGCGCGACACCAGTACGTGCACCTGCGCCGCGTACCGGATGTTCGACACTCCCGCCAACTCCAGTGCCGTCAACCCCGTCACCACGGCCCGCCCGCCCGCGTGCAACACCGCCGCCATGGCCACCTGCCACCGACTCGGCGCCCCCTCCCCCAGCAGCACGACCGCGGGCGTCACCCGCACCCACTCCCCCGCGCGCACCTTGCGCAACCGCTCCGCGTCCCGTACGCCACCCCGCCGCAACTGCCGCACAGTTGCCACCCCGCCCTGCCGCCGCACCACCTCCTCCAACCACAACGGCCCGTCCCCAGGCAGCGCCAACCCCAACGGCAACGCCAGCCCGAACGGATCACTCCCCATCCCCAAAACCTAGACACCCCCGCGCCCCGGACCCCTCCGACACCACGGGCGATCACCCGTGAGGTGGGGAGTTCAGTTCGGCCCAGGCGCATTTGCCGTGGGCGGTGGGGGTGTGGCCGTGGTGGGTGGCGAGGGCGGCTACGAGGGCCAGGCCGCGGCCGGATTCGGCGAGGGGGTGGGGGGCGGCCGCGTGATGCCCGGGGAGGCGGGGGTCGGGGTCGAAGACCTCGATGCGGAGGCCGTGTTCGGTGGGGTGGACGCGGACGGTCACCCAGGAGTCGTGCGGGCAGTGCCGCAGGACGTTGCCGAGGAGTTCGGTGAGGCACAGCGCCGCGGCGTCGGACAGGTCTTCGAGGGACCAGAGTTCGAGGTGGCTGCGGAGGATCCGGCGGAGTGCGGGTACGGCGGCGGGGGTGAGTTCGGCGCGATGGAGGAACGTGCGGCGCCGCGTCAGGGTGCGGGACATGTGATCCTCTGTCAGTTACGGAAGGTGGTTGACGCGGCACGGAGAGTGCGGTCAGTGTTGCTGTTGACGGTGCTCGGCAATGACGCAGCACGCAACGACCGTCGGGATGTTGCTGGAGGATTCGTGCGCACGACGAAGACAGCTCGTTTCAGGCTCAAGCGTCTCGGCTCGGAGTTGCAGCGCCACCGCAAGGACGCGGGGCTCACCTTGCGCGACGTGGCGGACCGGATCGGCTATGCGAGTTCCAAGGTGAGCCGCCAGGAGACGGGTCAGGCGGGGATCAAGCCCGGGGAGCTCGAGAAGCTGCTGGGCTTGTACGGTGTCGCGCCGGAGTCGCGCGAGGATCTGCGTGCGCTGCTGGGCGAGGACCAGATCCGCGAGTGGTGGGTGCGCTACGAAGACGTTCTGACACCCAGCCAGTTCGCCTTCCTGGCCATGGAGAATGCGGCGAGCTCGATTCTGAACTACGAGCTCACAGCCGTTCCCGGACTGCTTCAGACCCGGGACTACGCACGGGCGATCAACGCCGCAAGCGTGCGGCCCCTGAGCGCCGAGCAGATGGAGGCAACGGTCGAGGTACGCCTGCGACGGCAACGTCGTCTCATCGATGCCCCCAAACTCAATCTGCACGTGCTCCTGTGGGAGGGGGCGCTCTGCGTCGAGACGGGTGGGCGAGACGTGATGCGCGACCAGTTGCAACACCTTGCGAGCATGTGCGCCGCCCCGAACGTCACGCTGCAAATCGTGCCCTTCGCGGCAGGACGTAGCGGTGCGCTCGTCTCGACATTCCAGATCATGCGCTTCCCGAACGAGCGCGATCACGATCAACTGTTCATCGAGTCCATCAAGGGCACGCTTGCGACAGGATTCGACCGGGAAGTTACCCAGTGCGCCGATCTGTTCAGCCATGCGAGCAGAGCGGCGCTCGATCCCGGCGCATCGCTGGGACTGCTGACCGATCGCGCGAAGGGTCTTTGATGGTGTGGATCAAGTCCAGTCACTCAAGCAACGCCGACAACGCGTGTGTCGAGGTGGCTCGTGCGGACGGCCATGGCGTCCTCACTCGTGACTCGAAGCGACCGGACGGGCCGCGGTTGTGCTTCAACTCCCGGGTCTGGGCGGACTTTCTCGGCGGTCAGGCCAATCGAGAGGGTTTCGTTCCGCACACCGAACCGGCGTTTGGCTACACTCCTCACATCTGAATCAGATGGCGCTTCCACGGGGGAGGGCTCCGGATGATCAATGACGACCTGGGCGGACCAGGGTTCAACGGCTGGGCGGGGTTGAGTTCCGGCCAGATGCAGGTCAGCCTCGAACAGCTCGACGCGTTCGAGAAGCGCGTCCGCGGCGTACTCGACCAGTTGATGCAGGGGCCTGTCGGCGGCAAGCCGGCCGGTGATCCGCCGACGCCCGGCGGGTTCGGCACCGGGTTCGCGGAGTCCGACTTCGTGCAGCACACCATGAGCAGGGTCGTCCTCCAACTGGAGGGCCTTGCCGGTCAGTTGCGTGCACAGATCGAGGTCATGGCGCTGTCGCTGAAGATGGCGGGCAGCAAGACCGCCGAAGCCGACAGCTCCAATCGGGCGGAAATGGCCCGTGCGCTGGCCCTGAGCCGACAGCCGCAGATTCCGCCGACCGTTGGCAATTCGGCCGCGGTCGTTGTGAACGGCGCACGGGAAATCCGCGGAATCGACTGAAAGCACGTGCGCTGTAAGCGCAGTTGCCTGAGGCACGGCAGGACATACGGTTCTGCGGTGCGTCAGGGCATCAGTACGTGCAGTACATGCAACGCATGCAGCACGATGCGACACGGCAGTACAAACCGGGGGCAGGTGAGGCCGGCATGGGCATTGTGACCGACGCTCCGAGCGGCCAGACGAACTTCATGGGATACACGCACGAACAGCTGTTGCAGATGTTCGGCACGGCGTCGCCGACGCATGCCTTCGAGGCGAGCGTGAGACTCGGCACGGCCAGTCAGATGCTGACCCAGGCCGCGGAGGAGCTCGCGTCCGGCATCCACAACCTCGACTGGGACGGCGAGTCCGCCCGGCGATTCCGCGAATGGGCGGACCAACTCGTGGTGACGACACACCACTTGGCCAACTACTCGGGGGATGTCGGCAGCACACTTCTGGACGTCGCGGTGGGCATCGGCTCCACAAAGCTCCCGCCGGTCCCCACCTCCGACGTCGAACTCGTCGACAGCATCACGGCCAACCCGGCGGCTCTGTCCGTGGTCGCCACCGTCAGCCCCACAGAAGCGGGCAAGCTGGCCGTCGACGTGGACCGCGCGAAGGCGAACATCGAGAACCAGCGCATCGAGGCGGCCGCGCAGATGCGGAAGCTGGCGATGGGGTACGAGTCGGCCGCCGCCCGCATGACGGCCCTGGCCCCGCCGACTTTCCCCGATGCGCCGAACCTGTACGGCGTCGAGAACGTCGCGTGGAACCAGATCGACGGCCCCGGCAACGGCCCTTCGCGCCCCAATGGCGGCGCTCCGCCGCCCACTGCCCACGGGACGGACGGAACCGGCTCCGGCGGTTCGACCGGGCCGGGGAGCACAGTCACCGTCCCCCGGACGGAAGTCCCCACGCAGGTCCCGCCGATCGCCGGTACGCAGGATCCGGGCACCGTCCCCGGCAGCCCCCTGCCTCCCGCGGACGTCGACCTCGCGGGTACGGCGACTCTGACGCCTCCCGCCACCACGACCCCGACCGCGCCTTCTCCTCCGGTGCCGGGCGGCGGCACAGGCGGCACCGGCAGCACCGCGTTCACACCGCCGATCGTCGGCTCGCCGGGCCTCGTGTCCGGCCGCCCGGGCAAGGCGCCCGGCGGGCCCACCGGACCCGGCTCCGGCCCGCTCTCCACCCCCCGGCCCGGCACCGGAACCGCCGGTCGCACCCCGGGGCTGCCCGGCGGGACCCCGAACCGGCCGCTGTCCACCGGCCCCACGGGGACGTTCGGGGGTAAGCCGGTGCCGAGCGGGGCCCCGGGAACCCGAATTCCCGGGACACCAACCGCAGTTGCGAACGGCGGGACCTCCGGTGCCCGGCCGTACGGCCGCCCGGGCACTCCCGCGATCACCGGCGGTCAGAGCGTTCCAGGCTCAACAAGCGCCGCCTCCCCGCGCGGTGGCCCGCGCAGCGGACCGGTGCACGGCGGCGTGCCCGCACACCCGACGGCAGGGCAGCGGGGGCCGGCCGGCGGGACCGGCACGGGCGCAATCGGCAACAGGCCCTTCTCGCCCGGTGGTTCCGGACTGCGCAACCCGGCCGGCGGACGGCCGCCGATCACCGGGGCCGACGACGGCCACACGGGTCGCGGTCCCACGGGCGGGGCCGGACGTACCGCCGTCCCTTCGGACGAGCGCCGTCGACGTGGCGGTCGGGCCGAGTACCTCCAAGACGACGAGGACACCGCCGCCGCGGAGAGGCCGCCCGTCCCGCCCGTTGTGGGCTGACCGTCCGCAGGGTGATGCCCGGCGAGTGTCCATCGCCGCCAACTCGGGGTGCACGGCACCCACTTCGCACCCCGAAAGGACCGCAAGCCGATGCCCGGTCCCGCCTCCCCCACACGGCGGCTGCTCACCTGCACGGTAGTTGTGATGACGACGTACGCGGGCCTCGCGCTCGTCGCACCACCGGTCGCCCGCGCGGACTCGGTCCGGGCACAGCAGTGGTACCTGGACTCGTGGCGGATGGACGAGGCCTGGCGGATCGCGCGCGGTGCGGGCATCACGGTCGCGGTGGTCGACAGCGGGGTCGACGCGTCGCACACCGACCTGGCGGGCCAGGTGACCGATTCACCGCTCGGCCCCGGCGATGCCAGCGGACACGGCACCCAGATGGCCTCCCTCATCGTGGGCACCGGTGCGGCCGGCGGCGGCCAAGGCGTCCACGGCGTCGCCCCCGAGGCCAAGGTGATGTCCTTCCGGATCCCCGGCATGACCGGCTCGGGGGTGTTCGAGACGGACGAGGCCGCGCGGGCGATCCGGGCGGCCGCCGACTCACCGGCGCAGATCGTCAACATCTCCAGCGGCGGCATCGGTCGGAACCCGGCGCAGACGGACGCGGTCGCCTACGCCCTGAGCCGCGGCAAGTTGGTCGTGGCCAGCGGCGGCAACGTCCCGGCCAACGGTCCCGGCGTCGTCTACCCCGCCGCGCTGCCCGGTGTGCTCGCCGTCAGCGCCGTGGGTACGGACGGCAGGATCTGGAGCGACGGCAACTACGGCCACTGGATCTCGCTCGCGGCCCCGGGTGTCGGCATCCCCGCGGCGTGCACGGCACCCACCAAGTACTGCATGGGAACGGGCTCTTCCAGCGCCGCCGCGTTGGTCTCCGCAGTCGCCGCGCTCGTGTGGTCGGCGCACCCGGACTGGACCGCGAACCAGGTGATCCGGCGGCTCATCGGCAACACGTCGACCGCGCCGAACGAGCAAATCCCCAACGACCATGTCGGGTTCGGGATCGTGAGTCCCCGCCGCGCGCTTCAGTCGGACGCTCCGCCGGGGCCCGCCGACGTCAGTCCGCTGCTCGGCGTACGCGGCGATCCGCCGCCTCCACCGCCCGGCACCGCCGCCCCATCCGCCACACCCTCCGACAGTGCCTCCGCGACTTCGTCGGCCGCTGCGACAGTCGATGCGGCCGCGAAGTCCGCTGCGCCGACGGGAACTTCGACCGCCGAGGACACCGCTCCCGCAGGGCCGACCGCCGCGGATCCGCCCACGACGCGGCCTGAGGCCGAAGCGCCACCCCCAGGCGACCGTGCCGGCTTGGGCACGATTCTGGGCGTCGTGGGTGCGGTGGTCGGCGGCCTGCTGGCCGTGCTCTCGCTCGCGTACGCCCTCTTGCGCGCTCACCGACGGCGCGCGGAGTTACTCGGCTGAACCGGTGACTTGGCCAGAAGTCCCTGAAGCTTTGTCTGGCCGATGTGTCCGACATCCACTGGCACCTCGGCCACTTCGGCAAGTCCTTGTAGAGGGCAAGGGGACGCGGGGCCGCAAGAAGGAGCGCCTGGTGCCGTTGATCAGCGGGGCGCGGGAGCTGCTGGAGGGGCGGGTCCAGGGACCACGGTGGAAGTTCGACGACGAAGTCAACCGTCCCGGTGCCCGCTTTTCCGGTCCGAACGTCGTGAGCCCGAGGACGAACAGGCGGGTCGACGACGGCGCCTCCCGCACGGCCGATACTCGGTCGACCAGGCTCACCACGTCTTCTGCCTGTGGGTCTCGGCCCTGGTGGTCGCCTTGATGCGACATCGGCGGCAACGCTGGTGGACGACGGACGCTGACGTCGTCCCCCGGTGTTGCCGGGGCCGGGCCCTCATGCCTTGCAGTGGCTCAGCCAGTCGGCGATGTCGGCGATGACGGTGGGGTCGACATGCTGCGGGTATGCGTATTCGGCCGGGGTGGACGGTCCGGCGCCGGGAAAGAACAGGTGGTTGTCGGCGTCGTAGACACGGATGTCGGCTTCCGGGCGGTTGGCCAGGCCCGCCCGCCATCGGGCCAGATCATCGGCGACGGTGACCTGGTAGTCGCGTCCTCCTTGGAGGATGAGCATCGGCTTGCCGAGTCCGGCCGCGATCGCGACTGGATCGTAGTCGCGCAGTTCGAGCCAGTACGGCGCGGGCAGGCCGAACGGCAGATCCGCTGCGGGGGTCGAGGGCGTCAGCTGCGCGCTGTCGACGAGCGCGGCCTGCCGCTGGAAGGTTGCGATGGTCGTGGGCGGGACCTGGTCGGGGACCACCGTGGCGAGGTAGCTGATGACGCGGACGGCAGCGTGGTGCATCGGCTGCGTGTCACCGGCCATGATCACCAGGCCCGCGACCGTCGGTGCTGCGGTGGCGACGGCCGGTGCGATCTTGCCGCCCATGCTGTGGCCGAGGACGAAGACCCGCTCGGGGTCCACCGACCGGTGGCGGCGGAGCAGGCCGACCGCGTCAACGGCGTACGGCATGTATTCCTGGGTCATGGTCAGGTCCGATGCCGTGGCGACCTCGCGGTGGGCGTACGTCGCCTTGTCGAAGCGCAACACCGTCGTCCCGCGGCTGGCGAGCCCCCAGGCCAGGTCCTTGAGCGGCTTGTTCGGCCCGCAGGTCTCGTCGCGGTCGAACGGCCCGCCGCCGCCGAGCAGCACCACGCCGGGGCCGGGAATCTGCCCCCGGGGGACGCTCACCGTGCCTGGCACGGCGACCGGGCCCGTGCCGACCGTTACCTCGTGCTCGCTGAAGCGGCCGGGCTCGGCATAGGGCGGTGGCACCCAGGTGAGGACCGAGCCGGTCGTGGACTCTGTCGCGGCGTGGTCAGGCATCCCTCATCACAACCCTTCGCAATGAATGCGAAAGGTAGCATGGCATGAGATCATTACGGGATGGACGCCTTCGAACTCCTGGCACACCCGGTGCGGTTGCGAGTGATCCACGCGATGCGCGGCGGAAGGGAGCTGACGACCGCCGAGTTGTGCGCCCGTATTCAAGACGTCTCGAAGGCCACGGTCTACCGGCACATCGACCTGCTCGCAGCCGGTGGGGTCCTGGAAGTCGCTCGCGAGCAACGCGTGCGCGGCGCGGTCGAGCGCCGCTACCGGCTGTGCCGCGACCGTGCGGGAATCGATACGGACACGGTCAAATCACTCTCCCTCGACGACCATCGCCGTGCCTTCGTCACCGCACTGGCGGCCCTCGCCGCCGAATTCACCGCGTATCTCGACCGTGACACGGCCGACCCGGTAGCCGACCTGGTCGGCTACCGGCAGCACGCCGTCTGGCTCAGCCCCGGGGAACTGCACGGGATGATCGGCGGGATGCGGGAGGCGATCGCCCCCCACCTGGCCAACGAGCCGTCACCTGACCGCACGCAGTACCTGATCAGCCCGATCCTCTTCCCCGTCGAAGCACCGCCGACCGACACCGGCGCCGATCACACGACCCCGGCTGCTCCGAGCCCGGATGCCCGATAGCTGTGCAGAGCCCATGGTTCACCTCCACCCGGTTCGCCCCGAGAGGCCAGTGTGTTCCGCCAGGAGTGACCGCGTTCCGCCGGTTCACCGGGCAGACGGGCGGCAGGGGCTGGACCCGTGTTGCCCGAAAGATCTAGTGTTTTTAGGGATATCAGCCGAAATCGGCAAGGGCGAGAGCGAACAGCGCGTTCCGAACGGGGAGCTTGGTGGAGCGGTACGAGATCGAGACCTTCCTCACGCTGGCCGATGAGCTGCATTTCGCGCGAACCGCCGAACGGTTGGGGGTCTCTCCCGGCCGGGTCAGTCAGACGATCAAGGCGCTTGAGCGGCGGATCGGGGGCTCGTTGTTCGAGCGCAGCAGCCGCCGCGTTGCTCTCACTGATGTCGGCCGTCAGTTCCGTGACGATCTGCTGCCCGCGCATGAGCAGATTCGGCGTGCTGTCGCCGACGCGAGGGCAGCTTGCGGGGATATCAGCGATGTGGTGCGGGTCGGCTTCACCACTCGGTGGGCCGGTGAACTCCTTCTGCACGCCGCAGATGAGTTCCGCCTCCGTCATCCGCGCTGCTCCGTCGAGCCCCACGACGTCGCCTACCACCTCGCCATAGCGGCGCTGCGTGAGCGGCAGACCGATGTGATGATCGCGGTGCCACCCCTCGACCAGTCCGGCCTCACGGTGGGTCCGGTCCTGTCCTATGAACGCCTGGCGCTGGTGGTGTCCGCCACTCACCCTCTGGCGCGGCAGGAGACGGCGTCCTGGGAGGATCTTGCTGAACTCCCGCTGGTGACCGCAGCCGGGATGCCTCGGGTCTGGGGTCACGAACTCTTTCCGACCCGGACGCCCCAGGGGCTAACCGTCGAGCAGGGCCCGACCGCAGGCGGTTGGCAGGGAGTGCTCTTGCTTGTTGCGGCGGGCAGGGGCGCCACCGTGGCTCCCCTCAGGTCGGAGCCGGACAACGTCCGCTCCGACCTCGTTTACATACCGATCGATGACGCCGATCCGGTCGAATACGCGCTGATGTGGCGGGGCGACGACTGCTCGGCCGGGTTGAAGGCCTTCGTCCAGACCCTTCTCGACTTCGCCCCAACAGCGACCTGACCGGTGTTCCTGCCGTTGCCGCCTGGTTGGTTCGCCTGCATGGAGGGGGGCGTCAATGTCGCCCGGCGGTCGCGAGCAGACCGGCCGACGCAACCAGGGTCACCAGCAGTGACAGCAGCGCCGCCGGATGCGCAAAGCCCTCGGCGGCGCCCTCGATCACGCCGTACGTCAGCCCGCCGACGCCAGGACCGCCGTCACCTGGCCGATTCCGTCCAGCCGGGCCGATCTGACGACCTGGTCCGACGGGTGCTTCGTCAGCGGGGCGACGACGTACTCCTTCGGCCCGCTCCGCACGGTCGCCGAACAATAGGGAGAATCTGCGGCAAAGAGACAACGGACGGCAACACCGGCATTGACGGCCCCGGGAGTCGGCGACCGCACGGGCGCACCGGACCGCGGCGGGGGAAGTCCCGCTGACCTGCGCACCGGACCTGCGGTAGCGTCGACTCCCGGGCTTGGAGGGGGCGGACTCGTGATCCAGGCATTGCGCCCGGGCGACCCTGCGGACGTCGGCGGATACCGCGTGGTGGCCCGCCTCGGTGCGGGCGGCATGGGCGAGGTCTTCCTCGGCCGCTCGGCGAGCGGGCGGCTCGTCGCGATCAAGGTGGTACGCGCGGAGCTGTCGGTGGACCCCGACTTCCGCGCCCGCTTCCGGCGCGAGGTCTACGCGTCCCGCCGGGTGAGCGCCTTCCACACCGCGGCCGTCGTGGCCGCGGACGCCGCCGCCACCCCCGCCTGGATGGTCACCGAGTACATCCCCGGTCCGTCGCTGGAGGAGGCCGTACGCGGCCACGGCGCCTTCCCGGTGCACGCGCTGCGGGTGCTGGGCGCCGGGCTCGCCGAGGCGCTGGAGGCGATCCACGCCTGCGACCTGATCCACCGCGACCTGAAGCCGTCCAACATCCTCATCGCCGAGGACGGCCCGCGCGTCATCGACTTCGGCATCGCGCGCGCCCTGGAGGGCGCGACCGTGACGCAGACCGGCTACATGGTCGGCTCGGTCGGCTTCCTGTCCCCCGAGCAGTTGCAGTCCGAGCGCATCACGCCCGCGGCGGACGTCTTCGCCCTCGGCGCGGTGCTGTGCTCGGCGGCCGGGCTGGCGCCGTTCGGCGGCGGCTCGGCACAGGCGATGCTCTACCGCGTCGTGCACACCGAGCCGGACCTGACCGGGCTGCCGCCGGAGCTACGAGGGATCGTGGCGGACTGCCTCGCCAAGGACCCCGCCCGGCGGCCGCAGCCGACCGAGCTCGTACGCATGCTCACGAGCGACACGACCGAGGACTGGCTGCCGGACGGCGTCCTCGCGTCTATCTCGGAACGCCGCGAGCACGCCCAGCAGTTGTCGCGGCAGGCGGCGGCCGGTGCGCCGGCCGCGGGGGCGGCGGCGGGTGCGGCGGCGGCCGGTGCGGGGTCGGCCCCGCCGGCGTTCTCGGTGAGCCCCGGACGCCCCGCCCACCCGGGCCCGGCCAAGCAGCCGCCCGCCCCGGAACACGGCACGGGCCACGGTCCGGGTCATGATCAGGGTCACGATCCGAACGACGATCCGACCACCGGCTCGAACTCCGCCGTGGACCCCGCCCCGGGGCACGGGTCGGACTCGGGTGCGCGATCCGGCGTCGGGTCGGGCGTCGGTTCCGGCCTTGGGTCCGGCGCGGGGTCGGGTCCCCACTCGGGATTCGGTTCGGGCTTCGGTACGACCTACGGTTCCGTGCCGGCCTCGACGGCCTACGACGGCTCCGTACCGCCGCCGCCACCGGGTACGCCGTCGACGCCGCCCGGCGCTTATCCGCAGCCGTCCCACCTGAACGCGCCACCGCCGCCGACCGGACCGCCGCAGTCCCCGCACTCGCCGCCGTACGGCAGCACCCCGCACAGCAGTTCGCCGCACAGCAGCCCGTCCCATAGCAGTACGCCGCACGGCACCCCGCCGCCGCACAGCGGGTGGCAATCCCCGTACGGGCCGCCCTCGTTGCCCTTCCCGCACCAGCCCGCCGCACCCCCGCGCACTTCGCGTCTGGACCGCATGCCCGGCGGCCGCCGCACCTGGCTGGCCGTGGTCGTCGTCACCACGATGGCGGTGCTCGCCGGGATCGGCATCGGCACGGCGCAGCTCATCGGCGGCGGCAGCCCGAGCGCCAAGTCCTCGGACCGGCCGACCGACCTGAACTCCCCGGCGCAGAACCCGCAGGGCGGCGGCCCGCGGGGCGGCACGGCGACCGTGTCGATCAACGCCGACTCGAAGACCCTCGACCCGGTCGGCACGACGTACGAGGCGTACGCCGACGGCCAGCGCATGTCCGCGCTCTACGACCCGCTCGTGGTCTTCCGGCAGAGCACCGGCAAGGTGGAGCCGCACCTCGCGAAGTCACTGACCTCGACGCCCGACGGCTTCACCTGGAGCCTCGAACTGCGCCCGGACGTCAAGTTCACCGACGGCACGCCCCTGGACGCCGAGGCGGTCAAGTTCAACTGGGACCGCCACGCCCAGACCCCGGACTCGATGCACTCCAACGCGATACGCGGCGCGGCGATGCGCGTGGTGAGCACGACGCGCCTGGACATCACGCTGCCGGTGCCGGACCTGACGTACGACCACCTCGTCGCCGACGAACTCGCGTACGTCGGCTCCCCGACCGCGATCCGCGCCGACCCCGCGGGGTTCGGGAAGAAGCCGGTGGGCGCCGGCCCGTTCATGCTGCAGAGCTGGACGCCGGGCGACAAGCAGGTGTTCGTGCGCAACCCCGACTACTGGCAGGGCCCGGACCGGCCGCTGCTCGATTCGCTGGTCTTCCAGGTCGACACCCAGCAGCCGATGGCACCGGTGATAGACGGTCGCGCGGACGTGAACTTCCAGAGCGCCAACCACGATCTCCAGCAGGCGCGTTCGGCGGACCTGGAGCTGGTTCCCTCGGTCAACGCGGGCGGCGTCATGATGGGCTTCAACTCCGGCGTCGCGCCGTTCGACAACCCGAAGGCCCGGCAGGCGGTGTCCCTGGCCCTGGATCCGGACGCGATCGCGAAGGAAGCGGGCACCGGGGCCAAGGCGGCGGACAGCATCGTGCCGTCCGACTCCCCGCTGAGCGCGGTGGCCCCCGAGCACCGGCCGGACGCCGCGAAGGCGCAGGCGCTGTTCGACGAACTGGCCGCGGCGGGCAAGCCCGTCTCGTTCAAGGTCACCGCGGGCCAGGGCGAGCAGGCCACGCTGGACGCGGTCAAGAAGCAGCTCGCGGGATTCCGGAACGTGACGATGACGTACGAACTCGCCGACGCGGCCCGGTTCGGCGAGATCCTGCGCGGACGCCAGTTCCAGGCGGTGTGGGGCTACGAGTCCGGCTCGGACCTGGACACGTGGCTGTTCGCGATCACGCGCGGCGGGTACAGCGGGAACTACCTCGCGTACCGCAACGACACCGTCGACACGGCGTGGACGACGATCCGGGGAGCGCGCACGCCGGAGGCGAAGGCGGCGGCCTACCGCACCTTGCTCACCGAACTCGCCGAGGACCCGCCCTGGTGGCTGTACGCCGAGATCTCCGTCTACGCCGTGCAGCGCGAGGGCAGCCTGACCGGCCTCGACGGTGCCTACGCGGACGGCGTCCTGCGGTGGGACCGGGTGGGCAAAAAGTAGACTCGCTCACCCACAGGGGGGACGGGAACGGGGAAGGGTGGGGCACGCGGTGGGACAGCACGGTTCCGGCAAGGGCGCGCGCGGCGGGAGAGAGCAGGGCGGAAGAGAGCACGGCCCACCCGGCGGCCCGCAGGGCGACGCGGACGCGGCAGCGAACTCCGGGGCGAACTCCGAGGCGAACCCTGCGGTGAACGTTGGCGCGAACTCCGGGACGGGCCACGGGACGGGCTCTGGCGCGGACTCCGGAGAGAATGCCGTGGAGAACGCGGAAACAGGAGACGAGGGCTCCGCGGCACCTGCGCCCGAGGAAAACTGGGACAGTTGGCGATTGCGTCTCACGGACTACGGCATAGGGATACTGATCGCTCTGATCCTCACTCCCGTGCTGGGTTTCGCCGTACTCATGGCCGTGTCCGGCGACTTTCGGGATTACGTGCTGAAGTAACACGCGCCCCGCGCGGTGCGACCGTCCTCGTGAATGTTTGTAAATTCCGCCGGTCGCATCTGGTCTGTTGGGTGCTACCGGGGGTACGTTCCGCGGAACGTCCCGCGCGCCGCGCACCACCTCCCCGCCATCCCTGGGAGAGATGCGTGCCGTCGCGCCCGGTTTGCCCTGGAAAGGACCTGTATGACGCAGCGTCATCTCGGCCGGGCTCTCACCGCCGGTCTGGCGGGCATCGCGCTCGTGAGCCTCGCCGTCACCCCGGCCGAGGCGCACCCGCACAACGACGCGAAACTCGGCGAGAAGATCGCCAAGAAGGTCACGGCCGACAATGTCGCCAAGCACCTCAAGGCGTTCCAGAAGATCGCGGACCGCAATGGCAACACGCGGGTCGCCGGTGCGAGCGGCCACGAGAAGTCGGCGGACTACGTCGCCGAGAAGCTGTACCGCGCCGGGTATTTGATCACCGAGCAGGACTTCGAGTTCACGTACACCGAAACCCTGGCGGAAAGCCTCAAGGTCGTTTCGCCCACGCCGGCGGACGTGCCCGTCATAGTCATGTCCTACTCGCCGTCGACCCCGGTCGGCGGCATCACCGCGCAGGTCGCGGCGGTCCCGACCGGCGCCGACGCGACGCCCGGCTGCGAGGCGGAGGACTACGCGACCGGCTCGTACGCCGGGAAGATCTCCCTCGTCCAGCGCGGCGGCTGCACGTTCGCGCAGAAGCAGCAGGTCGCGGCGGGCGCGGGTGCGGTCGGCGCGATCATCTACAACAACACCGCGGGCGCCCTCAACGGCACGCTCGGCGACCCGACCGCTGGCATCGTGCCCACCGGCGGCGTGACGCAGGCCGACGGCCAGGCGCTGGCCGCGCAGGTGGCGGCCGGACCCGTCACCGTCACGCTCGAACTGCGCGAACTGCGCGAGCAGCGCACCACGACGAACGTCATCGCCGAGTCCAAGTGGGGCGACGAGGACAACATCGTGATGGCCGGCGCGCACCTGGACTCCGTGTCCGAGGGCCCGGGCATCAACGACAACGGCTCCGGCAGCGCGGGCCTCCTGGAGACCGCGATCCAGCTCGCCAAGTTCGAGGACCGCCCGGCCAACAAGGTGCGCTTCGCGTTCTGGTCGGCCGAGGAGTTCGGTCTGCTCGGCTCCGAGTACTACGTGTCGCAGCTGACGCCCGAGCAGCAGCGCAAGTTCGCGCTGTACCTCAACTTCGACATGATCGGCTCGCCGAACTACGCCGAGTTCGTGTACGACGGCGACAACTCGGACGGCGTGGGCTCCCCCGCCGGCCCGACCGGCTCCGCCGAGATCGAGGCGTTCATCAACGGCTACCTCGACAAGAAGGGTTCGGCCCACGAGGGCACGGACTTCGACGGACGCTCCGACTACGGGCCGTTCATCGCGGTGGGCATCCCGTCCGGCGGCACCTTCACCGGCGCCGAGGGCATCAAGACGCCCGAGCAGGCCGCGAAGTACGGCGGCACGGCGGGCGTCGCGTTCGACCCGTGCTACCACGCGGCGTGCGACACCACGGCCAACATCAGCAACAAGGCGCTCGACCTCAACTCCGACGTGATCGCCTACGCGATGGGGACGTTCGCCAACAGCACGCGCGCGGTCAACGGCAACTCCGACGGCAACCCGGGCTTCCCGCCCGAGGCGCGTTCGTCGGCGGCCGGCGCCGTCGACGCGGCGTACCGGCCGGGGTACGTCGCCTCCTGACGACGCACCGGCTCCCGACCCGTGGCCCCTCCGCCCCTCGCGGAGGGGCCACGGCCGTTGCGCCGCCCGCGCCCGGCCTCGGCTCCCGCACCGGCACCGGCACCTGGACGGGCACCGGTGCGGGTGCCGGTGCCGGTGGTGGCCGAGTCTCCGGGCCGAGGGAACCTCCGCCGCATCGGCCGCACTTCCACCCTTCGTGACCGGAAGCCGACGTTCCCGGCTTCATCCCTGTCACCTGGGGCGATCCGTCAGTAAAGTGACGCCCGGTATCGCCGTCGGGGACATGAGTCGGGGGACTTGTCATGGCCGATCAACCACCGCCCGGGCGCGCTCCCGAGCCCACCGGGCCGCCCGCGCCGGAGCCGACCGGCGTGGCACCGACGGGCGCCGCGCCGACGCGCCCGGGGACGCCCGGCACGCCCGCGACCCCGTCCCCCGCTCCCGGCGTGAACCCGTACCCGACGGATCCTCGGTACCTGCCAGGCATCGATCCCGCCCGGGCCGGCAAATACACCGTCCAGTCCGGGCTGTTGCTCCCGGCCGCGTCCCGCGCCGACGGCTGTGCGGACAGCCTGCTGGCGCTGAGCGCGGGACTCGCACAGGGCGCCCCCGCGGGCATGGCCGGATTCCGGACGGCGACTCAGGCGGGGTCCCTGGCCGACTCCTGGTCCCGCGAACTGGCGCTGGTCTCCGAGGCCGCACGGCAGTGCGCCACGAAGATCCGTACGACGACGAACGCGTACTTGGAAGCCGAGGCACGCAATGCCGGCAATCTGCGCTGAGGCAACTGATCCGGCAGGCACGACAGGCACAGCGGGTACGACCGGCACGACAGGCACAGCGGGTACGACCGGCACGACAGGCGCAGCAGGCACGACACGCACACGTCACGGTGGGGTGACACGCGGGGGGATACGCGGATGGTCACATACGACGCTCTTAAGGACGCACGGTTCGACTCGCTCCGGTCGCACGCCGACACGTGGGGCCGGACCATGAACCAACTCGACATCGTGGTACGCGATTTCGAACTCGGCGTCTGCGGCGCGACGGAGCATGCCGGGTGGAAGGGCGACGCCGCGGGCCTCGCCAACCCCGAACTCGAGGACGCCCTGCGGCGGATCCGCATCGCCGCCCTCGAGGCCCGCGCCGTCGCCGCCGAACTCGACTTCGCCGTCGAGGCGTTGAGCGACTGCCAGTACCGCCTGTTCGCCGAGGTGCACGCCGCGTTGACGAGCGGGGTGACGATCACGGGCAACGGCGCGGGCGGATTCACCGTCACCGAGACCCGGCCGCCCACCGCCCTGCGCGACGATCTGGAACTGTCCTCCGTACAGGCGATGCTCGACGGGTACGCCCAGCGCGTCCAGGGCATCCTCGACGACGCCGCCGCGGCCGACACGCTCCATGCCGCCCTGCTCGCCAAGCTCGCCGCCGGGGAGGTGGCACGCGGCGACGACGCCGCGCTCAAGCACGCGAAGCAGGACCTCGAGAGCGTCTTCGGCAGCATGTCGCCGCAGCAGACCGGGGCCTGGTGGGCCCAGATGACCGAGGCGGAGCGGCAGGCGTTCCTCGTCGACTACCCGTACGAGGTGGGCGCGATGGACGGCGTACCGGCGACCGTGCGCAACCAGGCGAACCAGGCCGCGCTGAACTCCCGCCTCGCCGACCTGGGGCCGCTCGTCACCGGGGGCACGGCCACCGCGGCCGAGCGCAAGGAGTGGGAGAACCTCCAGAAGATCAACCAGGTGATGGCGGGCAACGTCGAACGCCGTCCCGAAGAGCAGCTGATGCTGCTGAAGTTCGGCACCCGGACGCGGGACGGAGAGGTGGTCATCTCCGTGGGCAACCCCGACACCGCGAAGAACACCGCGATCACCGTGCCGGGCGTCAACACCACGGTCGCCGGCAAACTCACCGAGCAGGTGGAGCGGGCCACCAACCTCCAGCGTGTCGCCGACCGGGTCACGCCGGGCGTGCCGGGCGACGCCGCGGTCATCGTGTGGCTCGACTACGACTCCCCCGAACTCTCGCTCACGGCCGGTTCGTTGTCCTCGGGCGCCGGCCCCGGCCGGGCGCAGGAGGGAGCCGGACGGCTGGACCGCTTCGTGGACGGCACCCGGGTCACCGGGCCCAAGGACCAGCACCTGACCGTGGGCGGGCACAGCTACGGCACGTCCGTCGTCGCGTACGCGGCCCGCGACGGCGACGGACTCGACGCCGACGAACTCGTGTTCGTGGGCAGTCCCGGCGTGCAGGTCGACCACGCCGCCGACCTCAACTTCGACCCGAACCGGGTCTGGGTGGGGATCGCCCCGGACGACTGGGAGGCGCCCGCGTCCAGCTTCCTGCACGGCACGCTGCCCACCGACGACGATTTCGGCGCGCACCGCTTCGCCGCGAACGACGGCGGCCATTTCAGCTACTGGGACATGCGCTCGGAGTACGAGGGCGACACGAGCATCCAGAGCCAGGCCGACATCATGATGGGCAGGACCCCGTAAGTGACCGTGCCGCCGTTCGGAGTCCCGACCGTCACCCTCGCCCGCACCCGCGAAGACGGCTACCAGCTCCTGCGGATGTTCGTACTGGCGTCCGGCGCCGAGGAGTCGGACGGCGCGCTCGACATCTTGCCGGGGCCGTGCGGGGGCGAGATGGACCCCCGGGAGCGTGCCGAGGGCTACTACCGCGTGCTCGTGCTGGGCGGCTTCCGGGCCCTCGGCGACGACCAGCACGGCGCCTTCGCCGGCATGCACGACTTCGTGCGGCGCAACCGGTTCCGGGTCCGCCGCTACCGGAACCCCGAGGCGGCCGCGTACCGTCCGGACGCGGTCGGCCAGTGGGAGCTGAAGGGGGTCGTGGACGACCGGGACGGCTTCGCGTTCTCCGTCTTCACCGTGCGGCCGCAGACGCATGTCGCGGTCTGGATCACCAGCTCCTGCCGCCGCACTCCCGACCGCGACGAGCCCGAGGGGCCGTTCACCCTGCCGTCGCTGGTCCCGCACGTACCGTCGAACGCGCCCGTCTGGGCGCCGCGTCCGTGGGATGCGGCCCGGCTCGGGGACGCCGCCGCGTCGTCTGTGCTGCCGGTGCTGCCGGTGCCCCCGGCGCCGCCTGGGTCGCCTCGGCTACCTGGCTTGCCTGGACCGCCCGGGCGGCCCGGGCCGCCTGGGCCACCCGGGCAACCGGACGCACGGCGCGCCGCGCCGACCCTGCGAGCGCCCGATGCCGGCACGATCGAGCGGATCCGCGACCTCCTCGGCTGAGCGACGGGAACCCGTCAAGGGATACGCGAGGGTCCCTGACCGGCCGCAAGCGCGCCGATGATCCATACGCTCGGGGTCCGCCACGACGAAGGAAGCGGGTCCATGACCGTCCGAACCCGACGTACGCGTGCCTCGGTGCTCGTGCTCCCGGCTCTCATGCTCGGGGGCTTTCTGTCCGCCGGTGCCGCCCAGGCCGCGCCCGCCGCACCGTCCACACCTGCCGCGCCGGTCGCGGCCTCGGCCGCGGAGGCCGGGCCGCCGCCGAAGATGGAACTGGTGCTGGACCTGTCCGGTTCGATGAAGGAGAACGACGCGGGCGGTCAGACCCGCCTCGCGGCCGCCAAGCAGGCGGTGGGCCGCATCATCGACACGGCACCTGCCGACGCCGCCCTCGGACTGCGCGTCTACGGCGCCACCTACGCGGGCGAGAACAAACCCGAAGGTTGCGCGGACACCCAGCAGTTGTTCCCGGTCAAGACCATGGACGCCGCCGCGCGTACCGCCGCGAAGCAGCGCGTGGCCGGGATGAACGCGGTCGGCTTCACGCCCATCGGGGTGTCCCTGCGCGAAGCGGCCAAGGACGTCGGCACCGACGGCAAGCGCCGCATCGTGCTGGTCTCCGACGGCGAGGACACCTGCGCACCCCCGCCGCCCTGCGACGTGGCCCGCGAACTCAAGGCCCAGGGCATCGACCTGGCCGTCGACGTCGTCGGCTTCAAGACCAGCGGCGCCGCCCGCGACCAACTCAAGTGCATCGCGCAGGTGTCCGGGGGCGAATACGCGGACGCGGCCGACGCCGACGCGCTCACCGCCAACCTGAGCACCCTGTTCCGCCGTGCCTGGACGACGTACAACGCCACCGGGATTCCGGTGCAGGCCTCGACCACCAACTGCGCCGAGGCACCGCTGATCGGCCCCGGGCAGTACCTCGACGCCGTCACCACGGGCGGCAAGCAGTACTACCGCGTCAAGAAGACACCCGACCAGATCCTCCAGGTGAGCGCCACGGTCGCGCTGACGCCGTCGATCCAGCACTCGAACATCGAGATCGACGCCGGGCCCATGACCCCGACGGGCGACCCGCGCGGGTGGATGCGCGCCTTCAGCCAGAGCACCGGATGGGCGAACGTGCTGTCCGTCGGCGGCCGGACCGAGGCTCCCAAGCCCGGCTCCACCCCCGACTCGGTGCCCGGTGACGAGGGCTGCGTGATGATCGAGAACCATGTGACCGACCCGACCGAGAAGCGCTTCCCGCTCGAACTCCAGATCGGCCTCGCGGACGCCGACCTCGCCAAGAGCGCCGGCAAGTCCGTGGCCGCGCCGACCCCCAAGACCGGTGCGGACGCGACCGGCGGCTTCTCGTTCAACAGCGCCACCCCGATCGGTGCCGGTACGCACAAGCAGAGCATCGCCGTCGGCGAGTGGCCGATCTGGCGCGTCGACCTCAAGGCCGGTCAGCGCCTGACCGTCAAGGCCGGGGCGCAGATCCCCGCGGACCTGCCGTACTCGCCCAACTCCGGCCTCGGCGTCCTGCTGTTCAACCCGCAGCGCGACAGCGTGGGCTGCTCCACCAGCCGGGGCGCGATCGAGCTGATCGGCTCACGCACCGGCCGCGTCGAAAAGGTGTGCGACACCTGGGAGATCGCCAAGCCGAACGACACGAGCGTCCAGAACGCCGGGTTCAGCGAGCCGGGCACGTACTACATCGCGCTGGGCCTCGGCTCGCTGCCCGAAGAGGCGCTGGGCGCGGTGATCCCGGTCGACCTGACCGTGGCCGTCGACGGCACGCCGCGCACCGAGCCCCGGCTCGTCTTCGACTTCGGCGGTACGCCGGCGTCGACCGGGACCGGGAACGGTGCCGCGGCCACCGGCGGTGACGGCAGCGCGGCGGGCGCGGCCCGGCCCGGCCAGACACCGGGGGCGAACGGCGCCGAACTGGCCGGCGAGCCGACGTCGGCGGCGCGGGACGACAAGTCCACCGCGGAGGAACTCGCGCTGCCCGTCGGTATCGCGGCCGCCGTACTGCTGCTCGCGGGCGTCGGCTACTACGGTCTGCGACGGCGCTGATCGATGGTCGTGCCTGTCGTGCGGGCCGTGCCTGTCGTGCGTGAAGCGCTTCACGCACGGCACGCACGGCAGGACCGGCACGACCGGCAGGTCACGAGGGATACGCGAGGGTCCCTAGTGCTGTCTGCCGCGCCGCATGATCCCTACGATCGTGGCTCCGCGGAGTTTGCGGCATGGGAGCGACGACAAGGAGCCGGAGTCCATGACCATCCGAACACGACGCTCGCGCGCCGCCGTGCTCGCAATACCCGTGCTCATGCTCGTCGGAATCCTGCCCGCGTCCTCCGCATCGGCCGAACCGGAGGACTACCGGGGCAAGAGCTACCAGACCTCGGGAACACCCGTGAAAGGCTCGACGGTCGACTGCAAGGACGCGCCGGTCGTGACGCCCGGCCAGTACGTGGACAGCCTGCCCGGTGAGAAGGATCTCTACTACCGCGTGAAGAAGGCCCCCGGCCAGCTCCTCCAGGTCAGCACGACGGTCGTGCTGGCACACCGCTTCACCCGAAGCTCCAGCATCGAGGTGTTCGCCGGACCGATGCCGGCCGACACCAAGCCGGAGGGCTGGCTGCGCTCGTTCGCCACGGTGGTCGGCTGGGCGAACGTCCTTTCCACCGGTGCCCGGAGCGAAGTCCAGGACCCGAACGACGACCCCCGTCCGCTGCCGCCCGACGACATGGGCTGCATCAGGATCAACAACCGCATCAGCGCCAAGGACGACCCGGCGTTCCCCGTCGAACTGCTGATCGGCCTCGCCGACGGCGACCCCGCGAAGGCGGCCGTACCGCAGGCGCCGCAGCAGGTGCGTACCGGGGCCGACGCGGTGGGCGGCTCCTCGTTCCAGAACGCGACGCCGATCGCCCCCGGCACGTACCGGCAGAACCTCACGGTCGGCGAGTTCCCGATGTGGCGCGTCGACGTGCGGCCGGGACAGCGCCTGTCGATCAAGGGCGGTGTCGAGACGCCAGGGGACTTCCCGTACGCCACCACGATGGCGTTCACCGTCGCGACGTTCAACGAGATGCGGAAGGAGACGATCTGCGCCACCGACTCCTCCGGCCGCATCCAGCTCTTCGACCGCCTGAAAGGCCGCTTCGAAGTGTCGTGCGGGCCCTGGGAGATCGCCGACCCCGAGGAGATCCGGAGCAACAACTTCGAGTACGCCACCCCCGGGACCTACTACATCCAGCTCGCCGTCGCCGAGCCCGCCGAGAGCGCCGTCGGGCGCGTCGTCCCCATCGACATGGTCGTCGGCGTCGAGGGTACGCCGCGCGCCGAACCCGCCCCGGTCTTCGACTTCGGCGGCGCTTCGGTGCCGCCCGGGAGCGGTGCGGCGCAGTCGGCGAACGGGACCGGCAACGCGCCGACGACGGGCGGGACCGGCGGGTCCGGCGCCCCCGGCAACGGGTCGCAGCAGCCGGGCACCCAGGGCGGGAAAGGCACGGAAGGCGCGTCGGGCACGGCCGAGTTGCCGGGCGAGTCGACGTCCGCAGACGGCGGCTCGGACGACTCCTCGGCGCGGAAGCTGGCACTGCCGATCGGCATCGTCATGGGCGTCGCGCTGCTCGGCGGCGTCGGCTACTACGGCCTGCGGCGCCGCTGAACTCACCGGCTCACCGGGCCGCCACATCGAACGAACACGTGAACGGACGCGTGAACCGACGCGCCGGAACACCACCGCGACGCGGGCACCGAGAACCACGACGAAGGAAATGGAGCCATGAACACCAGAAACCGTCGCATGCGGGCCACGGCGCTCGCCGTACCGGCCCTCGTGCTCGGCGGGCTCCTGCCCTCCGCCACCAGTGCCCACGCGGCGCCGGCCGAGGGCGAACCCCCGCCGAAGATCGAACTGGTGCTGGACCTGTCCGGTTCGATGAAGGAGAACGACGCGGGCGGCCAAACCCGCCTCGCCGCCGCCAAGCAGGCGGTGGGCCGCATCATCGACACCGCGCCGGAGAGCGCGCAGTTGGGCCTGCGGGTGTACGGGGCCACGTACAGCGGTCAGGACAAGGGCCCGGGCTGCGCGGACACCCAGCAGCTCTTTCCGGTCAAGACCATGGACGCCGCCGCGCGCACCGACGCGAAGCAGCGCGTCGCCGCCATGAACGCCGTGGGCTTCACGCCCATCGGCGTCGCGTTGCGCGAGGCGGCCAAGGACGTGGGTACGAACGGCAAGCGCCGCATCGTGCTGGTCTCCGACGGCGAGGACACCTGCGCACCCCCGCCGCCCTGCGACGTGGCCCGCGAACTCAAGGCCCAGGGCATAGACCTGGCCGTCGACGCGGTCGGCTTCAAGACCAGCGGCGCCGCCCGCGACCAACTCAAGTGCATCGCCCAGGTGAGCGGCGGGTCGTACGCCGACGCGGACAACGCCGACGCGCTCACCACGAACCTGAGCACGCTCTTCCGCAAGGCGTGGACGACGTACCAGGCGACCGGCACGCCCATCAAGGGCTCGATCGAGGGCTGCGCCGACGCGCCGATGATCACACCGGGGCAATACCTGGACAACCTCACCGGCGGGCGCGATGTGTACTACCAGGTCAAGAAGCGTCCGGACCAGCTCCTCCAGGTCTCCGCGACGGCCGTCGCGGAGGAGGGCTACGGGCGCGGCGCCGGTCTGACGGTGCAGGCCGGGACCGTCGGCAGCGGGGACCCGGACGACTGGCTGCGGCAGTACGAGCAGTCGGTGGGCTGGGCGAACGTGATCACCGCGGGCGCGCGCAGCAAGCCGGACGACAAGGGCACGCCGCCGCCGAACGACATCGGCTGCATCATGATCGAGAACAAGGTCACCGATGCGGGCGACATGCCGATGCCCCTCGAACTGCTGGTCGGTATCGCGGAGACGAAGAGCGGCGGGGCCACGGCGAAGGACGTCCCGGTGAAGACCGGGCCCGACGCGGTGGGCGGCTTCTCGTTCAACAGCGCGACGCCGATCGGGCCGGGCACGTACAAGCAGAGCATCGCGGTCGGCGAGGCGCCGTTCTGGCGCGTGGACCTGAAGGCCGGGCAGCAGCTCACGGTCAAGGCGGGCGTCGACATCCCGCACGACTTCCCCAACAGCATCACGGCGGGGTGGAGCGTGAAGATCTTCAACGCCACCCGCAACCCGACGACGTGCGACCCCAAGGACTCCAGCGTCGTCAAGCTGATCCAGCGCGAGAAGGGCCGCTTCGAGCGGACGTGCGGGCCTTGGCAGATCGCCCGTCCGGAGGACGCCGGCAGCTTCGACCCGAACGGGTACGCCGTGCCCGGCACCTACTACATCCAACTCCAGGTCGCCGAGCCCCCGGAGGAGGGTATGGGCCTGGTCGTGCCGATCGACCTGAGTATCGAGGTCGGCGGTACGCCGCGTCCCGGCACCGACCCAATCTTCGCGTTCGACGGCGAGACCGCGGCCGCCGCGGCGACCGGCGGCAGCCAGGGCCAGGCCGCGACCGGCGGCCAGGCGACCGGGAACTCCGGCCAGAACGGCAAGGAGCAGACCGGCAAGGGCGGCGAGAGCGTCGACCTGCCCGGCAAGTCCGCGTCGGCCGAGGACGACGACTCGACGGCGAGCAAGATCGCGCTGCCGGTCGGCATCGTCCTGGGCGTCGCCCTGCTCGGCGGCGTCGGCTACTACGGCCTACGACGACGATGAGCCGGTAGCGCCGGGTCGTGTCGGTGCCTGCGGCAGGAAGTGCATGCCGGTCCAGCGGTCGCCGATGCCACCGACGTTGCCGACGCGACGCCGTACGGGAGACACGAGCGTCGCCACGCGTGGATCACGATGCAAGCGTCACCACGCGTGGGTCACCACGCACGGGTCACCACGCTCCCAACCCGCCCCCTCCTCCCGCCCCTTCCATATCTCGGGAACGTCCGCCGCCACCCCAAGGTGCCGGGCTCGCCCCCCGGCCACCCGAAACAACGTAGCGTCGGCACACTCGAACACACGTAACACCGCGGGGCGGTGCGACCGGACCCAACTCCGGCCGCACCGCCCCGGTGCGTTCACGGTGCGTTCCCGCTCTTGCGGTACGTTTCCGGGGCTCCGATCCGACGACCCCGATCCAGCAACTCCCGAGCCGGTGACCCCGATCCCGAGGCCCGTTCCCAAGACCGAACCTGTGCCGCCGTTCCTGCGACCCCGTTCCGGGATCCCGAACCGGTGCCCCCGTTCCCAGGCCCCCGCTCCAGGTCTCGAACCGGTGACCCCGGTCCCGCAGTCCTGTTCCCGGGATCGCGATCCGGTGCCGCCGTTCCCGCGGCCCCGTTCCCGGGGCCGAGTTCCCGGGCTCCGTTCCCAGGACCCGTTCCTGCGACCCCGTTCCGGGATCCCGAACCGGTGCCCCCGTTCCCAGGCCCCCGCTCCGGGTCTCGAACCGGTGACCCCGGTCCCGCAGTTCTGTTCCCAGGATCCAGAACCGGTGGCCCCGATCCGCAGTCCCGTTCCCAGGATCCCGAACCCGCGACCCCGGTCCAGGGACCCCGTCCAGGGACCCCGTCCGGGGACCCCGTCCGGGGACCCCGTTCCCGCGATCCCGTTCCGGGATCCCCCGTTCCCGCAGTCCCGTTCCAGGTCCCGAACCGGTGACCCCGGTCCCGCAGTCCTGTTCCCAGGATCCAGAACCGGTGGCCCCGATCCCGCAGTCCTGTTCCCAGGATCCCGAACCCGCGACCCCGGTCCAGGGACCGTCCAGGGACCCCGTTCCCGCGATCCCGTTCCGGGATCCCCCGTTCCCGCAGTCCCGTTCCAGGTCCCGAACCGGTGACCCCGTTCCCGCACTCCCGTTGCCAGGACCCGATCCGGTGCCGCCGTTCCCGCGGCCCCGCTTCCGGGGCCGAGTTCCCGGGCCCGTTCCGCGGCCCGTTCCCGGGCTCCGTTGCCAGGACCCGTTCCCGCGACCCCGTTCCGGATCCCGACCCGGTGACCCCGATCCCGCGGCCCCGGTCCCGCAGTCCTGTGCCCGGGATCCCGAACCGGTGACCCCGTTCCCGCGGTCCGGTTCAGGACCCCATCCCTGCAACCCCGGTCGCGCAGTCCTGTTCCCAGGATCCAGAACCGGGGACCCCAATCCCGCGATCCCGTTCTCAGGATCCCGAACCCGCGACCCCGATCCAGGGACCCCGATCCACGGACCCCGATCCCGTGATCCCGGCCCCGCGATGTGTTCACGCGGTGCGTTCACCGCGGGTTCCCACCACACCTGATCGCCCGGACTGCGGCCGAGGATCACTCGTTCAGCGCAACGGCAGTCCGTCGGCGACGCCTTCGCCGTCCGCCGGGACGGCGATGAGTCCGAGTTCCGCCGGAGTGGCCAGCAGCGCGTGGGCGGGCATCACCCGAACGGTGTAGCCGAACGGACCCGTTCGGTCCAAGGCGAGCGACCCCTCGTAGAACCAGCGGCCGTGCTCGTCGCGGCGTACCGGCTTGAGCGGGGCCACCGCCCCGTCCACGATCGCGTCGGCGCCGTCGACCCGGCCGTGCACGACCTGCACCTCGACATCCGAGGGGCGCAGGTCGCCCAGGCTCACGAACACCCGCAGGTCGAGCGTGTTGCCGACCTCGGGGGCGTCTCCTATCCCGCCGGACTCGACGTGGTCCACGCGGACCTGCGGCCACGCACCGCGGACCTCGGCCTTCCAGGCCGCCAGGGTCTTCGCCCCGACCAGTTCGTCGGCCGCCATGGAGCGGGCGCCGAGCGCGGCCGGCGCGTACAGGCTGTCGACGTAGTCCTTGACCATGCGCGACGCGAGGACCTTCGGGCCCAGCGACACCAGGGTGTGACGGACCATTTCGAGCCACCGGCTCGGCAGTCCGTCCGGCCCCCGGTCGTAGAACCGGGCCGCCACGTTGTGCTCGACCAGGTCGTAGAGGGCGTTGGCCTCCAGGTCGTCGCGGCGGTCCGGGTCCTCGACGCCGTCGGCGGTGGGGATGGCCCAGCCGTTCGAGCCGTCGTACCACTCGTCCCACCAGCCGTCGAGGATCGACAGGTTGAGGCACCCGTTGAGCGCGGCCTTCATGCCCGACGTGCCGCACGCCTCCAGCGGGCGCAGCGGGTTGTTGAGCCAGACGTCGCAACCCGGGTAGAGGTGCTGCGCCATGGCGATGTCGTAGTCGGGCAGGAAGACGATGCGGTGGCGCACGTCCTCCTGGTCGGAGAACTTCACCAGTTCCTGGACGAGCCGCTTGCCGCCCTCGTCGGCCGGGTGCGCCTTGCCCGCGACGACGATCTGGATCGGGCGGGTGGGGTGCAGCAGCAAGCCGCGCAGGCGCTCCTTGTCGCGCAGCATGAGGGTGAGGCGCTTGTACGACGGCACGCGCCGGGCGAACCCGATGGTCAGCACGTCGGGGTCCAACGCGTGCTCGGTCCAGCCGAGTTCCGCGTCGCCGGCGCCGCGCAGGCGCCACGAGTCGCGCAGCCGTACGCGGGCCTCGGTGACCAGCTTCGCCCGCAGCGTGCGCCGCAGGTCCCACACGGCCTGGGCCGGGATCTGCTCGATCGCGGTCCAGCCGTGCGCCTCCTCGGTCAGCTCCGGGCCGATCTCGCGGGCCGCCAGCTCCAGGACGTCGCGGTCCACCCAGGTGGGGGCGTGCACACCGTTGGTGATCGACCCGATGGGCACCTCGGCGGGGTCGAATCCCGGCCACAGTCCCGCGAACATGCCCTGGCTGACGTGCCCGTGCAGTTCGCTGACGCCGTTGGCGCGCTGGGCCAGGCGCAGGCCCATGACGGCCATGTTGAACACGCCCGGCTCGCCGCCCGGGAACGTCTCGGCGCCCAGCGCGAGCACCCGCTCGACGGGTACGCCGGGGGCTTCGTTGTCGCCGCCGAAGTGCCGGGCG
This sequence comes from Streptodolium elevatio, assembly GCF_040649515.1. Lineage (GTDB taxonomy): Bacteria > Actinomycetota > Actinomycetes > Streptomycetales > Streptomycetaceae > Yinghuangia > Yinghuangia elevatio. Next base: position 92,360 of record NZ_JBEZFP010000010.1, read on the forward strand.
ATCAGCTCGCGGTCGAAGCGGTCGATGCCCGCCGGCACCGGGGTGTGGGTGGTGAACACCGTCCCGGCGCGGACCGCTTCGAGGGCGGCGTCGAAGTCGAGGCCGCTGCTTTCGTGGTACTCGCGGATGCGCTCGACGCCCAGGAACCCGGCGTGGCCCTCGTTGGTGTGGAAGACCTCGGGCTGGGGGTGGCCGGTGAGCGCGCAGAACTCGCGGACGGCGCGGACGCCGCCGATGCCGAGCAGCATTTCCTGGTGCAGGCGGTGCTCGCTGGTGCCGCCGTACAGCCGGTCGGTCACCTCGCGCTCGAAGGGCTCGTTCTCCTCGATGTCGGAGTCGAGCAGCAGCAGCGGGACGCGTCCGACCTGCGCCTTCCAGATGCGGGCGTGCAGTTCGCGGCCGCCGGGCAGGCCGATGAGGATGCGGGCCGGCGTACCGTCCGGGTGCCGGACCAGCGTGAGCGGGAGTTCGTTGGGGTCGAGCAGCGGGTAGCGCTCCTGCTGCCAGCCGTCGCGCGACAGCGACTGCCGGAAGTAGCCGTGCCGGTAGAGCAGGCCGACGCCGATGATCGGGACGCCGAGGTCGCTCGCGGCCTTGAGGTGGTCCCCGGCCAGGATGCCGAGGCCGCCGGAGTACTGCGGCAGGGCCGCGGTGATGCCGAACTCGGGGGAGAAATAGGCGATCGCGGCGGGGGCGCCGTCGGGGGTGCTGCCCGGCTCGGGCAGCGACTGGTACCAGCGGGCACCGGTCAGGTAGTCGTTGAGATCCCCCGCCGCGACCGTCAGTCGGGCCAGGAATCTGCGGTCCTCGGCGAGCGCGGCGAGCTTGTCGGTCGGCACCGCGCCGAGCAGGCGGACGGGATCCTGGCCGACTGCGGCCCAGGTCTCCGGGTCGATGGACTCGAACAGGTCACGGGTTTCCGCGTGCCAGGACCAGCGGAGGTTCATCGCCAGCTGGCCGAGGGGCTCCAGTGGAGCGGGCAGAACCGTGCGCACGGTGAAACGGCGGATTGCTCTCACAGCCACCAGACCCTAGCCGGAACCCGGCATGACTTGCGACAGTGGATGCGTGGTGTTTGCAGGGATGGCAAGATCTTGCAGCAAGTGCCGACAACTGAACCAGCCGCAGGCCCAGCGGACGGTATCCATGCGGTAATTGCGCCATTTGGACCGTGCCCCGCCTGCCGTCGTGATCGTTGAACGAGCGCGTCCCTCGCCCACCTCTTCGCGGGTGAGATCACGTGTCGCAATCGCCGTTACCGGGCAGTCGAGCAGGAGCGTGGGCATGGGCAGTGCGGCCAGGAAGCGTCCGGGTGCGCCGGTCCGATCCCCTCGGAAGACGACCGCGGCCGCACCCGCGAAGAAGCCGGGCGCGACCCGAGCCGCCGCTGCCACGGCCCACGCACCCGCCGTTCCCCACGCAGCAGGACCGGAGCCGATGATCGGTCGCATCCCCATCCTCGACGTCCAGCCCCTCGTCGACTGCGGCACGCGCCCCGTGCGCTGTGTCGCGGGCGAGTCCTTCGAGATCACCGCGACGGTGTTCCGCGAAGGACACGACGCCCTCGGCGTGAACCTCGTGCTCCGCGATCGCCGCGGACGCCAGGGCCCGTACCTGCCGATGACGCAGGGCGCGCCCGGCACCGACAGATGGCACGCGGAGATCACTCCGCCGTCGGAGGGCATGTGGTCGTACGCGGTCGAGGCGTGGAGCGATCCGATCGGCACCTGGCGGCACGCCGCCGAGATCAAGGTGCCGGCCGGGATGGACGTCGAGCTCATGCTCGAGGAGGGCGCGCTGCTGCTGGAGCGCGCCGCCGAGGGCGTGCCCAAGCGCGCTGGCCGGGCGCCGGTGCTGGACGCGGTCGACGTGCTCCGCGACACCGGGAAGGAGCCGGAGGTACGCCTCGCCGCGGCCCTGGCCCCCTCGGTGACCGCCGCGCTGGCCGCCCACCCGCTGCGCGAACTGGTGACCTCCAGCCCCCGGTTCCCGCTCCAGGTCGAGCGGCAGCGCGCGCTGTTCGGCTCGTGGTACGAGTTCTTCCCGCGCTCGGAGGGCGCCGAGGTCGACCCCGCGGGCGTCCTGCCGCCCCGCTCCGGGACTTTCCGCACCGCGATGGAGCGCCTGCCCGCGATCGCCGCGATGGGCTTCGACGTCGTGTACCTGCCGCCGATTCACCCGATCGGCACGGCGTACCGCAAGGGGCCCAACAACACGCTGGAGGCCGGGCCGCACGACCCCGGGTCGCCGTGGGCGATCGGCTCGCCGGAGGGCGGCCACGACGCCGTGCACCCCGACCTGGGCACCATCGAGGACTTCGACGCGTTCGTGGCGCGGGCCCGCGAACTGCGTCTGGAGGTCGCGCTCGACTTCGCGCTCCAGGTCTCGCCGGACCACCCGTGGGTCGAGAAGCACCCCGAGTGGTTCACCCGAAGGGCTGACGGATCGATCGCCTATGCGGAGAACCCGCCGAAGAAGTACCAGGACATCTACCCGGTCAACTTCGACGAGGACTTCCAGGGCATCGTGCGCGAGACGCTGCGGGTGCTGCGCTTCTGGATGAAGCACGGCGTGCGGATCTTCCGCGTCGACAACCCGCACACCAAGCCGGTGGTCTTCTGGGAGAAGGTCATCGCCGAGGTCAACGGGCGCGACCCCGACGTGATCTTCCTGGCCGAGGCGTTCACCCGGCCGGCGATGATGCACACGCTGGCGAAGATCGGGTTCCAGCAGTCCTACACGTACTTCACCTGGCGTACCGGCAAGGACGAGCTCCAGGAGTACCTGACCGAGCTGTCCGGCGACGCTGCGGCGTACATGCGCCCCAACTTCTTCGTCAACACGCCGGACATCCTGCACGCGTCACTCCAGTACGGCGGGCCGGCGGCCTTCAAGATCCGGGCCGCGCTGGCCGCCACGCTGTCCCCGACCTGGGGCGTGTACGCGGGGTTCGAACTGTTCGAGCACGTCGCGGTGGCGCCGGGGAGCGAGGAGTACCTCGACTCCGAGAAGTACCAGTACCGCCCGCGGGACTGGGCGGCGGCGGAGCGCGAGGGGCGGTCGCTGTCGCCGTACCTGACGATTCTTAACCGGGTGCGCCGACACCATCCGTCGCTGCAACATCTGCGAAACCTCAGATTCCATCACACCGACAACGATGCGGTGATGGCCTTCTCCAAGCGCACCCGAACGGGTGCCGCGGACGATCTCGTGGTGGTCGTGGTGAACCTCGACCCCCACGCGATCCACGAGGCCACCGTGTCCTTGGACATGCCTTCCCTCGGCATGGACTGGCAGGACACGTTCCCGGTGCACGACGAGTTCACCGGGGCGAGTTACCGCTGGGGTCAGCACAACTATGTGCGCCTCGACCCGGCACTCGAACCCGCGCATCTCTTCTCGGTCCGGAGGAACAACCCGTGATCGTCAATGAACCCATCTCCGACACTTTTGACGACACACCCCGCAGCCGCCGCGACCCGCTGTGGTTCAAGCGCGCGGTCTTCTACGAGGTCCTGGTCCGCTCGTTCCAGGACAGCAACGGCGACGGCTGCGGCGACCTGAAGGGTCTGACGGCCAAGCTCGACTACCTGCAATGGCTGGGTGTCGACTGCCTGTGGCTGCCGCCGTTCTTCGCGTCGCCGCTGCGCGACGGCGGCTACGACGTCGCCGACTACACGGCGGTGCTGCCGGAGTTCGGGGACCTGGCCGACTTCGTCGAGTTCGTCGACGCGGCGCACAAGCGCGGCATGCGGGTCGTCATCGACTTCGTCATGAACCACACCAGCGACCAGCACATGTGGTTCCAGGAGTCGCGCAACAACCCCGACGGGCCGTACGGCGACTACTACGTCTGGGCCGACGACGACAAGCAGTACGGCGACGCCCGCATCATCTTCGTGGACACCGAGACGTCCAACTGGACGTACGACCCGGTCCGCAAGCAGTACTTCTGGCACCGCTTCTTCAGCCACCAGCCGGACCTGAACTACGAGAACCCGCGCGTCCAGGAGGAAATGCTCGCGGGCCTGCGGTTCTGGCTCGACCTGGGCATCGACGGCTTCCGGCTCGACGCGGTCCCGTACCTCTTCGCCGAAGAGGGCACGAACTGCGAGAACCTGCCGGCCACCCACGAGTTCCTCAAGCGGGTGCGCAAGGAGATCGACGACAAGTACCCCGACACGGTGCTGCTCGCCGAGGCCAACCAGTGGCCCGAGGACGTCGTCGACTACTTCGGCGACGGCGACGAGTGCCACATGGCGTTCCACTTCCCCGTCATGCCGCGCATTTTCATGGCCGTGCGCCGCGAATCGCGCTACCCGGTCTCGGAGATCCTGGCCGGCACGCCGTCGATCCCGCTCAACTGCCAGTGGGGCATCTTCCTGCGCAACCACGACGAGCTGACACTCGAGATGGTGACGGACGAAGAGCGCGACTACATGTACGCGGAGTACGCCAAGGACCCGCGCATGCGCGCCAACGTCGGCATCCGCCGCCGCCTCGCGCCGCTCCTGGACAACGACCGCAACCAGATCGAGCTGTTCACCGCGCTGCTGCTGTCGCTACCGGGCTCGCCCGTCCTGTACTACGGCGACGAGATCGGCATGGGCGACAACATCTGGCTCGGCGACCGCGACGGCGTGCGTACGCCCATGCAGTGGACGCCCGACCGCAACGCCGGGTTCTCGGCGTGCGATCCGGGCCGCCTCTACCTGCCGACCATCATGGACCCGGTCTACGGCTACCAGGTCACCAACGTCGAGGCCCAGATGAGCAGCGCGTCCTCGCTGCTGCACTGGACCCGCCGGATGATCGAGGTCCGCAAGCAGAACCCGGCCTTCGGGCTGGGCGTCTACAACGAACTGTCCTCTTCCAACCCGTCGGTTCTCGCGTTCCTGCGCGAGTACGAGGACGACATCGTGCTGTGCGTCCACAACTTCTCCCGGTTCGCCCAGCCGACCGAGCTCGACCTGCGCCAGTTCGAGACATACCAGCCCGTCGAGCTGCTCGGCGGGGTGACTTTCCCGGCAATCGGCGAACTTCCGTATCTCTTGACGCTGGCGGGGCACGGTTTCTACTGGTTCCGACTCACCCGGGGAGCGCGAACGCTGTGACAGAGTCCACCCGACCCCATGACCTGCGCGGTATTCCGGTGGATGCCGTCTGCGGACAGCTGCTGCCCTGGCTGCCGCGGCAGAGATGGTTCGCCGGCAAGGGCCGGACGATCCGAGGGGTCCGGGTGGTCTCCGCGGTCGAGGTGGTCCGGGGCGATCCGGCGATGTTCCACGTCGTGCTCGCCGTCGAGCACGAGGCCGCCGCCGGGCACCCGGCCGCCGTCGACCACTACCAACTCCTCCTCGGCGTGCGCCGGTGGCGCATCGACCGGCTCGACTACGCGACGATCGGCCGGGTGCGCGGGGGCACGCACGACGGCACGGTGCTCTACGACGCCGCCCACGACAGCGAGTTGTCGCGGTGGCTGCTGGAACGGTTCGCCGACGCGACGGTCGACCGGCCCGCCGCGGCCGGGCCGCTGGTCTTCCACCGGTACGCCGACCGCCCGCCGCGCACCCGGCTCGCCGGTCTGGTGGTCGGCGCCGAGCAGTCCAACACCTCGATCGTCTTCGGCGACGACGTCATCATGAAGCTGTTCCGCAGGCTCACCCCCGGGGTCAACCCGGACCTGGAGCTCTGCCTCGCCCTCGCGGACGCCGGCTCCCGGCGCATCCCGCAGCCGGTCGCCTGGTTCGAGTCCGAGTTCGGCGGCGAGACCACGACCCTCGGCCTGCTCCAGGAGTACCTGCGCACCGGCACCGACGGCTGGGAACTGGCCAAGACCTCGGTCCGCGACCTGTACGCCGACCAGGACCTGCACGGCATCGGCTCGGCGGACGCGCTGCGCGCCCACGAGGTCGGCGGCGACTTCGCCGGGGAGTCCTTCCGGCTCGGCGTGGCCACCGCCGAGGTGCACGCGGACCTGGCCCGTACGCTGCCCACCGAGACCGCCGGCGAGGAGCAGCTCGCGGCCCTCGCCGAGCAGATGAGCCGCCGCCTGGACGCCGCGACGGAGGTCGTGGCCGACCTCGCGCCGTTCGCGGACCGGCTGCGCGACGCGTACCGCGACCTGGCGCGCCTGGGCCGCGAGGACCACCCGGTGCCGCTGCAGCGCATCCACGGCGACTTCCACCTCGGCCAGGTCATGCGCACCGCCACCCGGTGGGTGCTCATCGACTTCGAGGGCGAGCCGGCCCAGCCGCTGGTCGAACGGCGGGCGCTGCACTCGCCGCTGCGCGACGTCGCGGCGATGCTGCGCTCCTTCGACTACGCCGCGCGCCACCTGCTCGCCGAGCGCCGCGCGGGCGGCGCCGGGAGCCCCGCGCCGCACCTGGTGCGCCGGGCCGAGGAGTGGGCGATGCGCAACCGCGACGCCTTCTGCGCCGGGTACGCCAAAGCCGGTGCGGTCGACCCGCGCGCCGAACCGGTGCTGCTGCGCGCCTTCGAGACCGACAAGGCGGTCTACGAGGTCGTGTACGAGTCCGGAAACCGCCCCACGTGGCTCCCTGTCCCGATGTCCGCGATCCGTCGTCTTGCCGACCGGGCGCCCCAGCCGCACTGAGCCGTGCGGGACGTTCCCGCCCACCCCTGGAGGTCAACAACGTGACGCCCACTCACCTGGTGGACCCCGTGGAATCCGTCCTCACCGACGTCGTGCCCGCCGCGGTGCCGCCGCCGGTCGATCCGGCCGAGCTGCGGCGCGTGCTGGACGCCGCGCACCACGACCCGCACTCCGTCCTGGGCCCCCATCCGGGGGCGGGCGGGGTCGACGGCGTCGTGCTGCGGGTGCTGCGCCCGTGGGCCGAGCGCGTGGTCGTCGTCGCGGAGGAGCGGCGGTACGAACTGACGCACGAGGCCGACGGCCTGTTCTCCGGCGTGCTGCCGGGCGAGAAGGTGCCGGACTACCGGCTGGAGGTGACGTACGAGGGCACCGTGCTGGTGACCGACGACCCGTACCGCTTCCTGCCCACGCTCGGCGAGTTCGACCTGCATCTGATCAGCGAGGGCCGGCACGAGAAGCTGTGGACGGTGCTCGGCGCGCACGTGCAGGCGTACGAGACCCGGGGCGAGACGATCACCGGCACGTCCTTCGCGGTGTGGGCGCCCAACGCGCAGGGCGTGCGCCTGGTCGGTGACTTCAACTACTGGGACGGCACCGCGCACCCGATGCGGTCGCTCGGATCGTCGGGCGTGTGGGAGCTGTTCGTGCCCGACGTGGGCGACGGCGCGAAGTACAAGTACGAGATCATGGGCCGCGACGGGCATCTGCGGCAGAAGGCCGACCCGATGGCGTTCGCGACCGAGGTCCCGCCGCAGACGGCCTCGGTGGTGAACACCTCGTGGTACGCCTGGGGCGACGAGGAGTGGATGGCGGCCCGGGCCGGGCGCGAGCACCACGCGCTGCCGATGAGCGTGTACGAGGTGCACCTCGGGTCGTGGCGACCGGGCCTGTCGTACCGCGAGGTTGCCGAGCAACTCCCGGCCTACGTGAAGGACATGGGCTTCACACACGTGGAGTTCCTGCCGGTGGCGGAGCACCCGTTCGGCGGCTCGTGGGGCTACCAGGTCACCTCCTACTACGCCCCCACGTCCCGTTTCGGCTCCCCCGACGACTTCCGGCACCTGGTGGACGCGCTGCACCGGGCCGGGATCGGCGTCATCGTCGACTGGGTGCCCGCGCACTTCCCCAAGGACGACTGGGCCCTCGCGCGCTTCGACGGCACGCCGCTGTACGAGCACCCGGATCCGCGGCGCGGCGAACACCCGGACTGGGGAACGCTCGTCTTCGACTACGGCCGCCACGAGGTGCGCAACTTCCTCGTCGCGAACGCGGTGTTCTGGTGCGAGGAGTTCCACATCGACGGCCTGCGCGTCGACGCGGTCGCCTCGATGCTGTACCTCGACTACTCGCGCGAGGGCGGCGACTGGGCGCCCAACGCCGAGGGCGGGCGCGAGAACTGGGACGCCGTGGCCTTCCTCCAGGAGATGAACGCGACGGTGTACCGGCGGGCGCCGGGCATCGTCACGATCGCCGAGGAGTCCACCGCGTGGGACGGCGTGACGCGCGCGACGTCGCACGGCGGCCTGGGATTCGGCCTGAAATGGAACATGGGGTGGATGCACGACTCGCTGGAGTACATCCAGAAGGAGCCGATCCACCGCCAGTACCACCACAACGACATCACCTTCTCGCTGATGTACGCGTGGAGCGAGAACTACGTGCTGCCGATCAGCCACGACGAGGTCGTGCACGGCAAGAAGTCGCTGCTGCACAAGATGCCGGGCGACCGGTGGCAGCAGATGGCCAACACGCGGGCGTACCTGGGCTTCATGTGGTCCCATCCCGGCAAGCAACTGCTCTACATGGGAACCGAGTTCGCGCAGGACGCCGAGTGGTCGGAGGCGCACGGGCTGGACTGGTGGCTGCTCGACCACGCGGAACACCAGGGCGTGCAGCGCCTGGTCCGGGACCTCAACGGGATCTACCGCGACTCGCCGGCGCTGTGGGCGCGCGACACCACGCCGGACGGCTTCACGTGGATCGACGGCGGGAACGCGGCGGACAACGTGCTGTCCTTCATCCGGCACGGCGCGAACGGCGAACTCCTGGTCGCGGTCTGCAACTTCTCGCCGCTGGTACGGCAGGACTTCGGCGTGCGCCTGCCCTCGGCGGGCGTGTGGACCGAAGTGCTCAACACCGACGCCGACGTCTACGGCGGCGGCAACGTCCGCAACGAGGGCGAGATCCGGACCGACGAGTCCGGCTGGGCGAACCTCACGCTGCCGCCACTCGCCACCATTTGGTTGAACCCTCGGTAACAGCTGCCGCCTTTTCGGTTTTCCGTCGGTTTTCTCCAATACGCCAGTGCCCGGCCACCGCGACGGTGGCCGGGCACACGTCGTTCCGAGGCCGAGAAGTGCGGCCGTGAAGTTCCGAAGGGAATCCATGCGCACGCGATCAACCGTCCCGAGCCGCCGCGTACTTCCCCGCAGGCTGGCGACCGCCGCGGCGGCGGTCGCGCTGGCCGCCGCGGGGCTCGCATGGCCGTCCCCCGCGGCCGCGGCCCCGACGCCGCCGACCCTGCCCGCACCGGTCTCGCACGGCATCACGGCAGGCCAACTGGTACCGGTGGCCGGCTCCGCGCCGCTGTACGACGTCACGTTGACCACGGACGCGATCTACAAGCGCGTCGACCCGGCGCAGCCCACCGTCACGCCGCTGCGCCCGTCGATCAAGGTCCGCATCCTGCTGCCGACCAACTACCAGACGAACCCGGCTACTCCGTACAAGACGCTGTACCTGCTGCACGGCGGCAACGGCGACTTCGACGACTGGTCCACGCAGGGCGACATCGCCTCGATCACCGCGGCGGCGGGCTTCAACCAGATCGTGGTGATGCCGGAGGGCGGCAACGCGGGCTGGTACAGCAACTGGGTGACCGGGACCAACGGCAACATCGCGCCGCAGTGGGAGACCTTCCACATGCAGCAGCTGGTGCCGTGGATCGACGCGAACTTCAACACGACCGGGACCAAGGCCGGGCGGTACATCGCGGGCCTGTCCATGGGCGGCTACGGGGCGCTGCGGTACGCGGGCCGCTACAACAACCTGTTCTCCGCGGCGGCGGGCTTCTCCCCCGGCACCAACATCGAGATGCCGTGGGCGCAGTCGCTCATCCACGGCTCGGTGGTGCAGGTGCCGCTCGCGCCCACCGCGCCGGGTGCGTTCATCGGCCCGTACAGCGCGAGTACGCCGAACCTGGCCCAGTACCAGTACCCGCTGGGCTGGCTGTGGGGCCCGCACCAGGTGTTCGGCCCGACCGAGCAATGGGACGCGCAGAACCCGGTGAAGCTGGCGACGGCCGAGAAGTACAACCCGTACACCAAGCTGGCCCTGTACTCCGGAACCGACCAGGGTGACGGCGCGATCCACGGCTCTGTCGTGGACATGCACAACAACCTCAAGGCCAAGGGCGTGTACCCGCGCGTGTGCACCGGATCCGGCGACCACACCTGGCCGTTCTGGAAGAACGACCTCGCCGACTTCCTGCGGTACGTGCAGGGCCAGACACCCGCCACCTGCACGACGAACCCGGGCTGGACCCTCAAGCCCTGAGCCGGTCCGACCCACCCGTACAAAACCGGCGCCGCCACCCGGCGGGCCCGGACCGAGGGATGCGGTCCGGGCCCGCCGCCGTGACTTGTGGTCCGTGCCCGTCCCGGCGTCGACCGCAAACACGTGATCGTGGGGTGGTCAGGCGGTTCGTGAGCCGCTCTGCGCCGGCTGGGGCGCCGACTTCTGGCAGGCCGCGGTGATGTTGCGGGCCATGCCGCCGAATACCGCGGCGTGGAACGGGGCGACGCTCCACCAATAGAGGTGACCGCTCAGGCCGTGCGGGTGGAACAGGGCGCGCTGGTGGTAGCGCGTCGAGCCGTCCTCGCCGGTGTCGACGGCGAGTTCGAGCCAGGCCAGGCCGGGCAGCCGCATCTCGGCGCGCAGGCGCAGGAGTTCGCCGGGCTGGATCTCCTCGACGCGCCAGAAGTCGAGCGAGTCCCCGACCCGGAGGTGCGCGGCGTCGCGGCGGCCGCGGCGCAGGCCGACGCCGCCCACGAGGCGGTCCAGCCAGCCGCGTACCGCCCAGGCGAGCGGGAAGGAGTACCAGCCGTTCTCGCCGCCGATGCCTTCGATCACGCGCCACAGTTCGGCGGGTGACGCGTCGACGTCGCGTTCGCGCACGTCGGTGTAGAGGCTGCCGCCCGCCCAGTCCGGGTCGGTGGGCAGGGGGTCGCTGGGTGCGCCGGGGACGCCGGCCGACGACCAGCGGGTGGCCACGTCGGCCTCCCGTACGCGGCGCAGCGCCAGTTCGAGGGAGTCGAGGAAGCCGATCGGGCCGCCGGGGAGGTCGGGCACGTAGCGTTCGATGTCCGTTTCCCGGCAGACCACTTCGTGACGGAGCGACTCGGTGAGCGGGCGGGCCAGCGCGCCGGGGACGGGCGTCACGAGGCCGACCCAGTGGCTGGAAAGCCTCGGAGTCAGCACGGGGACGGACAGGATCAGCCGGTCGGGCAGGCCGGCGACCTTCGCGTAGCCGTGCATCATCTGGCGGTACGTCAGGACGTCCGGGCCGCCGATGTCGAACGTGCGGTTCACGTCCTCGGGCAGCCCCGCGGCGCCGACCAGGCAGCGCAACACGTCGCGTACCGCGACCGGTTGGATCCGGGTGTCGACCCAGCGCGGCGTCACCATGACCGGCAGCCGCTCGGTGAGGTAGCGCAGCATCTCGAAGGACGCCGACCCGGAGCCGATCACCACGGCGGCGCGCAGCACCGCGGTCGGCACGCCGGACGCGAGCAGAATGCGGCCGACCTCGGTGCGCGAGCGCAGGTGGGGCGAGAGTTCGCGTTCAGGGACGCCTTCCGGGGTCAGGCCGCCGAGGTAGACGATGCGGCGTACGCCCGCGGCCTTGGCCTCGCGCGCGAACAGCCGGGCCGCCTCGCGATCGGCCCTCTCGAAGTCCCGGCCGCCGCCGAGGCCGTGCACGAGGTAGTAGGCGACGTCGACCCCGTCGAAGGCTCCGGACAGCGACGCCGCGTCGGTCACGTCCCCCTTGCGGATGTCGACGCGGCTGGCCCAGGGATGGTCGCGGAGCTTGTCGGGGGTGCGGGCGAGGCAGCGTACGGCGTAGCCGGTGGCGAGCAGTTCGGGGACCAGCCGTCCGCCGATGTACCCGGTGGCGCCGGTGACCAGGCAGACGGGCGCGGCGCCCGAGAGGGACGGGGCCGTGCGGGACGGCTCCGTACCTGGCTGCGCCGCGCCGGATCGTGCCGTACGGCCTTCCGAGGTTTGGGCCGTGCGGGACGCGCGCTCGGATCCGGGTTTCTCCGCGGTCGGCGCCGGGGCGGTGTCGGGGTCGTGCATGGCGTACTCCGGCGGGTTCCCGCGGTTCCGGCCGCCGACCGGTCCCAAATCGAGGGGCCGGGGCGCGGGCGCGGACGCGGACTGGGGCGTGGTCGCGGGCGGGGTCGGGGGACGACGGGCGGCAGGGTCGGCCGGGCGCGGGGCCGCCTGTCGGTGCAGCGTGGGTGCGACGTCATCCAGCGCCCGTGTCCGGTTCCCTCAGGGTGCCACGCCGGGCGCGCTCGGCGGGGGACGCGGACCATTCGGCGGTTCCCGGTGTCCGGGGCGCTCCCGTGCCGTGCGGAGGCTCGTGCGTCGTGGCGGCGAGTCGGGCGCGGGCCGCCACCCGCGCCCGCTCGCGGGCTTCCTCCTCTCGTGCGGCGACGTCGGGATGCCGGGCACGCCAGTAGGGATTGTCGTGGGGCAGGCCCCCGCTGACTCGGCCGTACAGCCCAAAGGTGAGCACCATCAGGCCGACCAGGAAGCTGAAGATCACATTGGGCATGCGGAACGCCAAAATGTTGGCGTCCTTGCCGAGCAGGGCAAGGTTGACGAAGCCGCTGAGCACGAAGAGCGTGCCGACCACGATGTTCACGGTCGAGGCGGCGTTGCCGCCGACGACCGCCCCGGCGACGAGCACCAGGCCCACCACCACGGAGATCGTGCTGAGCGCGCCGTTGGTGCCCAGGCCCGCGATCTTGTCGCCGTTCGTGTCGAAGAACGACAACTGGTCGGCGAAACCGAGGGCGCCGAAGACGAGCAGCACCAAGCCGGTGAAGCCCGCACCGAACCGGTACACCTGACCGAGCCGATGGTCAACGGGCATTTCCTCGGAAAGCTTCATGGGACCCTCCTGCACAAGGCATGGTGTCCGGAACGGCATCCCCTGCATCTCAGGGTCCTCCGAGCTACGGTGGATGCAAGTTGCATCGATCGTGCATCGGTTCCGCGGCCGTCCCCGCCCCCCGGCGCACCGCATCCGATTGGCGTAGGACATGTCCGAACTCCCCCGCGACGGGGCTCCGGCCGACGCGTCCGACCCCGAGGGCGACGCCTCGGACCCGGCCTCGTTCACCGCGGGCGCCGTCGCGCGCCGCCTCGGCGTCGCCGTCACGACACTGCGGAGCTGGGACCGCCGGTACGGCGTGGGCGCGAGCCGTGTCAGCTCCGGCGGCCACCGCCGCTACACCCCGGCGGACCTGGCCCGGCTGGAACGCATGTGCGCGCTGGTCGCCGAGGGCATGCCGCTCGCCGACGCGGCACGGATCGCCGCCCGTACGACGGCCTCGGCGCCGCGCGGCGACACCAGCGACACCAGTGACACCGGCGACACACCGCGGCGCGGCGGCGGCGAGACCCTGCCGGTCCGAGGCGCGGGCCGGGCCGGGCAGGGCCTCGCGCGTGCCGCGATGCGACTGGACGCGGACACCGTACGGGCGCTGCTGGAACGGAACTTCGCGACGAAGGGCATCGTCGACGGCTGGGAGGAGCTGGCTCGGCCGGTGCTCTTCGGCATGGGGCGCAAATGGGAGCGAGGCACGGACGCCGTCGCGGTGGACAAGTACGTGGAGGTCGAACACCTGCTGTCCCAGTGCGTGTCGGCCGCGCTGCACCGCGTACGCGCGCCTTCCGCGGCCGATCCGCGCCCGACGCCGCACGGCCGCGGGGCGCTGCTGGCGTGCGCGGAGTCCGAGCTGCACACGCTGCCGTTGGAGGCGTTGTCCGCGGCGCTGGCCGAACGGAGCGTCCCCGTACGCATGTTCGGCGCCGCCCTCCCCGACGCCGCCCTCCTGCGCGCGGTCCGCCGCACCACCCCCGCCGCGGTCGTCCTGTGGTCGCAGACCCCCGAGACAGCCGCCCCGCACACCCTCGCCGCGCTCCGCCGGGCCCCCGGCGTCACGGTCTACGCCGCCGGCCCCGGCTGGGCCAATTCCCCGCGTCCGCCGGGGATTTCCGTCCTGCAGTCGCTCCCCGAGGCGGTCACCCTGCTGACCCGCACCTGCTGAGTATGCCGCCACGGGAACGGCGAATCGGCGGCCCCGTGTGCGGGGCCGCCGATCCTTGGGGGGTGGCGGGTCTTGGGAGCGGGTCTTGGGGTCGTCGGGTCAGGACGCTTTCTCGGAGCGCATGGTGAGGTCGGGGATCACCAACGTCGCACCCGTCTGGCCGGCTTGCCGGACGGTGACGTCGGTGAAAAACGCGACCGGCACGTTGAGCGGGGGCGGACTGGTCGGCGTGAACTCGATGGGGATCAGGCCGAACAGGTTGCCCTTGAGGCTCTCCGTGTAGAAGGTCACCGTGCCGTCCTTCATGTACGACTTGACGTTGTCGACCGAGAACACGTGGATGCGGTTGCCCTTGCCGTCCACCGGCGACGTCATGTCGAGGTTCCAGATGTCGACGCCGCCGCTGACCTCGAACTTGAGGACCGGCTTGGTCTTCCCGGAGCCCGTCCGGACGTCGACGACGCCCTTGTAGTCCATGCCGGCCATGGCGAGGAGGCTGGTCTTGAGGATCCACGGCTCGTCGGGGAGCACCGGCTCCCCCGGAGCCGCGGGGGCCGCGTCGAGCGGGACCTGCTCGGGGCAGGGGTACGGCGCCTTGCTGCCGGTGGGCGCGGGGGCCGTCGTGGCAGTAGGTGTGGGCGTGGCAGTGGCCGGTGCCGTTGCCGTTGCCGTCGACGGCTTCGCACTGGTGGTCGGAGCCGTCTTGGACTCGGTCGTCGCGGGCGCCGCCTTGGGTGTCGCGGGCGCGCTCGCGGGGGCCGTGGCCGCCGTCGGCGGGACCTGCGCCACGGGCGGCGAGGCCGGGGCGCTCGGCGGCGGTGCGGGATCGGCCGCGGCCGCCGGGGGCGCCGCCACGGGTGGCGGCGTGGACGCTCCCGGGGGTCGGAGGAACGGCGGTACGAGTTGCCGCAACGGGTCGAGCAGCGGGTCCAGGAGCGGGCCCAGCAGACCACCCGGCTGCTGCGTCGTCGCGGCCGGAGCGGGGGTGTTCGGCGCCGGAGGCGCCACGGGTGCCGCGGGCGGTACGGCACCCGCGGTGGTCGGCGCCGCCGCGGGCGCCTTGGCGGCGGTCCCGGGTGCGGGCGAAACGGCCGCCGGGGGCGTCGACTTGGCGGTCGGCGAGGGAGTGGCCGGCGAGCCGGTGGGCGGCGCCGCCTTCGCGGTGGGCGTACCCGACGTCGGCGAAGGCGCGCCCGTCGCCGAAGCCGAAGCCGATGCCGATGCCGTGGCTGTAGCCGTGGCCGTGCTCGGGGCGGACGGGCTCGCGCTCACGCACGGTCCGTCCGCGAACGGGTTGGGCGGCAGCGGCTCGCTCGGCCCGGCCATGGGGAGGAGCGCCGCGACGAGCGCCACGGCCGGAAACCCGGCGATGGCACCGAACTTCGCGACGCCGCCCAAAGTCCGGGCGGAGGCGTCCAGTGCGTCGGGAGAGTGGGGGTCGGGAGAGTGGGCGTCAGGAGTGCTGCCGGGCCGGCTGGTCGCCGACCCGGCCGACGGTTCCCCCAGGCCTGCACCACCTGGTGCCGCCGCATCGTCAGGCGCGGCGAACGCGCCGGGGTCCTCCCGCGGTTCCTCGGCTTCCGACGGACCGGCGCCGGTGGCCCCGTCGGCGTCTTCCGCCGGGACCTCGCCCTCGTCCTCGTCGTACGACCACGCCAGCGCCAGCGAGCCGCCGATCGTGACCGAGAGCAGACCCATGAAGAATCCGCCGAGGTTCGAGGTGACGAACGATATGAACCCGCAGACCAGCGCGGTCACACCCGCGTAGATCCGGAACTGCGGCTGGAACCACACCATCAGGCCCATCAGGATGAGCACGCAGCCGATGACCGCCGCCGCGGCCCCCGCCATCGTGCTCATCGCCACGCTCACGTCGCCGACCTGCAGCGTGGCGTACGGGAAGTAGAGGATCGGCAGAGCACCGAGCAGGATGAAGAACCCGGCCCAGAAGGGGCGCCCGCGGCGCCATTCGGCGATGCGCCGCCGCTCCTGCTTGAACGGGCCCCGCAGCCGCTTCTCGCGGCCCGATTGCGGCCGCTCCGCCTCGGACTTCCCGGGCTCGTGTGGCTTGCTAGTACTCACGAAGGGCTCCAGAGGGGACGCCTGGTACGAACAGTCGTCGCGGGGACGACGGAGGGCACGCGGTGGGCCCGGCCCGCATGGACCGGACCCGCCGCGGCCTGAACTCGACTAGAAGCACTCTTTGTTGTCGAAGTTGACGCCGATGTCGAGGTCGGGCAGCCGGAACGTCGCCGCGCTCACCGCGTAGACGGTCTGGCGGGCGTTCACCACCGTGACCTTGTCGACCTGCTGGGCGAACCCGCCCGACGGACGCGGGCCCATGTCCGGGCCGCGCAGGGATCCGTCGGCGTTCTTCGTCTGCGCCGCGTCGACACCGATGTCCACGCCCTCGAAGGTGGCGTTGCCGGTCATCTGCGCCAGGTCGGCGATCATGTCGTCCGCGCTCGCGCTGCCGGACTTGATGACCATCACCACGGCGTCCTTGCCGCCGATCGAGAACGGCAGCGGCACGCGGACAGACTGGCAGAGCTTGTCGAACGTCGCGCTCTTGAAGCCGGACAGAATGATCGGCTTGGAGTTCGGCCCGACCTTCTGTGTGAGCCCGCCGTACTGGACGACGTCCTCGGCGACCATCTTGTCCGCGCTGACCTTGAACGCGGTGCCCGAGATCGCGAACGACATCGGGACCGCGCCGTTCGCGGCGGCGGCGGTGAGGCCGGAGATGATCACCACGCCGGGGACAAGTGCCACACCGAAACGCTTCCAACGCGTGCGGCCGGCCTTGGACTTGGCCATGGTCCTCCTCAGGGACAGGTTCCGCGCATGCGCTGCCGGGGGTGGCGTGTCTGGGCGCATGCCGGACGCAAAGGACGACAACTGAGGGCCCGCGAGGGGCCCGGCGGTCGCACCTGTCCGGGAGGACGGGCACGGACCTGGATGGGGATTTGAGGCCCACCGCGTTGGCCGCGTGACCCCCGGCCGGCTGTCGGGGCGCGCGCAAATGGACCGAGCGGGCCGATCGTCGCCGACTGTGGGCTGCGGCACAAGAGTCTTGTTACCGACAAGTAGCGGCATGGCGCGGCTTCTCGCCACGCATTACCTTGACAGGTGTTACCTGGAGTAATACCGAGGGGAAATGGCCGGGGTATATTGCCCGATTTGCTGCGGTTCTCGGCGAGGTCCGGCACACCCACGGCAACCGCTCGCGACGTCAGTCAAAGCTTTGTAAAGAACCAGGTGGACGGGCTCGGAACCGGAGGAAAACAAAAGCCCCGCCGCCCTCCGGAATCCACGCGGAGGGCGGCGGGACCTTGCCTCGGTCGACGCGACCGGGTGACGACAAACCGCCCCTCGGGCCGGGCGGCGAAGCGCTGTGTCGGCGGATCAGGCGCGTGTACCGGGGTCGGGCCAGGAGCCTGACTCGGCACCGCACTTGAGTGATCGTCAGAACAGGGACTTCGGAACGGGCCTCGGAACGGGCCTCGGAACCGACTTCGGGGCGGATGTCCGAACGCGCGTCGAAACGCGCGTCGGAGCGCACGTCAGCGCGGGCCCGCCCGGACCGGCGTCGGACGGGGCGTCAGAACAGCACGCTGGTGAGCGCCGCGCGGGCCTTCACCACGCGCGGGTCGTCGAGCCCGATGACGTCGAACAGGCCGAGCAGGTGCACCCGCGCCTTGTTGCGGTCGTCCCCCGCGGTCCGGCGTACCGTCTCGACCAGGCGCCCGAATGCGTCCTCGACGTTGCCGCCGGACAGGTCCACGTCGGCCGCCAGCGTCTGCGCGTCGACGTCGGTCGGGCGCTCCGCGGCGTTGCGGCGCACCTCGTCGACGTCCACGTCCTTGGTACGCAGGATCAGCTCCACCTGCGCCAGCGCGAGCTTCGCCTCGGTGTGCGCCGGGTAGTCCGAGATCACGTTGCGGTACGCCTGCGCCGCACCCGCGAAGTCCCCCGCGTCCAGCGCCGACTCCGCCGCGGCCAGCAGCGGGTCGCCCGCGGGCTCGGCGTCCTCGTCCGCCTCGCCCTGCGGTGCCGCGGCACCCGGCGCGCCGGGCAGGCCGGTGAGGCCGAACCGCTGCTCGCCGACCGCGACGAGCTGGTCGAGGATCTGCCGGAGCTGCTCCTCCTGCGGAGCGGCCCGGTCGAACATCGGGGCGAGCTGCCCCGCGATGACCGCGACGGCCGCCGGCAGGCCCTGCACCTGGGCCTGCACGACCAGCTCCTGGGCGAGCTGCGGAGTCGCGTCGATGTCCAGGCGGGCGAGCACGAAGCGGCCCGCGAACTCCGCGGCGAGCCGGTCGAAGACCTCGCCGAGCTCGACACTGTGCGGCGAACGCTGCGAGGAGAACTCCAGCACCACCGGAGCCTGCTGGGACAGCGCGAGAACCGAGTCGAAGTTCTCCTCGGTGAGATCGACGACGAATCCCCCTGCGGCGTCGGCCGCGCCGTCCGCGCCGGCCTGCGGCGCGCTCGCCGCCCGGGCCGCCCGCTGCGCGGCGGCCTCGGACGCCGCCTTGACCGCGCCGAGGTCGACGACCCCGCGCATCGACATGTTTCGTGGCTGCATGCGCCTATCTTCCCCCGAGCGACACCCGCGCGGTGCACGGGTCGGCCCCGTCCACCCCGCGGATGTACCGTCCTGGGCCGCTCGGGCACCGCCCCGCGGGCGTGCGGGGCCGTACGAGAAGGGGCGCGGGACCTTCGTACCGACGTCGGGCGCTCGAATCCCCATCCAGGCACCGTTATTCGCTACGACCCGTAGCGTAACGGGAAAACGCCGGGCGACCGCAAGAGGGTTCCCTGTGAAATCAAGCCCCTTGGCCGTGTGAGTTGAGTCACCGCCAGGTTGCCGGACGGGACATTAGGGTCGTGCCGAACCCATCCGCCTCGATCCTGCCGAGGTCCCGCTGAGCGAGAACGAAAACGCCGCGGCGTCCCGCAAGGGCCGCCCCCGGAGTTCGACGGCGGACGACGCGATCCTCGGCGCGACCCGGGCCCTGCTCGCGGAACGCGGCTGGGCCACCCTCACGGTCGGGGACGTCGCGGTACGCGCGGGCGTGGCCAAGACCACGCTCTACCGCCGCTGGGCGTCCAAGAACGAACTGGTGACCGCCGCCGTCGCCGACATGCTCGGCACCCTGGAGCTGCCCGAGGACGGCGACCTGCGGTCCGATCTCGACTCCGTGGTCCGGCAGTTCGCCCAACTGCTGGCGCGTCCCGAGATGTCGAGCGCGCTCATGGGGCTGATCGCCGACTCGACCCGGGACCCGGAACTGCGCCGCCGGGTGCGCGAGGCCATCGTCGAACCGCAGAAGCGGCTCGTCGTCGAGGGCCGCGCGCGGGCGCGGGCCCGCGGCGAGGTCGGCGTGGCCGACGCGATCGACGTGGACCTGGTCTTCGACGTGATCGCCGGCACGGTCGTGCACCACATGCTGGTCAGCGCGGAACCCGCGGCCGAGGAATGGGTCGGCCGCTTCGTCGCGTTCGTGACCGCGGGCCTGGTCGGCTGCGCGCCCGGGGGTTGAGAATCCCTCCCCCGGCCGGGGGGTCGAGCACCCCTCCCCCGGTCGTGCCGCGCAGCCGAATCCGGGTCGTTCAGGCGGCCGACGGGGCCACGGGGGCGGTGAAGATACGGTCCTTCATCTTCGCCTCGAAGACGAACGGGCCGAACGGCAGCACCGAGGCGAGGAAGGCCAGCCCGGTGGTCTTGCCGTCCCAGCCGAACTTGGTGCGCATGTCGAGCATGAGCAGGACGTACGCCACGAACAGCAGGCCGTGGATGATGCCGAGCGGCATGACGAGGTTGATGTCCGAGACGCGGCTGAGCACGGACCCGAGCAGCAGCAGCGCCAGGAACGACACGCCTTCGCAGCGGGAGACCAGCAGGAACCGGGATACGGGGTTGGACAGCATCAGTTCACTTTCCGGAACGACAAAACCAGCGGGGCGGGGGGCAAGGAGCGCGGGTCAGGCGGCCTGGAGCGGCTCGCCGATCCGCCCGCTCTCCTGGACGGCCCGGGCGACCTTGCGTTCCGCGACGAACGACGCGAACGGCAGCGTGCCGGCCAGCATGACCAGCAGGATCCGCTCGATCCGCCACTTCATCTTCCAGCCGAGGTCGAAGGCCGTGACGAGGTAGATCATGTAGAGCACGCCGTGGGCCTGGCTGACGTAGAAGGTGATGTCCTCACCCTTGTCGAAGCCGTACTTGAACACCATGCACAGGCACAGCAGCAGCAGCCAGCACCCGGTGATGTACGCCATCACGCGGAAACGGGTCAGGACAGCAGGCTTCACGGCGACACACCCTCATTCGCTTCGCCGCCCGGCACAGGGGCGGCATCCGCAGCATTCACTAGCGCGCAAGCAGACTACGTCGCGCCCTGGGCGGTCTCCGAATCGGCCCCCCGCCCGACGACCTCGCGGACGCTCTCGTCGGGGTCCGCGGTGATGCCGTCCGGCGAATCCGGCACGACGTCGGCGGCCGGTTCCGACTCCTTGAAGTCACCGGCGTCGACGCGCAGCGGGAGCAGCATGCGGAAGATGTCCGCGCAGGCGTCGGCGTCGTAGACGCCGAGGCCGAAGTCCCGGGCGACCAGGTCCGCGGTGGCGCGTTCGACGACGTCGCGGCCTTTGTCGGTGATGGTGGCGAGCGTCCCGCGGCCGTCGCGCGGGTTCGGGCGGCGGGCGACCAGTTCCGCCTTCTCCAGGCGGTCGATGGTGTTCGTCACACTTGTCGGGTGCACCATCAGTCGCTCGCCGATCTTGGAGAGCGGGAGCGCGCCGCTGCGGCTGAAGGTGAGCAGCACCAGGGCCTCGTAGCGGGCGAAGGTCAGGCCGTACGGCTTGAGCACCGTGTCGGCCTCGGCGAGGAGGATCTGCTGGGCCCGCATGATCGAGGTGATCGCGGCCATCGGCGGACACGCGCCCCAGCGTTCCTCCCACGACTGGGCGGCGCGGGCGATGGGATCGAAGGGGAGGTTCAGCGGCTTGGGCACTGCGGCAGCGTAGCCTCCGCGGCTACCCGCAAGTACGGTGCGACCACGTGCTGAACACCCGCGGGGTTCGGCGGCCGTCGGTGGTATGACACGCAAAGGATATTTATTGAATGTTCAACAGAACGCGGTACCATGGTCGACATGACCACTGAGGAGCCTCGCTGGCTGAGCGATGAGGAACAGCAGATGTGGCGGGCCTCCCTGGGCGTGCTCAATCTGCTCCCCGTCTTCCTGGAGCGCGACCTCCAGCAGAAGCACGGGCTGACCCTGCACGACTACGAGATTCTCGTGCGCCTGTCCGAGGCGCCCGAGCGCCGCATAAGGATGACGGAGCTCGCGGGCCTGAGCCATCAGTCCAAGAGCCGCCTCTCGCACCAGATGACCCGCATGGAGAACGCGGGGCTGGTCGTACGCGAGAGCTGCGACTCGGACCGGCGCGGGCAGTGGGCGGTGCTCACCGAGGCGGGCTGGGACCGGCTCGTCAAGGCGGCCCCGGACCACGTCGAGAGCGTGCGGCGGCATTACGTCGACCTGCTCACCGACGAGCAGAAGCGAGTGCTCGGGGCGGCGTTCGAGACGGTGATGCTGCACCTGCACGCGGACGGCGGCACGGCCGCCTGCCCGTCGCTGTCGGGCATCAGCGCGTCGGCGAAGAAGACAACGGGGGCGTCGGCGGCAGCAGCGAAGGACGCGTGACGAGCGCCGAGGACGCCGTGAGCCCGCAGGCCGTACGTGCGGTGCCGCCAGAGGAGCCCTTGGGGCCCTGAAGAGCCCTGAGGCGCCAGAGGAGGCGCTGTAGGCCCTCCTCGGCGTTCTGCGGCTGGTGGGCCCCGCCGTGAGCCCCGCCGCGCCCGAGTCGGCGACTGGAACCCGGCGGCACTCGGCAGCCGGGTCGAGGGGGCTGGGGGCATCGGCGCGGGAGGGTTCCAGCAGCCGGCTTGCGCTGTACGGCAGTTCAGGGCGCGGTGTCGGCTCCCGGGTCGCGCAGCAGGCCCGCGATGAGTTCGTCGGCTGCCGCGTACGGGTCCAGCGATCCGTCGGCCACCCGCCCCGCCAGCGCGTCCGCCCGCCGGCCGCCCGTGGGGCCCGCCATGCGGTCGCGCAGCGCGGCGAGGGCGATGGCCTCGACCTCGGCCCGCACCCGGCGCTGCCGCCGGACGTCCAGCGTGCCGTTGGCCGCCATCCACGCCCGGTGCTTTTCCAGCGCCTCGACGACTTCGTCCAGGCCCTCGCCGCGCGACGCGACGGTCTTGAGGATCGGCGGACGCCACGAGTCGGGATCGCGCGAAGGCCCCAGCGAGAGCATGTGGTTCAGCTCGCGAGCGGTGGTCTGCGCGCCGTCGCGGTCGGCCTTGTTGACCACGTAGACGTCGCCGATCTCCAGGATCCCCGCCTTCGCCGCCTGGATCCCGTCGCCCATCCCGGGGGCGAGCAGGACCACCGTGGTGTCGGCGGCCGACGCCACCTCGACCTCCGATTGCCCCACGCCCACGGTCTCGACGATGACGACGTCGCACCCGGCCGCGTCGAGCACGCGCAGCGCCTGCGGCGTCGCCCAGGCGAGGCCGCCGAGATGGCCCCGGGAGGCCATCGAGCGGATGAAGACGTCGGGGTCGGTCGCGTGGTCCTGCATGCGGATCCGGTCACCGAGCAGCGCACCGCCGGAGAACGGCGACGACGGGTCCACCGCGAGCACGCCGACGCGCTTGCCGAGCACGCGGTACGCCGACACGAGCGCCGACGTCGAGGTGGACTTGCCGACGCCGGGCGGGCCGGTGAGGCCCACGACGTACGCCTGCCCGGTGTGCGGCGCCAGCGCCGCCATCACCTCGCGCAGCAGCGGGGACGCGTCCTCGACGAGCGAGATGAGCCGCGCCACCGCCCGGGGTTGCCCCGCGAGGGCCTGCGCGACAAGCTCCGCGACGTCCGTACGCCGGGCCACCGAGACTCCTTCGGCCGAGATCGAGCGGATCGGTCCGCCTTCCCGACCGACCCAGTACCCGCGTTCGCGGGCGGCCACCGCACGGAAGT
>NZ_JBEZFP010000011.1:0-110902 GCF_040649515.1 Streptodolium elevatio
GGCCTGTCCGTCGCGGAGACCGCCCGCATCATGGGCAAGAACGAGGGCGCCATCAAAACCCTCCAGTACCGCGCGGTCCGCACCCTCGCCCGGCTGCTCCCGGAGGACGTGCGGTGAATCACACTTCCGTAACCCCCGGGGGCCTCGGCTCGTTCTCCCAGATAGCGCGCCCCTCGGGGGCGCGGCGCGGCGGGGAGCCGAATCACGGCCCCCGACCCGTAGACGTCCCTGGACGGGCATCCGGGGAGAGGAGGTGCGGCCCGTGAGCATCGCGGTTGTGGACCGGCGACGTGTGTTGGCCTTCGCCGAGGCACTGGAACAGATGGGATCCGGCCCCGCGCCGAGCCGGGGGGCGACCCACGGGGACGGCCAGGGGGACGAGGTGGTCGCCGCGGCTCTGCGGACCGCGGCCAAGCTGCACGACGAGGCGGCGGCAGGCCCCACTCCGACCGCCGACTTCCGGGCGGCCCTGCGCGGCAGACTGCTCGACGAGGCGTCCGCGCTCCCGGCCGCGGCGGCATCCGTCCCGGCACCGCGCGGCGCGCACCGGCGTCCCGCACCCGTCCCCAAGCCGCGCGCCGTCCGCTGGCGCAGGCGGTGTGCCGTGGCGGGCAGCGCACTGGTCATCACGGCCGGCGGCCTCGGCGGCATCGCGGTCGCCAGCTCCGACGCACTGCCCGGCGACATGACGTACAACGTCAAGCGGGCCGTCGAGGACATCCAGATCTCGATGGCCGGCTCCGACCGCGAACGCGGCGAGCGCTACCTCGAACAGGCCCGCACCCGGCTGGCCGAGGCGGAGCGGCTGCTCGACCGTGAGGGCGGCGGGGCGATCGGCAAGAGCACCATCGGCCACCTGCGCAGCGTGCTCGACGACGCGCGGGAGGAGACGGCACGGGGGCGTGCCCTCCTGACCGAGTCCTACCAGGACAACCAGACCAAGGTCGGCCCGATGAAGGACCTCGCGCAGTTCGCGAAGTCGGGCACCGAACGCATGGAGCGCATGGCCGACCGGCTCCCCGGCGAAGTGGCCGTCGAGCGCGACATGGTCTGGCAACTGCTGTACGACATCCGCAAGCAGGTCTCGCCGATCCCGGGGGCGCTCGCCCCGGACGACGCCGGCGAGATGGACTCCGCCCTCCCGGTCGGACCCGGCAAGCGCAACCCGCCGAGTACCGCCGGCCCCGCACTGCCCGGGGGGCTGCCGCAGGCGCCCGCCGCGCTGCCGGGCGTCGTCGGGATCGTCCCGCCGGTGGTCGGGCAGGCCGCCACCGGCGCTCCCGGCAACGGCACTTCGCCGACGCCGGCCGCGACGTCGACCGCCGGTCTGCTGCCACACGTCAACGTGCCGCTGCTGGAGCCGACGAAGACCGACTCGGGCTCGCCTCCCTCGCAGAGCCCGAGCCCGGTGGGCGTCGACGTCCCGGCGCCGGTGCTGCCTCCCGTGGGGCTGAACGTCCCGCCGCTGCTGCCCGGCCTGCCGGGCATCGGCATCACCATCGGCGGCGCCCCGCAGGCTCCGGACGAGGAGTAGTCCTCGGAACACCGCACGACCGCACGACCGCACGACCCTGAACAACCTGTACGACCAGATCGATCCGAACGACAAATGACGGTGCCCCGGCCGCGAAGGCCGGGGCGCCGTCATTTGTTCGGCCGAGCGGGCGGATCCGCACGGATCCGCCCGGACTCGGAAGGACTCAGAAGAACACCGAGCGCCGCTGCATCAGCACCCGGTAGATCGTGTGCTGGATCGTCTCGCGCACCTCGTCCGTCAGGTTGAACACCACCATCGGGTCGTCGGCCGTCTGCGACGGGTACGAGTCGGTGCGGATCGGCTCGCCGAACTCGATGTGCCAGCGCGTCGGCAGCGGCAACAGACCCAGCGGCCCGAGCAGCGGGAACGTCGGCGTCACCGGGAAGTACGGCACACCCAGCAGCCGCGCCAGCGTCCGCACGTTCCCGATCATGGGGTATATCTCCTCGGCACCCACGATCGAGCACGGCACGATCGGCACCCCGGTGCGAAGCGCGGACGACACGAACCCGCCGCGCCCGAACCGCTGGAGCTTGTACCGGTCCTTGAAAGGCTTGCCGAGCCCCTTGTAGCCCTCCGGCCAGACGCCCACCAACTCGCCGTGCGACAGCAGCCGTTCGGCGTCCGCGGGATGTGCCAGGGTGTGCCCGCTCTTGCGTGCGACCTGGCCCACCAGCGGCATCTGGAAGACGAGGTCGGCGGCCAGCAGCCGCAGGTTGCGCGACTCGGGGTGGTGGTCGTGCACCGCCACCTGCGTCATGAGCGCGTCGAGCGGCAGCGTCCCGGAGTGGTTCGCGACGATGAGCGCGCCGCCCTTGTCGGGGATGTGCTCCATGCCGCGCACTTCGACGCGGAAGTACTTCTCGTACAGCGGCCGCAGCAGCGACATGATCAGCGCGTCGGTCAGCTCCTCGTCGAAGCCGAACTCGTCCACCTCGTAGTCGCCGGTGATCCGCCGCCGCACGAACGCCAGGCGGTCGGCGGCCTTGTCCTCCCACCCCGGCCCGGCAAGCCCGTCGGCCAGGCCGCGCGCGGCCCCGCCGACCAGCCCGCCCAGCGCACCCGCCAGCGCGCCGAGGCCGGTGCCACCGCCGGGGGCGGCACCCCCGTCGCGCCGGGCGGACGAATCGCCGTCGGGCTCGGGGACGGCACCGATCGCGCGCACGTTCGCACGTGCGCCGGAGCGGACGGTGCGGCGGCGTTCGCGGACCGGGATGTCGTCCTCGTACGCCTCGTTCCCGCCCGGCGCCGCGCCCTGGCGCGGAGTGCGGTTCTGCCGACGGGCCCCCCGGCCGGCCGGACCCCGCGAGCCGCCCGCGGATCCGTCGAACGGGATGATCCGGGCGTCACCCATCGGGACTCCTTCTGGTGAGCAGTAGGGACGCGATGCGGTCGGGAACGCCGCCGACGCGCTCCGGGTCGAGCAACCCGCGCAGCCCTCGGCCGCGCGCGAAATCCTCGAAGGTCTCCGCGGTGGTACGCCGGGGCGCGAACCCCAGGCGCTCGCGCGCCCGGGTGGTGTCGACCACGCGCCCGTGGGTCAGCAACCGGATCTGCTCGGCGGACAGGTTGACCGACCCGACGCCGCGCAGCCCCTGGCTCACCACCCCGATCGCGGGTGACGGCACCGGCACCACCGGCCGCCCGAGCCGCCGGGCGGCCTGCGACAGCAGCAGAATGCCGTCGGCGGCGATGTTGTACGTGCCCGGCTCGCCGGCGGCCATCGCCACGCGCAGCGCGTCGAGCGCGTCCTCCTCGTGCAGGAACTGCAGCCTCGGGTCGTAGCCCAGCACGGTGGGCAGCAGCGTCAGGCCGAAGTAGTCGGCCATCGGCGACTCGATGGTCGGGCCGAGGATCGGCGCGAACCGCAGGACGGTCACCGGGACGTCGGGGCGCCGGCGCGCGAAGCCGCGTACGTACCCCTCGACTTCGACGGCGTCCTTGGCCCACCCGGAGGTCGGCGGTACGCGCGGCTCCATGTCCTCTTCGAAGATCGCCGGGTCGCGCGGCGAGGCACCGTACACCGCGGTCGTCGAGCGGACCACGAGGCTGCGCACCGACGGTGCCTTCTGGCACGCGGCGAGCAGCTGCATGGTGCCGATGACGTTGGTCTCCTTGGCCGACGTCGAGGTCCCCGCGTACCCGCTCGGCGGGGTCTCGGCGGGGCTGAGGTGTACGACGGTGTCGACGGAGGCCTGCGCGACGACCTTGGCGATCATCGGGTTGCGGATGTCGGCGTGCACGAACTCGACGCCGTCCAGCTCGTGGCGCGGCTCGACCGCGTCGACGCCGATCACGCGCTCGATCCCGGGAGTGCGCAGGATCATGCGCGCATAGCGGCTGCCGAGGTCCCGGGTCACCCCGGTCACCAGCACGACCTTGCTCATCGGTGCCTTCACCCCCGATCACCCCGATTCGGTCGGACCGCGCCCGGAGCACGGCCGGGTACGCCGGGCCGGGTACGTCGGGTCACGGTCTCAACCTAGTAGTCACCGACACCTGTCGGGACCGGCCACGACAGGGTTAACCAGTCGTTCACACCGTACGGAGGATCGAAACCCTCCAGGTGGCGGAGTGCCGCGCCGCGGACGGCGGACCTCCGCAAGCGCGTCAGGCCGCCGCCTCACGCCGTGACGGCGGGGGCGGCGGCCTGAACAGGGACCGCGTCTCAGAGACCCCGCGTGCACGGGGAGCGCCAAAGAAGACCCCCGCGTGCGCGGGGCATCGAAAGCACGGCAACCACCCGCGTGCGCGGGCCGGCGTCGGCTACTTCTTGTTGCGACGCTGGACTCGCGTCCGCTTCAGCAGCTTGCGGTGCTTCTTCTTCGCCATGCGCTTACGACGCTTCTTGATGACAGAGCCCACGGAAACCCTCGCTCACGTGTACATACGGACGACCCCGCCTGCGCGGAGAGAACGGACCGCCCACCGCAAGCCGCGGGGGCGCATTCCACTGCGCGGAGCCGAGTCAGCCCGCACGTCTGGCCCTAGCCTACTCGCCGTTCCCGGGCGTCCCGAAATGAGGAGCCCTCGGACGTGTGAGCGCGCTGTCCGGGAGTTGTCCCACGGCAGTGCCCGGGCGCACATCGTGCCATGCGGGCGCCCGGGGCCGGCCGACTGCCGTACTCCGGTCGTGCCGCGCGCCTGCGCGGCGCTATGCGGTCTCTACGTACGAGTCCCGCAAATAGTCGTGGACAGCCTGCTCCGGAACCCGGAAGGACCGTCCGACCCTGATGGCGGGCATCTCGCCACTGTGTACCAACCGGTACACGGTCATCTTGGACACCCGCATCACCGCAGCCACTTCGGCCACGGTCAGAAAATTGACCTCGTTCAGAGGCCGATCTGCAGAAGCCATGCCGCACCTGAACCATTCAGCACGCGACGGGCACCGGCTTCCCCTCCGGTGACATCCACACGCACGTGCGTCCTTTCAGGGTAGTGGCGGGTGGTACCAGTGGGGAAGAGGAGCAGTTATCCGTCCCGTTTCGCCCATCCGGCTTGTTTCAGGACAGTCCCGCCCTATCCAGTACGTACGCCAGCAGCGGACGGTACAGATGGGGCTGCACGTTGTCGTCGAGCGGAACCGCCGCGACCACGCTGCCCTCCTCCGCGCCGACGAAAAGTGCCGGGTCGTTGCAGTCCGCGAAGCCGATCGCGTCGACGCCGGCCTGGCCCGCGCCGCCCGCCCAGCCGTGGTCGCCGACGACCAGGTCCGGGAGTTCGCCGCCGTCGTCGACGATGCTCGCGAGCATGGCCCGTATCGGCCGCGCGGAGTGCGTGTGCCTGGGCTCGCCGACGTCGTCCACGACGACGGCCACGGGGCCGCGGTAGTCGATCGATCGGGCCTTGGCCCCTTCGGAGGCCGGTGTCTTGTACGTCCAGTCGCGCGCGGGGCGCAGGAGCGTACACCCGGCCTCGCGCAGCGCGCGCGCCAGCGCCCGGTAGTAGTCCAGCAGCCCGTCCGGGTGACCCGTCGCGACGACGACGCGCTCGCGGCGTCGG
This sequence comes from Streptodolium elevatio, assembly GCF_040649515.1. Classification (GTDB taxonomy): domain Bacteria; phylum Actinomycetota; class Actinomycetes; order Streptomycetales; family Streptomycetaceae; genus Yinghuangia; species Yinghuangia elevatio. The sequence goes on from NZ_JBEZFP010000011.1 coordinate 5,543, forward strand.
CCGGCGAGGGCGAGGCGGTCGGCGTAGTCGTCCAGGGCCGCGATCGTCAGGTCCGGGTCGATGGTGTCCTGGCCGTTGAGGTGGGCGGGGTCCGCCACGACTCCGCAACGGCGGACCATCAGCGCGAGGACCTCCTCCGGGGTCCAGGTGCCGTCCGGTTCGAGGCCGAAGAGGTAGGCCGGGTGCCGCTCGCTCATCAGGCGGAAGTGCCGCAGGTTGTTCTCGCGCGGGGTGGCGACGTCACCGGCGATCCGGGCGCGCACCAGGTGGGCGCGCAACTGCGCGCGGTCGGGGACCTTGCCGTGGCTCACTTCCGTCACGTCCACCTGCCATTTCGTCGTGGTGAGGCGGCCGACCGGGTGCGGCGGCGCGATGCGGCGTCAGAGGTCGTACAGCGGTTCGATGCCGTGGGCCGGGAAGACCGCGCGGCGGGTCGCCAGCACGGCCTGGTCGAGCCGGTCGGCCGGGTCGTAGCCCGCCGAGAACGGCCGGAACGAGGGGGTGCCGCCGTCGGTCATGCGGTACGGCCCCTGATCGCCGGTCATGATGCGGACCTGCTCGCGCCACTCGAACGGCAGTTCCGACTCGGGGTCGATCGGCGCGTGCGCGGCTTCGGCGACGAGGTGGGTCCAGGTACGCGGGACCACATCGGTGGCGGCGTACCCTCCCCCGCCGGTGGCGATCCAGCGTCCGTCGCAGTACCGGTGCGCGAGGCCGTGCAGCGCGACGGCGGCGAGCCGCTGCGCGTCGACGGTCAGCGCGAGGTGCGCCAGCGGGTCCTCGACGTGTGTGTCGGCGCCGTGCTGCGTGACCATCGCCTGGGGCCGGAAGGCCTCGACGAGCGGGGGCACGACGGCGTCGAAGGCGCGCAGCCACTTGGCGTCGGCGACACCGGGCGGGAGGGCGACGTTGACGGCGTACCCCTCGGCGTCGGGGCCGCCGGTCTCGTCGGGGAAGCCGGTGCCCGGGTAGAGGAAGCGCGGGCTCTCGTGCAGCGAAATGGTCAGTACGCGCGGGTCGTTCCAGAACGCGGTCTGCACGCCGTCGCCGTGGTGGACGTCGATGTCGACGTACACCACGCGCTCCGCGCCGAGTTCGAGCAGCCGGGCGACGGCGAGGGCGGCGTCGTTGTAGACGCAGAACCCGGCGGCGGCGCCGGGCATCGCGTGGTGCAGCCCGCCGGCGAAGTTGACGGCGTGCGGGGCTTCGCCGCGCCACACGGCGTCGGCGGCGGCGAGCGAGCCGCCGGCGATGAGCGCCGACACCTCGTGCATGTTGCGGAAGGCGGGGGTGTCGTCGGTGCCGAGGCCGCACGAGACGTCCGCGCAGGCGGGGTCGGCGGCGGCGGCGCGTACGGCGGCGATGTAGTCGGCGGTGTGCACGAGACGCAGCTGCTCGTCGCTGGCGACGGTCGGCGCGACGATGTCCAGGCCGTCCCCGGCGTCGAGGCCGTACGCGCGGATCAGGTCGATGGTGAGTTGGAGCCTGATCGGCTTCATGGGGTGCCAGGAGCCGAAGTCGTACCCGGTCATCCGGTTGTCCCAAAGGAGTTGTACGGCTTGACTCATGGCTGGAGGCTACCGCCCGGACCCCGTCCGGCGGCCTATGCCGTGACCGGCTTCACCCTGGGGCGCGAACGCGCGCGCCAGAGGGAGGATCGCGAGCACCAGGACGAGCGGCACCGCCATCGCGGCGCGGAAGCCGGCGAGGTCGCCGACGACTCCGACGAGCGGGGTGCCGATGAGGAATCCCGCGTAGTTGAAGAGGTTGAGTCGGGCGATCGCGGTGTCGCGGTCGTCGGGGCTGGTCTCGGCGCCGGCGGCGAAGGTCTGCGGGACCAGGACGCTTATGCCGAGGCCGAGGACGGTGAATCCGGCGAGCGCGACCGCGGGGCTCGGTGCGGCGACGACGGCGGCGAATCCGACGGCCGCGGTGAGCGCGCCGGCGCGCACGACGGGTAGTGCGCCCCAGCGGCGTACGCCCAGGTCGCCGAGGCCGCGGCCGAGGAGTGCGGTGACCATGTAGACGAGGTACGGGAGGGCCGTGTTGTCGTCCATGTCCTGGGCCTTCTCGGCGTAGACCGCGCCCCAGGAGGAGACGGCGGAGTCGCCGATGTAGACGAAGGCCATGACGGCGCACAGGGGGAGGATGGTGCGCCAGGGGAGGGTGGGGGTGGGTTTGGCGGCGGAGCCGCTCTCGTTTGCGGTTGCGGCCGCCGTTTTGGGGGCGGTTGCCGCCGCGGTTTCGGGTTGGGTCGCCGTCGCCGTTTCGGTGGTGGTCGCTGTCGGCAGGTAGTGGCGTCCGATGAGCAGCGCGGCGGGGGCGGTGATGGCGGCGCTGAGGGCGTACATGACGACGAGGGCCACGTCTTTGTGGTCGGCGAACGTGGCCAGGCCCGCGCCGGCGATGCCGCCGAGGCTCCAGGCGGCGTGGAAGCCGTTCATGACGCTGCGGCCTTGGCGTGCCTGGATGCCGATGGCCTGCATGTTCATGGTCGCGTCCACCGCGCCGAGGGCGAGCGCGAACACGACCAGTACGGACGCCAGTTGCCACACCGCGTCGCCCGCTCCCACGCCGAGGACCGAGGCGCAGACGACGGGCTGGGCGGTCCGCAGGACGTGGTGGCTGCCGTACCGCGCGGCGAGCTTCTCGGCGAGCAGGCTGCCGACGCCGGCGACGATCGGAACCAGGGAGAGGACGATCGTGAGCGCGCCGTCGCCGAGGTGGTAGCGGTCCTGGATGGCGGGGACGCGGGTGACCAGGACCGCGAACGACGCGCCTTGGATGAGGAAGCAGGCCAGGACGGCGAGCCGGGCCCGGCGTACGGCCTCCGGCCCGGGGGCGGACAGCGCGTCGGGTTCCGCGGGATCGCGCGGTTCGGTGGCCTGCATGTGGCGGGACGTTACTGGCGGGTTGGGCGCGACGGCGAGGGGCGCGGGCGATCTTTTGCCGGACGTTGATCGGGAGCCGGAGCAGGGGTCGGCCACGGTGTTCGGGGCATCCCGAATTGACCCATGAAACTGGGCGTTGAATGCACCATATGACGGGTCTTTCTACCGCATAGATTCTTGTCCGTCAGCACCGGACGGACCGGCCGAAACCCCGGCCCACCTGCACAGGAGCCAAGAAATGAACACCTCCGCGAACACCTCTGCCGCCGCGAACACCCCCGCCGCGAACCCGGTCCTCGTCCGTGCCGAGAACGCCGAAGCCATCCAGGACGGCGCGACCAGCCTCATCACGCTGCTCGCCGACGCGGGGGCCACGGGCGGGGCGCTGACCGCCAACAAGGCGACGTTCGAGAAGGGCTCGCCGGGCGCCCCCGCGCACTTCCACACCAAGGCGACCGAGATGTTCTTCGTGCTCGAAGGCACGATGCGGATCCTGGTCCGGGACGAGGTCGTGCTGCTCGGCAAGGGCGACTTCCTGACCGTTCCGCCGACCGTTCCGCACGCGTTCGCCCCGGCGCCGGGCACCGAGGCCGAGATGCTGGTCGTGTTCACGCCGGGCCTGCACCGCTTCGACTACTACCGCCTGCTGGAGCGCGTCTACCGCGGCGAGGCCACGGTGCAGGACATCCGCGACAGCTCGGAGCTGTACGACAACCACTACTTCGAGAGCCCGGTGTGGCAGAAGGCGCTCACCGAGCGCTGAGCCGCGGCTTTGCCCGGCCTCCGCGTCGCCCGCCCCGGCCTGCACAGCCGCCCCCGCACCCGGGCCCACCACCACACCCGGGTGCGGGCCCGCCGATTGCCGCGCGGTCCTCCCGCCGCGTACCCCTCCCCCGCCTTCCCCGAAAGCAGGCTTTGCCATGCCCTCGAACCGGCCGCCCTCGCCAAACGTCACCGCGTCTTCGCGCCGCCGCCTCGGACTCACCCTGGCCCTGCTGGCGTTCGCCCAGCTGATCATCTCGATCGACTACAACATCGTGTACGTCGCGCTGCCGGAGATCGGCTCGGGCCTGGGCTTCTCGGCGCAGAACCTGCAATGGGTGATCAGCGCGTACGCCGTCGCCTTCGGCGGCTTCCTCCTCCTCGGCGGCCGGGCGAGCGACCTCTTCGGCCCGCGCCGGATGTTCGCCCTCGGTCTCGGCCTGTACGCGGTCTCGTCCCTGCTCGGCGGGATGGCCGCCTCCCCCGGCACGCTGATCGCGGCCCGCGCGGTCCAAGGTGTCGGCGGCGCGTTCCTCTTCCCCGCGACACTCACGCTGGTGTCCACGAGCTTCGCCGAAGGGCGGGAGCGGAACCGGGCGTTCGCGGTGTGGGGCACCGCGGGCGGCAGCGGGATGATCCTCGGATCACTGCTCGGCGGCGTGCTGACGGACGCGTTCGGGTGGGAGTCGGTCTTCTTCGTCAACGTGCCGCTCGCGGGTCTGGCGGCCGTGCTGGCCTTCTGGTTGATCGCCCCGGACGCACCGCGCGCCAAGGGCCGTTCGTTCGACCTGGCGGGGGCGCTGACCTCGACGATCGGTGTCACCGCGGTGGTCTTCGCGCTCGTCCAGGGCCCGGAGTCGGGCTGGGGATCGCCGTCGGTGGTGGCCGCCTCGGTTGCCGGCGCCGTCCTGCTCGCCGCCTTCGTCGCCGTCGAACTCCGCAGCGCCGACCCGCTGTTGCCGCTCCGCCTGTTCCGCAACCGCAACCTGAGCGTGGGCACGGTCGTGACGTTCCTCTACATGGGCACCTTCGGCACGCTGCTGTACTTCCTGACCGTGTACTTCCAAGGCGTGCACGGCTACGACGCACTGACCACGGGTCTGGCGTTCCTGGTGCCGATGGTCGCGATTGCGATCGGCTCGCAGTCCGCCGGCCGGCTCGCGACGCGGTACGGCATCCGCCCGATCATGGTCCTGTCCCTGGTCGTCGGCGGTGTCGGAGCGGTGGTCGTCGGTGCGACGATGGCGACGGACGCGTCGTATGCCGCACTGATACCGGGCCTGATCGTGCTGGGCGTCGGCCAAGGCGCGGGCTACACACTGATGTTCGGTGCCGCCGCGCTGGGTGTCGCGGCGGAGGACCAGGGCATCGCCTCGGGCGTCGCATCCACGAGCCAGCAGGTCGGCGGCGCGGTCGGCCTCGCGCTGCTGGTCGCGGTGGCCAACTCGGGCCTGGACAGCCTCGGCGGTGAGGCCCTGCGCTCGGCGACGACCGACGGCCTGCGTACGGCGGTCTTCATCGCCGCGGCGGGGATCGGCGCAACTGCCCTGGTGGCCCTCGGCCTCCGCAAGCCGGCGACACGGTCGATCGCCGAGCACCGGGCCCCGACAGAGCCGAACTCCCGCCCTGTGGCCCACGTCTGACCGACCCGAACGCGTTGTGCCGCCCGCTCCCCGGGCGGCACAACGCATTTGTGCGTTCGGCGCCGACGCGAGGCTGTTGGCGAGCCCTTCATGACACCCCGTCAGCCTCCGGTACCCCGGTCAGGCCGGGCCGCCGGTGCCCGGGTCCGGTTGCGGGGGCAGCACGAGGCACAGCGCGTCGAGGGCGGCCTGGTAACGGTGGTCGGGCGGGGTGGCGTACCCGACCACCAGGCCGTCGACGTGGGGCTCCGGGCTCTCCGGGTGGCGGAAGAGGGCAAGGCCGTCCAGGGCGATGCCCATCCGCGTGGCCGCGGCGACCGTCGGCGCCTCGGTCCCCGGCGGCAGGCGCAGTACGGCGTGCAGGCCGGCCGCGATGCCGGTGACGGTGATGTGCGGGGCGCGTTCGGCCAGCGCGGCGACGAGTTGGGCTCGGCGCGTGCGGTAGCGCCTGCGCATGCGCCGAATGTGCGCGTCGTACTGCCCGGACTCGATGAAGTCGGCAAGGGCGAGTTGGTCCCCCACACCCGCCCACGCCTCGCGTAGCCCTTTGGCCGCGAGTACGCCGTCCACGAGGCGCGGCGGCAGCGCCATCCAGCCCAGTCGGATCGCCGGGGACAGGCTCTTGCCGGCCGACCCCATGTACACGACGTGCTCGGGGTCCAACCCCTGTATCGCGCCCACCGGTTCGCGGTCGTAGCGGAACTCGCCGTCGTAGTCGTCCTCCAGCACCACTCCCGCGCGCGTCCGCGCCCAGTCCACCGCCGCACTGCGGCGAGCGGAGTGCAGCGGGCCGCCCACCGGGAACTGGTGGGCAGGGGTGAGCAGTACGGAGCGCGGCCCGTGCCGTGCGGTGGTCGCGGGATCGACCGCCAGTCGATCGGTGCGGGCGCCGCGCTCGTCGAGTCCGAGCGCGACCGTGCGTACTCCGGCGTGCGCCAGGATGCCGCGATGGAACGGCAGCCCGTACGGCTCGACCGCGAGCGGCCCCGGCAGCACTCCGCCCTCGAAGAGCAGCCGCAGTCCATGGGCGAAGCCGGAGCAGACGACGATGTGCTCGGGCGCGGTCCGTACGCCGCGCACGCGCGCCAAGTAGTCCGCGAGTGCGTGCCGAAGCTCCGGTCGCCCCTGCGGATCGCCGGGCCCGAACGCGTCCGTCGGCGCCGCGACGACGGCCCGGCGTACCGAGGCGATCCATGCGGTGCGCGGGAACGACGCCGCGTCGGGCTGCCCTTGGCGCAGATTGTGCGTGGCTTGCGCCGCCTGCCCTCCGACGGCCTTCCGGGCGGCACGATGTCGTACGGCGGCCGCTCGTTCCGCAACACGCGTCCCGGACCCCTGGCGTGCGGTCAGCCACCCTTCGGCGACGAGTTCCGCGTACGCGTCGGCCACGGTGTTGCGCGCGACCCCGAGATCGACGGCAAGGGCGCGGTACGGCGGCAGGCGCGTGCCGGGAGCCAGCCGCCCCGACCGCACCGCCTCCCGCAGCGCGGCCGCGAGGGCCGCGCGCCGGGGCCCGGTGGGAGCAAGCTCCAGATAGAGGTCGGCGCCGCCGTCGTGGTCGGAATTGACCTGAGCTCGTGCCATGGACCCGCGCCTTCCACCCGGTCGATTCCGCCAGGCTAACCCGCGCCGTCCGGGCCCTACCGCTCCGCCGCGAGCCGGTCGCGGGCCGCGCGCACCTGCTCCGCGGTCTCCTCCGCCGACCCCATGCGACGCTCCACCGCGTCGAGGACCTGCGCGACCGGCACGCGGACCGCGTCGTCCGCGTCCGACCGGCGCAGCCAGTCCGCGAGCACCAGCGCCTCGTCACCGGTCAGCACGATCGTGATCCGTTCTGAGCCCATCCCCGCAGGCTAACGCCAGGGGCGCCGGGAGCCCCGCAGGGCCTGCGTCGACGCGGGTGTCGTCGGCGGGGGTGTCGCCAGCGGGGGTGTCGCCGACGGCCAGGCGCGGGCCGCCCGGCGTCCGCTCACTTGTCGATCTTGTAGCGCACGATGACCAGCCCGTTGCCGAAGCCGGCGGCCCGGCTTCGACGAGGCGACGATCTTGGCGAGGCTGTTGAGCTTCCTGCCGTACTCGCCCGTGGCTTTCGCAGCGCCGACCCGGACCGACGCGTCACACGAGCGGTCGTTGCGCCGATTTCCGGGTGATGTAGGCAGTCCGGGCGGTCTGCGTGGCGGGCAGCTCGGAGACCTCCGCCACCGGGACGTCCCACCAGGCGTCCGAGGACGGCGACGGGACCGTCGGGTCGGTCTCGACGTGCACGACGGTTGTCCGGTCGGCGGCCAGGGCCGCGGCGAACGCGGTGCGGAACTCGGCGAGCGTGCCGGCCCGGAGGACCTGCGCGCCGAGGCTCGCGGCGTTGGCGGCCAGGTCCACCGGGAGGAGACCGCCGTCCAGCTGGCCGGAATCGGCGTTGCGGTAGCGGTAGTTCGTACCGAAGCGAGCCGACCCGAGGGATTCCGAGAGGGCGCCGATCGACGCGTAGCCGTGGTTCTCGACGAGGACGACGACCAGCTTGATGCCCTCGGCGACGGCCGTGGCTATCTCCTGGGCCATCATCAGGTACGAGCCGTCGCCGACCATGACGACGGCCTCGCGGTCCGGGGCGGCCATCTTGACCCCGAGTCCGCCGGCGATCTCGTAGCCCATGCAGCTGAAGCCGTACTCGACGTGGTAGCCCAGCGGGTCGGCGGGGCGCCACAGTTTGTGCAGATCACCGGGGAGGGATCCGGCCGCGCAGATGACCACGTCGCGGTCGGCCATCAGTTCGTTGGCCGCACCGACGATTTCACTCTGGCTGGGCAGCGGGGCATGGGCGGCGTCGAAGGCGGCCTGGGTGACCGCGTCCCAGTCCCGGGCCAGCATCGATGCGCGGCTGCGGTACGCGGACTCCACCTGCCAGTCGGGCAGTTCGCGGTCGAGAGCGTCGAGGGCGGCGCGCGCGTCGGCGACCACGGAGACGCCGGCCTGCTTGGCCGCGTCGAAGGCGGCGATGTTGATGTTGACGAAGCGTACGCCGGGGTCGGCGAAGAGCGTCCGTGACGCCGTCGTGAAGTCCTGCCAGCGCGTGCCGATGCCGATGACGACGTCGGCCTCGCGCGCGAGGGTGTTGGCGGCGACGGTGCCGGTGTGGCCGATGGCCCCGACCAGGGCCGGGTGACCGTGCGGGAGTGCGGCCTTGCCGGCCTGCGTCACCGCGACGGGGATACCCGTACGCGCGGTGAAGCGAGCCAGTGACTCGGTCGCGTCGGCGTGGACGACGCCGCCACCGGCCACGACGAGCGGGCGCCGCGCGTCGCGGAGCAGGCGGAGGGCGGCGGCCAGTGACTCGTCGTCGGGCACCGGTCGGCGGATGTGCCAGATGCGCTCGGCGAAGAACTCCTCGGGGAAGTCCCAGGCTTCGGCCTGCACGTCCTGCGGCAGCGCGAGCGTGACCGCGCCCGTCTCGGCCTGGTCGGTCAGGACGCGTATCGCCTGGACCGCCGACGACAGCAGTTGTTCCGGGCGCCACACACGGTCGAAGAAGCGCGAGACCGGGCGGAAGACGTCGTTCACCGAGATGTCGGCGGCGTAGGGGAGTTCGAGCTCCTGGAGCACCGGGGACGCCACACGGGTCGCGAAGGTGTCGCCGGGGAGCAGGAGTACGGGGAGTCGGTTCACGGTCGCCAGGGCGGCGCCGGTGACCATGTTGGTGGCACCGGGACCGACCGACGCCGTGCACGCAAGCGTGGACAGGCGGCGCCTGGTCCTCGCGTACGCGACCGCCGCGTGCACCATCGCCTGCTCGTTGCGCGCCTGGTAGTACGTCAGGTCGTCCGGCTGCTGGAGCAGCGCCTGCCCGATCCCGGCCACGTTGCCGTGCCCGAAGATCCCGAAGCAGCCCTCGATCAACCGCTGCCGCACACCATCGCGTTCGGTGTACTGGCGGGCGAGGAAGGCGACGAGTGCCTGGGCCGTGGTCAGCCGGCGGGTACCGCGGTTCACCGCACACCCCCCGCGTCGCACATGGGCACGCGCGGGTCGGTGTCCTGCGTCTCCCACGACGCGCGCACCCAGTGGTGTGCCGGGTCGTCGCAGCACGCCATCGTGCGCTCGGCGTGCGGTCCGGCGAGCACGTTGAGGTAGTACATGGGGTAGCCGGGCGCGGCCATCGACGGGCCGTGGTAGCCGCGCGGCACCAACACCGCGTCGCCCTGGCGGATTTCGGCGAGCACGTCGACGCCGGAACCGTACACGCGCTGGTAGCCGAAGCCGTCCTCGCCGCCGATCTCGAAGTAGTAGATCTCCTCGAGGACGGCCTCGCCGTCGCGGGCCTCGTCGTGCTTGTGCGGCGGGTAGGAGGACCAGTTCCCGTCCGGCGTCAGGACCTCCACGGCCACCAACCGGTCGCACGGGAAGCCTTCCGGCGAGGCGAAGTTGTTGACCTGGCGGGTCGCGTTGCCCGCGCCGCGCACCTCCACCGCGACATCCTCCGCCGGGCCGTACGCCGGGGCGAGCCGCCGCTCGCACCGTGCCGCGGGCAGCGCGAACCGCCCGCCGGCGACGGAGGTGACGGTCACCTCCGCGTCGCGCGGGGCGTAAGCGAAGTCCGTGACGCGGCTGAAAACGCTGTCGCGACCGGTGAGTTCGAAGGACTCGCCGTCGATCTCGACCGTGCACGCACCGGACAGCGGCAGCACGATCGTCTCGCTGTCCCCGGTCACGAAGAGCACCTGCCCGCCGGGCGCGAGGTCCAGGACGCGGAGCGAGCTGTACGCCCAGCCCGCCGACTCGGGCGTCACGGCGAGCCGGAACCCGCCGTCCGCCGCTGTCCCGTCGGGCAGGTGCAGGCGGGGGCCGCCGCCGAGGTCTCGGCCGGTCATGCCGCCCCGCCCCGTCCCAGCAGCGAGACCGCGGTGTCGACGGCCGCGGCGACGTCGCCGTTCTCCGGGAAGAGCATGGTCCGGCCGATGATCAGGCCGCGCACGTGCTCGATCTCCAGGGCCTTCTGCCACGACGCGTACATCGCGTCCACGTCGCCGCCGCCCTCGCCGCCGAGGAGCAGCGTGGGCATGGTGGTCGACGCCATCATGCGCTCCATCTCGTCCACGACGGGCACCTTGAGCCACGTGTAGGCGGAGGTGCGCCCCAGCCCCGAGGCGATGTTGTTGACCCAGATCTGCGCGTCCGCGGTGAGGATGTTGCGGACCTTGCCGCCCTCCCGAACCGACTTGAACGGCTCGATCAGCGCCAGCAGTTCGCGCTCGGCGAGTTCGTTCACCGCGGTGGCGGTGCCCATCAGCGTCTCCGCCACACCCCCGTCGGCGGGGTCGACGCGGAGCAGGACCTTGCCGCCGTCCAGGCCGCCTTCGGCGATGCCGCGCGCGTCGTACGCCGTGAACCGGTCGTCGAGTTCGAAGCTCGCGCCGGGGATGCCGCCGCGGTTCATCGAGCCGAGGACGAGCTTGCCGTCCAGGGCGCCGAGCAGCATCAGGTCCTCGACGATGTCCGGGGTGCCCAGGAAGCCGTCGACGCCGGGGCGGGCCAACGCCTCGACGCAGCGGGCCAGAAGCTCGTGCCGGTCGCCCATCGCGGTCGGGTTGCCGCCCGCCGCGACCGCGCCGCGCGCGGGGTGGTCGGCGGCGAGGACGAACAGCGGCCGGGCCAGGCCCTCGCGCGCGAAACGCGGCCGGGCCTGCGCGGTACGGCGGATCGCCCCGGGGTCGGTCAGACGGGTGGAGACGACCGTGGCGATGTCGGGTGTGGTGCTCAACGGGGTCCTCCGTTGTCGTGGTGGTTGTCCGGGGCGGCGGTGCCCGAGGCGGTCGAGCCGGCGAGTACGCCGCCGTACGCCCCGCCGATCAGCGCGTCCAGTTCGCCGGGTGTCGGCATGGCGTCCGCGCAGGAGTGCCGGGAGGCGACCAACGCGCCCGCGGCGTTGGCGAGTTCGATGGTCCGGGACAGGGGCAGTCCGGCCAGCAGCCCGGCGACCAGCGTGCCGCCGAACGCGTCGCCGGCGCCGAGCCCGTTGACGACCTCGACGGGGATCGGAGGTACGCGTACCTCCTCGGTCGCGGTACGCGCCAGCACGCCGTGCGGTCCCTGCTTCACCACCGCGAGCCGCAGCCCGCGGGCGAGCAGCCGGTCGGCGGCCTCGTCCGGATCGCGCGTGCCGACGGCGACCTCGACCTCGTCGCGGTTGCCGACGGCGATCGTGGCGTGTTCGAGGGCGCGGGCGTACCAGCCCGGCGCCTCCTCCGGGGCGGACCAGAACATCGGGCGCCAGTCCAGGTCGAAGACGGTGTCGGCGCCTTCCGCCCGGTCCGCGACGGTGGCGAGCGTGGTGGTCCGCGACGGCTCGGCGGACAGGCCGCTGCCGGTGATCCACACGACGCGGGCGGCGCGCAGTGCCTCGGCGTCCAGGTCGGGCACGCGGAGGCGCATGTCCGGGGCGTCGGGCCGGTAGAAGTAGAGCGGGAAGTCGTCCGGCGGGAAGATCTCGCACAGCACGACCGGCGTCTGCGCGCCGGGCACGGTGACGACGAAGCGGTCGTCGACGCCGAAGCCGCGCAGCTCACCGCGCACGAAGCCGCCGAGCGGGTCGTCGCCGACTCCGGTGACGACGGCGGAGCGCAGGCCCTGCCGGGCCGCCGCGACGGCCACGTTGGTCGCGCTGCCGCCGAGGTACTTGGCGAACGTCCGGACCTCGGCGAGCCCGACGCCCACCTGCTCGGGGTAGAGGTCGACGCCGACGCGGCCGAGCGTTACCAGGTCGTACGGCGGCACCGCGACGGCACGTGCGCCGGGCCCTGCCGGGACGGCGGAACCGGCTTTCACCGCACCGGAGTTGCCGGGGGAAACCACGCTCACGCGAACTCCTCCCCCGCCGCGGCCCGGTCGACGTACAGCGCCGGTTCACGGCACAGCGCGACGAGTGTCGCGGGCCAGTCGGCCTCGTACGCCGTCGCCGCCGCGAGCCGGCGTACCGCCTCGCGCTTGTGCCCGCCGTGCACGACCATCACCGCACGCCGCGACTGCCGCACGATCGTCGCGACGCCGACGGTGACGCCGTGGCGCGGCACTTCGTCCAGGGACGCGAAGTCCGGGAAGGTGCCCATGTTGTCCTGCCGGGTGCTGTCGGCGAGTTCGACGATCCGGCTGGTGCTGTCCTCCGGGGCGCCCGGCGGGTTGAAGGCGATGTGGCCGTCCGAGGCCCCGGAGGCCAGGATGAACAGGTCCACCCCGCCCGCCTCGGCGAGGCGGCCGTCGTACGCCGCCGGGTCGGACGGATGCGGGAACCACACCGCGTCGGCGGGAATGCCGCGTCCCTCCCCGGCCGCCGCGTTGAGCGGGCCGACGATCTCCTCGGCGGCGAAGCGGTGGCAGCTGTTGTGCGCGGCGTGGTCGACGTCCACGAAGGCCCCCGAACCGACGGAGCCGACGGAGGCGACGGAGGCGACGGAGCCGGTCGTGCCACCCGCGTCGACCGTGTCGGCCGCGGCGGCTGCCTCGGCCGGGCCACCGGTCGGCAGGACGTACTCGTCCATCATCGCGATCACCACGTGGCCGAGGTGCAGGCCGCGTTCACCGACCAGTTCCGCGAGGGCGTCGTAGACCGGCTTCGGGCTCCGGCCGCCCGGACAGCCGAGCACGTAGCGCCTTCCGACGGCGGACGCTTTGGCGATCCCGTCCGCGATCTCCTCCGCGAGGGCCCGGCCGAGTTCGGCGGGACCGGCGAAGACGCGCGGGCGAAGAGGGGCTTGCATGGTCTTACTCCTTCACGGCGCCCGCGAGCATGCCGCTGATCATGCGGCGCTGGAGGGCGATGTAGCTGACGAGGATCGGCAGGGCGACCAGGACCGCCGCGGCGGCGGTGACACCCGGGTCGCTGTTGCGCCGGTTGCCCGCGAAGAACGACAGCGCGAGCGGCGCGGTCTGCACGTCCGGGTTGTCCGGCACCAGCACGAGCGCGAGCAGGAACTCGTTCCAGGCGAACAGGAACAGCAAGGTGGCGAGGGTGCCGATGGCCGGCAGCGCCATGGGCAGCATGATCGAGCGCAGGACGCGCAGCTTCGAGGCGCCGTCCACGGAGGCCGCCTCGCGCAGCGCGGGCGGCGTCGAGACGAAGAACTGCCGCATCCAGAACACCGCGAACGGCAGCGACAGGCCGATCTGCGGCAGGATCAGCGCCCAGTACGTGTTCGTCAGGTGCCAGTCCTTGAGCTGGTAGTAGAGCGGGATGACGGTCGCCTCGTACGGCATGACCAGCCCGACCAGGAGCAGCAGCAGGAACAGTCCCTTGAGCGGGAACGGGAAGAACGCGAAGGCGTACCCGGCCAGCACCGCGAGCACGATCGTGCCGACGACGACCGCGACGGCCACCAGCAGGCTGGACGTGAGCGCGTTGGAGAACAGTCCGCGGTCCCACGCTTCGGTGAAGTTGTCGAAGCTGAGCGACTTGGGGACGGTGAATCCGCTGCGCTTGGTCCCGGGTTCGCTGAACGCGAGCATCAGGACCGAGAGGAACGGGTAGAGCGCGATGATCGCGGCGATGACGAGGATCGCGTGCCCGATGACGGTCTGGCGGCGGGTGGCGTTCACGCGTCAGTCCTCCTTTCCGCGCACGACGCGCATGACGACCGCGGTGACCGCGAGGACCACGAGGGTCAGGCACACGCTGATCGCGGCCGCACCGCCCACATCGCGGGTGATGAACGCGCCTTGGTAGATGAACACGCTGGGAACCGTGGTGGACGTGCCGGGGCCGCCGGCCGTGGTGTTCCACACGAGGTCGAAGTTGCGCAGTGCGTACGTGATGGTGAGCACGAGCGCGATGGCGATCTCGCCGCGCAAAGCGGGGAGGGTCACCGCGAAGAACTCCCGTACGGGGCCGCACCCGTCGATGCGCGCGGCCTCGTAGCGTTCGGTCGGGATCTTCTGCACGCCGGTGAGGAACAGGACCATGCACAGGCCGTACATGACCCAGGTGCCGATCACCGCGACCGACGGAAGCGCGGTGTCGTAGTCGCCCAGCCAGGCGCGCGTGAGGCCGTCGAGCCCGACGGCGCGCAGTGCCGCGTTGAGCGGTCCGTCGATGTCGTAGATCCAGCGCCACGAGACGGCGACCACGACGGTCGCGAGGATCTGCGGCAGGAACAGCACGGCGCGGAAGAACGTCAGCCCGCGCACCCGGATGCGGGACATCAGGCCCGCGAGGAACAGGCCGAGCGCGACCGGGAGGAAGGCGTACGCGACGACGAAGACCAGCGAGTGGGCCAAGGCCGACGGGATGCGCCCGTCGTCCAGCAGCTCGCGGTAGTTCGTCGTCCCCGCCCAGCGGCCCTCGGTCAGGCCGTCCCAGTGGAACAGCGAGATCCAGGCGGTCTGGCCCAACGGACGCAGCACGAACAGGATGTAGAACGCCGCGGCCGGGAGTAGGTACAGGAACGCGGGCCAGTACTGGCGGGAGGCCCACGACCGGATCACGCCGGGTCCTGCCGCGCTGCCGCCCTTCCCCGTACCCGGGCCCGTGCCTTGCGCGCCGCCGACGGCGGCGGGCGCGGGCGACGCGGACGAAGGGGCCGACGCGGTCGGGGCGGTCATGACGCGTCCTCGGCCGCCGCGGCTTCTTCCCGCTGCTGCTTCTGGAAGGCGGTCCAGTCGTCCTGGAGTCCGTTGACGAAGCCCTCGGGCGAGGTCCGCCGGTCGAGGAGGTCCTGCGTCTTGGCGCCGACCGTGTCGTACATCGTGGTCGAGGCCCAGTCCAGGTAGAAGTTCTGGCCGTCGTCGGCGAGCAGTTCGGTGCCGATCTTGTTGACCTGCTCGACGACCGGGCTGGCCGCCTTGACGTCGTCGCCGCCGGTGACCGGGGTGCGGCCGACGTCGGCGATGCTCTGCGCGAACTCGTCGCTCATCAGCAGGTCGAGGAACGCGACGGCGGCCGGCAGCTTGTCGGTCTTGGCGCCGATGTGCCAGCCGAGGCCCATCGAGCCGACCGTCGCGCGGGTGCCGTCGTCGCGCGTCGGGAGCGTGAAGCCGACGCGGCCGTTCATGCTCTCCTGGAGGCTCGGCGCGTTCCAGGAGCCGGCCACGTAGAAGACGCCCTGTCCCTGGCTGAACTTCGCGGCGGCGTCGTCGGCGCTGATGCCGTTGTAGCCGGGGCCGAAGTAGCCGTTGTGCGCCCAGTCCTGCACGGTCCGGGCGGCTTCGGTGGTGCCGGGGTCGGCGACGGTGGTGTCCGGTACGCCGGCGATCCACGAACGCACGTCGCGGCTGTCGGTCTTCTGCCCCTGCACGAGGCCGATGACCTGGCTGGCCGGGTACTTCTCGGCGTTGCCGAGCATGAGCGGCTGCTCGCCGGCGGCCTTGGCCTTGTCGAGCGTGGCGGTGAACTCGGCGTACGTCTGCGGCGGTGCGATGCCGAGCTTGGCCAGCTTGTCGGTGTTGTAGAAGACGCCGACGTACTCGGTGACCGGGGATATGCCGTAGAGGCTGCCCGCGCCGAAGATGCTGCCGCCCGCCGACCAGCGCCACTGCTTGAGCGTGCCGTCGGTGATGAGGTTCTCCCAGCCGTACGTGCGGGCGATGTCGTCGATCGGCCGGATCAGGCCGGACTTCACCAGCGGGCCGTCGGTGCCGTAGCCCTGGTTGCCCTGCGCGAGGTCGGGGGCGTTGTCGCCGGACATGGAGTTGACGACGGTCTTCATCAGGTCGTCGAAGCCCTTGGTGGCGACCTCGACCTTGATGTTCGGGTACTTCTTCTCGAAGAGCGGCACCGCGGCGTTGAGGGTGTCCTCTTCGCCGGCGTCCGCGAGTACGCGCAGCGTGGTGTTGCCGAGCTTGGCGACGTCCTCGACGGTGACGCGCTCGGTGATGCGCGGGCCGTCGAAGCCGTCGGTCGCCGTGGAACCGGCGCCGGGCACGCCGCACCCGGCGAGCAGCAGGCCGGCCAGGGCGACCCCCGCGGCCCCGGTCAAACGCAGCTTCTTCATGGTCGCTCCGAAGGGAGATGCGGCCGCGTGTCGCGGCCGGGCGAGTCGTTCGGCGGTACTTCGGCGTTGCGCGGAGGTACCGCCGGGCGAGGTGGCGAATCGCCGGGCGTCGCCGGGGTTTCCCGTACGGCGCGAGGGCCTTGGGCGCCCCGGGTGATCGGGGTGGCCCTGAGTGATCGGGGTGCCCGAGGTGCCCAAGGTGATCGGGGTGCCCCGGATGGCCGGGCTGCCCCTGGCGACCGGGCGGTCAGGTGTAGGCGGTGACCTTGTCGGCCAACCACGTGAGGTTCGCGGCCTGTTCGGCCGCGACCTGCGGGTAGAGGTGTGCCGGGGTGGGCGCGCGGTCCTGCTCGATGAGCAGCCAGCCGCGGTAGCCGTCGCCGCGCAGCAGGTCGGCGACGAACGCGTCGATGTCGACGTCGCCGCGGCCGAACGGCACGCACACGTCGGCCCACCACTCGTCGAAGTCGGTGCGGCGGGCGTCCTTGGCCCGGGTGAGGACGCTGACGTCGACGTCCTTGACGTGCACGTGGTTGATGCGGTCACGCCAGCGGGCGAGGCACTCGACCGGGTCGCCGCCCGCGAGTTGGATGTGCGCGATGTCGAGGGTGACGCCCACCTCGGTCAGTTCGAGGAGGCGGTCGACCTCCCACGGCGACTCGATGAAGGTGCTGATGTGCGGGTGGAACGAGGTACGTAGGCCGTGGCTGCGCGCCAACTCGACTGCCCTGGCGGACAGTTCGGCGATGCGCTCCCAGCCGGCCGGGTCGAGCGCGAGGGAGCGGTCGTCCCACGCGCGCGCCGGGTTGTGCAGAAGGGCCTCACTGCCCTCGTCGGCGAGGATCGCCAGCGGTGCGTCGTCGGCGCTCAGGCCGGACTTCTCCGCGCAGGCGGCGAGTTCGCGGCAGGTCTGGGCCATGCGGGCCATGTCGTGGGCCACGACGTCGTCGCCGAGGGCGTAGTGCACGGGTATGTAGGCCCCGACGGGGGCGAGGCCGTGCGCGGCGAAGAGGTCGGCGGTCCGCTCGGGGGTGCCGAAGAATCCGGGCGGGCCGAGTTCGCTGCCCTGGTAGCCGGCCTCGGCCATCGACTTGAGCAGGGCTTCGGGCGAGGTTCCGTCGCCGCCCGCGGCTTCGCCGTAGACGCCGTAGCTGACGGGGGCGTTGCCGATGCGTATGCCCTGCGGGAGGCGCGCGGCGGTGCGCTTCTGCGCCTCGGTCCGGACGGGCTCGGGTGTTTCGGCCTGCCTGGTTTCGGGTGTCTCGGTGGCCATCAGGCGCCTCCTGCCTCTCCGCCGACGCTGATGCCTTCGCGTGCGGCCAGGGCGGCCAGCAGCGCCTGGAGGCAGCGGACGTCCTCGGCGGCGCCCGCGGCGTCCGAGCGGACCGGTGCGCCGTCGAGCACGGACTTGGCGAACTCCTCCAACTGGCGGACGAATCCGGTGTCGTAGCCGTGCCGTGCGGTGGTGTCGCGGCGTACGCCGTCACCCGCGCGCTCGACCCGCAGGGTGCTGCGTGCGTCGGCGAGGTACGGCGCGGCCATGTCGAGCCGCAGGCGCCCGTCGCGTGCCAGGACGGCGATCTCCTCGCCGTACTCGGGGTGGTCGGGCAGCCAGTTCCAGTTGAGGACGAGGCGGGCGGCGCCGTCCGCGCCGAGCGGCGCGGTGGCCAGCAGGCACGGCGGTTCGCCGGTGACCGGCCAGGGCCACAGCTCGGCGGACTCGAACGTGTCCGGGAGCGTGAAGCCCAGCGCGCGCAGGACGGAGAGCTCGTGGATGACCGAGCCGTTGAGCACGTCGCGGTAGTAGCGGGCCAGTTCGGCGGGGACGTCGCCGAGGGCCTCGGCGGTGCGCTCGGCCTCGTACGCGACGGCCGCGTCGATGACGGCGGTGTCCACGTCGTCGGCGGGCGGGGCCATGCGCAGGTGCTCGACCTGCGGCTCGTCGGCCGGGTGCAGGACCGTGACGCGGACGGTGCGGGGCGTGTCCAGGGCCGCGAGTTCGGCGGCGGCGACGTCGGTGAGCGGGTCGTACATCTTCATGTAGCCGACCTGGAGGACCAGGCCCTTGGCGTCGGCGAGCGCGCCGAGTTCGGCGGCCTCGGCGGCGGTCAGGCACAGCGGCTTCTCGGCGAGGACGTGCTTGCCGGCGTCGAGCGCGGCCCGGGCGTCCCGGGCGTGGGTGCCGGGGGTGGCCAGCAGGACCGCGTCGACGTCTGCGGAGGCCAGGAGCTCGGCGTAGTCGCGGGTCGCCCGTACGCCGGCACCGTTGCGGGCGGCGACGGCCGCCGCCCGGGAGGGCGACAGGTCGCACACCGCTGCGAGCTCGAAGAGCCCGGCGAGGCGGTGGACGGCGGGCAGGTGGACCGACTGCGAGATCGTCCCGGCGCCGACGACGGCGAGGCGGACGGGTTGGCGGCGTACCGGCATAGAGGGTTCCTCGGCTCTGCATCGATCTGGTCGCGCCGCCCTGGGGAGGCGGTCGCGCGGCGTCGGCGTGGTCACGGCCCCGCCGGCTTGTCGCGGCGGCCCCCGGCGGTTTCCGGAATCTCACGTTCCGATTGTCGGCGCCTCGGCGATCCTGCATCACCTCAGACCAGTTAGTCCAGTACTTGGACCACATTCACATCTGGTCTGACAACTGGTCGCCCTGGTACAGTCCCCGGCCATGACCCCCGAAGAGGCTCCGCCCGGCGCCGCACCCGGCGTCGCGCCTGACGCTCCGTCGGCGACCGCCGCGGGCCCGGCCGTTCAGCTCGCGCGGCAGCGGCTGGTCCGGCTCCTGGACGCGCGCGAGTGGATGCCCGGCAGCCAACTCCCGGGCGAGCGCGCGCTGGCCAAGCAGGTCGGCGTCAGCCGCAGCAGCCTGCGCCAGGCGCTGGCGCGACTGGAGGAGGAAGGGCGCGTGTACGCGTCCGCGCAGCGCGGCTGGTTCGTGCGGTCCGACATGGTGAGCGAACCGCCCAGCCTGCTCAAGAGCTTCAGCGAGGTGGCCCGGGCGCGCGGGCTGACCGCGACGGCCCGGGTGCTGTCGCGCGAGACGCGGGCGGCGACGTACGAGGAGGCGCAGCGGCTGCGCACCGCGCCGACGTCGCCGGTGCTGGAGCTGATACGCGTGCGCGGCCTCGACGACGTGCCGGTGTGCGTCGACACGACGGTGATACTCGGCACACACGGCGACAGCCTTCGATCCAATGATTTGACCGATAAATCCCTTTTCTCCCTACTGGAGGACGGGGGCGTCCGCGTCACGCGCAGTGCGTACACCGCCCACGCCGAGGCGGCCGACCACCGGATCGCCGAACTGCTGCACATCCCCGCCGGGAGCCCGGTGCTGGTGTGCGACGAGATCACGCACGACCAGAACGACGCGCCCGTGCTGCTGGGGCGTGCGGTCTACCGGGGGGACGCGTACCGCTTTGAAGCCACCCTGCTGCGCGGCGCCTGAGCCGCCGCCCCCATCCGGAGTCCGACCACTGTGACCAGCACCACGACCACGAAGGGCACCGCGTCCTTGGGCGTCGACGTCGGCGGCACCAAGATCGCCGCCGGGCTCGTGGCACCCGACGGCTCGACGGTCCACCACCGCGAGTGGCCCACCGCGACCGACGACCGCATGCGCGACCCGGGACTGGCCGGAACGGCGCTCGCGGTACGCCGGTTGCTCGCCGACGCCCGCGAACTCGGCTTCGACGTCACCGGCGTCGGCATCGGCCTCCCCGAATATGTGGACGCCGACGGTGTGCTGACGAGCCGTGAGGTCCTGGCCTGGGACGAGCAGCCCGCCGACGTCGTCGCAGCGGAACTCAAGACCGCCGAACTCCCGGGCCTTCCTTACGCGATCGGCTCCGACGTACGCTGCGGAGCCCTGGGCGAGGCCGTCCACGGCGCGGGCCGCGAACTGCGGGACTTCTTCTACGTGTCGCTCGGCACCGGTCTGTCATCGGCCTTCGTGGTCGACGGAACCCCGTGGCCCGGTGCGCGCGGCGAGGCCATCGCCCTGGGCGAGTTCGAGGTCCCGGCCTCCGTCGACCCGGCCTTCGGCGGAAACCTGGAGCGCTTCACCTCGGGACGCGGCATCGGCGACCGCTACACGGCGATCACCGGCCGCCACTGCCCGGGCGCCCGCGAAGTCACGGCCCTCGCCGCCGAAGGTGACGCCGTCGCCCGCGACGTACTGGCATCCGCGGGGCGTGCCTTGGCCACGGTGCTCGCGGCGACCGTACGCCTCCTCGACCCGTCGGCCATCGTGCTGGGCGGCGGACTGGGCACGACGGAGGGCCCGCTGCGGACGGCACTCACCGAGACGTACACCGCGCTCACCGCGATACGCCCCGCCGCCCCGCCGCTATATTCCGCCGAACTGGGCCCCCGAGCGGGCCTCATCGGCGCGGCACTCCTTCCCCGCCCACGCTGACCCCCGGCCCGACAGCAGGGTTGCACCGGGTCCGCAATTGCCGACCCCGCCCCGTCGGACCGCCAAGGCGACCAAACCGACGTAGCGCAGTGGGGAGTGCCGGTCAACGTCATGCGGAACACATTCGGTGACACGTGTGGGGTCGGCTTTCTCCAATAGGGGCAAGGGACTTCGGCGTCACAGTCGGCGCATGAACCTCTCGAGGAAGCTTCTCGTCACCGCAGCCACTCTCGCGATGTCCGCGGGGTCGCTCGCACTCACCACGACGCAGGCGTCGGCGGTCAGCGGCAAGGGCTGCGACTGGCCGAAGGTCTGCTTCTACCTGACGCAGGCCAAGTGGAACGCGAACAGCCCCACCGCCGCGTTCCAGGACATGGACTACTGGCAGACCCTGGGTTCGCAGAGCCGGGGATCCAAGTGGGTCTGGAACTCGCGGAACGACGACGGGGCACTGCTGCACTTCACGGACGGGCACACCATGTGCCTGTCCGCCAACTCGTACGCCTATGTGGGCGGCTACACGGTGGACAAGATCAAGATCGTCAACCCCGCGAACTGCTAGTGCTGTGACCGGAATTCCGGCCCCGGCCGGAACCCCGCCGGACCAGGGCGTGTCCCGCCGGATGTGCGCCGTACGGGACACGCCCGCTGCAAATCCCCCGGGTGATCGGCGATGAGTTCGCCCGCTCCGTCAGGTCTACCTTTCGACGGGGCAATCGACTCGACGGGAGCACATCATGGGCCTCATTCACATCGAGATGTTCGCCACCCTCGACCTCGTGGGGCAGGCGCCCGGCGGGCCCGAGGAGGACCCGGAGGGGTTCGCGTTCGGCGGCTGGCAGGCGCCGCTGATGGACGAGGTCTCCGGCCGGGGCGCAGGTCTACGCCGCGTACGAGGGCACGGACGCCCTCCTGCTCGGCCGGCGGACGTACGACATCTTCGCCGCATACTGGCCGCACCAGGAGGGCGGTCAGGACAACGAGATCGCCGAGCTGTTCAACCGCGTCCCGAAGTACGTGGCCTCGCGAGGCACGCCCGACCTCTCGTGGGCCGGGTCCAAGCAGCTCGGTCCGGACCTCGCCGACGCGGTGCGCGAGATCCGCGACCGGCACGAGCACATCAAGGTCGTCGGGAGCCTGAACCTCGTGCAGACCCTCCTGCGCGAGCGGCTCTTCGACCGCCTCGACCTCTGGGTGCACCCGATCCTGCTCGGCAGCGGGAAGAAGGTGTTCGACGGCGGCGCGGTGCCGACCAACGTCACCCTCCTCGAACCGCCCGCGGCCGGGCCGAGCGGCACCGTGTACCTGCGCTACGGCGTCGCCGACGGGACGCCCGGGACCGGGGACATGAGCGAGCCCGACCGGGGCGTGGTGCGCGGCTGAGGTCGCGTCACGGAGTCCGGTGGAAATACGACGAATCACCCCTGGGTGTTGCCGAGGTGGAATCGGCCCCCGGGAATCGGCAGCATGATCCGTCGGCCTGGCCCCGATCGGCGCCGGCACTCCACCCCGACAATCTGGAGCCCCCGGTGTTCAAGGGATTCCGCAACTTCCTCCTGCGCGGCAACGTCGTCGACCTGGCGGTCGGCATCGTGATCGGCGCGGCCTTCACGGCCGTTGTCACAGGGTTCGTCACCGCGTTCCTCACCCCGCTGATCGGCGTCGCCACCGGCGCGGTCGGCGACTTCAGCAAGCAGACCTTCACCGTGGCGGACACGGACTTCCCGTACGGCGCCTTCCTCAATGCGCTGATCAGCTTCGTCCTGGTCGCCGCGGTGATCTACTTCGTCGTGGTCATGCCGGTGACCAGGCTCCAGGCCCGGTTGGACGGCGACAAGGCAGCCGTCAAGACGAAGTGCCCGGACTGCCTGAGCAGCATCCCCTCGGCGGCCGTCCGCTGCGCCCACTGCACCAGCGAACTGGCCGGCCGCCCCGGCTTCCCCGCGCAGGCCCGGGCGACGGTCGCGCCCTGACGCCGGCTGACCGCAGGCTGTAGCGCGGGTGGTTTCCGCGGGCCCCGGTTCGGGGCTCGCGGAAACCACCCGTTGGCCGTTTCGGGCCCGGCTTGGGGATCCGCCCGAACGGAGGAAATCCGAACTGCCTCGAAATTCCGGCCGTCACAGGCCCAGGAGGGCCGGGACCTCGGTCATCGCGGCGAAGAGCGCGTCGGCATCCGCGAGGCGTCCGGGCGGGGTCAAGGCGGTGTGGCCGTAGACACGCATTCCGGCGGCGCGGGCGGCGGTCACGCCCAGCGGGCTGTCCTCGATCACCGCGCAGTCCTCGGGCGCGAATCCCATCTTCTCGGCGGCCAGGAGGAACAGGTCGGGCGCCGGCTTGCCGTGTGCCACGTCCTGGCTGCTGAAGATGACCGCGTCGGCGAAGCGGTCGATGAGGCCGGTGGTGGTGAGCGTGAGGCGGATGCGCTCGTGCGTACCGGAGGAGGCGACGCAGTAGGGGATGTCCGCCGCGACCAGCGCGTCGAGGAGGTCGGACACCCCTGCCACCGCGACGAGCTCGGCGCGGAAGGCGGCGAACGCTGCTTGGTGGTAGGCGTCTTCGAACGCGGACGGGAGGTCGCTGCCGTGGCGTTCGCGGACCCTCGCGCGGACCAGGGCCATGGATCCGCCCATGTAGTCGCGGATCGCCTCTTCGGTGGTGGTCGGCACGCCGTAGCCGGTGAGGAGGTCGGCCATGACGGCGTTGGCGATGCGCTCGCTGTCGACGAGGACTCCGTCGTTGTCGAAGATCACCAGGCCGGGACGGGGAACCCGGGTCACTTGAGGCCCTCCGCCAGCTCCTTCGAGCGGTTGGCGGCGGCTTCGAGGGCGGCGAGCAGGGCCGCACGTACGCCGTGGTTCTCCAGTTCACGGATCGCCGCGATGGTGGTGCCGGCCGGCGAGGTGACCGCCTCGCGCAGCAGCGCCGGGTGCTCGCCGGAGTCGCGGAGCATCACGGAGGCGCCCACGGCGGCCTGCACGATGAGGTCGTGCGCGGCGGCGCGCGGCAGGCCGAGCAGGATTCCGGCGTCGGTCATCGCCTCGACGAGGAGGTAGAAGTACGCGGGGCCCGAGCCGGACAGCGCGGTGACGGCGTCCTGCTGCTTCTCGGGGACGCGGATCGTCTTGCCGACGCCCTGGAAGATCTCCTCGGTGCGCTTGAGGTGGTCCTCGGTGGCGTGCGCGCCCGCCGAGATCGCGCTCATCGCCTCGTCCACCAGCGCCGGGGTGTTGGTCATGACGCGGACGACCGGCGTGCCGGGCGCGAGCCGGGCCTCCAGGTACGCGGTCGGGATGCCGGCGGCGCCGGACACGACCAGGCGGTCCGCCGGGACCTGCGCGCCGAACTCGTCGAGCAGCGCGCCCATGTCCTGCGGCTTGACGGTGAGGATGAGGGTGTCGGCGGCCTCCGCGGCCTCCGCGTTGCCCACCGCCTCGACGCCGTAGCGGTCGTGGAGTTCCTTGGCCCGCTCCGGGCGGCGCGCGGTGACCATGAGGTCGCCGGGGCGCTTGCCGCCGCGCAGCATGCCGGACAGCAGTGCCTCGCCGATCTTGCCGGCGCCGATCACCGCGACCCGCTGGGTCATGTGCTCCACCTCTGTCTCTCCGAATCCCGGTCCGCGTGCTTGTCCACGCGACCGCGCGCCTCCGCCGACCGGGCTATCCCCGGCCGGCGAGGGAGCGCAGGAAGAACGTCATGTTGGCGGGCCGCTCGGCCAGACGGCGCATGAGATACCCGTACCACTGGTCACCGTACGGCACGTACACGCGCACTCTTTCGCCCTGGGCGGCCAGGCGGGTCTGCTCACCGGGCCGGACGCCGTACAGCATCTGGTACTCGTAGGTGCCCGGTTCGCGGCGGTTGCGGGCGGCGAGCATGCCGGTCAGTTCGATGATGCGGGGGTCGTGGGTGGCGACCATGGGGTAGCCGCCGCCCGCCATCAGGACCTTGAGGCAGCGCACGTAGTTGCGGTCCACGTCGGCGCGGTCGGTGTAGGCGACGGAGGCGGGTTCGTCGTACGCGCCCTTGCACAGACGCACGCGCGATCCCGTGCCCGCGAGGTCCCGGCAGTCGCCCTCGGTGCGCCGCAGGTACGCCTGGAGCACCGCCCCGACCCACGGGTAGTCCGCCCGCAGTTCGCGCAGCGCGGCCAGGGTCGCATCGGTGGTCGCGTGGTCCTCCATGTCGAGGGTGACGGTCGTGCCGCACGTCTTGGCCGCCTCGCAGATGGCGCGCGCGTGGTCGAGCGCGATGGCCTCGCCGTCGCCGGGCAGGTAGCGGCCGATGGCCGACAGTTTCACGGACACCTCGGCGTGGCCCGCGAGTCCGGCGTCGTCGAGGCGGCCGAGGAGGGTGACGTACGCGTCGCGCGTCGCCCGTGCGCGCGCCGGGTCGAGGGTGTCCTCGCCGAGGTGGTCGATGCTGGCGTACAGGCCTTGCGCGGCCAAGTGCTCGGTCACGCGCACCGCGTCGAACGTACGCTCGCCCGCGACGAACCGGTGGACGAGGGAGCGCGTGACGGGAGCGGTCTCGACGAGGCTCTTGACCTTGTCGCTCCGGGACGCGGAAAGCAGGACCTGGCGCAGCACGGGACCTCGCTTCGGGACGGCGCCGGACGGGCGGCGCCTCGCAACGGCGTGGGGACGCGGGCGGCCGGTGCGGCCTCCCACGTCCCCACAGTAAGTCCGAATGCGTCCGATTTGCCGGATCCGTTCGGGTCCTGGTGTCAGCTCCTGACCCAGGCCGGCGCCGCCAGCAGCAGCTCGACGTTGCGGTCCGACGCCTTGCCGCGCTTGCCGTCCTCGGCCGGGTCCTTGCGCTCGCGCTCCTGCCAGTCGTTGGCGGCCAGCTCACGGGACAGCGAGGCCAACGCCAGCGGGTCGTCGATGCGGCGGGCCAGGTCCGCCGGGGCGGCGCTGTCGACGATCGTGCCGAAGACCGACAGCGTGCCGTCGCCGTTGTCGGCGATCTCGACGATGCGCGCCTGCTGCGGCCAGTCGATGTGCGCGGCCGTGTTGACCTCCCAGAACCCGCCCGGCACCGGGCTGCCGGCCGCCCGCGCGTGGGGGCGCACGGTGTTGCGGTGCGAGTGCCCGTTCACCCACGCGACGACGTTCGGGAAGCGCTTGAGCAGTTCGACCACCTTCGGGCCGAGCACGCGGTCGGGGCCGTTGGCGTTGTCCATCGACGTGGACGTGTGGTGGCTGAAGACCACGAACAGCTTGTCCTGGACCGCGTTCTGCACCTCCTTGCCCTGCTCGTCGAGGTAGCGCGAGCTGTTGGCCTTGAGCTGGCCCTCCAGCCACGCGTACTGCGCGGCGTCGAGCGACCCCTCGGAGCCGCCGTTGGTGTTGACGGTGTCGAGCGTGATGCAGCGCACGCGGTCGTGGTCCACGGCGTAGTACGCGGTGCCCGCGCTGACGTTCTCCTGCGTGAAGCCGTGCCCCTCGGGCTTTCCGGCCGTGCGGAAGTGCTCCTTGACCGTCTCGGTGCGCGTGACCGGGCGCCGGTCCGGGTCGGCGGCGACCGGGCGCGACGGACCGGACAGCAGCGTCTGCACGGCCTGCTGGTTGCCGCCCTGCACCTGGACCAGGAGCCCCACGAGGTTGACGCCCGGCGCGAGGCCGGTCACCTTGCGGTCGCCGACCGCGGCCTTCATGATCGCCTCGCCGGGCAGCAGGTTCCCCTGCGCGAGGCCGTCGTGGTTGCCGTACGCGCTGTACCAGGGCGTCTTGAGGCCGGTGGCCTTGAAGGGCTTGCGGGCGGCGTCGAGCAGGCCCGGCACGGTCGGGAAGCCGTACTTGGCACGCGCGACGTCGTCGGCGGCGCCGGGCGGGGTGCCGTCGGGGTGCCAGTAGCGCTCGTCGTAGGCGATGTGGTCCGCGACGCCCTCGTACTTGTTCAGGTCGCCGGAGTCCGGGCGGACGTCCTTGCCGCCGTCCAGCACATCGATGTACCAGCGCAGTTCGTTGTACTGAACGTTGTCGGTGTTGTCGCCGGTGACGATCGTGAAGGCGACCGGAGCGCCGGTCACCGGGCCCTTCTCGATCTTGTTCACCGCCCGCACCATCGCCTCGGCGACCTGCGCCGACAGCATCTCCTGTGCGCGGTACGCCCCCTCGACCGGCAGCAGCGCCGCGAACGGCTCGCCGGGGTCGCGGTTCCGGTCCAGGAACTCCACCCGCGCGGGCGACTGGCAGTCGAGGATGTGCAGGTCGCTGAGCTGCGTGAACGCGATGACCGGCTTGCGCGTCGCGGCACGCGCCTTGACCGCGGCCTCCCCCGCCGCGTCGGGCGCGACCAGGTCGCCGCGCAGGACGTACGGCTCGCCCGGCCCCTCGACGACCTTGCGGTAGCCGCCCGCACCCTCCGGGCCGAGCACGAGCGTGCGCTCGACGGTGGTGGCCCACGCGTTGGGCTCGACGGGCGAGCCGGCGGGCTGCTGCGAGCCGGGAGTGCCGTCCTTCGGCGGGTCCTTCTTGTCGTCGTCGTCCGAGCAGCCGGTGAGCGCTGCGCCGCCGCCCACGGCCGCGGCTCCCACCGCGGTGTACCGCAGGACTTCCCGCCGACTCACACCCATGGCGCGGCCTCCCCTGATGTTGTTGCGACATGCCCGGTCGACATGACGGCTCGACAAGCTGCACGCACAACCGGCCGGTGACCAGTGCGTGATTACCGGCGGGTTTTGCTCCGACAGTTCTACCTGGTGCGGCGGCGCAGGGTCAGGGCACCCAGCGCAACTGCGGCCACAACGCAACCCGCGATGACCCCGATGTCGCGCAGCAGCAGACCGTCCACGCCGCTCTCGTTGCTCACCCGGTTCATCGCGTCGACCGCGTACGACAGCGGCATCAGGTCCGAGATGACCTCCAGCACCGGCTGCATCTGGTCGCGCGGCACGAACAGCCCGCACAGCAGGAACTGCGGCAGGACGACGGCCGGCATGAACTGCACGGCCTGGAACTCGGTATTGGCGAATGCGCTCACCAGCAGGCCCAGCGCGATCCCGAGCATGGCGTCGAGCACCGCGACCAGCAGCACCAGCCACGTCGACCCGGCCACGTCGAGGCCGAGCAGGCCGATCGCCAGGCCGGTGGCGAGGACCGCCTGCACGACCGCGACGAGGCCGAAGGCCAGGCCGTACCCGCCGATGATGTCGAACTTGCGGATCGGCATGGTGAGCAGCCGCTCCAGGGTGCCCGTCGAACGCTCGCGCAGCGTGGCGACCGAGGTCACCAGGAACATCACGATGAACGGGAAGATGCCCAGCAGCGGGCCGCCGATCTTGTCGAACATGTGCGGCTGACCGTCGTAGAGCCAGCGCAGCAGCGCCAGCAGCACGCACGGCACCACGAGCATCAGGGCGATCGTGCGGGGGTCGTGGCGCAGTTGGCGCAGGACGCGCCCGGCGGTGGCGGTCATCGGCGTCATCGGCGTCATCGCGCGGCCCCTTCGCCCTCGGCGCCGCCCGCGGTGCCGTCTGCGGGCTCGCTCTCGATCAGCGCCAGGAACGCCGCCTCCGCGTCCTTGGCACCGGTACGTTCCAGCAGCCCGTCCGGCGTTTCCTGGGCGAGGAGTTCGCCGTCGCGCATCAGCAGCAGGCTCTGGCAGCGCTCCGCCTCGTCCATGACGTGGCTCGACACCACCAGCGTCACGCCGTCGCGCGCAAGCCGGTGAAAGACGTCCCACAGATCGCGGCGCAGGACCGGGTCGAGGCCGACCGTCGGCTCGTCCAGCACGAGCAGTTCGGGCGTACCGAGCAAGGCGGCGGCGAGCGAGACGCGGGCGCGCTGACCGCCGGACAGGTGCGCGACCTGCGAGTCCCGGTACGCGGCGAGGTCGACCTCCTCGGTCACCCGGTCGATGTCGCGCTTCGGCGCCCGCAGCAGCGCGGCGAAGTAGCGCAGGTTCTCGTGGACGCTCAGGTCCGCGTACACCGACGGCGCCTGCGTCACGTACCCCACGCGGTCCCGCAGGCGCTTGTCCCCGGCGGGCAGGCCCAGGACGTCCAGCCGCCCGCGTACGTTGGCCTGCACCCCGGTCAGGGCTCGCATGAGAGTGCTCTTGCCGCAGCCGCTGGGCCCCAGCAGCCCGGTCACGCTCCCCCGCGGCACGGTGAACGCCAGATCGCGCAACACGCGCCGGCCGCCGCGCTCCACGTTCAGCCCGTCGGCGACGATCGCGTCCGCCGAATCGCCGTCAGCCGCCTTCGCCATGTGCCGAATATCGGGGGCCCCACGCGCCCCGTCAAGCACCGTGGCCCCGTACCCAGGGGCGGGTCGGGGCCTACGGCGTACGGCGAATCGGGGCGCTCGGCGCTCTCAGTCGAGCAGGGAGACGTCGCGGACGGCGCCCTTGTCGGCGGAGGTGGCCATCGCGGCGTAGGCCTTGAGGGCCGTGCTGACCTCGCGGTCGCGGTTCACCGGACGGTACTTGCCGAGGGTGGCGAGCAGCTTCTCGCGGCGGGCGTCCAGCTCGGCGTCGGAGACGTCGAGGGAGATCGAGCGGTTCGGGATGTCGATGGAGATGGTGTCGCCGTCCTCGACCAGGGCGATCACCCCGCCGGCCGCCGCCTCCGGGGAGACGTGGCCGATGGACAGGCCCGAAGTGCCGCCGGAGAAGCGGCCGTCGGTGATCAGCGCGCACTTGGCGCCGAGACCGCGGCCCTTCAGGAAGGACGTCGGGTAGAGCATCTCCTGCATGCCGGGGCCGCCCTTGGGGCCCTCGTAGCGGACGACGACCACGTCGCCCTCCTTGACCCGCTTGGTGAGGATCGCCTCGACGGCGTCCTCCTGCGACTCGACGACGACCGCCGGGCCGGAGAAGGTCCAGATGGACTCGTCGACGCCCGCGGTCTTCACGACACAGCCGTCCACGGCCAGGTTGCCGACCAGGATGCCCAGGCCGCCGTCCTTGCTGTACGCGTGCGCGGCGTCGCGGATGCAGCCCTTCTCGACGTCGAGGTCCAGCGTCTCCCAGCGCGCGGACTGGCTGAACGCGGTGGCCGAGCGCACGCAGCCGGGGGCGGCGTGGAACAGCTCGACGGCCTCGGGCGACGGCGAACCGCCGCGCACGTCCCACGTCTTGAGCCACTCGGCGAGCGAGTCGGCGTGCACCGCGTGCACGTTCTCGTGCAGCAGGCCCGCCCGCTGCAACTCGCCCAGCAGCGCCGGGACGCCGCCGGCGCGGTGCACGTCCTCGACGTGGTACGGCGCGTTGTTGGGGGCGACCTTGGCCAGGCACGGCACGCGGCGCGACAGGGCGTCGATGTCGCCCATGTCGAAGTCGACCTCGCCCTCCTGCGCGGCGGCCAGCAGGTGCAGGATCGTGTTGGTCGAGCCGCCCATCGCGATGTCGAGCGCCATGGCGTTCTCGAACGCGTCACGGGTGGCGATGCTGCGCGGCAGGACGGTCTCGTCGTCCTGGTCGTAGTAACGCTTGCACAGCTCGACCGCGGTGGCGCCGGCCTGCTCGTACAGCGCCTTGCGGGCGGTGTGCGTGGCGAGCACCGAGCCGTTGCCGGGCAGGCCCAGGCCCATGGCCTCGACCAGGAAGTTCATCGAGTTCGCGGTGAACATGCCCGCGCAGGAGCCGCAGGTCGGACACGCGGCTTCCTCGATGCGCTCCAGGTCCTCGTCGGAGACGGCGTCGGACGCGGAGTCGGAGATCGCGGTGATCAGGTCGAGGTGCGCGCGGACCGTGCCGTCGACCATGACGGCCTTGCCGGCCTCCATCGGGCCGCCGGACACGAACACGGTCGGGATGTTGAGCCGCATGGCGGCCATCAGCATGCCCGGGGTGATCTTGTCGCAGTTGGAGACGGCCACGAAGGCGTCCGCCTGGTGCGCGTTGACCATGTACTCGACGGCGTCGGCGATCAGCTCGCGCGACGGCAGCGAGTAGAGCATGCCGCTGTGGCCCATCGCGATGCCGTCGTCGACGGCGATCGTGTTGAACTCGCGCGGAATGCCGCCCGCGGCCTTGATCGCCTCGGACACGATGCGGCCGACGGGGGCGAGGTGGGTGTGGCCCGGTACGAACTCGGTGAAGCTGTTCGCGACCGCGATGATCGGCTTCCCGAAGTCCTCGCGCTCGACGCCCGCGGCGCGCAGCAGCGCGCGGGCGCCCGCCATGTTGCGGCCGTGGGTGACCGTCCGAGACCTCAGTTGCGGCACTGGGCACACCCTCTCGCTCGTAGTCCTGGTCGACGGCACGCCCGGGGACCGTGGGGCCGGGCTTCCGACGACTGCGGTACTCCGAGCTTACGTCCGTGCCGCGAAGGCTGTGGGGGACGTCCAGGATGCGACCATGACGCGGTCGGGACGCGGTCGTGGCGCGGCCGTGCGCGGCGGGCTCGCGAGGGCGGTCAGTCCCCGCAGAGGTAGCGCTGGAGGGTCGGGCCGACCGATGCCACCAGGGTGTCGACGTCGGTGCTCGCGACCGGCTCCATGCACAGGACGTACCGCGTGAAGGCGAGTCCCATCAGCTGCGCGCCGCACAGGTTCGCGCGCAGGAGGGCGTCGGGGGCGTCCAGCTCGCGGGCCAGCCGGCGGACCAGCTCGGTGGTCATGAAGTCGCTGATCACGCCGGCCGCGGCATCGCCCGACAGGACCGTGCGCAGCAGCGCGAGCAGGCGCGGCTGGATCTCCGGGTCCTCCCACAGGGCGAAGAAGTAGCGCGCCAGGCGCTCGCCCATCTCGTCCGGTCCCCCGGCAAGCACGTCCGGCACCAGGCTGTCCGGGTCGAACGGCAGGTCCAGGGCAGCGACGAACACGCTCTCCTTGGGGCCGAAGTAGTGGTGCACGAGGGCGGGGTCGACGCCCGCGGTACGGGCGATGCCGCGTACCGACGTGCCCGCGTAGCCCGCCCGGGCGAACTCGGACCGTGCGGCGTCGAGGATCAGGCGCCGGGTGTCGGCCGCACCACTGCGGCGGCCCGCCGGGCGGCCGGGGCCGCGACGGCGCGGGAAGCCGTCCGGCTCGGCGGCGTCGCTCGGCCCGCCGGGCAGGTCACCGGCCATATCCGGGGACCTCGGCAGGCGCCGCGAGGTGCAGGCGCGTGAAGGCGAGCGCCTCGGCGAGGTCCGCCTCACGTTCCGCGCGCGAGGTGATGCGGCGCGTGTTGACCTCCAGCACGACCGTGCCGGCGAACGACTGCCGGGCCAGCCGCTCCAGCAGCTCGGCACACGGCTGCGTGCCGCGGCCGGGGATGAGGTGCTCGTCCTTGATCGAGCCGCTGCCGTCGGCGAGGTGCACGTGTCCGAGGCGGCGGTCCATCTTGGCGGCCAGCGCCATGGCGTCGACGCGCGAGGTGGCGGTGTGCGACAGGTCGAGGGTGAAGTGCCGGAAGTCCTCGTCGGTGGGATCCCAGTCGGGCGCGTACGCGGCGACCTCCTTGTCCCGGTACCGCCACGGGTACATGTTCTCCACCGCGAACATCACGTCGGTCTCGTCGGCCATGCGGTGGATGCCACGGACGAAGTCCCGGGCGTACCCGCGCTGCCAGCGGAACGGCGGGTGCACGACGACGGTCCGCGCGCCGAGGCGCTCCGCCGCGACACGGGCGCGCACGAGCTTGTCCCATGGGTCGGTGCCCCACACGCGCTGGGTGATCAGCAGGCACGGCGCGTGCACCGCGAGCACCGGGACGCCGTGGTGGTCCGAGAGCCGCCGCAGGGCCTCTATGTCCTGGCTGACGGGGTCGGTCCAGACCATGACCTCGACGCCGTCGTAGCCCAGCCGCGCCGCCATCTCGAAGGCGTCGGCGGTCGTGTCGGGGTAGACGGACGCGGTGGACAGGGCGATCTTGGCGTCCGGGACACGCAGGATGGCGTCCGGTACGCGCGCTTCCGTGGCGGGCACGGCCGCGACCGTCGGCACCGCGAGCCCGTTGGCGGGGCGGTGCGCGTAGTGATCGAGGGGATCCCTGGGGTCGGCCACGTCGCCAAGAGTAGAACGCGTGAACGGCGTCGGGACCCCCTACGCGCACGTTCGGCGCGCGCTGACCTGGAACGTCCCGTTCCGCCCGGGACCGCGGAGCCCCCGGAACCGGTCCCTCAGTGGCCCGCCATCCAGTCCAGCCGCCGCAGGATGATGCCCTCCCGCAGCGCCCACGGGCAGATCTCCAACTGCTGCACGTTGAGCAGGTCCAGCGCGGCGTCGGCGACGACGGCGCCCGCCACCAGTTGCGAGGCCCGGCCCTCGGAGACGCCGGGGAGCGCGGCGCGCTCGTCCGAGGTCATCGCCGCCAGACGCGGCAGCCACTCGGCCAGCGAGGCCCGGGTCAACACGCGCTTGATGTACGGCCCCTCGCTCGACGCCGGAGCCCCCGCGATCCGGGCGAGCTGCTTGAAGGTCTTGGAGGTGGCCACGACGTGGTCGGGACGGCCCAGCCTGGCGAACTCGGCCACGGTGCGGGCGATTTCGGTGCGGACGTGCTTGCGCAGCACGCGTACCTCGTCGGCTCCGGGCGGGTCGCCGTGCAGCCACGCGCGGGTCAGGCGCCCGGCGCCGAGCGGCAGCGAGACGGCGGCGTCCGGCTCCTCGTCTATCCCGGCGGCGACCTCCAGCGAGCCGCCCCCGATGTCGAGGACCAGAAGGCGGCCGGAGGACCAGCCGAACCAGCGGCGTACCGCGAGGAAGGTGAGCCGGGCCTCGTCGGCGCCGGTCAGTACCTGAAGGTCGACGCCGGTCTCGCGGCGGACCCGGGCGAGCACGTCCTCACCGTTGGGCGCCTCGCGCAGCGCGGACGTCGCGAACGGCAGCAGGTCCTCGACGCCCTTGTCCTCGGCCACTTCCAGCGCGTCCGCGACGGTCTCGACCAGGCGCTCCACCCCTGGCTCCCCGAGGTGGCCGTCCGGCTCCAGGAGCTCGGCGAGCCGCAGATCGGTCTTGTGGGAGTACGCCGGGAGCGGCCGGGCGCCCGGATGGGCGTCGACCACGAGCAAGTGGACTGTGTTGGAGCCCACGTCGAGTACACCGAGTCGCATGTTCGACGCCAGGACCTCTCGTTCGGATCTTGCCGGGTGGGTCGCGTCGCGCCGGGCCCCGGCGGCCCGTTCTGCGTGCGTGCGAAGGCAACGCGCAGGGCCGCAGCTCGGCACCGATCGTACTCGCCCGGCCCTGCGGAGCCGGAGTGTATGGGGGCAGAGCATGTGGTGGGGGGCGTACGGGCGGGGTGCGCCGGATGCGCAACCCGGGGGCGCGTGCGAGGAGCGGTGGTGGTCGCGGGCGGGCGCGGACAGTGGGCGGGGATCGGCGGCAGTGGGCCGCGCCCGCCGGCGGTGCGGGCCCGCCGGCGCGACGACGCGTCGGCCCGCTCCCGGTGAGGTGGCGAAGAGAGCGACGGACACACGTCTACGCTTGGCCCGTGCCCGAAGTAAGTCTGGATTTCCCCCGAGCCTGGTTCGAGTTCTCCGACCCCGCACCGCGCGAGGATCCGGAGGACGCCGAGCAGGTGTTCCGCTGCGACCTCACCTGGCTGACGTCGCGCTGGACCTGCGTGTTCGGCAGCGGTTGCCAGGGCATCGTCGCGGGCCGGGCCGCCGACGGCTGCTGCACGCTCGGCGCGCACTGGTCGGACGACGACGATGAGAAGCGCGTCATGGAGTGGGTCGACCGGCTCACCCCCGAGACATGGCAGCACCACGCGACCGGCACCGCCGACGGCGTCACCGAGCCCGACGAGGACGACGAGCCGCGCACGCGCCGCGTGGACGGCGCCTGCCTGTTCCTCAACCGCCCCGGCTTCGCGGGCGGCGAGGGCTGCGCGTTGCACGCGCAGGCGCTGCGCGAGGGGCGGCATCCGCTGGAGGCCAAGCCCGACGTGTGCTGGCAGCTTCCGATCCGGCGCACCTTCGACTGGGTGGACCGCCCGGACGACACGCGCGTGCTGCTGGTCGGCATCGGCGAGTACGACCGGCGCGGCTGGGGCCCGGGCGGGCACGACCTGCACTGGTGGTGCACCGGGGCGACCGAGGCCCACGTGGGCGGGGACCCGGTCTACGTGTCGTACGCGCCGGAGCTGCGCGAGCTGATGGGCGACCCGGCGTACGAGGAGCTGGCGAAGGCGTGCGAGGCGCACATGGCGTCGCGGTACGCACCGCACCCGGCGGACCCCGCCTGACGCCCCCGGGCTTCGCGGCTGGGACCCGAGCCGGGTTTCCGGCCCGGCTCGGCCCGGCGCCGCGCCGGTGGGCCCGGAACTCAGCGCCGCGCGGACGCGGTGGCCGACGCCGTCGGTGACGCCGTAGGACCGGGCGTGCCGGAGCCGCTGGGCTTCGGGGACGTGGACGGCTCCCCGCCCGGGTCGGTGCTGCCCTCGATCGTCACCTGCGAACTCCCCGGCTGGATCCGGATGTTCGCGGTCCACGAACCGCTGGGTGCCTTCGCCGAGTCGACGGTGACCGTCAAGGTCGCGGTCTCGCCCGGAGCGAGGGTGCCCGAGGTGCGGCTCAGCCGGAGCCAGGCCGCCGCCGTCTCCGCCGTCCAATCGACCGGGACGGGGCCGGTGTTGCGCAACGTGACGACCGTGCTGTCGCGGTCGTGCGCCACCTCGACGCGAGGCGGCGTCGGGGCCTGCTCGGGCCCGCCGCCGGTCGGGGCGGGCCGGTCGCCGACCGCCGGGGGCGGCGCGACCGGTTGCGGAGCCACCGGCCCGCCCGCGGCCGGGCCCGGCACCGCCGGGGACTGCACTGCCTGCACACCCGACCTGCCGCCGGGCTGCGGCGCGGCCGGCGGCGCCACCGACGACGGGAGGGGGCGGTTCGCCGGACTGCCGAGCTGCCCCTGCCGGGTGCTCCCGGCCCCCGTGGGCTCGCGTGTCGCCTCGTCGCCGTACGCCGGTCCGACCGTCGTGACGCGCGCCGCCGAAATGGTCGTGGCCCGCACCTTCGTGTCGTCGTTGCGGTGCACGGCCTGCCACAGCGCGAAGGCGGGCACCGCCGCGATGATGACGAGCACGGCCGCCGCGACCGCGGTCATGCGGCGGCGCCCCGGCCGCCCGCGCCCCGCCCGGGAACGGAAGACGGGGAAGCCCGCCCGGTCGAACTCCGCCACCCTGCGCGTCAGTTCGGCAGGACGATGGGCCGACCGGCCACGGCCGACGTCGCCGAGCACCTGAGTACGCAGTTCGTCGGGGGGCGTGATCGTCGGCAGCGGGTGCGGGTCCGCGGCGGCGCCGACGATGGGCACCAGGCGTGCGGCGGCAAGGCGCACGTGCGGGCGGCAGCGGCGGCAGGCGTCGACGTGGTCCACCAGGCGGTCGCGTACTCCCGGGCTCGCGACGTCGGCGGCGAGGCCGGGGCCGTCGGGACAGCTCACGGCGGCGCCCGCGCCCTCGAGCGCGGCGCGCGTACGGTCCACCTCGCGCCCGGCGTGCAGGAGCGTGCGCCGGGCGTGGTCCTCTTCCCAGCCGAGCACCGCCGCGAGCCCGCGGGGCTCCAGGCCGTGCCGCACGGACAGTTCCAGTGCCTCGCGGTGCTCCGCGTCCAGACCGACCGACTCGGGCCAGGCGAGCAGCGCGAGTTCGGACCGCTCGCGCGCGGCGCGGCGGCCCTGGACCGGGATCACGCCGGGCGCGGACAGGTCGTCGGGATCGGGCTCGGGCGCCGGGACGGGCAGCGCGACGGGGCCGCCGCCGTCGAGGCGCACCAGGCATTCGTAGCGGGCCAAGGCGTACAGCCACGGCTTGAGCAGGCCGAGGTCCGGCAGGCGCCCGATGTGGCGGTCGGCGAGGACGAAGCTGCTGCGCAGCGCGGACGAGGCGGCGGAGTGGTCGCGCAACACCGACAGGCAGTACGTGTAGAGCCCCTCCGCATATGCGTCGTAGGCCGCCCGTCCCCAAGACTGTGCTGCGTGGGGCGTCGCCGCAGGGGCCGCTCCCGTCGTCACCGATTCCGTCACACGGGCGAACGTAGGCGGCGCACACCCCGGAACTCAGGTGAATTGCACTTTCATACGTCTTTCGGGATCGATAATCACACTTCCGAGTGAATCGGCGTCACTGGTGCCGCTTATCGGGTCAAGTCGGACCGTTCTCCCCCACGCGTCCGCCTGACGCACGCCCGCCGCACGCCCCGATATCCGTCCGGCTGTCCCTCTGTGACTTCTGTGCGCGCCCTCCCCGCGCGCCCGCGGCTACCTGCCGGGCCCCGTGACGGTGACCGTCTGGCCCCCGGGCCCGACCGTGAGGACCGCGGTGGCCGTACGCCCCGCCGGCGCCTTGCTCCGGTCCCACGACACGGTGACCGAGACGGTGCCGCCGGACCGCAGCGTTCCGGACGTCCGCGAGACCGTCACCCACGGCGCCGACACGCCGAGCGACCAGGTCACCTGTCCGCCGATAGCGGAAAGCCGCAGCGTCCCGGACGAATTGCCCGAGGTGAACGCGAGGGCCGGGGTGAGCACGACCACCTGCGGCCCGCCGGATCCGGGTCCGCCGTCGTCGTCCGCACCGGCGATCCTGGCCCCGCCCTGACTGTCCCCTTGGCCGGTCCCCTGGCCGTTCCCCGACCCGCCGTCCGGGCCGTTCTGCGGCCCGTTGCCGGTGCCCTTGGGGCCGCCCGAGGGCGGAGTCCGCGTACCGGAGGCGCCCGGTGTGCGCGATGCGGTCGCCGAAGTCTTCCCGGCCGACGAAGCGGAGGTGCTCGGTGCGGCGGCCGAGGTCGGCGCCTCGACCGCGGCGCCCGGAACCCCCGCGCCGGCGATGCCGGGCTCGGGTATCGCCCCGGGTATCGGCGGCGGTGCCGAGACCAGCGCGACGGGCGTGTTGCCCTGGTCGCCCGGGTCGGCCGAGCCGTCCGAGGCAACCAGGGCGACGATCATGAGCAGCCCCGCCGCGGCGGCGACCGCGGCGGTCGCGAGCGGCGCGCGCCTGCGTCGGCGCGTACGCGGGAACCCGTCACGCCCGGCACGCACGGCGCGCGCGACCACCAGCCCGTGCCCGTGCGCGCCGCGCGCGCCCTGGGCCGAGGTGCGCAGCAGCGCCGCACGTACCGCGAGCGGCGCCGGGCGCGCGGGCCCGGTGGCCACGAGCGCGTCCAGGACATCGGGGTCGCCCGCCGCCAGTTCGGGCCGGAACGGCGTGCAGGACGTGCACGAGTCGATGTGCAGCACGGCCGGCACCCGCAGGCCGGGCTCGACCGGTTCGGGCAGCGTCGCGCCCGACACCACGCCGGTCGGCAGCAGCACCGCGAGCTCGGCGCACTCCTGGTCCGGGTGCACGCACACGGCATGTACCCGCAGGCATGCCGCGAACTGCTCGCGCCCGCGGTCCACCAGTTGCTCCGCCCGGCGCTCCGACACGCCCAGCACGCGGGCCAGTTCGGCGGGTGCCAGGCGGTGCCGGACGGACAGTTCCAGCGCTTCGCGCTCGAGCGCGTCGACGCCGGCCAGCGCGACGGGGACCAGCGGGAGGAGCCGGGCGCGGTCGCGTACCGCCCCCAGGACCACCACGTTGGGCCGCCAGACCTGACCGGAATCCGCCGCCGGCGACGCCGTGCGGGTGCCGTGCGGCCGTGCTCCCCCGTGCCGCACACACTCGCTCCGGGCGACCGCGTACATCAGTGCGCGCAGTTGCGCCTCGTCGTTCAGCCCGGCCGCCCGCGAGCGGACGACCACCACTGTGTCGTGCACGATTTCCCCGGCCACGCGTTCGTCGCCGGTCATCGTGCGGCAGTACGCGAACAGGCCGTCCGCGTACACGTCATAGAGCTCCGCGACGCCCTCGGGCGTCCCCTTCTCGTGGCCGCGCGCAAGCGCAACGGCAAGCCCGGCCCCCACGACCGGCGCTCCCCCACCATGCATGAGGCCACACCGTACGCACGCACGGACCGCGCCACTACGGTTTTGGCGGACGACCACCCGATTCCAGTCTTCCTGTCACAATCCCTTGACTCTTCCGCGACCCTGCGCGCGCCTTCCGCGCCCCGAAATGCGGGCGTTTCGCGCGATCCGGGTGGTGCGCGCTGCCGACGCCGGACCGTGTCGGGGGACGCGGTGTCGGTGCGGGGGGCTACCGTGCCGCACATGGCCAAGACCACGTCGTCCGCCAAGGCGCGACCCTCGTACCGCTGTACCGAGTGCGGGTGGACCACGCCCAAGTGGTTGGGCCGCTGCCCCGAGTGCCAGGCCTGGGGCACCGTCGAGGAGTTCGGCGCGCAGTCGAAGCTCCGTACCGTCACCGCGGGGCCGGTCACCTCGCCCGCGCTGCCGATCGGGCGCATCGACGTCGAGGCGGCCCGTTTCCACACGACCGGGGTCGACGAACTCGACCGGGTGCTCGGCGGGGGCGTGGTGCCGGGCGCGGTGATCCTCCTCGCCGGCGAGCCCGGGGTCGGCAAGTCCACGCTGCTGCTGGACGTCGCAAGCTCGTTCGCCACCCCGGGGGCCCCGACGCTCTACATCACCGGCGAGGAGTCCGCGTCGCAGGTACGGCTGCGGGCGGGACGCATCGGCGCGCTCAACGAGCACCTGTACCTCGCCGCCGAGACGGACCTGTCGGCGCTGCTCGGGCACGTCGACGCGGTCAAGCCCGCGCTGCTGGTGGTCGACTCGGTCCAGACGATCGCGTCACCGGAGATCGACGGCGCGCCGGGCGGCGTGTCGCAGGTGCGGGAGGTCGCGGGCGGGCTGATCCGGATCGCGAAGGAACGCGGCATCGCCACGATCATCGTCGGGCACGTCACAAAGGACGGCTCGATCGCCGGCCCGCGGCTGCTCGAACACCTCGTCGACGTCGTGCTGCACTTCGAGGGCGACCGGCACGCCCGGCTGCGGCTGGTCCGCGCGATCAAGAACCGGTACGGAACGGCCGACGAGGTCGGCTGCTTCGAGCTCCACGACGAGGGCATCAAGGGCCTGGCCGACCCGAGCGGGCTGTTCCTGACGCAGCGCAAGGAGCCGGTCGCCGGCACCTGCGTGACGGTCACGCTGGAGGGCAAGCGCCCGCTGGTCGCCGAGGTGCAGGCGCTCGTGGCGCCGTCCCAGATCCCCACGCCGCGGCGGGCGACCTCGGG
The DNA here is from genome assembly GCF_040649515.1 of Streptodolium elevatio. GTDB lineage: Bacteria > Actinomycetota > Actinomycetes > Streptomycetales > Streptomycetaceae > Yinghuangia > Yinghuangia elevatio. The sequence goes on from NZ_JBEZFP010000011.1 coordinate 45,238, forward strand.
CCTGGACTCGGCGCGCATGTCGATGGTCCTGGCCGTGCTGGAGCGGCGCGGCGGCGTACGGCTGGACAAGACGGAGATCTACACCGCGACAGTCGGGGGCGTACGCCTGACCGAGCCCGCCGCCGACCTGGCCGCCGCGCTGGCCCTCGCGGGGGCGGCGGCCGACCATCCGCTGCCCGCCAAACTGGTCGCGATCGGCGAGGTCGGGCTCGCCGGCGAGGTGCGCCGGGTGACCGGCGTGCAGCGGCGGCTCGCGGAGGCGCACCGCCTCGGATTCACGCACGCGCTGGTGCCCCCGGACCCCGGAAAGGTGCCCGACGGCATGCGCGTCACGGAAGTGGCGGACATCTCCGAGGCGCTGCGCGCATTCTCCCTTGTGTCTCACCGGTAGACTTTTCCACCGATCTTTCTCAGCGGCGGCAGGGCAGGCGCCCGGGGCACCCTCCGGACGATGCCCGGCCGCCGCAGCCGGGGACGGCAACGACCACGGGGAGTTCTGTGGCAACGAATGACCGGACCGACAAGGGCGCGACCGACCAGGCCCTGGTACGGGCTTCGCTGATGGCCGTGGCGCCGGGCACGGCCCTGCGCGACGGCCTGGAACGCATCCTGCGCGGGAACACCGGCGGCCTGATCGTCCTCGGCTTCGACAAGACGGTCGAATCGCTGTGCACCGGCGGGTTCGTGCTGGACGTCGAGTTCTCCGCGACCCGGCTGCGCGAGCTGTGCAAGCTGGACGGCGCCCTGGTGGTCGACAAGGACTTCACCAAGATCGTGCGGGCCGGCGTGCAGCTGGTGCCCGACCCGTCGATCCCCACCGAGGAGACGGGCACCCGGCACCGCACGGCCGAGCGCGTCAACAAGCAGACCGGGTACCCGGTCGTCTCGGTGAGCCAGTCGATGCGCCTGATCGCGCTGTACGTGAACGGCCGCCGCTACGTCCTGGAGGACTCGGCGGCGATCCTGTCCCGGGCCAACCAGGCGCTGGCGACCCTGGAGCGCTACAAGCTCCGGCTCGACGAGGTGGCGGGCACGCTCTCCGCACTGGAGATCGAGGACCTGGTCACGGTCCGCGACGTGTGCGCGGTCTCCCAGCGGTTGGAGATGGTGCGTCTGATCGCCCGTGAGATCGACGGGTACGTCACGGAGTTGGGCACCGACGGCCGCCTGCTCTCGCTGCAGCTCGAGGAGTTGATCGCGGGTGTCGAGCCGGACCGCTCGCTGGTGTCGCGCGACTACATCCCGGAGCGCGCGCTCAAGCGGGGGCGCACCGAGACGGACGTCCTCGACGAGCTCGACGGCCTGACCCACACCGACCTGCTGGACCTGCCGACGGTGGCCCGGGCGCTCGGCTTCACCTCCAGCGCCGAGGTCCTCGACTCGGCGGTCAGTCCGCGCGGCTACCGCCTGCTCGCCAAGGTGCCGCGCCTGCCACCGGTGGTCATCGAGCGGCTGGTGGAGCACTTCGGCGGCCTGCAGAAGCTGCTGGCGGCCAGCGTCGACGACCTCCAGGCGGTGGACGGCGTCGGCGAGGCCCGGGCCCGCAGCGTCCGCGAGGGTCTGTCGCGCCTCGCGGAGTCCTCGATCCTGGAGCGGTACGTCTGACCCGACCCGCAACGTGAGAACGCCCCCACCGGCTCCGGTGGGGGCGTTCTCACGTCGTGCCTACTGCGTGACGAGCCACTTGAACGGCTGGCTGGCCCACTGCATGCCCGCGACCTTGCCGGTCGCGGCGAAGAGCGCGCCGGGCGGCGGGGTGTTCAGGGTCGGCGGGGTGCCGCTGCAGCGTGCGGGGTCGCTGCGGGTCCAGTTCCAGGTCCAGGTGCGGCTGACCGACTTGCCGGGCTGGATCTGGGTGATCTCCGGGGTGCCGGGGGCGCAGTCGGCGGGCGACCAGATGCGGTCGCTGCCGGAGCGGACCTCGACGGTGGCGGCGCGCTGCGACATGTCGACCGCGCAGGTCTCCGAGCCGGTGTTGCGGACCTCCAGGGTCAGCTTCACCTGCTCGCCGACCCGGAACTTGGTGTCCTGCGGGCGGTCTCCGGTCACCACCAGGTTCGCGTTGCCGGGGAACTGGCAGGCCAGTATGCCGTTCACCGTCGAACCGGGCGGGTTGCCGGCGCCGGGCTGCTGGCCGGGCGGCGGGGCCTGGCTCGTGCCCGGGGTGGCACCGGGGGCGGTACCGCCGTTGGCCGCGCCGGGACTTCCGCTCGCACCGGGGTTGCCGCCGGTACCGGGGGCGGTCCCGCCGGTGGGGCCGGTCGCGCCGGGGGAACCGGTGGCCTGGCCGCCCGTGGCCGTGCCGTCGGTCGGGCCGGGCCCGATCGGCGCCGGCGAACCGGAGCCCGTGGGCGCGGTGCTCTCGGCGGAGGTGTTCTTCTTGTCGTCGCCGTCCCCGCCCCCGGCGGTGCACGCCCACGCCACGAGCGCGATCAGAACGGCGAGGCCGACCAACACGATCGCCCGTCGGCGCCAGTACACGGACGGGGGAAGGTGGCCAACAGGGCGGGTCACAGATTCCACTTGGCAACTCTATGTGTCGCGGTTACGCCGTCTGGCGCAGCCGCGCCGGTTCCGACGTGGGATTTTGGATGTTGAGACGGCTTCGCGAGGACGCTTTCCGGCAAACCCCCGCAAGCCTCCCGGGTGTTGCCGGGTTCCCTCGTACGAGTGACCGCCCGGAACGTGGGAGGATCGGTCCCGTCATGCCGCACGCACTCAACGACCCGGTGATCGCCTGGTACGCGGACCACGCCCGCGATCTGCCGTGGCGCACCCCCGACGCCTCCGCATGGGCCGTCATGGTCAGCGAATTCATGCTCCAGCAAACGCCCGTCAGCCGCGTCCTGCCGATGTACGAGGCATGGCTGACCCGTTGGCCCACCCCGACCGCGCTCGCCGACGACGAGCCGGGCGAGGCCGTACGCGCGTGGGGCCGGCTCGGCTACCCGCGCCGCGCGCTGCGCCTGCACGGCGCCGCGACCGCGATCCGCGACCGCCACAAGGGCGAGGTCCCGGACGACCACGAGAAGTTGCTCGCGCTGCCGGGCGTCGGCGAGTACACCGCCGCCGCGGTGGCGTCCTTCGCGTTCCGGCAGCGGCACGCGGTGCTCGACACCAACGTGCGCCGGGTGCTCGCCCGCACGGTCGACGGCACCGAGTACCCGCCGCAGTCCACCACGGCCGCCGAACGCCGGACCGCGACCGACGCCATGCCGCTCGCCGACGAGACCGCCGCGACCTGGGCGGTGGCCGTCATGGAGCTGGGCGCCCTCGTCTGCACCGCGCGTACTCCGCGCTGCGCCGACTGCCCGGTGGCGGCCATGTGCGCGTGGCGACTGGCCGGGAAGCCGGCGTACGCCGGTCCGCCGCGCCGGGGCCAGACGTACGCCGGGACCGACCGCCAGGTGCGCGGCAAGCTCCTCGCCGTCCTGCGTGAGGCACACGGGCCGGTCCCGCAGGCCCGGCTGGACGCGGTGTGGGACGAACCGGTCCAGCGCGCCCGCGCGCTGGACGGCCTGGTCGCCGACGGCCTGGTGGAACCGGTGGCGGACGGCGTATACCGCCTCCCCACGGGCGCGCCCGTTTCGTCCTGACCGGCCGCCCTCGGCGGCCATCCCCGGTGCGCCCCATGTGAGTTCGCGACGGTAGCCGACAAGGTGCCCCACGGGGTCCGAGACGGCTCAACCTACCCGCGGTAACACGTCTCGGCCGACGGTCTTCCCTCGTGCCCTACCCGCGAGTAATCTCCGATTCATGGACCTCACGACGTATGCGATACCGGCCTTTGTGCTGCTGCTCGCCGTGGAGATCCTGGCGTACCGCTTCACCCCCGACGACGACCGCCGGGGGTACGAGACGAAGGACACCGCGACCAGCCTCTCGATGGGCATCGGCAGCATCGCCGCCAATCTGGGCTGGGGCCTGCTGGCGATCCTCGTCTGGTCGGCGGCCTTCGAGGCTACGCCGCTCGACGTGCCCGGCACGTGGTGGGGCTGGGCGCTGGCCGTGCTCGCGGTGGACTTCTTCTACTACTGGGAGCACCGCGCGATGCACGAGATCCGCCTGCTGTGGGCGAGTCACGTCGTGCACCACTCCAGCCGCCACTACAACCTCTCGACCGCGCTGCGGCAGAGCTGGACGGGCGCGCACCACCTGGTGTTCATGGCGCCGGTCGCGCTGCTGGGGTTCGAGCCCGCGATGGTGTTCGCGGCGTACTCGGTGAACCTGATCTACCAGTTCTGGATCCACACCGAGCGGATCGGCAGGCTGTGGCGGCCGGTCGAGTACGTGCTCAACACACCGTCGCACCACCGCGTGCACCACGGGTCCAACCGGCAGTACCTGGACCGCAATTACGGGGGGATCCTGATCGTCTGGGACCGGTTGTTCCGCTCGTTCGAACCCGAGCGCGAGAAGGTCGACTACGGGCTGACCAAGAACATCTCGACGTACAACCCGCTGCGGGTGGCGTTCCACGAGTACTGGGCGATCGGCCACGACGTGCGGCACGCCGCCTCGTGGCGCGAGCGGTTCGGGCGCGTGCTGCGCGGTCCGGGGTGGCGCCCGGCGGCCGACCGGGGGCCGGTACCGGAGTCACCGCTGTCCGGCGCGCCGGTACCGGGTGATCCGCAGGCGTCGTTGCCCGGTGCGTCGCAGGCGTCCGCGGGGGTCGTCGCGTGAAGTTGGCCCGGGTGTTCCGGCGGATCGGTCCCAAGGGGCTGGTGGCGGCGTACCTCGCGGTCGGCGTGGTCGACTCGGTGCTCGCCGCGGCGGATGTGGGGGCGGTGCGCTGGGCGACGAAGCCGCTGCTGATGCCGCTGCTCGCGGCGTACGTCGTGGCCTCGGCCCGGCGCGGCGCCGACCTGCGGCTGCCGCTGATCGCGCTGGCCGGCGGGTTCGTCGGCGACGTGGGACTGCTGCCGGACCGCGAGGCGCTGTTCATGGTGGGCATGGCCGGGTTCGCGGTGGGACACGTCGCGTACATCCGGGCGTTCGACCGGGCCGGCGCGCGGACGCGGCTCGCGGCGAAGCCGTGGGTGCCCGTCGCGTACGGCGCGGCGTGGGCGGCCATGATCGCCGTGCTGTGGGGCGGACTGGACGACCTGCTCGTGCCGGTGCTCGGCTACAGCCTGCTGCTCACCGCGATGGCGGTCTTCGCGGCCGGACTCGACGGGCGGACGGCGCTGGGCGGGGCGTTGTTCCTGCTGTCCGACACGCTCATCGCCTTCGGGATCGCCGACGTCGACGCGTTCCCCGGGCAGGACGGGCTGGTCATGCCGCTCTACGTGGCAGCGCAATTGCTGTTGACGACGTCGTGGGCGCGGTGGCCGTTCGGGAGCCGGGAGAACGGCACGGACGGCGTCCCGCGCCACGGCACACGGCGCGCGACGGCGGCGGACCGGGGGTCCGCCGCCGTGTGATCCACCGCGCTCAGCCGCTACGCCGACCGCGCGGCCGCTCAGTCCTCGTGCGGCGCCGGCATGTAGCGCCATGCCGCCGTGACGTACTCGGGCTCGGGACACATCGCCGCGGCCAGCCGGAAGTACGGCCCCGCCTCGGCCCCGCGCCCCGCGCGCTCCAGCGTGCGCCCGAGCGCGTGCAGCGCCCATGCGTCACGCGGGTCCAGCTCGATGACGCGCCGCAGCGTGGCCTCCGCGTGGCGCAGCTGCGCCGATCCGAAGTACGCGCGGGCGGCCAGGAGTTGCACGGACAGGTTGTCCTGCTCGGCCTCGAGGGACGGCTCGATCAGCTTGAGCGCGCCGAGAGGGTCGCGGGCGTCGACGAGTTCCTGCGCCCAGCGGTAGTTCTCCACGGTCATGCCGGACATCTGCGTCGTCACGTTCGCTCCTTTCAGCGCACCCGGGCCGGACGGCCCTCCCAAGGTGTTCGGGACACGGGCGTCAACCGAATCGCGGCCGGTTCTGTTCCGCAACGGATTTGTGCCCTCGGGCGCGCGGAACTTGCGTACGCGGATCGGGTGCGCGCAGGTCAGGCGTACGGCGACTTGATGTCGCGCCCCACCTGCCCCCGCGGCACGATGCCGTGGAACGCCACGTCGAACGACCGCTCGATCGCCGCGTCCTGCGCCTCCTGCGGCAGCTCGGCGAGGTTGGTGTCGATCAGCAGCATCGCGATGCCGTGGACCGAGCCCCACAGCGCGATGTCCATGTACGGCCTCCGCTCGGCGGCGAGCACGCCCTCCGCGACGAGCGTGTCCAGGGCGTCGGCCATCGTCATGTACGACTCGTCGCCTTCCTTGGCAGGTGAGGCGTCCTCGGCGGCCAGCGCGAGCGCGGTCCGGCCGGCGTTCTTGCTCTTCCGGAAGATGAGCCGGAACAGGCCCGGTTCGGCGACCGCGAAGCGCACGTAGCCCGCGCCGGCCGCGGCGATGCGGCGCAGGGCCTCGTCGACGGGGTCCGGGCTCGGCGGCCTCGCCTCCAGTTCGGCGCGGACGCGTCCGGCCATCAGCCGGGTCGCCTCGTGCTTGACCGCATCGACCAGGTCGCCGTGGTTCTCGAAGTGCCGGTACGCGGCGGTCGACGAGACCCCGGTGGCCCGGGCCACCTCGCGCAGCACGAGCGCGTCGGGATCGCCGGAGCGCACGAGCTCCATGCCCGCCTCGACGAGGGCGTTGCGCAGGTCGCCGTGGTGGTACGCGCGGCGCGTGCCACGCGGCGCCGCGGTACGCCCCACCTTGTCGACGCCCTTGCCGACCGCCTTGTCGGCCGCCGTGTCGGCCGGCTTGTCGGCTGCCCTGTCGACCGGCTTGCCGACGGCCCCGCCCGCGCTCTGGCCCACGCCCTGGTCCGTGTCCCGCTCGTCCGCCCGATCCGCCCGATCCCGTGGGGTCACTCCTACCGCCTCCGAACTTGATCTCCTCCCCCATGTTGACAGCGACAACATTGGATGCCAAGTTATCAGTGCAAACAATGTTGACGGCATAAACATCCCGGATGGTGGGCCATGCTCGAACGCATCGGCAAGATCGCCGCACACCGCGCACGTACTGTCCTCGTCACCTCCCTGCTCCTCCTGATCGCCGCCGCGGTCGCCGGGTTCGGCGCCTTCGGCGTGCTGAAGGGCGAGGGCTTCGACGACCCGGCCTCCGAGTCGTACAAGGCCGACCAGCTCATCGAGCAGACGTTCGGCCAGTCACCGAGCCTCGTCGTGGAGGTACGGGCCCGAGGCCAGTCCGTCGACGACCCGGCCGTGGTCGACGCCGGCCGGCGCCTGACCACGGCACTCGGCGGCGCCGAGGACTTCAAGGGGGCCATCTCCTACTGGTCGACCGGCGCTCCCGCACTCAAGTCCGAGGACGGCACCAAGGCCCTCGTCATCGCACAGACCGACGAGGACGTCTCCGAACTGCCCCAGTCGGTGCGCGACGCGATCGCCGCCGACCTCGCCCCCGACGGCACCATCTCGGTCCGGCTGGGCGGCGGCGCGGCACTCGGCCCCGAGGTCAACGCGCAGGTCGGCAAGAGCCTCGCGATAGCCGAGGCGATCGCCGTACCGATCACGCTCATCCTGCTCGTGCTGGCGTTCGGCAGCGTGGTCGCCGCGCTGGTGCCGCTGGCGATCGGGTTCGTGGCGATCCTGGGCACGTTCGGCGAACTGTTCGTACTCGGCAGCATCACCGACGTGTCGATCTTCTCGATCAACCTGACCACCGCGCTGGGCCTCGGCCTGGCCATCGACTACGGCCTGCTGATCGTCGCCCGGCACCGCGAACTGCTCGCGGGGGGCGCCACCGTCGAGGAAGCCGTCGTCCGCACCGTGCAGACGGCGGGCCGCACCATCGTCTTCTCGGCCGCGACCGTCGCCGCCGCCCTCGCGGTGCTGCTCGTCTTCCCGATGTACTTCCTGAGGTCCTTCGCGTACGCGGGCATCGGCGTCGTCATCATCTCCGCCCTCGGCGCGCTCTTCATCGCCCCGGCCCTGCTGGCCGTCCTCGGCCCGCGCGTCGAGGCCGGGCGCATCCGCGGCATCAAGGGCGTGCAGGGCGCCGAGACGCCGTTCTGGTCCGGCCTGGCGCGCGGGGTCGCCAAGCGTCCCGTCCTCGCCGCGCTGCCGGTGCTGGCGGTGCTGCTGTTCGCCGCGTCGCCGCTGCTGGGCGTCAAGTTCGGCACGCCCGACGAGCGCGTGCTGCCCAAGGACAGCGCCATGCACCAGGTAGGCGACTCGCTGCGCGAGGACTACGCGAGCAACGAGGAGAACACCCTCGAGATCGTGATCACCGGCGCGGGCGCGAACGGCGGCGTGGCGGCGTACGCCACCGAGGTCTCCGCACTGCCCGGCGTCGCCCGCGTCGACACCGCCGCCGCGAGCTACGCGTCCGGCAACCCGGCCGGCGGGCGCCCCAACCCGGCGATGGCACGTCCCGACGCCCAGATGCTGGCCGTCGTGACCACGGTGGCACCGAAGTCGGACGCCGCACAGGACCTCGTCCGCGACATCCGCGCGGTCCCCGGGGCACCGGACACCCGCACCCTCGTCGGCGGCGACGACGCCCAACTCGTCGACACCAAGGACGCGATCGCCGACCGCATCCCGCTCGCCGCCGGGCTGATCGCGCTCACCACGTTCATCCTGCTCTTCCTGTTCACCGGGAGCATCGTGCAGCCGCTGCGCGCGCTGGTCCTGAACGGCCTGAGCATCGCGGCAGCGATGGGCGTCACCGTGTGGGTGTTCCAGGACGGCCACTTCGCGGACTTCCTGGGCTTCACCCCGATGCCGATGGACACCTCCATGACCGTGCTGCTCTTCTGCATCGCGTTCGGACTGTCCATGGACTACGAGGTGTTCGTGATCAGCCGCATCAAGGAACTGCACGACCAGGGCTACTCGGGCGAGGAGGCGGTCACCCACGGCCTGGCGCGCACCGGCCGCATCGTGAGCACCGCGGCCGTGCTCCTCGCGGTGACCTTCGTGGCCTTCATGACCAGCTCCGTCAGCTTCCTCCAACTGTTCGGCCTGGGCGCGGCGCTGGCGATCCTGATCGACGCCACGCTGGTCCGCGGCATCCTGGTGCCGGCCACGATGAAGCTGCTGGGCCCGGCGGCGTGGTACGCGCCCAAGTCCATGCGGCAGGTCCACGAGAAGGTCGGCGTCAGCGAAGGCTGACGGCCCGACCGGCAACGACTCCCGGTCGGCCGACCGGGACGGCCGGCCGGGGCCAGGCTCCACGGTCCCGCCGACACGAGAGGGCCGCGCGATACGCGCGGCCCTCTCCCGCTGTCCGGAACCAACCACTACCGTGGGTGCAATGGCCAATCACCCTGAGGTAGTTGCCGCCGCTCACGGGCAGTGGGGCGACGAAACGCTCGACTGCCTCCTACGGGACCGGGTCGCGCTGCACCCGGACGACCCCGCGGTGGCCGATCCGCCCGACATCCACCTGCTGACCGGACGCGGGCCCGAGGAATGGACGTGGAGCCGCCTCGACCAGGAGGTCGACCGGCTGGCGGCGCTGATGCTGGGGCACGGCGTCGGCCGCGGCGACACCGTGGCGATCCAACTGCCCGCCGGGGTCGAGCTGGTGCAGGCCGGCCTGGCGTGCTGGCGCATCGGCGCGACGGCGATGCCGCTGGCGGTGAGTCTGCGCGACCGGACCATGACGTACCGCGCGCGCCGCGGCGGGGCCCGGACCATCGTCACCAGCACCCGTATAGGCGGCTACCGCGCCGCGGCGGTGGCGGTGGCGCTGCCGTGTTTCCCGACCGTACTGGCATGGGGACCCGAAGTGCCGGACGGCGCGGTCGACTTGGATTCCGCCGTACCGGCCCCGGACGAGCCCGCCGCCTATCTGGCCCGGGAACGCGTGCGGGCCGAAGACCGGGCGGCGCTGCTGTGGACCGCCTGCGACGGCGAAATCCCCTACCGGCACCGGGATCTGCGGGACGCCGGTGCCGAGGTCACCGGGGACACACTCACGAACGCGCCGGGCCCCACCTGTCCGACGGACTTCCCCGAGGTTGTGGTGCCGTGGCTGCGGAGCGGCTGCCGTCTGGTGCACCCGGAGACGCAGCGCCCGGCAGCGGTGCGCCCGCAGCCGGTGCGCTCGGAACAGGTCCGTTCAGAAGCGGCGCGCTCGGAAACAGCACGCTCGGAGTCGCTGCGCGCGCGGACGCATCGCCCGGAGGCGGGAACGGCGGGGCTCACAGGAAGCGGTCGAACTCCCCGGCCTTGACTCCCGCGACGAAGGCCGCAAGCTCCTCGCGTGTGTAGCAGAGCGCGGGTCGCCCGGTGTCCATGGAGTCGCGCATGGCAATACCGCCGGGGATCTCCGCGAGTTCGACGCAACACCCCGCCTGGTCGGAGATTGTGGACTTGACCCAAACAGCGTCAGTCATATCCGTCAGGTACAGGGAGGACTTGTCCATCACTGACTTTCTGCTCGCTCCAGAAGCAGCGCGATGGTGTCTTCGGGTGACAGTGCCGCAGCCTCGATGCTGGTGAAAAGCCTTTCGAGGCGCCGGACTTCGCGCTCGCTGTCTCGCGAGATCATACCGCCGATCCCTTCCAGGAACGCGACGGCGGGATCCCCCGGGCGGGTGAATCCCAGGGTGACGAATCCCCCTGAGTGCGCCGCCTGGCGGCCGGCACTGAAGGGCACCACCTGGACGGTCACATTCGGCAGACGTGCCATCTCCACCACATGGAGCAATTGCGCACGCATGACCTCGGGGCCGCCGATCTCGAAGTGCAGCGCGGCTTCGGTGACGATGCCGTGGTACCGCAGCACGGGTTCGTCGAAGAGCCTGCGCTGCCGCCCCCGGCGTACCGCACTCAGGCTTTCGATCTGATCGGCGCCCAGCGCGAGCAGACCGGTCGCCATGATGACCGAGCTGTACTCGGCGGTCTGCAGAAGGCCACCGATGACCAGCGGCTGGTACTCGCGTTCTTCCGCGGCCTCGTCCTCCAGTGCCACGAACTCCGTGAGATGGGTGTTCATGACCGCGTCGTGCTCGCGCCACCAATGCCGCGGACGCTTGTCGACGATCAATTGCGCCAGCTCGAACTGCAGTTGGGGCGGGACTTCGTAGAGACGGCACAGTGCTTCGAGATCGTGCGGGCTGACATAGGCGCGCGCCAGCTCCATCCGACTGATCTTCGTCGGGTCGCCTTTGATGGCCTTGGCGGCGGCGTTGCGGGAGATTTCTCGCTCTTCACGGAGTCTGCGGAGCTCATATCCGAGGCGCTTGCGCTTCAGGGTGTGCTGAGAGTCGGTCGCCATCGGTACTCGCCTTCCCCGGAGGACGATTCATGATTCTTGTGCGACTTTTCGGCATCTACTTGCACGTGCAGTTTCGTGAGTGCTTCACTCATCTTGACTACACACCGCTCTTGAGTCAACACCAAGAGCGACGATCACCGCGATGCCGAAGTCGCACCGCGCGGCCCCCAGGGAGAGCTGTGCACGCCACCGCCGCGTATTCGGAACCCGTCTATATCGTGCGGCTGCCACCCCTCCCCAGCTCCGTCGCGACCGCGCGCGAACACGTGGAGGGTCTGTGCCACAAATTCGGCGTGGACAGCTTCGCGCCGGTCCAGGTGGTGTCCGAACTCGCCGGCAACGCGGTGGAGCACGCCGGCATGTGCGGCGGAATAGAGGTGTGGGTTTCCGTGGATCCGGGCTACCTGTGGATCGAAGTGGTGGACTTCGCACCGGAATTCGTCCCGGACCTCGACCAGGTCCGGGACCCCGGCGAGGAACGCGAGCGCGGCCGCGGACTGCTCATCGCCCGGACCCTCGCCGAGCGCGTCGAGACGCTGGTGATGGCCGACCGCAAGGCGCTGTGCGCCTGCTTCCCGGTACCGGTCTGAGCCCTCCGCGGACCGGCACCGGGCAGGGCCCGGAAACGGCGGAGGGCCGCCCCCGGTTTCCCGGGGGCGGCCCTCCGTCAGTCGCGCGGGTCGCGCGCGATGCCCTGCGTCAGGACGCCTCGCCCTTGGTCAGGTCCGGGCCGGAGCCCGCGGCCTCGACCGGCGGGACGTCCGGCAGCGCGGCCTTCTCCTCACCGACGAAGGTGAACTTCTCGCCGCCCTCGCCGTCGGGCTCGGTACCGACCACGACGATCGAGCCGGGCCGCAGTTCCGCGTACAGGATCTTCTCGGACAGGTTGTCCTCGATCTCCCGCTGGATCGTGCGCCGCAGCGGACGCGCGCCCAGGAGCGGGTCGTAGCCCTTCTTCGCGAGCAGCTTCTTGGCCGCGGGGGTGAGCTCCAGGCCCATGTCCCGGTCCTTGAGGCGCTCGTCCACCTTGGCGATCATGAGGTCGACGATCTGGATGATGTCTTCCTCGGACAGCTGGTGGAACACGATCGTGTCGTCGACACGGTTGAGGAACTCCGGCCGGAAGTGCTGCTTGAGCTCCTCGTTGACCTTGGCCTTCATCCGGTCGTACCCGGTCTTGACGTCCGAGTTGCCGGTGAAGCCCAGCCCGAAGCCCTTGGAGATGTCCCGGGTTCCGAGGTTGGTGGTCATGATGATGACGGTGTTCTTGAAGTCGACCACCCGGCCCTGCGAGTCGGTCAGACGACCGTCCTCCAGGATCTGCAGCAGCGAGTTGAAGATGTCCGGGTGCGCCTTCTCGACCTCGTCGAACAGCACGACCGAGAACGGCTTGCGGCGCACCTTCTCGGTGAGCTGGCCGCCCTCCTCGTACCCGACGTAGCCGGGAGGCGAGCCGAACAGCCGCGACACGGTGTGCTTCTCGGAGAACTCCGACATGTCGAGCTGGATCAGCGCGTCCTCGTCCCCGAACAGGAACTCGGCGAGCGTCTTGGACAGCTCGGTCTTACCCACGCCGGACGGGCCCGCGAAGATGAACGAGCCACCCGGGCGCTTCGGGTCCTTCAGACCGGCACGGGTACGGCGGATCGCCTGGGAGAGCGCCTTGATGGCGTCCTTCTGGCCGATGACCCGCTTGTGCAGCTCGTCCTCCATGCGGAGCAGACGGGCCGACTCCTCCTCGGTGAGCTTGAACACCGGGATGCCGGTCGCCGTGGACAGCACCTCGGCGATCAGCTCTTCGTCGACCTCGGCCACGACATCCATGTCGCCGGCCTTCCACTCCTTCTCGCGCTTCGCCTTGTCGGCAAGGAGGGTCTTCTCCTTGTCGCGCAGCGAGGCCGCCTTCTCGAAGTCCTGCGCGTCGATCGCGGACTCCTTCTCGCGGCGCACGTTCGCGATCTTCTCGTCGAACTCGCGCAGGTCCGGCGGCGCGGTCATGCGGCGGATGCGCATGCGCGAGCCGGCCTCGTCGATGAGGTCGATCGCCTTGTCCGGCAGGAACCGGTCGGAGATGTACCGGTCCGCCAGGGTCGCGGCGGCCACCAGCGCGGCGTCGGTGATCGAGACGCGGTGGTGCGCCTCGTACCGGTCGCGCAGACCCTTGAGGATCTCGATGGTGTGCGACAGCGACGGCTCCGCGACCTGGATCGGCTGGAAGCGGCGCTCGAGCGCGGCGTCCTTCTCCAGGTGCTTGCGGTACTCGTCGAGCGTCGTGGCACCGATCGTCTGCAGCTCGCCGCGGGCGAGCATGGGCTTGAGGATGCTGGCGGCGTCGATCGCGCCCTCGGCGGCACCCGCACCCACCAGGGTGTGGAGCTCGTCGATGAACAGGATGATGTCGCCGCGGGTGCGGATCTCCTTGAGCACCTTCTTCAGGCGCTCCTCGAAGTCACCGCGGTAGCGCGAGCCGGCCACCAGGGCGCCCAGGTCAAGCGTGTACAGCTGCTTGTCCTTCAGCGTCTCGGGGACCTCGCCCTTGACGATCGCCTGGGCCAGGCCCTCGACGACCGCGGTCTTGCCGACACCGGGCTCGCCGATCAGCACCGGGTTGTTCTTGGTGCGGCGGGACAGCACCTGCATGACCCGCTCGATCTCCTTCTCACGCCCGATGACCGGGTCGAGCTTGCCCTCGCGGGCAGCCTGCGTGAGATTGCGGCCGAACTGGTCGAGCACGAGCGAGGTGGACGGGGTGCCCTCCTGCCCGGCGCCGCCCGGCGAGGCGGTCTTCTCGCCCGAGTACCCGGACAGCAGCTGGATGACCTGCTGCCGCACCCGGTTCAGATCCGCGCCGAGCTTGACCAGGACCTGGGCGGCGACGCCCTCGCCCTCGCGGATCAGGCCCAGGAGGATGTGCTCGGTGCCGATGTAGTTGTGGCCAAGCTGAAGCGCCTCGCGCAGCGAGAGCTCCAGGACCTTCTTGGCACGGGGAGTGAAGGGGATGTGCCCGGACGGGGCCTGCTGGCCCTGGCCGATGATCTCCTCCACCTGCTGACGGACCGCCTCGAGCGAAATCCCGAGGCTCTCGAGCGCCTTCGCGGCCACGCCCTCACCCTCGTGGATGAGGCCGAGGAGGATGTGCTCGGTCCCGATGTAGTTGTGGTTGAGCATCCTGGCCTCCTCCTGAGCCAGGACGACAACCCGCCGCGCGCGGTCGGTGAACCTCTCGAACATCGTTATCGCTCCTCAGAGCGGTCGTGCAGTTCGGGGACGGTCCCCTCCCTGTCCTTCCGCATGCTAGTCCCGCACGCGGGACCGCTCACTTCGTCCACATGGACGTGCGACCCACGTGTTGCGGGCCGCTCCGGACACCTAGTCAAACCTGATAGTGCGGGGCAGTGTTCCCCCGAACCAAGCAGAGTGACCGATTGCGAGTACGCCAGAAGCGAACGCGGCGGTTCGACGACGACTCCGAAGGCCCGGCCCCTGCGGACCGCGCCCCCTTCAAGCCTCACCCCACCTCGCACATGCGCCCCCTCGATCGCGGTCCTGACCGGCTCATACCCACGGCCGTGCGGGGCATACGCCCGCCGACCACCATCCGGCACACGGAAGTCCGCAGGTGGCACGGCTTCCGGCGGACCGCCCGCAACGCGGATTACAGTAGGCGCGTGTACGTAGCGCAATCGATCAATCACCTCTCGTAACCGGCATCCACTCCCGGAGTTGAACACGCTATGACAGCGACACTCCTTTTCGCCCCTCGCTCGGCGGCGATGGTCCCCGGGCCGCAGGACGAGGCGCTGTGGTACGCCCGCGCCCTCGGGTGGCCGGTGCTGCCCGGCGAGGTGGACCGCGCGGAGCCGGACGGCGTCCTCGGCAGCACCGATCCCGACGTGATCCTGCACTGGTGGCGGACCGCGCCCCGGCGGCCGGTGCGGCTGGCCGCGGGCGTGCACTTCGACGTCCTCGACGTACCGGGCGCCGCCGGGACCCGCGCGCTGCGCCGGGCCGAGCGCCTGGGCCTGCCGCTCGGGCCGGTCGCGGCGACGGCCGCCGGCCGGGTGCAGTTCTTCGTCGCGCCGGGCGTCGCGGAGGATCTGCCCGCGCTGCTGGACTGGCTGGACTGGTCGGATCTCGACCTGGACCTGCGGGCGTTCGGGGCGGGCGACTCCGTACCGGCCCCGTCGCCGTGGCCGGCCACGTGGCTGGCCCCGTGGCCCCGGGCGTGGGAGTCGGCCCGCTGGCTGCGTGCCCCCGCGGCCTCTCGGCTGCGCTGTGCGGCCGGAGCGCGGGCGGAGCCACTGATGAGGGTGGACGTGCGCTTCCCGGACGTCACACGGCTGCTGAGCGGCCTCGCCGACGCCTGCCAGCAAGTGCGGCTGCTCCCCCGGCAGCGGTGCCGCCGGGAAGCCTGACCCGGCCTGCCCTTCAGATATATCTACAAAAGGGACATAAATCAGCAAAGGGCGGCCCTGTCACTTCTTCACCGAAGGCAAGAAGTGACAGGGCCGCCCTTTGTCGTCGATCAGGCGTGAGCCTTGTCGTACGCCTCGCGGATGTTCGCGGGCACGCGACCGCGCTCGCTCACCTCATATCCGTTGTCCCTCGCCCACTGGCGCACAAGCGCCGTGTCCGCACCCGCGCCGGCCGACTTTGCCGTCCCCCGCGCGGCCCGGCGGCCGACCCGGCCACCGGTCTTGCGAGCCACCTGTACATAGGTGGCGAGAGCGTTGCGGAGCTCGCCCGCATTCGCTTCGCTGAGGTCGATCTCGTACGAGACACCGTCGAGGGCGAACGTCACCGTCTCGTCGGCCTTCCCGCCGTCGAGGTCGTCCACGAGAAGAATCTGGACCTTCTGTGCCACCGGTTTCCCTTTCATCGGGAGGGATCGCCACCAACCATGAAAAGGAAACCGCTTTTCCGGGAAAAATTCAAACCCGGGGAAGCGGAACCGAACGCCCCGGCAATGCGTTTGACTGTGGATAGACCATGTGGCCCGGGGGGTGCGCTACAGGTGAAGGAGCATCCGCGTGTTGCCGAGGGTGTTGGGCTTCACGCGTTCCAGGTCCAGAAACTCCGCGACGCCTTCGTCATACGAACGAAGTAGTTCGCGGTAGACCTCCGGATCCACCGGTGTCGCCTCGATCTCCACGAAGCCGTGCCGGGCGAAGAAGTCGACCTCGAAGGTCAGGCAGAATATCCGCCGCACGCCGAGCCAACGCGCCGTCTCCAACAACTTGGCAAGGAGCCGGTGCCCCACTCCGTGGCCCCGGCAGGACGTGTCCACGGCGAGGGTGCGGACCTCGGCGAGGTCCTCCCACAGGACATGCAGCGCGCCGCACGCGACGACGAGTCCGTCCGCGTCGCGTTCCGCGACCCAGAACTCCTGCACGTCCTCAAACAGTGTCACAGTCGGTTTGTCGAGGAGGATGCGCTTGCCCGCGTAGTCGTCCACCAGCCGGCGAATGGCCGTGACATCCGAGGTTCTGGCCCGGCGGATCGTGACTTCCATGTCGTGAAGGTATCGCGATCACGCGAGGCGGTCGCAGGCACCCCGGCAGCCCCTGTGAACACCCGGCGAACACCCCGGCACCGGTCGCCCGGAATGCGGACACAACCTTTGCCGACAACTCGCCGACACACCGGACCGACAACCGGTGGGTATCTAGTCGGCATGCATTTGCGGGGCACCGGAACGGGCTGCGGAATCACCCCATTCGGGGTTGTTGAGAGGTCGGTCCGCGGCATCGTGCGCGTTCGGGATCTGCGCACGGGAACGCGCGTCACGTGCCGCGATTCGGGTGCTGCTGCAGGCCGCGTCCGGATCATCGGCACAGGGCCCGGTGACGGCCGGCGCGGGATCCGACGACGCGACGAAATCCGAGCGCGCCGCCATCACCGTCCCGGCCGCCGGATCCGGTACGCGAACCGCGAGCGTCAGGGTCGCCCGCCCGTCGGCGGCGATGCGGCCGGTCTGCCAGACGCCCGTGCCGACGTCGTACGTGCCCTGCGACAGCGCGCCCCAGAGCAGTGGGGCACCGGCCGGGAGGCTGTTGCGGACGTTCGCGAACAGCGCGGCGGCGTTGCCCGAATCGGTGACGGTGACGGTGTGCGTCAGGGTCTGGCCGGGGCGCGCGTCGGTGGTGTCGACGGTCCGGGCCAGCGTGAGTCGCGGCTTGCCGAAGCGGAGGTCCGCGCACGCGGCCGTCGCGTCGTCGGCGCAGCGTTGGGCTGTCGGCACCTCGACCTCGGACGCGGGTGGGGGCGGTGGCGGAGGTGGCGGTGGCGGCGGCGGGGATGAGGGCGGTTTGGGCGTGGTGGGTGTCGGCTTGGCGGTCGGCGTGGGGCTGATGGTGGGCGCGGGCTTGGAAGTCGGGGTCGGCTGGGTCGGCGGAGTCGGCTTGGCCGTCAGGGTCGGCTTGGCCGTCAGGGCCGGCTTGGCCGTCAGGGTCGGAGTCGGAGTCGACGTGGGGCTGGCCGCCGGGCCGGGAGTTGCGGTGGGCTTCGTGGACGCCGCGCCCGGCGATGTCGACGGCGATGTCGACGGGGACGGCGGCGGGGACGGCGGCGGGGCCTTGGGCGATTCGGTGGGCCCGTTCGGTGTGGTGGGCTCCGTGGGCCTTGTGGGCGCAACCGGCTTTGTGGGCTCGACGGGCTTTGTGGCCTTGCCGCCGGTGGGCGTGGCGGTGACGGGTTTTCCGGAGGCCGACGGCTTGCCCGGCTTGGCGGACCCGGCAGATCCGGTGGCGCTGCTTGCCGACGGGCGCGGCGACGGACTGCCCGAGACGACCACGCCGTGTGCCCGCGTGCGCGGCGACGTGACGGACACGCGTACGCGCTCCACCGCGTCTGCGGCCTTGGCGGTGGCCTGGATCCGCCACACGAGGACGGCCTCATTACGACCAGGGGCCGTGGGCACCGTCCAGACACCTGACGGCCCGTCGAAGCCGCCGCGCGACGGGTCGGCGCCGACCGTACGCAGGCCGCCGGTCAGTCGTCCGGCGACCGTGACGTGGTCGCCGGGCCTGGTGTCGGACATGGTCAGGCGTACGACGGCCGTGACGGTCTCGCCGTCGGCGGCGACCGGCGTGCCCAGCGTGAGATCCAGCGCGAAGTGCGGGCGTACGTCCCGCCCGGCGGCCACCGCCAGCTGAACCACGACCAGGGCGGCGGCAGTCGCCAGCGCGGTGAGGACAGGCCGCGCCACCCTGTGCGGACGGGAGCGCGGACGGGAGCGCGCCCGGGCATGGGCCGACCTGTTCCGGGTCATGTGGCGCCCACCTCACTCCGTTCGGCGCATCACCAGTCCGATAAGCGGATGTTTCACCCCTCCAAAAGGTGAGCGCATTCAGCGGAACGAGTGGGGGCAACACTCCGAACAGACCGGTGATTTCACCCGGCCGGACCAGCTGTGGGACCGGCAGGTCGGCGGGCGGCCCGGCGGGCGGATCGATCAGGCGGGTCGATCAGGCGGATCCCGCCGGGATGACGGGTCCGGCCTCTCGGAAACCTCCGGCAGCGCCACTCGCAGGGCATCGCGAAGCGCGTCGTGCTGCTCGGGGCTCATCGCTTCCACGAAATGGACCAAAGCCCCCGCGCGCCCTCCGCCGGAAAGCCAGTCCTCGCGCATGAGGCCCGCGGTATGCGCTTCGCGGGAAAGCACGGGTTCGTAGCGATACGCCCGCCCGTCGAGCTCCCGGCGTACCGCGCCCTTCCGATAGAGGTTGTCGAGCACGGTCATCACCGTCGTATAGGCGAGGTCCCGTTCCGGAAGCAGCGCGTCGCGCACCTCGCGTACCGCGAGCGGTTCGTGTGCCGCCCACAGGTGGAGCATCACTTGCTCCTCAAGTTCTCCGAAGCGGGTCATGAGCGCCCCTTCCCGCCGGAAATTCACGACCTCTGCGGGTTTAGCCGGAATCAAACCTGCGGATTTTGTGATCTGAAGCACAGGAGTTTCAGCGCCTCCTAGGCGCCATAGTAGAGCTTCGATGCGGCAAAACCGGCATATCTCACATTGTCGGCACCGCACTACGACCGCGCGTCGTAGTGACCGCATGGTGACAGGTTGGCTCCGCGGTGAACCGGTCTGTTACCACTGTTGAGCCGGCCCCGACGCCGGGTCCCGCCGACGAAGGCGGACCCCGCGCACTCCAGCGCCAGAGCTTCGGGCCGGCGGATTCGTACGAGGACGTTCGAGTCCGCGTCCCGCTCCGCAGCGAGTGCCGCGCCGCATCGACGCCGCGCCGCCCGCAGCCGCCCGCACAAGGCCGATCCGGCCGTTGCCCGGGCGCGCCCGATCTCCATCCGGCGGTTCTGCCGCACGGGGGCGCGAGCATGCCGTCGAACACCCCGAGGTACCCGTGCAGAACCCCATCGACAACTCCCGCACGCCCAAGTCGCGCCCGGCCAAGCACCGCGCGCCGAAGCACCGCGCCGACCGTCTGCGCGCCCTGCGCCGGCCGACCCGGCCCCTCGTCATGGTCGCCGGGATCGCCGCGCTGGCCACGGCCACCGGCATGGGCATCGCCTCGGGCGCCCCGGTCGCGGACGACTCGCACATCGCAGCGGTCGCGCAGGCCGCCGCCGGTACGCCCGGCACCTCCGCCGACTCCGTCGCCGCCCAGGCCGCGGCCGAGCGCGGGGACGCGGCCGCGGCACGCGGCCAGGCCCGTGCACCGCTGGCGGGCGACGCGTCCGGCGCTGCCGACTCGTCCAAGGCCTCCAACCTGTCCGACGTGTCGGACGTGCTTGCCGCCAAGCAGCACATGCGGGCCCAGGAGACGCTGGCCGCCGCCGAGCAGAAGGCAGCCGCCGAGGCCGCCGAGCGGGCGCGCGTGGAGGCCGAGCAGAAGGCCGCGGCCGACCGCGCCGCCGCCGAGCGTGCGGCGGCCGACCAGGCAGCCGCAGCTGCCGCGGCCGCAGCCCGGGCACAGGCCCCCGCGCCGAGCGCCCCCGCGGTGTCGGCGCCGGCCGCCTCCGCCCCGGCCGCCTCGGGTTCCGGGTACGTCCGTCCCGTCGCGGGCGCCGGCCACGGCAGCTACGGCCGCTCCGGCTCGCTGTGGTCGCACGGGCACACCGGCGAGGACTTCTCGGCCGGCATGGGGAGTTCGGTCAAGGCCGTGACCTCCGGCACCGTCGTCAAGACGGGCTGGGGCGGCGCGTACGGCAACGAGGTCGTCATCAAGCACCCGGACGGCAAGTACACGCAGTACGGGCACCTCTCCAAGTTCTCCGTCTCGGCCGGCCAGAAGGTGACCACCGGGCAGCAGATCGGCCTGTCCGGCTCGACCGGCAACTCGACCGGCCCGCACCTGCACTTCGAGGTGCGCACCGGCCCGAACTACGGCTCGGACATCAACCCGATCGCGTACCTGCGCTCCAAGGGCGTCGCCATCTGACACCCCCGAACGCCTGACTCAAAGTCAGAACAATGCCGCAGGGCGGGAGTTCCCCATGGAACTCCCGCCCTGCGGCATTGCTCGAAGACGACGGAGCCCGCCCGCACCCCGGCAATCATGCGCCTCTTGCTGTCACGCGCCTCGGCCGTGAGCACCGCGTGCTGTGACGCGTACCCGGCCGTCACCCACCCCTGAGTGTCACTCGCCTCCGCCGGAGTCGCCGGAGTCGGCGCCCGCGTCACCGCGCGAGCGCCGCGCGTCGGTCCCCCGGAAGATCGTGATCATCACCCCGGCGAACATCGCGGCGACGACGGCGGAAGGGATGAGGGCGGCAACAGCGTCCATGGTGACTACTCCGGCTTCACGAGCGGGAAGAGGATGGTTTCGCGGATGTTCCGCTCGGTGAAGGCCATCACCATGCGGTCGATACCGAGGCCGAGGCCGCCGCTGGGCGGCATCGCGTATTCGAGGGCCCGCAGGAAGTCCTCGTCGAGCTGCATCGCCTCGGCATCGCCGCCCGCGGCGAGCAGCGACTGCTCGGTGAGGCGCTTGCGCTGCTCGATCGGGTCGACCAGCTCGGAGTACGCGGTCCCGAGCTCCATGCCGAAGCCGATCAGGTCCCACTTCTCGGCCAGCCCCGGCAGCTCGCGGTGCTGGCGGGTCAGCGGCGACGTCTCGATCGGGTAGTCGCGTACGAACGTGGGCTGCACGATCGTGTGCTCGACCAGCTCCTCGAACAGCTCCTGCACGAGCTTGCCCTGCCCCCACGCGGGGTCCCACCCGATGTCGCGGGCGTCGGCCAGCTTGCGGACCTGCTCGATCGGGGTGGCCGGGGAGATCTCCTCGCCGACCGCCTCCGACACCGAGCCGTAGACGGTGATCGCCGGCCACTCGCCGGAGATGTCGATCTCCTTGCCGTCCCAGGCGAAGACGTGCGTGCCGAAGACCTGCTGCGCGGTGTACTGGTACACCTCGCGCGTGACCTCGGCCATGGTGTTGTAGTCGCCGTACGCCTCGTACGCCTCGAGCATCGTGAACTCGGGGTTGTGCGTCGAATCCGCGCCCTCGTTGCGGAAGTTGCGGTTGATCTCGTAGACCTTCTCGGCACCGCCGACCACGAGCCGCTTGAGATACAGCTCGGGGGCGATGCGCATGTAGAGGTCCATGTCGTACGCGTTGATGTGCGTCACGAAGGGACGGGCCGTGGCACCGCCGTGCACCGGCTGCAGCATCGGCGTCTCGACCTCGAGGAAGTCGCGCGCGTTGAACCACGTGCGCACGGCGCGCACGATCTCGCTGCGGGTGCGCAGCATCTTGCGGGACTCGTCGTTGACGATGAGGTCGACGTACCGCATGCGGACGCGCGCCTCGGGGTCGGTCATGCCCTTGTGCTTGTCGGGGAGCGGCCGCAGGCACTTGGCGGTGATCGCCCACGAGTCGACCATGATCGACAGCTCACCGCGCTTGGACGTGATGACCTCGCCCTCGACGCCGACGTGGTCGCCCAGGTCGACGTCCGACTTCCAGGCCGCCAGCGACTCGGCGCCCACCTTGTCGAGCGACACCATCACCTGGAGGTCGCCGCTGCCGTCGCGCAGCGTCGCGAAGCACAGCTTGCCGCCGGTCCGCGCCAGCAGGACCCGGCCGGTCAGGCCCACCCGCTTGCCGGTCTGCGTGTCCGGCTCCAGCGCGGGGAACTCCTCGCGGAGTTTCGCCACGCTCGTGGTCCGCGGGAACCCGACCGGGTACGGATCGACGCCCTCCCCCCGCATCCGGTCGAGCTTCTCGCGGCGCACCCGCATCTGCTCGGGAAGGTCATCGGCCTGCACGGAGTTCGGCTCGCTGGTCTGCGCAACGTTGGCCTGGGCGTTCTCGGTCACCAGGCAAGGCTACCCGCGCCCCTGTCCGGGTCCGTACCCGAATACCGCCGTCGCGGTCAAGCGTCGCTCGCCGCGGCCGCCGTCACACGGTCACGAACGCTCCGAGAGCTGCGCGGACGCGTGGCGCCCGGCCTCCGCCGTACGCCTCAGGAACTCCGCGAGCAGGGCCAGCTCCGCCGGGTCGTGTTCGGCGCAAATCGCCTCCACCGACGCGCTCATGCCGGCGAACAGCTCCAGCAACTCGCCGTTGCGGTCGCGCAGCGCGCGTACAAGGGTGCCGCGGCGGTCCGCGGGGTCGCGCTCACGGACCACCCATCCGGCGCGTTCGAGCCGGTCGAGGATTCCGGTGAGGGTCGCGGGGTGCACGCCGGCGAGCCGGGCGAGCGCGCTCGGCCCCACGGGGCCATGGGTGTTGACGAGGTCGAGGCAGTCGAGGTCGACGTCTTTGAGGGCGAGGCGGCTGCCCACCTGGCGGTTCAACTGGCCGAGCTGGAGGCTCAGCTCGCGCAGCCCCTGCTTGACGGCGGCGGTCGCCTGCTTGCGGCCCCGCGGCGTCCGGCCGCCCTCGCCATCAACTACGGAACTCATAATATCTGCCTCTCAAATCAAATATGTTACGGTTCTCGTACTTTACGGCAGCCAAAGAACGGCTGCCGTCGACGTACGGAGGCATGCCATGCACGTGGTCGTCGGAGCAACCGGAACCGTAGGCCGGACCGCGGTCCGGCTCCTGCTGGATGCAGGCCAAGAGGTGGCCGCCGTCACGCGCAACCCCGCGGCGGAAATCCCCGACGGCGCCCGGACCGTCGTGGCGGACCCCAGCCGCCCGGCCACGCTGGCCGACGCCCTGCACGGAGCCGAGACCGTCCTTCTGAGCCCCCGCGCCGTCGGCGACGCGGCGGCGGAACTCCTGTCGCTGGCCGGCGGCTTCGGAGCCAGGCACGTGGTGGTCCTGTCCGCCGCGACCGTGGACCACCCGGTCGGCGACCCGCGCTTCATCCGGCACTTCGACGCCGTCGAGGCCGCAGCGCGGGAGTCCTCCCTGTCCTACACGTACCTGCGCTGCGCCGACTTCGCCGCGAACTCCGCCGCCTGGGCGCCGCAGATACGGAGCGGCGACGTGGTGCGGGGCGCGTACGCCAAGGCGTCGACGTCGCCGATCCACGAGCGCGACATCGCCGAGATCGCCGTCGAAGCCCTGCTGAAGGACGCGCACTCGGGACGCGCCTACGTGCTCACCGGCCCCGAGTCGCTCGACCAGCACGACAAGGTCCGCATCATCGGCGAAACCCTGGGCCGAGAGCTGTCGTTCGTGGAACTGCCGGCCGAGGCCGTACGGTCGGCGATGCTCGCCCAGGGCCTCCCCGACGAAATCCCGGACCGCCTTCTCGGCTCCCTCGCCGACTACGCCCAACACCCCGGCCCCACCACCGACACGGTCGAACGCCTCCTCGGCCGCCCCGCCCGCAGCTTCCGCTCATGGGCCGAGGAGAACACCCACCTCTTCAGCGCGGACGGCCCTTCCTGAGACTCCTGACACCGCCGCCGGACACCCCGGCCCGGCAGTCGCCGCACGCAAAGGGCGGGGCCCAAAGGCCCCGCCCACCGCGCATCACGCATTGCGCACCGCTAGTCGATCAGACCGCGACGTCCCCACTCCTGCGCCGCCGGACCACGACGAACGCCGCGGCCGCCACCACGAGCAAACCGCCCCCAACACCGGCAATCAACGCCGTCGACGACGACCCACCCGTCTCCGCCAACTCCGGTCCGTTGTCCGCGGGAGGCTGCGCGCCTGCTGCGGCCGCGCCGCCGTTCTGCCCGGTCGAACCGCCCGAGGTGCCGGAGCCGTTGCCCGACGAGCCGCCGGTCGAAGTCGAACCGCCGGTAGTCGTGCCGGAGCCCGTCACCGTGAGGGTCAGCTCGGCCTTGTCGTTGCTCGTGTCGGCATTGAACCCGGGAAGATCGATCGCGGTGTCGAATTCGATGGCGCCGACCGAGGCGCCGGTCGCGCGAACGAGCTTGAGCTCAAAGGGCACATCGAGCGAACCACCCGGCTTGACGGACTCCAGGATGGTGCAGGACACACGGGCCTTCCCCGCGTCACTGTAGGTGGTGCAGTACTCGGGCAGCTTCGCGACCTCGGCGCCATCCGGCACGTCGAAAGACAGCCCACCGATGCCGCCGTTGTTGTCGGTGAGCCCGGTGCCCTTGTTCTGCACGGTGATCTTCGCCTGGGCCACCGTTCCCGCGGCGCCCGTGACGCTGACGTCCGAGACCGCCGGGTCGGCTTTCAGGGTTGTCCACACCGTGGTCTGGGACGTGTTGTCGCTGGTGTCGAGTTCGCGAGCCGCCGCCTGCGGCGACGCCTTCTTGACCAGCTTCAGGGCGCCTGCGGTTCCGGCCTTCGCACCCGCGTCGGCGGCCGACTTCGCCGCTGATGCACCCGCGTGGGCGGAGTACGTGAAACGTCCGCGCACCGTGTCCGCATCCAGCTTGAGCGGAATCGGCTTTTCCAGTTCGTACGTCACGCCGGGTTCGAGTGTCTGGTCGAACTGGCAGGTACCAATGACATTTCCGTTGCCGTAGTCGCTGTACCTGCAGTTCTCGTAGCGCTCGCTGAACGCCAGGCCCTGGCTCGACCAGAGGCCGATGGTCACTCCGTCGGCAGGCCTGTTGCCCACGTTGCGGACACTGACCGGCACATCGACCTTCGACCCGGGCACCGCTCCTTCGCGCTCGGTGTTCTGCGAGGCCACGAGGTCCACGCCACTGGCGATCTCGATCTGCTGAGTTGTCGGCTTCACGTCGCCGACGTTGGCAGTCGTCCCGGAGTACTTCACCGTCCTGGTCGTCCCGTCGGCGGCTCCAGGCAGCGCACGGAAGCCGAGCCACAGCGTGGCCTGGCTGTACGAACCCAGCGCATCGACCTCGCACTTCGCCGTGAGTCCGGCGCCCTTGCACTCCTCGGGCCACTTGACCTCGGCGACACCCGACAGCGCCGAGGCATCGACATTGACGACCAGGTCGCGCGCGGGCGCAGGGTTGTTGTTCGACACCCGCACCCATTGCATCTTGAAGTCGCCGCCGCCGACGGCGCGAGAGGCCACGAGAGCATCAATGGCCTGAACGTGCACTCCCCGCTCGGGGCCTTCGTCGGCGTGCGCGGCGGGCGCCGCCCCACCCACTGCCAGGCCGGCCGTCGCGCCGAGAGTCGCACCGACCGCAAGCATGCGCGTTCGGCGTCGGAGATTGGGGAGCATGTATGTCGACCTCACGTTCGGGGACGCAGGCGAGTTCGCCGACGTGTCGGCGCGGGTATCGGGGGCCGCACGGCGCCCCGCCACTAACGCCTCCCCCGCAGCGATCAAAGGCCTGTCGGCCGTGCGTGTGATCGCTGAGGGACGTGAGCTTATTGGTATGGACCTCAATGCCAACCAGCGATTCCGGCAACGATTCGGTTACGTCGATTGTCCGTCAGTGAACCGTCACATCGGGTCATGGCCGACGCGTCGACTTGGTGCTGAATAGCCGTCAGAGTGCTTGGGTCCCAGCCGAGTTGGTCTTCGGTGATCCATCCGGCCCGGCGCTCGTCGACGTGTCCGGCGATGCGTCTGACGGCGGATCGGCGCAACCGGTGGCCGAGTCGTCGGCCACGAACGTGAGCTGTACGGGGACCAGCAGGTCGAGCGGCGCGGGGGACTCCTGGCGTTCCCGGGCCTTTTCGGCGAGGCGGCGGTCCAGGGCTCGTTCGGCGAGCTGGGTGCAGTGCGCGAGGAGACGTTCGCGGCGGTCCTGCTCGCGGGCGCCGCAGGGTTGGTCCGCAAGGCCACGCAGCGCGGCGAGGTCGTCGGCGGTAGGGGTGTAGCGGTATCCGGCGACGGCGTGTTCGAGGCTGCTCAGGTACGTCGTCCCGCTGCCCGGCAGTGCCGCCCGCTGGTGCGCCAGCTCGGCCAGATGGAACGCGCGCAACCGGTGGCGCTCGGCGTCCGCCTCGCCGATGGCCCGGTCCAGCAGCCAGTAGTCCACCGGCTCCGGATCCCCGGGCTGCCGCGGACATTCCGACTTCATCGCCAGCAGCAGCGCCCTCCGCAGCACGCCGACCTCGGACATGGCAAAGGCCAGCCCGTGGTCCCCATGCGGCATCGGCATATCCGAACGATACGTCGACGGCCCGGCCCGGAAGCGGAACCGCCGCCGTCGCCCGGCATCTGTACCCGACCGGATCAAGGCCCCGAGTGCGCGCCTCGCACGTACCGGACGCGGTGCCGGTGGCCGACGGCAAGGGGGGAGTTCGGGTAGACGCCACGCGCTTGGCGTGGAGGGCGCCTGGGACGGGCGGTTCCAGGCGCGTGGCGGCCGGATCTGCGGTTCCTCGGGCTTCAGACGGTGAGGCCGAGTCGGGACCAGACGCGCTTGCCGTCGGGGAACGCGTGCGTGCCGCAAGCCTGCGAGACGGCGGCGACGATTCCCAGCCCGCGGCCGTCCTCGGCGAGCGGCGGGAGCGCGCGGGGAGCGGGCACCTTCGGGTGTTCGTCGGCGACCGCGATGACGACGGCCGGACGCTCCTTGTCGTGGTGCACCGTCACTTCGGTACGCGAACCGGGCACGTGCCGTACCGAGTTGCCGAACAGCTCGGAGCAGACCAGGCGACCGGTCTCGGTGACCTCGGAGTCACCGTGGAGACCGAGGACGGCCGCGACGAAGTCCCGGACAGGCTTGGCGAGTTCCGGGACCGCGGCACAGATGACGGTGACGACGTGAGTGCCGTCGGGCGGTGCCTCCGGAGCGGTTTCGGACATCGGACCTCCTTGCGTGGTGTGATTGCCCCTTCACGATGAGTATGTGGTTCGCTGTATTCATTCTGCAAGCGACTCTCAACAGTCGGTGACATCAGATCCCTTCAGTGCGGGAGGATGCGGCCATGCCACCCAAGAGCACCGTTTCCCTGCGTCGCCGACGCCTCGGCACCGAGTTGCGGAAGCTTCGCGACGCCAAGGGACTTCGCCTCGAAGACGTGGCCGAGCACGTCGGCTGGAACAAGGCGAAGCTGAGTCGCATCGAGCTCGCGCGCGTCGGCCTGCGGCGCCATGACCTGCACTCGCTGCTCGACCTGTACGAGGCCGACGCGGCGACACGGGCGGCGCTCGACGCCTTGGTGCTGGACGGAACCGAGCGTCGCTGGTGGATGCGCTACGCCGACCTGATCAGCGTCGCCTACCAGGAGTTCATCGCCTACGAGGCGGAGGCGTCGCACATCCAGGACGTCAACTTCAGCATCATCCCGGGCCTGCTCCAGTCACCGGACTACGCGCGAGCCGTGATCACCGCCGGGCCGTTCATCACCGACCCTGACGACGTCGACGGGCTCGTCCTGGTGCGCGGACGCCGTCAGGCCGTCCTGACCGACGAGGCTCCGGTCCGGCTGACGGCCGTGGTGCCCGAGGCCGCGTTGCACCAACATGTCGGTGGCGCCGCGGTGCTGCGCGGGCAGCTCGCTCACCTGCTGGAGCGGGCCGAACTGCCCAACGTCTCACTCTCGGTGCTGCCGTTCGCGGCCACCGGAGGCGCGTACGTCGGCGGTGTCACCCTGTTCCACTTCGCGCAGACCGGCGATCCGAGCATGGTCTTCCTCGAATACCAAGGCGGCACCACTCTGCTCGACACCGATCGCGAGATCAGTCGATACCAGCGCTTGTTCGATCACGTCTTGCGGCAGACATTGTCTGAGGACGACTCGTTCCGACTGATCGAGCAAAGGCGGAAGACCCTGTGAAGCATTGGCAGCCGAACTGGCGTAAGTCGAGCTACTCCGCGCAGAACACGCAGTGCGTCGAGGTCGCACCGGCCCCACCCGGTGAGGTGTTGGTCCGGGACGGCAAGGTGCCCGGTGGTGGGTGCCTTGCCTTCTCGGCGGGGGCGTGGGAGCGCGCCGTGGGGCTTGTTCAGGCTCCGGCGTTGCGTTCGTAGACCATTCGCAGGCCGATCAGCGTCAGCCACGGCTCGTGGATGTCGATGACCGACGCCTCGCCGAGGACCAGGGTGGCCAGGCCTCCGGTGGCCACGACGGTGACCGACTCCGGGTCGTCGGACAGCTCCGCGGCCATGCGCTTGACGACGCCGTCGACCTGGCCGGCGAAGCCGTACAGGATGCCGGCCTGCATCGCCTCGACGGTGCTCTTGCCGACGACGCTGCGCGGGCGCATCAGCTCGATCTTGCGCAGCTGGGCGCCCCGGGCGCCGAGCGCGTCGACGGAGATCTCGATGCCGGGGGCGATCGCGCCGCCGATGTACTCGCCCTTGGCGCTGACCGCGTCGAAGGTCGTCGCGGTGCCGAAGTCGACGACGATGCACGGGCCGCCGTACAGCTTGATCGCGGCCAGCGCGTTGATGATCCGGTCGGTGCCGACCTCTTTGGGGTTGTCCATGAGGACGGGGACCCCGGTCTTGACGCCCGGCTCGACGACCACGGCCGGGATGTCGCCGTAGTACCGACGGAACATGTCCCGCATCTCGTGCAGCACCGAGGGCACGGTCGAGCAGACGGCGATGCCGTCGACGCCGCCCGCGCCGATGAGCGGATGCTGTCCGAGCAGGCCTTGCAGCACGACCGCCAACTCGTCGGCGGTACGCCGCGCGTCGGTGGAGATGCGCCAGTGCTCGACGATTTCGTCGCCGTCGAACAGGCCGAGCACGGTGTGCGTGTTGCCTACGTCGATCGTCAGGAGCATCGTCGCGTGTCCTTGGCTGTGGCGGTGGTCGCGGTCGGGGCGAGGGGGCGGGGCGGGAGCGAGGGTTCGGACGGGACCGGTGGGGACTGCCGGGACCCGGGGGGCGGAACTGTGCAGAGTACCTCGCGGAGGAGCGGGCAAGTCAGTCGCGGAGGTCCACGCCGATGTCGAGGATCGGCGCGGAGTGGGTGAGCGCGCCGACCGCGAGGTAGTCGACGCCGGTCGCGGCCACCTCGCGGGCGGTGTCCAGGGTCAGGCCGCCGCTGGATTCCAGGCGCGCGCGGCCGGCGACCAGGGCCACCGCCTCGCGCAGCTGGTGCGGCGTCATGTTGTCCAGCAGGATCAGGTCCGCCCCGGCGTCGAGCACCGGCGGGATCTGGTCCAGGTGGTCGACCTCGACCTCGACGGGGACGTCCGGGAAGGCCTCGCGTACGGCCCGGAAGGCCTCCGCCACGCCGCCCGCCGCCACCACGTGGTTGTCCTTGACCATCGCGGCGTCGGACAGCGACATGCGGTGGTTCACGCCCCCGCCGCAGCGCACCGCGTACTTCTCCAGCGCCCGAAGGCCGGGGGTGGTCTTGCGGGTGTCGCGGATCGCCGCGCCGGTGCCCGCGACGGTGTCGACCCACTCGCGCGTCAGGGTCGCGATGCCGGAGAGGCGGCACAGCAGGTTGAGCGCGGAGCGTTCGGCGGTCAGCAGGTCGCGGGTCGCGCCGGTGGCGGTGAAGAGCACCTGGCCGCGGGCGACGCGGTCGCCGTCGGCGGCAAAGCGCTCGATGGTGACGTCCGGGCCGCAGACGGCCTCGACGACGGCCTCGGCGACCGGGATCCCGGCGACGACGCCGACGATACGCGCGGTGAAGTCGGCATGCCCGCGCGCGTCCGCCGACACGGTCGCGACCGAGGTGACGTCGACGCCGCCGTCCAGGTCCTCGGCGACGGTCGCGCGCACCAGCGCCTCGACCGCGGCCGGGTCCAGACCGGCCTTGGCCAGGCGGGACGTGAGGTCCGGGGTGAGGGTCACGGCTTCTCCTTCGGCTCGTACGTCAGGTCGAGGCGGCCGCCGGTCATCGTGGCCACGACGTGCCCCAGCCAGTCCTTGTCGTCGGCGTCCGGGAAGTCCTCGCGCCAGTGGCAGCCGCGCGTCTCCTCGCGGTCGTACGCCGCCGCGGCCAGCGCGCTCGCGACCGTGTGCAGATTGGTCGCCTCCCACGCCTCCGTGCACGGGTCGGACCCGGTGCGGGCGGCGAGTTCGTCCAGCACGCGCTTCGTCTCCCGCAGGCTGTCGCGGCTGCGCAGCACCCCGGCGCCCGCGGTCATCGCGCGCTGCAGCGGCAGGCGTACGCCGGGGTCCAACAGCGCCGCCTCGCCCACCGGTTCGGCGGGCTCGCGGCGCGGCGGCAGGTCGCGGGCCAGGTCCGCGGCGATCCGCTCGGCGAAGACCAGGCCCTCCAGGAGGGAGTTGGAGGCCAGGCGGTTCGCGCCGTGCACGCCGGTGCAGGCGACCTCGCCGCAGGCGTACAGGCCGGGCACGGACGTACGCCCGTCCAGGTCGGTACGCACGCCGCCGCTCGCGTAGTGCGCCGCCGGCGCGACCGGGATGGGCTGGTGCGCCGGTTCGATCCCGTGCGCCCGGCAGGCCGCCAGGATCGTCGGGAAGCGCTCGGCCCACATGCGCTCGCCGAAGTGCCGTGCGTCCAGGTACATGTGCTCGGCGCCCGTCTCGGCCATCCGGCGCATGATGCCCTTCGCGACGATGTCACGCGGGGCCAGCTCGCCGAGCGGGTGACGACCCGTCATGAACCGTGTGCCGTCGGCGTCGACGAGGTGCGCGCCCTCGCCGCGCACCGCCTCGGAGACGAGTGGCTTCTGCCCTTCCGCCCCCGAGCCGACCCACAGCACCGTCGGATGGAACTGCACGAACTCCAGGTCGGTCACCTCGGCGCCGGCCCGCATCGCGAGCGCGACGCCGTCGCCGGTGGAGACGTGGGGATTGGTGGTGGACGAGAAGATCTGGCCCATGCCGCCGGCGGCCAGGACGACCGCGCGCCCGTGCACGGCGCCCACGCCGTCCCGCGCCCCCTCGCCCATGACGTGCAGTGTGACACCGCACGCGCGGCCCTCGTCGTCCAGCAACAGGTCGAGCACGAGGGCGTGTTCGATGACCTCGATGCCCGCGTCCTGCACCGCGTGCACCAGCGCGCGCGATATCTCCGCACCGGTGGCGTCGCCGCCCGCGTGCGCGATCCGGTTGCGCAGGTGCCCGCCTTCACGTGTCAGCAGGATCCGGCCCTCGGCGTCGCGGTCGAACTCCGCGCCGACCGACATGAGTCGGCGTACCGCGTCGGGCCCCTCGGTCACCAGGGCCCGCACGGCATCCTCGTCGCACAGCCCGACCCCCGCGACGAGGGTGTCCTGCATGTGCTGCTCGGGGGTGTCGCCGTCGCCGAGCGCGGCCGCGATGCCGCCCTGCGCCCAGCGGGTCGAACCCTCGTCGAGGACCGCCTTGGTCACCACGAGCACGCTGCCCACGGCGCGGGCGCGCAGCGCGGCGGTCAGGCCCGCGACACCGGAGCCGACGACGATGACGTCGGCGTACGTGGTCCAGCCGGGGGCCTGCGCGGCGAGGCGGGTCGGGTAGGTGGTCACCGGGTCGCCGCTTCTGGGACCCCAGCGGTCGTGGACGACTTCCCGCCCGGGGACGAACCCCCGGAGGACACAGCAGCCTTCGCGGCTTTCTTCGCGGCCTTCTCGGCAGCCTTCTTGGCAGCCTTGTCGGCCACCTTCGCGGCCTTCGCAGTCACCGCGGCCTCGGCGTCAGCCCCGCCGTCGCGCTGCGCCGGTACGTCGCCCCGCACCAGCTCGCTCCCGGCCGGGACTTCGGCCGGGTCGTGGCCCGTCCCGGTGATCCGGTTCGCGCCGTCGACGAAGACCACGCGCGGCTTCATGTCGCGCGCTTCCTCGTCGGTGACCTGCGCGTACGCGATGATGATCACCAGGTCGCCGGTGTGCACGAGCCGCGCCGCCGCCCCGTTGATGCCGATGATCCCGGTGCCGCGCGGGCCCGCGATCGTGTACGTCTCCAATCGGGCGCCGTTGTCGATGTCGACGATGTGGACGAGTTCGCCGGGCAGCAGGTCGGCGGCGTCGAGCAGGTCTTCGTCGATGGTGACCGAACCGACGTAGTGCAGGTCCGCCTGGGTCACGGTGGCCCGGTGGATCTTGGACTTGAACATCGTGCGCATCATGACCGTGCTCCTGCGATGACCAGGGGGACATTGTCGATCAGGCGGGTCGTGCCGACCCGTGCGGCGACGGCGAGGACGGCCGGGCCGGAGTGGTGCTCGGGCACCTCGGTGAACGTGGCGGGGTCCACGAGCGCGAGGTAGTCGAGTTCGAGGGGCGGGGACGCGGTCGCGGCCTTCCCGAGGACGGCTGACGCGGCGTCATGGACCGCCTGGGGGCCGCGACTTGCCGTCGCCTCCGCCTCCCCGGCCCGCAGGGCGCGGCTGAGCGCGAGGGCGGTGACGCGGTCGGCGTCCGAGAGGTAGCGGTTGCGGCTGGACAGCGCGAGGCCGTCGGGCTCGCGGACGGTCGGGACGCCGACGATCTCGTGGTCGAAGTTGAGGTCGGCGACCATGCGGCGGATCAGGGCGAGTTGCTGCGCGTCCTTCTCGCCGAAGAACGCGGCGATGTGGGGATGGCCCACCATCGGCGCCGTGAGGTGCAGCAGCTTGGCGACCACGGTCAGCATGCCGTCGAAGTGGCCGGGCCGGGAGGCCCCTTCGAGGACCGTGCCCATGGGCCCGGCGGTGACGCGCACCTGCGGATCGCCGCCCGGGTAGACGTCCTGGACCGTCGGCGCGAACACGATGCTCGCGCCGGCGTCACGGCACACGTCGACGTCGGCGTCGAGCGTGCGCGGGTAGCGGTCGAGGTCTTCGTTCGCGCCGAACTGGAGCGGGTTGACGAAGACGGTCACGACGACCTGTCCGTGCTTCCCCACCCGTTCGCGGGCCGCCCGCACGAGCGCGGCGTGCCCGTCGTGGAGCGCGCCCATCGTCATGACGACCGCCCACGGACGCGGCGGCATGACCAGGTTCTCGCGGAACTCCTGGAACTCCGCGAGGCTCCGCGCGACCGGGATGTCGCGGCCCCGCCTGCTCAGGAACCCCATCACACGCCCCCTTCCGCCAGCACGTCCAACAGCGCCTCGGCGGACTCCGGCTTGAGCAGCCCGGCGGTCAGCGCGCGGTCGGCGGTGAGGCGGGCCATCGCGATGTACGCGGCAAGCGCCTCGGGGGCGACGCGGCGCAGTTCGGCGACGTGCGCCGCGACCGTCCCGGCGTCGCCGCGCGCGACCGGGCCGGTCAGCGCGAGGTCGCCGGACCGCAGCGCGTTGTCGAGCGCCGCGCCGAGCAGCGGGCCGAGCATGCGGTCAGGGGCGCGTACGCCCGCTGCCGCGAGCAGGTCGCGCGACTGGGCGACGAGGGTGACCAGGTGGTTCGCGCCGTTGGCGAGGGCGACGTGGTAGAGCGGGCGGGCGGATTCGTCGATCCACTCGGGCTCGCCGCCCATCTCGACGACCAGCGCCTCGGCGACCGGCCGCAGCACCTCGGGGGCGGTCACCCCGAACGAGCAGCCGACCAGCCGCTGCACGTCCACGGACGTACCGGTGAAGGTCATGACCGGGTGCAGCGCGAGGGGCAACGCCCCGGCGCGCGCCGCCTCTTCGAGGATGGAGACGCCGAAGCGCCCGGACGTGTGCACGAGCAGTTGGCCGGGCTTGAGCGCACCGGTGGACGCCAGTCCGGACACCAGGTCCTGGAGTGCGTCGTCGGGGACGGTGAGCAGGACGAGGTCGGCGCGCGCGATCACGTCCTGCGGTGTGGTGAGCGGCACGCCCGGCAGCAGGTCCTCGACGCGTCGGCGGGACGCGTCCGAGACGCCGGAGGCGGCGACGACGTGGTGGCCCGCGAGGGCGAGGGCGGCGGCGAGCGGTGCGCCGACGCGTCCCGCGCCGACGACACCGACCGCCAGGCGGGCGGGTCGGTCCGCGGGGTCCGTGGGGCGGGGCCGCCGTTGGGGTACGGCGAGGGGGTCGTTGTCGTTCACGATGGCCTTCCGTTCCAGTCCGCGGTGGGTACCGGACGAGTACTGGCCTGATCAGCGTACTCAGGTGGGGGGCGGGCCGAATCGCGGGTGGCCTCCCGGCCGGGGGACGTGGAGGGGCGCATACACCGGCACAGCGGGGTGCCCCGGCCCCGCGGCGTACGGGAGTACGTCGCCCGCGGCGGGCTCCGCGCCGGCCGCCGGGCGGCGCAGCAGGCTGGGGCCGCGCATTCCGACGGCGCCGAGGCCGGTGAGGACCAGGCCCGTGAGCAGCAGCGTCGCGGTGACTATGCGGGCGGCGAGGGCCGCGCGGGGGCCGTTCTCGGTGCGCAGCGTGTAGGAGGAGGCGCCGCGGCCGGCGGGTTCGGCACGCAGGCCGTCGGCGGCGGGGGCCGCACCGGAAGAGGTGCCGGGAGCACTGCCGGAAGAGGCGCCGGATGCGGTGTCGGATGCGGTGTCGGCGGTGCCGTACGCCGCGGCGCGCACTTGTGCGGAATGACGCGGGCCGTCAGGGGTACTCCTGTTCGAGTCCCCACCGAACACCCCCGTGGCGGTGACGATGCCCACCGCGGATATCGCGAGCGCGGACCTGAGGGCCACGCGAGCCATGAGCTTGCGCATGTGAACCTCCGACCCTCAGGGGAACATACCGCCTGATATCGCGCATATCGGCTCATTTCACAGTTCCCAGCAGGAGAAAACGAAACCCCCGGACCGCACGGGGCGGTCCGGGGGTTCGGCGTGGAGGTCGGCTCGGCAACCGGTAGAGGTGCAACCGGTGGAGGCGCACCGGGGAGGTCGGCGGGGCGAGCGGGGCTGCGCGCTCCCGCGGACGGGAGGGCGCAGCGGTCCGCCGGGCGGCTCAGGCGCGGTGCAGGCGTACCGGCAGTTCCGCCAGGGCGTTGTTGAGGTTCGAGCGGACGCGGCGGGGCTCGCCGGTCAGTTCGATGCGCGGGAACGTGGCGAGCAACTCCTCGAAGAACACCCGGCCCTCCAAACGGGCGATGTGCACGCCCAGGCAGAAGTGCTCCGCGAAACCGAACGACAGATGCGGGTTCGGGCGGCGGAAGATGTCGAAGCTCTGCGCGTCCTCGAACACCTCCTCGTCGCGGTTCGCCGACGTGTAGTACATGGCGACCTTGTCGCCCGCCTTGATCCGCACGCCGCGCAGTTCGACGTCCTGGGTCGCGGTGCGGCGGAAGTAGTGCAGCGGGTTCGCCCAGCGCAGGATCTCCTCGACCGCGCCGGGCACCAGCGACGGGTCCTCGCGCAGGGCGGTGAACTGGTCCGGATGGGTGAGCAGCGCGTGCAGGCCGGCCGCCAGCATGGTCTTGGTGGTGTCGTTGCCGGCCGTCACCAGCTGCACGAAGAACATGCCGAAGTCGATGTCCGACATCCGCTTCCCGGCGAACTCCGACTCCAGGATCAGCGTCGTCAGGTCCTCCGGCGGCTCCTCGGCGCTGTCCAACTCCGACCGACGCTTCATGGCGAAGCCGATGGCGTACTTCGCCATCTCGATCGACGCCGCGCCCGGGCCGTAGCCGTCCTCCTCGGTGCCGCCGACCTCGGGGTCCTGGCCCGTGGTGTTCCGCTCGGCCAGCCGGTGGATGTAGTCCCAGTCCTCCTGCGGCAGGCCCATCAGCTCGCCGATGACCTGCGTCGGGAGG
Organism: Streptodolium elevatio; assembly: GCF_040649515.1. Classification (GTDB taxonomy): domain Bacteria; phylum Actinomycetota; class Actinomycetes; order Streptomycetales; family Streptomycetaceae; genus Yinghuangia; species Yinghuangia elevatio. Next base: position 81,265 of record NZ_JBEZFP010000011.1, read on the forward strand.
CTGGAGGTGACGTCGTGCACGAACTCGACGTCGCCGTCGAGCCGGGCGAATATCTCGCGGCAGATCTCCCGGATACGGGCCTCCATGCCGCCGACGACCTTCGCGGTGAAGGACTTCACCAGCGGCTTGCGGTACTGCCGGTGGCGCGGCGGGTCCATGGCCAGCAGGCTGCCGCGCAGCGCCGCCAGGCGCGCCTCGTCCAGGTCCTCCAGGACGATGCCGCCGCGCTCGGCCGAGAACAGCTCGGAGTGCTGGGAGACATACTCGACGTCAGTGTGCTTGAGCACCGCCCAGTAACCCGGCTCGCCGGGCATGTCCTGCCAGAACACCGGCTGGGTGCGGCGGAGTTCGGTGAACAGCTCGTGCGGCGGGCCGGCGATGTACAGGTCGGGCGTGTAGATGTCCGGGACGGTCGTGGTCATCGCAGGGGGACCCCTTTGGTGGCGGCTGGGAGGCAGCGTCGGCGGCTGTCGGGTGTCGGCGGTTACGCGACGAGGACGTTCGGACGGCCGAAGCCCTGAGCCTCGCACAGCGCGTAGTAGGCGCGGAGCGTTCCCGGGCCGTCCGTGACCGACTCGATCGTGGTCCCGTCGGCGGCCAGGTTGAGGTTGGCGCCGTACATCTGGAACCACACCCGGGTGTCCGCCTCGAGGCAGGTGAGGGTGTGCACCGAGCCCGCGGGCTCGTAGAGGAAGGACCCGGCGCGGTTGACGTAGTCGTACTCGGCGTACTTCCACGCCCCGGCGGTCGTGTAGGCGTAGACCGGGCCGGTGTGCCGGTGGATCGGGGCCTGGAAGCCCGCCTGGAAGACGTTCTCGACGATCCACAGGCCTTCCTGCGGCTTGACGCAGAGGACCTTCAGCTTGTTGCCGCCGCCGATCTCGACGAAGGGCAGGTCGTCCGCTCCGATGTGAATCGACAGGTCGGGGCCGTCGGCAAGGGTGGTCATGGTGCCTCCTGATGCTGCGTCATTTCTGTAACGGTGTAACAGCATGCCTCAGGGGGCCATCGGTTTCGAGGGCCGGTTTGGAGTACTGATCCGGAGGGGGAGGATGGGTCGGTACGCGCGCGGCGGACGCCGCCGGGGGCATCGGGCGCGCGTATCGGGAGGGGTACGGCACATGGGGCAGGGTCAGGGCGGCACGCGCGGCCTGTTGGACGGCAAGGTCGCGGTGGTCACGGGCGGTGCCAACGGCATCGGCCGGGCGTGCTGCGAGCGCTTCGCCGAGGAGGGCGCGGACGTCGTCGTCGCGGACATCCTCGACGAGCAGGGGATAGACACCATCGCCGCGGTCGAGAAGAAGGGCCGCCGCGCCGCGTACATGCACGCGGACGCGAGCAGCCCGACCGACAACGAGACCGTCATGCAGCACGCCGTCGACGTCTTCGGCGGCATCGACATCCTGGTGACCGCCGCCGGGATCTCGACCGCGGACTACCGCAGCGACAAACCGGAGATCGTCGCCCGCAAGGCCGCCAAGCACGCGCGCGAGCAGCCCGACCCGATGCGCCGCTTCACCGAACTGCGGCTCGCGGAGTGGCAGAAGGTCCTGGACGTCAACCTGACCGGCACGCTGCTGGCCGTGCAGGCGGCGTCGCGCGTCATGCTCGACCTCAAGAAGCGCGGCTCGATCATCACCATCGCGTCGATCGCGGCCAAGCACCCGGAGGCCGGCGCGCCCGCGTACTCGGTGTCCAAGGCCGGGGTCTGGATGCTCACCAAGTACGCCGCCCGCGTGCTGGGCCCGGCCGGGATCCGGGTGAACGCGATCGGCCCCGGCTTCATCGAGACCAACATGACGGCGGTGGTACGCGGACTCCCGGACCTGGAGGAACGCCTCCTGGCCAACGTCCCGCTCGGACGCATGGGCACCGCCCGCGAGGTCGCGGACGCGGCGCTGTTCCTGGCCAGCCAGCAGTCGTCGTACTTCACCGGCGAGATGCTGCACCCGGACGGCGGCTTCTACACCGACTGACTCCGCGGACGCGCCCGGCGCCGCGCGGACCGGCCGGACCGGCTGGCCGTCAGGCGCCGCGGGCGCGGACGAGGCCCGTCTCGTACGCGAGGACCACCGCCTGCACGCGGTCGCGCAGCCCCAGTTTCATCAGGATGCGCCCGACGTGCGTCTTGACCGTCGCCTCGGACAGGAACAGCCGCTCGGCGATCTCCGCGTTCGACAAACCCTGCGCGACCAGCAGCAGAACCTCGTGCTCGCGCTCGGTCAACAGCTCGACGGCCTCCGGCTTGGCGTCCGTCTCGCTCGGCAGTATCGGTGCGAAGCGGTCGAGCAGGCGCCGCGTGGTGCTGGGCGCGACCACCGCGTCGCCGGACGCCACCGCGCGGATGCCGGACAGCAGTTCGGTGGGCGGGACGTCCTTGAGCAGGAAGCCGCTGGCCCCCGCCTTGATCGCGGCGAAGGCGTACTCGTCGAGGTCGAACGTCGTCAGCATCAGCACCTTGGGGCGCTCGCGGCCCGGCGGGACCTTGATGGCGTCGGGGCCGTCGTCGCAGATGCGGCGGCATGCCTCGACACCGTCCATGCGCGGCATGCGCACGTCCATCAGCACGATGTCCACCGCGGTCGACCGGAGCTTGTCGATCGCCTCGGCGCCGTTCCCGGCCTCGGCGACCACCTCCATGTCGGGCTGCGCCTGGAGCACCATCGTGAATCCGGTACGCAGCAGTTCCTGGTCGTCGACCAGCATCACCCGGATGGTCATGCGGCTCCTTGTGCGGTGGGTGCGGTGGGGGCGGGCGGTACAGGGGGTACAGCGGGTGTGGTCCGCGCCGCGAAGGCGGCGGCGTGGTCTCGGGTGGGCCGGCCGGCCGGGGCCCGGCCGCTCGCGGACGGCACCGTGGTCGGCCCGGCGTCGGCGACGTACGGGAGCACGGCCCACACCCGCCAGCCGCCCTCGAGTGCGGGGCCGGTCTCGATCCGGCCGCCCAGCATCGCGACGCGTTCGCGCATGCCGACGAGGCCGTGGCCCATACCGTCGCCGGGCGCGTCCGCGCCGCGGCCGTCGTCGGTGATCGTCATCTCCAGGACATCTTCGCCGTAGCCGAGCAGCACCGATGCGTTGGCCGTCGGCCCGGCGTGTTTGCGGGTGTTGGTCAGCGCCTCCTGCACGATGCGGTACGACGCGAGCGCCACACCCTTCGGCAGTTCCACCGGCACGCCGACGATGCGCAGGTCGACGGGCAGCCCCGCGTCGCGTACCCGGTCGACGAGGTCGCCGAGCTGCTCGACGCCGGGCTGCGGCGCGTACGGCCCCCGGTCGGCGTCGGAGCGCAGCACGCCGAGCAGGCGGCGCATCTCGGCGAGTGCCTCGCGGCCCGTGGTCGAGATGGTGCCGAGGGCGTCGCGGGCGCGGTCCGGGGCGGAGTCGATGGCGTACGCGGCACCGTCCGCCTGCACGACCATCACCGACACGTTGTGCGCCACCACGTCGTGCAGTTCCCGCGCAATGCGCGCCCGTTCGGCGGCGGCGGCCACTTCCGCGTGGGCGTCACGCTCGCGCTCCAGGCGAGCCGCGCGGTCCTCCAGCTCGGCGTAATACGCGCGGCGCGTGCGCATCGAGTCGCCCAGCACCCACGCGATCACGAGCATGAAAGACACGAACGCGAAGAAGAAGAACCGCTCGCGGTAGCCGCCCGGCTCCTCGGGCTCGATGCGCAGTGCCAGCAGCGCCGGGCCGACGAAGGAAAGCACGAGGCCGAGCCGCGACATCCACCGCGGCCCGGACTTCGCGGCGTAGTGCAGCACGACGATGATCGCGGCGTCCGCGACGAGCGGGAGCATGCCGGCCGCGATCTGCATCAACCCGCCGGCGATCGCGCCGAAGGCGGCGACGGTCAGGTGCTTGCGGCGGACGGCCATCGACGCGCACAGGATGAAGGTGATGAACCCGTTGGCCATCGCCTCCTCACGGGCGTTCTCGCCCAGCACCGCGATGGACCCGAGCATGAGCAGCACGAAGGCACCCGACGCGTCCACGGCGAACGGGTGCCTTCGCAACCACTCATACAGAGTCTGCATACGTTCGACACTAGGCACCCGGGTGCGGCGCGGCGTCCGCCTGCATGGGGAACGGCCTGTACGACGTAGGTATCAGGGCTGGGCGGTGCGGGTGGACGGCGACGACCCGGCGTCTCGTCCGCGGCGACGAGGTGACGGGCCGCGAAGTCAGGGGCGGACTCGGGGGCGTGGTCGGGGTCGGGGGCGCGGTCGTGGTCGGGGTCGGCGTCAGACGGGGGCGACCGGGCCGTCCGCCGGGACGTTCAGCGGGAGCACGGCGGTGACGCGGTACCCGCCGGACGGCCGCGGCCCGGCGTCGAGCGTTCCGGCGAAGAGGGCGACGCGCTCGCGCATGCCGACCAGGCCGTGGCCCATCCCGTCGCCGGGCGCGTCCGCGCCGCGGCCGTCGTCGGCCACCTCGACCTCCACCACGCCGTCGTCGCCGTAGTGCAGACGGACCGTCGCGCGGACGTCCGGACCGCCGTGCTTGCGGGTGTTGGTGAGGGCTTCCTGCACGATGCGGTAGACCGTCAGCGCGACGCCCTGCGGGAGTTCGGCGGGGACGCCGTCGACGCGGAAGTCCACGGGCAGGCCGGCGCCGCGTACCTGGGCCAGCAGGTCTTCGAGCTGGGCGACGCCGGGCTGCGGGACCAGGGCCTTGGCCTCGTTGGCGGACCGGAGCACGCCGAGCAGGCGGCGCATCTCGGCGAGCGCCTCGCGGCCCGTGGTCGAAATCGTGCCGAGGGCGTCGCGGGCGCGGTCCGGGGCGGAGTCGATGGCGTACGCGGCACCGTCCGCCTGCACGACCATCACCGACACGTTGTGCGCCACCACGTCGTGCAGTTCCCGCGCAATGCGGGCCCGTTCGGCGGCCGCCGCGACCTGGGCCTGCGCGTCCCGCTCCCGCTCCAGGCGGGCCGCGCGGTCCTCCAACTCGGCGTAGTACGCGCGGCGCGTGCGCATCGAGTCGCCCAGCACCCACGCGATCAGGAACGGGCCGGTGAGCAGCAGGAACAGGAACACCGTGTGCATCAAAGTGGTGTTCGGCAGGTCCCACCAGCGGGCCGCGGCGGCGAGCGGCGCGGCGACGCAGGCGGCCAGTGCGGTGCGGGCGGCCCAGCGGGGCGCGTACGCCGCCGACGCGTAGACGATGACCGGCATCGCGAAGTCCATGGTCGCGGGCGGCACGTCGCCGATCAGCTGCGCGAGCCCCGCCACGACGGTGGCGGCCAGTGCGCCGACCGGGAAGCGCCGGCGCAGCGCGACCGCACCGCACAGCAGGGCCAGCGCGAAGTACATGGTGCCGGAGTCGCCGGTCAGCGTGTCGGTCAGGATCTCCAGCAGGCTCAGGCCCAGCAGGAGCAGCGCCCACGCGATGTCGACGTACAGGGGACGCGCCCGAAGCCAGGCATAGACGTATTGCACATATCAACCCTAAGAGTTTGATCTCGGACCGCCCGGTCCAGCTACGCCGGATGCCCCGGGGCGGTAGCGTCGTCGGCGATGAACACCTGGTCCACCTGGCGGGACGCCACGCACCGGGCCCTGTACGGGACCGGGGGCTTCTATCTGCGTCCCGAGGGTCCCGCGGGGCATTTCCGCACCTCGGTCCACGCCTCGCCGCTGTTCGCCGGCGCGCTGGCCCGGCTGGCCCGCGAGGCCGGCCTGACCACGGTCGTGGACGTCGGCGCGGGCCGCGGCGAGCTGTTGATCGCCTTGCGCCGCATCGATCCGGCGCTGACGCTGCACGGTGTCGACGTGGCCGGGCGGCCGGAGGCGCTGCCGCCGTCGATCGGCTGGTCGCCGGAGGTGCCGGGCGACGTGTCCGCGCTGCTGGTGGCCAACGAGTGGCTGGACAACGTGCCCGTGGACGTCGTCGAGGTGGACGGGCACGGCGTGCCGCGCATCGTCGAGGTCGAGTCGGGCACCGGGCGCGAACGCCTCGGGGCGGAGGCCGGCGGTACGGATGCCGTGTGGCTCGACCGGTGGTGGCCGCTCAAGGGGGCGGAGCCCGGCCTGCGGGCGGAGGTGGGCGTACCGCGCGACGAGGCGTGGGCGGCGGCCGTCGGGGCGTTGTCGTCCGGGCTCGCGGTGGCGATCGACTACGGGCATGAGCGCGCGTCGCGGCCGCCGTTCGGCACGCTCGCGGGTTACCGGCAGGGGCGCGCGGTGCCCCCGATTCCGGACGGCACCTGCGACGTCACCTCGCACGTCGCCGTCGACGCGATCGCGGCGGCGGGCGAGGCCGCGGGCGCGACCGGGACCAGGCTGTCGAGCCAGCGGGCCGCGCTGCATGCGCTCGGCGTGAACGGGAAGCGTCCACCGTACGAGCAGGCGCGCGCCGATCCGCGCGGCTATCTGGCGGCGTTGCGCGATGCGGGCGAAGCGGGCGAACTCACCGCGCTCGACGGCCTAGGCAGTTTTCGGTGGGTAGTGCAGGGTGTGAATTCGGGGGTCCCTCCCGTCCTCGAGTGACTTCGTGAAGGCGGTGGCGAATGTCGAGATTCGGCGACTTCGCCCGCGCGGCCTTCACCAAGGTCACCGGCAGGGGCCGACAGGCGGCGAACGCCTCCGGACCGACGGCGGCCCCCGCGGGGCCGGGCCTGACGAACTCGGCCGACCGCGAATACCTCATGTCCATGCTGGCCGCCCGCATGAAAGCGCAGCAGGCCGACTACGAACGCCTGGCGGGCGCCCAGGCATCGCGAATCCAAGGACGGGACTACAACGTCCCCGACTACCAGGTCCCGCACTACCAGGTCCCGGACTACCGGGAGCACCGCGGCGGCGAGTCGGTCGCCGCCCACGCTGTCGGCCTCCGGGCCGAGATCCTGCGGGAAACCGCGCAACTTCGTGCGGAGATCCAGCGGGACACCGCGCACATGCGGGCCGAGATCCAAGGCAACGCCGCACCGGGCGCCCGACCGACCGGCACTCGGCCGGGTGCCGCACCGACGCCTCCCCCGGCCCCCGCCCCGGCTCCGGCCCCGGCGCCCGCCCCCACCCCGGCGCCCGCCCCCACCCCGGCGGCCGCCCCGACCGCGGAACCGCCGTCGGCGGCACCGACAACGGCACCGACACCCGAACCCGAACCGGAACTGATCGAGCACGCGACGGCAGAACCCCCGTCGGCGGTGGCCGAGACACGGTCCCGGGACGACTGGCAGCCCGAGGCGGAGTTCAGCTCAGCCGCCCCGGAAGTCAACTCGGCCTCCGCGGGCATGGATTTCGAGCCGGCCATGTCGCCGGGCGCGGGCATGGATTCGGCGGCCAAGATCGCGGCGGCGGGGATGACCTCCATGGCCTTCGACTCCTCGCGCGATGTCGCCCCCGAGGAGGTCAACAGCGTCGAGGTGGTGTCCGAAATGGACATGGGCATAGGCGTGGACGCCGGGGTGGCCTTGGAGCAGCGCCTCGACAAGAGCTGAGCGACCTCGGGGAACTGGGGAACACTTCCGCGCGGCCCAGCACGCACTCTCGCGGCGTTGCGGGACCTTGCGAGTACGAGCTTCGGTCCCGCGCCTTGCGGTAGCACGCACTGGACAACCCGGAAGCGCACTTGAGTTCCCCGAGACCGCTTGGCCATATCCGGGGGTGGCTCCGCGGTCGGCGCCGACAAGCGTGTGGGCGGGGCAAGTTGCCTTGCCCCGCCCACATCGGTCCGCTTGCGGCCCGCGGCCTGTTCCCTCTGACCGCGGGCCTGCTCTCGGGTTCAGCTCTTGCCGAGGACGCCCGCCTCGCGCAGTTCGGCGATCTTCGCGTCGTCGTAGCCGAGCAGGTCCTTCAGGACCTCGCCGCTGTGCTGGCCGATGGTCGGCGCCTTGAACGGCCGCGGCAGTTCCTCGCCGACGAAGTGGATCGGGCTGGAGAGCTGGTCGGAGCCCAGCTCCTCCTTCGGGAACCACGTGAAGCGGTGCTGGAACTGCGGGTCGTCCGCGATGGTCTTCGGGTCGTTGACCGGGGCGATGGGGGTGTTCGCCTCGTTGCCGAAGGCCAGCCATTCGAGCGAGGTGCGCGTCTCGAAGATCTTGGTGAGCTCCTCGCGGAGTTCGAGGTTGCCCACCGCGTGGTCCGCATACGTCGAGCCCGGCCACTTCTCGAACAGGTCGGGGCGGCCCACGGCCTCGCAGAAGTTCTTCCACAGCGACTGCTCGGACGCCATGAACAGGATGTAGCCGTCCGAGGACTTGTACATCTGGTAGCGCACGCCCTCGGTCATGCCCGCGGTGCCCGGCGCGCGGCGGACGTAGTTGTCCGTCTTGTTGCCGGTGACCTCGGACTCGGGGCGCTCGTACGCCTTGTACGTCTCGCTGCGCAGCCAGTCCATCGCCGCCGCCGCGTCGGACTGCGCGATGTCTATCTGCCCGCCGACGCCGGTGGCGCGGGCGCGGATGATCGCGGCCAGCACACCCAGCGCACCGAACAGCGGGCCCGCGTGGATGCCGATCGACGCGTGCTCCGGCGTGTACGGGTGGCCCTCGTCGGTGAACGCCGGCTTCACGACGCCCGCCCACGTGTCGTACGCCACACCGTGCGACGGCATGTCGCGGTAGGGACCGGTCGCGCCGTAGCCGGAGATGGTGCAGAAGACGATCTTCGGGTTGATCTCCTTCAGGTCGTCGAACCCGATACCGCGCTTGGCCAGACCACCCGGCCGCATGGCCTCGATGACCGCGTCCGCGTCCTTGACCAGTTCCTTGAACGTGGCCACGGCCTCGGGCTTGCGCAGGTCCAGGACCAGCGACTTCTTGCCCCGGTTGATGTGGAGGTGCATCAGCGAGACGCCCTCGACGATCGGCCACGTCATGTCGCGGATGTAGTCGCCGTTCGGCGGCTCGATCTTGATGACCTCGGCACCGAGGTCGACCAGGGCCGAGGTGATCGCGGCGGGGCCGAGCATCGAACATTCGATGATGCGGACACCGGCCAGCGGCGCTGGCACCTGACTCATCGTGACCTCCAGGGGAATATGACGATGCGTCAGATATTAGCGATCGATCCTTTCAGGGGAACCCCCAGAGTGCGCCGACCACCTGTGAGGCCCCTCTCCTCGACGTCCGATACGCGACCTTTCAGCCTGTTCGTCCACCAGTTGCGACGCCTCGTCGGCGTCCCGGAGCTGGGCGGTGACACGTACCGGACCCGGCGTCGAGTCCAAGTGCACGGTCGCCAGACCGAGCAGGCGCTCGATCGGCCCCTGGGTGCGGCGTACGCTCTGCACCTTCGCGTGCGGGATGACATCCGTCTCCCGCTGGAAGACCCCGCGCCGCACCACGAACACCCGGTCGTCGGCACCGCAGAACATCCGGCGGCGACGTACCGGGCTGTGCCAGCGGGCCCGCTTCGGCACCGGCGTCAGCGGCACCGACCCGACGTCGACCCCGGGCAGGATGCGTCCGAGCACGCCGAGCGCCACCTCGCGCGGGGCGACCGGCAGCAGCGTCGACTCGTGGTGGTCGGTGCCGTCCTCCTGCGCCCCGTAGCCGGCGACGTTGACCTCGACCCGCACCCAGCCCTTCCAGCGCCACAGCAGCGGCTGCACGATCCGGACGGCCTGTACGCGGCCCGGCGGCACGGTCTGGTGGCGGTGCTCGATCAGACCGTGGGCCAGCCGCAGGCCGTCCGGCGACTCCGACAGCGTGAAGTCGAAATAGCGCAGCACGCGCCCCGCGGTGAACTGCCAGGCCGCGATGAACAGCGGGATGAAGCCGAGCAGCAGCGCCTCGTTGCCCATCACGACGCCCGCGACCACCAGGCCGACCGTCGGGACCAGGAAGGCCCACGCGGCGAACGACAGCAGCACGGACCCGATCAGCACCGGCATCGGCACGACCACGAGCGGGTGCTCCGGCGCCTCCCCCGCGTCCGGGCGCACTCCGGCCGCGCGGGCGAGCAGTTCGGCGCGGAGCAGGGAAGCGTCCGACTCGCGGACGTACGCCAGCGACCCTTCGGCCGAATCGCCGCCCGCGACCTGGAGCTTCAGCTCGGCGAGGCCCAGCAGGCGGGCGATGAACGGGCGTACGACGTCGACCGCCTGAAGGCGCCCCAAATGCACGTGCCTGGTCCGCCGGAACAACACGCCGGAATCAATCCGCAGGTCGTCGTCCTCGATGCGGTAGACGGTGAACGCCCAGCTGAGCAGCCCCCACAGCAGCGCCCCGAGGAACACCGAACCGGCCACCATCACGCCGAGCCGGGTCTCCTGGGTGCGGGCGGCGTGCTGGCCGAAGATCGCGATGACCACCGCCATCGCCTTCCACCCCTTCGCCACCGGGGTCAGGGGGTGCAGGCGGCGCGGTTGCGCGCTGTCGGAGCCGTGGGCGCCGTGGGGGCTCTGGGTGTCGTGAGTGCCGTGAGCGTCGTGGGTGCTGTCCGCGCTGTCCTGAGGGTCCGGACGGCCCGGACGGTCCGGACGGTCCGACGGGACGGCGGGCGACGGCGGGCCCGGCCGCGCCGTACCGCGCTCGGGGTGGTCTATGGTCATGGCGCGTCCCGCCTCACAACCCGGCCGAGCGGGCCTCGCCGCGTTCGGCGAGGCGGTCCCGCAGGCGGGCCGCCTCCTCCGGCGGCAGGCCCCGGATGACCGCGTCCGTGCCGGCCGACGCGGTGTGCAGCTTGATGGTGGCGATGCCGAAGCGCCGCTCGACCGGCCCGGCCGTGACGTCGACGAACTGCATGCGGCCGTAAGGCACCACGGTCAGCCGGCGGAACTGCACGCCGTGCGCGATCAGCAGGTCGTCGGCGCGTTCCGCGTACCGCCACGAGCGCTGGTTGCGGCGCAGCGCGCTCACCCCCCACACCAGCCCCACCAGCACCGCGGCGACGATCAGCGCGCCCAGCCAGGCCGCCACGAACAGCGCCGCGAGCACAGCGCCGGCAACCGCGATCGGCACCATGGCGCCCACCAGGAGGAACCGCCGCACACGGAACAACTGCTCGGAGACGGGATGCCACGGCTGCTCGGGAGGTGCCAGGGCGTGATCCATGCCTTTCAGCGTATGCGGCCCCGTTCCGAACAGTGGGCACACAATCCGGGCAGGCGCCCGGAAGCCTGGCAAAATCTGCCGCATGACAGAAGCCACCCTGGGCGTCGGGATCGGCGCGGACCAGCTCGACACCACCGACATGGTGCTCAACATCGGTCCGCAGCACCCCTCGACGCACGGGGTCCTGCGGCTGCGCCTGGTCCTCGACGGCGAGATGATCCTCAGCGCCGAACCGATCGTCGGCTACATGCACCGCGGCGCGGAGAAGCTGTTCGAGGTACGCGACTACCGGCAGATCCTGGTCCTCGCGAACCGCCACGACTGGCTCTCGGCCTTCTCGAACGAGTTGGGCGTCGTGCTCGCCGTCGAGCGCATGCTCGGCATGGAGGTGCCGGAACGCGCGGTCTGGGCGCGCACGCTGCTCGCGGAGCTGAACCGCGTGCTGAACCACATGATGTTCCTCGGCTCCTACCCGCTCGAACTCGGCGCCATCACACCGATCTTCCACGCGTTCCGGGACCGCGAGGAGATCCAGACGGTGATGGAGGAGATCTCCGGCGGGCGCATGCACTTCATGTTCAACCGGGTCGGCGGGCTGAAGGAGGACCTGCCCGCGGGATGGCTCGGGCGCGCCCGCCACGCGGTGGCCGAAGTGCGTTCGCGCGTACCGGTGTTGCGGGACCTCGTGCACGGCAACGAGATCTTCCGGGCGCGGACCGAGGGCGTGGGGGTGCTGTCCCCGGAGATGGTGCGGGCGTACGGCGTGAGCGGGCCGATCGCGCGGGCCTCGGGGGTGGACTTCGACCTGCGCCGCGACGAGCCGTACCTGGCGTACGCCGAACTCGCCGACGTCCTCAAGGTGGTGACCCGCACGGAAGGCGACTGCCTCGCGCGGTTCTCGTGCCTGCTGGACCAGGCGGACAACTCGCTCGACCTCGCGGACGCGTGCCTCGACCGTCTCGAGGCGCTGCCGGCCGGGCCCATCAATCTGCGGCTGCCGAAGGTACTCAAGGCACCGGAGGGGCACACGTACGCGTGGACGGAGAACCCGCTCGGGCTCAACGGCTACTACCTCGTGTCGCGCGGCGAGAAGACGCCGTGGCGCATGAAGCTGCGCTCGGCGTCCTACAACAACGTGCAGGTGCTTTCGGAGATGCTGCCGGGCTGCCTGGTCGCGGACATGGTGGCGGTGCTGGGCTCGATGTTCTTCGTGGTCGGCGACATCGACAAGTGAGCGGCGCACCGCCGCGGCGGACCGCGGGTCAGGCGGGTCAGGCGGGTCAGGCGCGGCGGCGCTCGTCGACGATCCTGGGGAGCTGCTCGGTGTCGTCGTGCGCGGTCAGGTCGACCGGGATGGGGCGGCCGGTGCGCGGCTCGTGCGTCACCAGCGCTCGCGGCCCCGCCTCGACGACCCGGGGCCCGGCGTCGCGCGGGGCGCGCGTGGCGGGTCGCGTGGCGGCCGCCGGCGCCGAACTTCGGTCGGATTCCGGGGACTTGGCGGCAGCGACGGGCTGGGCGGGCGCGGGAGCGCCGGCGTCCGTCGGCGCGGCGGCCGTCCCGGCGGATGTGGTCGTGTCGGGTCCGCCGGCCTCGGCCGCGGTCAGCTGACGTCCGAAGAAGTCGAACGAACTCGTGTTCTCGGGACGGGACATGCGCTGGTTCGTGGCGCGCACCGTGTCCGCGACGTCGCGCAGCACGCGGGCGACGGCATCGTCGGCGGGCAGCGCGGCCACGGCCGGTTCGAGGGATCCGACGCCGAGGTCGAGCACGGGCGCTTCCGGTACGGCCGACTGCGGTACGGCGACCTCGGCGGGCGGACGCCGGACCGGGAGCCGGGCGGCGGGGAGTTCGGGACGCGGAGCGATCGGATCCGCCGGAGCGGCCGGTTCGGCGGACCGGAGCCCGTACATCGCGGCGGCGTACGCGGGCACCAGACCCTCGACGGTGATGGGGCGGTGCCGGACGTTGGGGATCTCGGGCGGAGCCGGGGCGGCTTCGACGGGCTCGGCGACGTCCGGTGCGGCAGGTGCGACCGGGTCGCTCGGTTCGCTCGGTTCGGTCCGCTCGGCCGGTTCGGTGGGGGCCGCGGCCTGCGCCGGAATCGGGGCCGGGGTCGGCGTCGAGGCAGGCACCGGGCTCGGAGCAGGCGTCGGGGTCGGGGTCGAAGTCGGGGTCGAAGTCGGGGCCTGCGCCGACGTGCCAGCCGGGGTCGCGGTCCGCTCGCCGCTGCCGCGCTCCAGGTTCCGCAGGGACGCCGCACCGCGTACGAGGAGATCCCGGGTCAGGCGTACCGGAGGACGCGACGGGAGGTCCCAGACCAGGGCGTCCAGCTCGGCGGCGTGCTTCTCGGCGGCGGCGGCGCGGGCCTCGGACTCGGCAGCGCGGCCTTCCGCCCGCTTGGCCCGGCCCTCCGCCTCGTCGGTGCGGGCTTCGAGTGCCTTGGCGCGGGCCTCCAGCTTGGCGACCCGCTCGCGCAGCCGGGTCTCGCCCTCCCGCAGTCGCGTCTCGCGTTCGCGGACCGTGGCCAGTTCCCGTTCCCGGCCGGCGAGCCGGGTCATGGTGTCGGCGTGCGCCTCGCGGGCCTCGCCGAGCTGATCGTCGAGGCGCTCGCGCTCGCGACGGCGGGCGGCCAGATCCTTGCCGTAGCCGATCCGGCTCTGGCGCAGCAGCGCGACGACAACCGCCGCGGACACCACCGCGCATATGACCGCGACGCGAAGCACCCCCGCCCCGCTGCCTGTTGCCGCGAGAATGACCGCTATCAGCGCAGGGGCAAGTGCCGCGGCCAGCACGGATATGCGCATGAGGGCGGAGGACTGGCGGTGACGTCCACGAGGCATAGATGTGACCCTAACGCGGACGCCTACACGAACGCATGGCGCCACACCGGATTCTGATGATGTATCGACAAATCAAACCTCGTTTTGCGACGAACGGCGCGCAGCGGTCAGATCAAGCCTTTTTCCGTCAGGTAGTCCTTGACCACCGTGGCCGGCCGACGGCGCTGCTGGTCCACCTTCTTGTTCATCTCGGCGAGGTCCTCGGTCGTCAGCACCGGCGACAGCTTGTCCAGAATCGGCAGGACCTTCGCCGCGTCGCCCTCGTACGCGACCGGCACGATGTTGTCCGCGTTCTGGAGCTTGCGGTCGTCGGCGAGCAGCACGAGGTCGTACCGGTCCAGCGTCGCGTCGGTCGTGGTCACCAGCGCCATCTGGTCGCGCCCCTGCTGCACCGCCTGCTTGGACGCCGCCGTGCCCACACCGAGCGGGTCGACGCCGCTGACCTTGATGCCGTACGTCTTCTCCAGGCCCGGCGCGCAGAACGGCCGCACCTTGCACTCCTCGCCCGCCGCGATGGTCACCGGGATCCCGGAGGCCCCCAGGTCGGACAGCGTCTTGAGGTTGTTCTTCGCGGCGAAGTCCCGGGTCACCGCGAAGGCGTTCTGGTCCACGGCCAGCGTCGGCACCCCGACGCGCAGGTTCTGCTCGGCGGCGAGGCGGCTGAGCACCTCCATCGTCGCGCCGATGTCCGGCGAGGCGACGGGTGCCGCGTCCGGGCCGTTCTCCTTCAGGTTGAGGAACTCCGCGAGCGTCGCGGCGTAGTCGGGGGCGACCGAGACCTCGCCCTTCGCGAGCGCGGGCTCCAGCAGTTCACGGTTGCTGACGGTCTTCACGTACGCGTCGACACCGCCCGCTTCCAGCAGTTGCCGGTACAGCTCGGCGAGGATGCGGCTCTCGGTGAACCCCGACGAGCCCACCGCAATCCCGCTGCCGCCGGTCCCGACCGCCTTGTCGAGCAGCCCGCACCCGGTCACGCCGCAGAGCAGGGCCGCGACGGCGCCGAGCGCGGCGGCACGGCGGCGGATACCCCGCCGTACGCGGTCGGTCGACAACAAGTCCCGCTCCCCTCAGCCCTGCCGGGGCGTGCGTGCCACGGCCTTCTGCGCCAGCGCGAACACGCCCTCCACCACCAGGGCGAGCACCGCGACCAGGAACGCCCCGGCCACCACCTGCCCTTGGTCCTGGAGTTGGAAGCCCGCGGTCACGATGCGCCCGAGGCCGCCGCCGGCGACGAGCGCCGCGAGGGTCGCGGTCGCCACGACCTGGACGGCCGACGTACGCAGCCCGGTGACCACCAGGGGCAGCGCGAGCGGCAGTTCGACCCGCCACAACGTCTGCGTCCCGGACATGCCCATGCCCTTGGAGGCCTCGACCACCTCGCGGTCGACGCCGCGCATTCCGACGTACGCGTTGGTCAGGATCGGCGGGATCGCGAACAGCACCAGCGCGACCACGGTCGTCGTCGTGCCCATGCCCAGCGGGCTCAGGCCGAGGAGCGCCAGCACCGCGAACGTCGGCACCGCACGCCCGATGTTGGAGATGTTGACGGCGAGCGCGCCGCCCTTGCCGATGTGGCCGAGCCACAGCGCGACCGGCAACGCGATCGCCGCGGCGACGGCCAGGCAGCCGACGGTGAGCAGCACGTGCTCCAGCAGGCGCTGCCACACGCCGTCGCTGCCCGACCAGTTCGCGCCGTCGGTCAGCCAGTCCCATGCGGACTCGATGGTGTTCACGCCACCGCCTTGGGGTGTGCGTGGGTGTCGTCGATCCCGACGTCGGCCGTCGGGCCGGGCACGAACGGCGAGTCCCGCTTCCACCGCCGCTTCTTCGCCCCCGCACGCTCCCACGGCGTCAGGAGCCGCTGCACGAGCAGCAGCAGGAGGTCGAACGCGACCGCGAGCAGCACGCACAGCACCGACGCGGTGAGCACCTGCGCCTTGAACTGCGTGTCGATGCCCGTCTGGATCAGGTTGCCGAGGCCGCCGGACCCGACGACCGAGCCGACCGTCGTCAGGGCCACCGTCGAGACGGTGGCCACCCGCAGCCCGGCCATGATGGTCGGCAGCGCGAGCGGGAGTTCGACGCCGAAGAGCAGGCGGACCGGGCCGTACCCCATGCCGCGCGCGGCCTCGACGGCGTCGGCCGGCACCGCTCGCAGTCCCGCGAGGGTGTTGCCGACCAGGATGGTCAGCGAGTAGAGCGTCAGGCCGATCACCACGGTCGACGGGTCGAGGCCGGAGAACGGCTGGAGGATCGCGAACATCGCGAGGGACGGGATCGTGTAGAGCACGGTCGTCGTACCGATCACCGGGATCCCGGTCCTGGGCCAGCGGCGCACCACGAGCGCGAGCGGGAACGCGATCAGCATGCCGAGCACCACGGACACGACGGTGAGCACCACGTGCGCGCGAAGCGCCGTGGAGATGTCCGGCCAGTACTCACCGACGTACTCGCCGCAGATCCACGCGTTCCGTTCCAGGCAGTCCCCCGACGAGGCCGCCATGTCCGATGCCGTCACGGCCGCACCGTTACCCGCGCCCTGCCCCTTCACACACATATTCCCGGGTGTCACATGCGCCACGGCATGGCCGTGCGTGCACGGGGTATTGGTCACCCGGACCGCACCGGGAAGGCGACCGCATGCCCAGCTCGCACGAGACGAACCCGCCGACGGACGGCGCCGCGGAGGGCGAACGTCCTGTGATGATCCGGCTCGACCGGGTCTCCAAGCGCTACCCGGACGGCACCGGCGCCGTCGAGGACCTGTCGCTGGACGTCGCGGAAGGCGACCTGGTGACCCTGGTCGGACCGTCCGGCTGCGGCAAGACGACCACCATGAAAATGGTCAACCGGCTCATCGAGCCGACCTCGGGCCGCATTCTGATCAACGGCGAGGACATCACCCGGCGCGACCCGGTCAAGCTGCGGCGCGGCATCGGGTACGTGATCCAGTCCGGCGGCCTGCTGCCGCACCGCACGGTCCTGGACAACACCGTCACCGTGCCGTCGCTGCTGCGCTGGGACCGCCGCAAGGCCAAGGCCAGGGGCCGCGAACTCCTCGAACTCGTCGGCCTGGAGCCGGACACGTACGCGGACCGCTACCCCCACCAGCTCTCCGGCGGCCAGCGGCAGCGCGTCGGCGTGGCCCGGGCGCTGGCCGCCGACCCGCCCGTCCTGCTCATGGACGAGCCGTTCGGCGCCGTGGACCCGGTGGTGCGGGACCGGCTGCAGACCGAGTTCCTGCGCCTGCACGCGGAGCTGAAGAAGACCGTGCTGCTGGTGACGCACGACATCGACGAGGCGGTCCGGATGGGCGACCGCATGGCGGTCTTCGCGCCCGGCGGCCGGATCGAGCAGTACGACACCCCGCTCGCGGTGCTCGGCTCCCCCGCCAACGACTACGTCGCCGACTTCGTCGGCGCCGACCGCGGCCTCAAGCGCCTGGCCGTCACCCCGATCACCCCCGACGACCTCGAACAGCCCCCGGTCGTGCGCCTCGACGACAGCCTCACGCACGCCCGCGAGACCCTGCGCGCGGCGGACGCGCGCTGGGCGGTCGTGCTGGACGCCCAGGGCGACCTGCACGGGTGGATAGACGACCGCGAGCCGATCTCCGGCAGCGGCACGGTCCGCGACCGGGCGCGGCGCATGGAGGCGTGGGTGCCGGCCGACAGTTCACTGAAGGCGGCGTTCGGCATGATGCTGCAGTACGACGCGGGCTGGATCGCGGTCGTCGACGGCGGGCGCTTCCTCGGCGTGCTGACCCCGCAGCGGCTGCACGAGGCGCTGCGGCGCTCGGTCGGGGCCGAAGAGGCGGGCATCCCCCCGGAGCACGTCGTGCTGGAGACGATCGACTCCATCATCGACTAGGCGGTCGACCGGAGCGGCGGTCGACCGGGCCGGTGGTCCGGGTCAGCGGGGTGCCGCTCCCGTGGTGCCGCCCGGCTCGTCCGGGTCCTCCGGCACGCGGCACACCTTCTCCAGGAACAGCGCGGCGAGGATCAGCAGCACTGCCGCCGCGACCGAGAAGCCGCAGCGCGCCGCCTGTTCGCGGCGTGCGTCGTTGTCGAGGTGCATCCACAGGTACAGGCCGTAGCCGCCGTACAGGCCCGCGATGAGCGCGGCGACCAGCGAACTGGCCTTCGCGAAGACCACCGCGCGGGCGGCGGTCAGCGGGTCCACAGGCCGGGCGTCGCGGCGCCGTTCGCGCTGCGCCTTGAACCGGGTGCGCAGCGAGAGGCCCGTCGAGAGGGCCACCACCGCGAGCAGCAGCAGCACGAACGGCGCGAGCACCGGTACGCCGGGCGGCGTGCCCCGGGTCAGCCACAGGTCGACGGCGCCGTACGAGAGCGCCCCGGTGGCCAGGGCCAGGCCGAGCAGGATTGCGGGGCGCGTCGGCTTCACTCGGGGAGCCTCAACTCCAGGTCGTCGCGGCGTTCGACGCCCGTGCGGCCGAGTTTCGCGAGCAGGTCCGCCGCGCGTCCCTGGCCCGGGATCTCCGCGGCGGGATCCGCGTCGACCCAGGGGGCGAGCACGAAGGCCCGCTCGTGGGCCCGCGGGTGAGGAATCGTCAGCTGCGGGTCGTCGGAGACCCGGTCGGCGTAGACGATGATGTCGACGTCCAGCGTGCGCGGACCCCAATGCTCGGTGCGCACCCGCTGGAAGGCCTCCTCGACCGCGTTGGCGCGCTCCAGGAGCATCTCCGGGGGCAGGAACGTGTCGACCAGGATCACCGCGTTGAAGTACGCGGGCTGCTCCTCGGGGCCGCCCACCGCCTCGGTCACGTACAGCGGTGAGACGACGTTGACCCGGATGCCCGGGGTGTCGGCGAGCGCGTCGATCGCGCCCTGCAGGTTTTCTCTGCGGTTGCCCAGGTTGCTGCCCAGCGCCAGCACGGCGCGGTGGGGGCCGCTGACGGCCTGCAACCGCATGAGAGTGTCCGTTCCCAGATCCGTCACACACGACTCCGAACAATCGTCACGGTCACATCGTCGAACGGCACCGTGATCGGGGCGTCGGGCTTGTGCACGACCACCTCGACCTCCTCGACCTGCTTGTGCTCCAGGCAGGCGTCGGCGATCCGCTGCGCCAGCGTCTCGATGAGGTTCACCGGTTCACCCTGCACGACGGCGACAACCTGCTCGGCGATGACACCGTAGTGCGCGGTGCGCTCCAGGTCGTCGCCGGAGGCCGCCGGCCGGGTGTCGATGCCGAGCACGAGGTCGACGATGAACGTCTGACCCTCCTCGCGCTCGTGGTCGAACACCCCGTGGTGCCCGCGGGCCTTGAGGCCCCGCAAAGCGACGCGGTCCAGCATCAGGTCGCCCTCCTCGGCGCTCTACTCTCTTCCGGCGCACTCGGGGGCTTCACGCTGGTCCTCGTCAGGTCCTCGATCGCCTTGGTGCCCTACGAATGTACCCATGCACACCGACGCGACTCCCCGGGTGGGGTGCCGTCGGGCGCCTCCGGGCGCAGTGATACGCAAAATGCCAACCGCCGTACCCCACCCGGTGTTCCCCAGGGCACCGACTGTTCACGCCCGGCCCGGGAAATCCGGCCGCGAGGCCCCTTTCCAGGGGCGACGCGGCCGGGCCGTCGGCAGGCGACATGTGGTCTAGATCTCGTCCTCGGCGTCCGCCTCGGCCAGGACCGGGGAGGCGTGATGCAGCCACAGCCGCCAGTCGCCGTCCTTCCGGCGGAAGATGTTCGTCACCACGGCCTGGCCGCCCGCGAAGCCGGTGTCGTCGCCGCCGTCCTCCTCGCCCATGCCGGTCAGGAGACTCGCGGTGCAGGACAGGATCGCCACGTCGCCGTCCAGGGTCACCTGCACGTCGGTGAGGAAGAACTGCACGTAGCTGGTGTTGGCCATGATCAGGGCGTACGACCGCAGCACCTCGGCGCGGCCGCGCAGCACCGGCCACCCGGGGTGCACGCAGGTGATGCCGGCCGCCTCCGGGCCGTCGGCCCATATGGCGCCGAGGCGGTCGAGGTCGCCCTCCTCCACGGCGGTCCACAGCGCCAGGTTGAGGTCGCGTACCTCGGCCTGGTCGGGGGACAGCAGCTCGTCCTCCGGGCCGGTCATCGGGCCGCCTGCCAGGCCGCCGCAACCCGAACCGCGTCCCGCGAGGCCGGAACCTCGTGCACCCTTACCCCCCATGCGCCGGACGCCGCCGCGAGGGCGGTCACCGCGGCGGTCGCGTCGTCACGGCCGCGCGGCGGGCGCAGCCCCTGGTCGTCGGCCAGCAGCCGACCGAGAAACGCCTTGCGGGACGCGGCCACCAGCAGCGGGCGGCCGAGTCCGGTCAGTTCCGGCAGCCCGGCGAGGAGCGCCCAGTTGTGCTCGGCGTTCTTCGCGAACCCCAGACCCGGGTCGAGGATGACCGCCTCGGGGTCGACCCCCGCGTCGACCACCCGGTCCATGCGCCGGGCCAGTTCCGCCCGGACGTCGGCGACGACGTCGTCGTAGTGCGCCTTGTCCTGCATGTCGCGCGAGTGCCCGCGCCAGTGCATCACGACCACCGGCACCCCGGTCGAGGCGACGAACGCCGCCATCGCGGGGTCGGCGAGGCCGCCGCTGACATCGTTGACGACCGTGGCCCCGGCTTCGACCGCGGCCTGTGCCACCTCGACGCGCATGGTGTCGACGCTCACGATCGCGCCCGCCGCGGACAGCTCCCGGACGACCGGGACCACCCGCCGCAGTTCCTCGTCCAGCGGCACGCGCTCGGCGCCGGGGCGGGTGGACTCGCCGCCCACGTCGATCAGGTCGGCGCCCTCGGCGATGAGTGCGTGGCCGCGGGCGATCGCCTCGGCCGGGTCGAACCACATGCCGCCGTCGGAGAACGAGTCGGGGGTCACATTGACCACGCCCATGACCGCGCAGCGGCCGAAGTCCGGGAGTCCTCGCACGGTTGGTGGCCTCGGATCCCGCTCAAGGCCCCGGCCGGTGCCCCCCTCGGACTTGGTCGTCGCTGTCATGGCCCCAAGCGTAGGGGCAAAGGCCTGCCGCCCAGCCCAGGCGCCACGGTGCGGCGCGGGGCGTAAACAGCCGGAAAGCACAACACACCGGGCATGTGCCCGGTGTGCGTGGCGACTCCTGGGGCGTACGGGGCCTCTTCAGGCCGCCGCCGACGGCCTGACGGACTGTCAGCGCCGCGAGGCCGCCGCCCTGGGATCCGGCAGGTGCCGGGCGGCGCTTCCGGGCGGTGGCCCGGACCCACGCCGGTTCGAGGGTCAGCGCTGCAGGATGAGGCTCATGGCCTCGGCGCGCGTCGCGGCGTCCAGGAGCTGGCCGCGCACCGCCGAAGTGACGGTCTTCGCACCCGGCTTGCGGATGCCGCGCATGGTCATGCACATGTGCTCGCACTCGAACACGACGATCACGCCGCGCGGACGCAGGATGCGCACCAGGGCGTCCGCGACCTGGGTGGTCAGGCGCTCCTGGACCTGCGGCCGCTTGGCGTACACGTCCACCAGGCGGGCGAGCTTGGACAGGCCGGTGATCTGGCCGTCCTCGGAGGGGATGTAGCCGACGTGGGCGACGCCGTGGAACGGCACGAGGTGGTGCTCGCACGAGCTGTAGACCTCGATGTCCTTGACGAGCACCATCTCGTCGTGGCCGAGGTCGAACGTCGTGGTGAGGACGTCCTCGGGGTTCTGCCGCAGTCCGGCGAATATCTCGCGGTACGACCGGGCGACGCGGGCGGGCGTGTCCTTGAGCCCCTCGCGGTCGGGGTTCTCCCCGACCGCGATCAGCAGCTCGCGTATCGCCCGCTCCGCGCGGTCCTGGTCGAACTCACCCACGGCGCCTCCGCCGTCGAGGGTGACCGGGTCGATCGTCACGTTCAGTTCTCCGCAGCGTCAGACGGGCCTTCTGGCACGGCCGTGCCGGTGGTCCCGCCGGTGGTTCCGGTGGTGGTCCCGCTGGTGGCGGCCCCGCCCCCGTTCAGCACCGCGCCGCTGCCGTTGACGGTCAGTTCCTTGGGGGTCATGACCGGCGGACGGCTGGAGGGCGTACGGCGGCTCGACCCCGTCCACGCGGGGCGGGCCGGACGCTTGGTGACCGGAGCGAAGATCTCCGCGACCTCGTGGCGGTCGAGGGTCTCCCGCTCCAGCAGGGCGAGGACGAGGTTGTCGAGCACGTCGCGGTTCTCGACGAGGATTTCCCACGCCTCGTTGTGCGCCGCCTCGATGAACCTCTTGACCTCTTCGTCGACGATAGCCGCGACCTCTTCCGAGTAGTCGCGCTGGTGGCCCATCTCACGGCCGAGGAACGGCTCGGAGCCGTCCGTGCCGAACTTGATGGCGCCCAGCCGCTCGGTCATGCCGTACTGCGTGACCATCGCGCGGGCCAGGCCGGTCGCCTTCTCGATGTCGTTCGAGGCACCGGTCGTCGGGTCGTGGAAGACCAGCTCCTCCGCCGCGCGCCCGCCCAGCATGTACGCCAGCTGGTCGAGCATCTCGTTGCGCGTGGTGGAGTACTTGTCCTCCTCCGGAAGCACCATCGTGTAGCCCAGGGCCCGGCCGCGGGACAGGATCGTGATCTTGTGCACCGGGTCGGTGTTGGGCAGCGCGTGCGCCACCAGGGCGTGGCCGCCCTCGTGGTACGCGGTGATCTTCTTCTCCTTGTCGCTCATCAGACGCGTCCGCTTCTGCGGACCGGCGACCACGCGGTCGATCGCCTCGTCGAGCGCCTTGTTGTCGATGAGCTTCTCGTTGCCGCGCGCGGTGAGCAGCGCGGCCTCGTTCAGCACGTTCGACAGGTCGGCACCGGTGAAGCCCGGGGTGCGCTTGGCGACCGCGCGCAGGTCGACGTCCTCGGTGACCGGCTTGCCCTTGGCGTGCACCTTGAGGATCGAGAAGCGGCCCTCCAGGTCGGGGCGTTCGACGGCGATCTGCCGGTCGAATCGGCCCGGGCGCAGCAGCGCCGGGTCGAGGATGTCGGGCCGGTTGGTGGCCGCGATCAGGATCACGCCGCCCTTGACGTCGAAGCCGTCCATCTCGACCAGCAGCTGGTTGAGGGTCTGCTCGCGCTCGTCGTGGCCGCCGCCGAGACCCGCACCGCGGTGCCGGCCTACGGCGTCGATCTCGTCGACGAACACGATCGCGGGGGCATTGGCCTTGGCCTGCTCGAACAGGTCGCGGACACGCGAGGCGCCGACACCGACGAACATCTCGACGAAGTCGGAACCGGAGATCGAGTAGAACGGCACCCCGGCCTCACCGGCCACGGCACGCGCGAGGAGCGTCTTGCCGGTTCCGGGCGGGCCGTACAGCAGCACGCCCTTGGGGATCTTGGCGCCGACCGCCTGGAACTTGGCCGGCTCCTGGAGGAACTCCTTGATCTCGTGGAGCTCCTCGACGGCCTCGTCGGCCCCCGCGACGTCGGCGAACGTCGTCTTGGGGGTGTCCTTGGAGATGAGCTTGGCCTTGGACTTCCCGAAGTTCATGACCCGGGAGCCGCCGCCCTGCATCTGGTTCATCAGGAACAGGAAGACGATGACGATCAGGGCGAACGGCAGCAGCGAGAAGAGGATGCTGACCAGTGCGCTCTGCTTGCCGATCTTGACCGTGTAGCCGTCCGGGATCTTGCCCTCGGACGCCTTCTGGGTCAGCAGGTCGGCGATCGTGTCGCCCTGCTGGTCGTTGAGGTACGAGGACTTGATCTTGCCGCTGCCCTCGATCTTGACCTGTTTGCCGTCCGGGCCCTTCTTGAGCAGCGACAGCTCGACCGCCTGGTCGTTACCGCCGATGATCTTGGCGCTCTGGACCTGGTCCTTGTTGATCGCCTCGATCACTTGGCTCGTGTCGACGCCCTTGTAGCCGCTCGACCCGCCGACGAGCTGCATCAGGACGAAGACAGCAAGTACGGCCAGCACGACCCACATGATCGGCCCGCGGAAAATGCGCTTGACGTCCATTCATGCGGGGCTATAGCCGCCCCGTCCCTCCTGCCAGCTCCTTACCCGGGGACCTGATGGCCCCAGGCTCACTGCCCTGCTCCGATGTCGCCCACGAAGTGTCACCGCTTGTGTGCCACTGCGTATGAAGGTACACCGGCGGTCGCCCAGGCACCGCGCCGCGCGCGCCCTACGGCGTCGCGGCGCGGAGACGACTCCCACCGACCCGTCCAACGTGGGGGTGTGTTCCGTTGTTCCCGGTTCCCGGCGCGAGCACGGGGTAACCGGGGATTCGAGCGTACGGGGCAGCGGGCGGCCTCGGTGACCGGGCCCGGACCGGACCCGGCTGCGGGCGGCGGGTGCCGGTCGGCGGCCGGGTCAGTGCGGCTTGGCTCCGGCGTACACGTGCTCCGCGAGGGTGCCGACGAAGGGCAGGTTGCGGTAGCGCTCGGCGTAGTCCAGGCCGTAGCCGACCACGAACTCGTTGGGGATGTCGAAGCCGAGGTACTTGACCGGGATGTCGACCTTCGCCGCCTCGGGCTTGCGGAAGAACGCGCACACCTCGAGCGAGGCGGGGCCGCGGGACGCGAGGTTCGCGAGCATCCACGAAAGGGTCAGGCCGGAGTCGATGATGTCCTCGACGACCAGGATGTGCCGGTCGACGATGTCGGTGTCGAGGTCCTTCAGGATGCGGACGACCCCGGACGACTTGGTGCCCGACCCGTAGGACGACACCGCCATCCAGTCCATCTTGACCGGCGAGTGCATGGCGCGGGCCAGGTCGGCCATGACCATGACGGCGCCCTTGAGCACACCCACGAGCAGGACGTCGCGGCCCTCGTAGTCGCGGTCGATCTGCTCGGCAAGCTCGCGCAGCTTGGCGTTGATCTCTTCCTCGGTGACCAGCACGCGCGCGAGGTCGGTGCCCATGTCTTTCTCGTCCACCAGTGCTCTTCCCTAACGAGTGTCCTGTGCAGTCCCCGAGGTGGGGGCCCCGGCGCCGAGCACGCCGCGAGTCAAAGCTGCGAGGGCCGGTGGAAGAGAAGCTTTCCACATCGCCGACGTATCTCGACGCCGCCCGGCAGGTTGATGGGCCCTTGCCCCCGCCACGAAATCACCAGCCGCTCGACCATGTCGACGTGCCGCGCGAACAGGTCGCCGGGCGGGGAGCCCGCGCTCACCGCGCTGCGGCGCAGCACGCGGCGCCGGATCGCGGCGGGCAGTTCGGCCAGGGCGAAGACGTCGAGACCGCCGTCGTCGAGGGTGAGATCGGCCTGCACCCGGTCCGCCCACGCGTCCAGCGCGTCGGCGTCGTCGCGGAACAACCGCGCGGTGCGGGCGAGCGATTCGCTGATGCCCGGGCCGAGGGCCTTCTCCAGGATCGGCAGCACGTCGTGGCGTACGCGCGCCCTGGAGTACGCCGGGTCCGCGTTGTGCGGGTCGTCCCAGGTCGCGAGGTTCTGCGCGTCGCACGCGGCCCGGGTCGTGTCGCGGTCGATGCCCAGCAGCGGCCGGCGGTAGTGCCCCATGGCGACGGCCATGCCGGCGAGCGAACGTGCGCCGGAGCCGCGCGCGAGGCCGAGCAGGACGGTCTCGGCCTGGTCGTCGAGGGTGTGGCCGAGCAGAACGGCCTTGGCGCCGTGCCGGGCGGCGGCGATGTCGAGCGCCTCGTAGCGGGCGGAACGGGCCGCGGCCTCGGGGCCGCCGCGCCTGCCGACGCGTACCCCCAGGGCTTCGACCGGGTCCAGGCCCATGTCGCGCAGCCGGGCGACGAGGTCGACCGCGCGCCGGGTGGAACCGGGCTGCAGGCCGTGGTCGATGGTGATGGCGCCGACCCGGATGCCGGCCCGGGGGGCCTCGAAGGCGGTGGCGGCGGCAAGCGCGAGCGAGTCGGCGCCGCCGCTGCAGGCGACGAGAACGAGGTCGCCCGGGTTGAGCGGGCGCAATATTTCACGGACGGCGACGCGGGTCGCGGCGACGGCGGGGTGCGGTCCCACGCTCTCCTCCTGGGGTTGGCGGGCTCCGAGCGGGCGGGCCGGGAACCGGGCCGCGGCTTGCGCACTCCAAGGTCCAGGCGGGCCGGTCCATACGGGCGAAAAGGCACGCCCGAGCCTGCAACAAAGTTACGGCACGCACTGGCCCGACCGCGTGAAGCTTTCGGAGTGTCGCACCGGAAAGTAGTCAGGCGGATACGCTCAGTGTTTCCCCGATGGCCCCGGAACCCCCGCGAACCCCTCGGCCAACCGCCGGTCAGGTGGTCCCGGGACGCGTCCCGTGCACCCGGTCCACCCAGGTCTGCGGGTCGGCGATCTCACCGCGCGTCGGCAGCGTGTTGGGCGAGGTCCACACCCGGTTGAAGCCCTCCATGCCCACCTGGTCGACGACGTTGCGGACGAAGCGCTCGCCGTCGCGGTACTGCCGGAGCTTGGCGTCCATGCCGAGCAGCTTGCGTAGCGCGAGGTCGAGCCGCCCGGTGCCGCGCGCCCGGCGCTGCTGGAACTTCTCGCGGATTTCCGAGACGGTCGGGATGACCTGGGGGCCCACGCCGTCCATCACGTAGTCGGCATGGCCCTCCAGGAGCGACATGACCGCCGTGATGCGGTGCAGGATCTCGCGCTGGACCGGCGTCTGCACCATCTCGACCAGCGAGCCGTCGTTGCCGTTCCTCGCCTCGGCGCCCTCGTCGCCGCGGCGTCCGGCCACCAGCGCCTGGGCCGCCTCGCGGAACCGCCGCATCATCGCGGCCGGGTCGACCTCGGTCTCGGTGAGGAAGGCGTGCACCTCTTGTTCGAGGTGGTCGCGCAGCCAGGGGACGGCGGTGAACTGCGTGCGGTGGGTCTCCTCGTGCAGGCAGACCCACAGCCGGAAGTCCGTGGGGTCGACGTCGAGTTCGCGTTCGACCTGGACGATGTTGGGGGCCACCAGCAGCAGTCGGCCGGCGTTGCCCGGCGCGGCGTCGGCGGCACCGGGGGCGAAGGTCTCGTACTGGCCGAGCACGCGCGCGGATAGGAACGACAGCAGCGTGCCCAGCTCGATGCCGGTCACCTTGCTGCCCACGCCCGACAGCGCGTTGCCGCCGGGGATCGTGTCGCGCCGCTCGTTGACCTTGTCGAGGAGCGGCCGCAGGACGTGCCGGAAGCCCTGCACGTTGGCCTGCACCCAGCCCGCCCGGTCGACGATGAGCACCGGGGTGTCGTTGCCACGCGTGTCGAGCCCCGTGAAACCGCGGACGTGCCCCTCGGAATCGGCGGCGTGCACCCGCAACTCGGCGACGACGGCGCGGGCCTCGTCGCGACTCACCTCGGGCCCCGGGCGCACCAGCCGGTTCGCCGTGGAGACGGCCAGGTCCCAGTCGATCATGTCCGCACCGCTCGTCATACGGCCACCGTACGTGCAACTGCGGTCCCCGCGCTGCGTAGGACGGCAAAGGAGCGACCGAAAGGCTGTGCGGATACGCCCGCGGTCAGCCCGCCGCGGCGACGACGGGCGTACCGCAACCGCAGCCGGCCAGTGCGGTGGCGAGGCTGTCGAGGGCCGGGCGCGCCACGTCCGGGGCGCCCTTGACGCCGTCCGCCAGGAACGCGAAGGCGAGCAGGCGTCCGTCCTTGTCGCGGACCAGGCCCGCGAGCGTGCTCACGTTGGTCAGCGAGCCGGTCTTGGCGCGGACGAGCCCGGCGCCGGCGAGCGAGCCGCGGTCGTCGAAGCGGTCCTTGAGGGTGCCGGTGAAGCCCGCGATCGGCATGCCGGTGAGCGTCGGGCGCAGTTCGGGACGGGCCGGGGACGCCGCGAGGGTGATCGTCTGGGTGAGCACGGCGGGCGGCATCTTGTTCTGGTTGTCGAGCCCGCTGCCGTCGTTGAGGTCCAGCGCCCCGAGGTTGACGCCGAGACCGGTCAGGACCTCGCGCACCGCCTGCTCGCCGCCCTCGAACGAGGCCGGCTTGCCCTTGGCCACCGCGATGTGGCGCAGCAGGGCCTCGGCCATGTCGTTGTCGCTCGCGGTCATCATCTGCTCGACGAACTCGGGGACGGGCGGCGACTGGACGGCCGCCAGCTGGGTGCCGGGCGCGGTGGGCGCGCCGGCGGCGCCGGTCGGGGGCGCGTTGCCCGCCGCGGGCGTGCCGTTGACCGCGATGCCCTGCCTGGCGAGCAGTTGCGCGAACTGCTGGGCCGCCTTGGCCGACGGGTCGGCCACCCGCTTGCCCGGGCCTTCGGCGATCTTGCCGTCGACGCGTCCCTCGTCCGTGGTCAGCGGGACGACCAGTGCGATGTTCTCGTTCGGCCCGATGGGGTGCTGCGCGGTGCCGCTGTAGAGGGAGTTGTCGTACGCCAGCTTCAGCGAGGTGACGCCGGCCGCCCGCAGGGCCGCCGCGGTGGCCTCCGCCAACTGGTCGAGGCGCGCGGGGGCGTAGCTCCCGGCGTACTGCGTCCCGTCGAGTGCGGTGAGGGTCGGGTCGCCGCCGCCGACCAGCACGATGGTGCCGGGGTCGGCGCCCATGACGACGCGGGTGGTCAGCCGCATGTCGGGGGGCAGCGCGGAGAGCGCCGCGACGGCGGTGACGATCTTGGTGGTGGACGCGGGGGTCGCGCCACGGTCCGCGCCCACGCCGTAGAGCGGCTGCCCGGTCACCGCGTCGACGACGGAGACCGCGGTGCTGCCGCCCAGGGACTTGTCCGCGAGCAGCGGGTCGAGGATCGCCTTCACGCCCGCGTCGGTCGGGGCCGGCCCGGCGGGGTCCACGCCCACCGGGAGCAGCACCGGCGGTGTGATTCGCCTCTCACCCGCGGCCGTGCCGCCGTTACCGGAGCCGTCCGCACCGACGGCCGACTGGACGCCGCCGCTCTTGTCGCCGTGCCGCTCGGCGACGCGGTAGCCGTCCTTCCACGGGCCCGCCGCCCATACCGCGAGGACCGCAAGGAGGATCCCCAAGATTGCCGCCGCCAGGGCCGCCGTCCTCACCCTGGGCACGCGCGACCAACCCCTCTCACACCGTTTCGACAGATCCACTTCGGCAGCCCGGACGGGCATGCGAGACACTGTCAGCAGACTAGGTTCTGTTCGGGACTCCGGCAGGACTCCCGTCACCCTCATGGGGGGTGCGGGACGCTCCCACCGAAACACCGTCCACCGTGTTCTGCGCGGCGGAAGGCCGGGCTTTGGCCCGGTGCGGGTGTCCGATGTCCGCGAGGGGTCATGTCGGGATCCTTCCGGAGCACCGCGGACTTCACGGACAGACCCTAACGATCCCGGCCGAACAATGGATGGAGGAGCCTTGGAGTTCGACGTCACCATCGAGATCCCTCGGGGTTCGCGGAACAAGTACGAGGTGGACCACGAGACCGGCCGCATCCGGCTCGACCGCATGCTTTTCACCTCGACGCGGTACCCGGCCGACTACGGCTTCATCGAGGACACCCTGGGTGAGGACGGCGACCCGCTGGACGCCCTGGTGCTCCTGGAGGAGCCCACCTTCCCGGGTGTGCTCATCCGCTGCCGCGCGATCGGCATGTTCCGCATGACCGACGAGGCCGGCGGCGACGACAAGGTCCTGTGCGTACCGGCGACGGACCCGCGCATGGAGCACCTCCGCGACATCCACCATGTTCCGGAGTTCGACCGCCTGGAGATCCAGCACTTCTTCGAGGTCTACAAGGACCTCGAGCCCGGCAAGTCCGTCGAAGGCGCCGACTGGGTCGGCCGCGTCGAGGCCGAAGCCGAGGTCGAGGCGTCGTTCAAGCGCCTCAAGGAGTCGGGCCACCACTGACCGGTGTGTCGGTGGGCCCGCGAGGGCGGCCTGCGGCTTGACCGACGCGACGCCAACGGCCGGTGGAACCGGCCACAACGGATCGACGACACGTTCATCAGCCTCCACGGGCCCGCCCTGACCGTGTGGCAGGAC
>NZ_JBEZFP010000012.1:0-110684 GCF_040649515.1 Streptodolium elevatio
GGCGCCCCGCGGCCCCCGGCCCCCCCGGCCGGCCCCCCCCCCCGCGCGGCCGCGCCCGCGGAACCGTCCCCAGGACCGAAGGGGCACATTCGACATGATCCGTACCACCGGCACGGCCGGACGTCCCGGCACGGCCGCGCACATATCCGCGCCGCGACGGCGCCTGACACCCGCCGTCGCGCTGCTGGGCGCCGGGGCGTTCCTCGCCACCGCGACCGTCGCCCTGCCGGGCAGCGGCCCCGCCGGGGCGTCCAGCCACCGCGAGGCGCCGCTGATCGCCACCAGCCCGCAGCTGGACAACACCGACGTGTACGCGTTCGTCAGCCCCGACAAGACCGACTCGGTCACGCTGATCGCGAACTTCGTACCGTTCCAGGAGCCCAACGGCGGGCCCAACTTCTACCCGTTCGCCGCCGACGCGCGCTACAACCTCAACGTCGACGCGGACGGCGACGCGAAGCCGGACGTGACGTACCGCTTCACCTTCAAGAACCAGGACAAGCGCGGCACCAGCACGTTCCTGTACAACAACGGGCCGGTCACCTCGCTCGACGACGAGAACCTGCTGTTCCGGCAGACGTACACCGTCGAGGAGATCCGCCCCGGCAAGGCCCCGCGCAAGCTCGTCGAGAACGCGGTCGCCGCGCCGTCCAACGTCGGCAAGGCGTCGATGCCGAACTACGGCGCACTGCGCGACGCGGCGCTCACGGACGTGCCCGGCGGAGGCAAGGTGTTCGCGGGTCAGACCGAGGACCCCTTCTTCCTCGACCTGCGCGTCTTCGACCTGCTGTACGGCGGCGACCTCAGCGAGGTCGGCCAGGACACCGTGGCCGGCTACAACGTCAACACGATCGTGCTGCAACTCCCCAAGGACACCCTCGCGTTGAACGGCGACGCGGCCCGCAACCCGGTGATCGGCATCTGGAGCACCACCGAGCGACGCGGCTTCGACATCGTCACCGAGGACGGCAAGAACCGCGACTGGGGCAAGTTCGTCCAGGTCTCCCGGCTCGGCAACCCGCTGGTCAACGAGGTCGTCGTACCGGCCGCGCTCAAGGACCGCTTCAACGCCCTGACTCCCGACCAGGACGCGAAGGTGCCCGAGTTGGTCGACCGGGTCAACAACCCCGAGGTGCCGCAGCTGATCGAGAAGATCTACGGCCTCAAGGCCCCCGCCACGCCGCGCGCCGACCTGGTGGAGATTTTCCTGACCGGCATCGCCAAGGCCACCAACGGCCCGATCCAGGCGGACCTCAACTCCCAGCTCCTCAACAAGGACGTCGACCCGAAGAAGTTCGTGCCCGCGGAGGAACTGCGGCTGAACATGTCGGTGCCGCCCGCCGCGAAGCCCAACAGGCTCGGCGTGCTCGGCGGCGACCTGGCCGGCTTCCCGAACGGGCGCAGGCTGACCGACGACGTCCTGGACATCGAACTCCAGGCCCTGGAAGGCGCCGCGGCCACCGGCAAGCTCGTGCCGGCACTGGCCAAGGGCGACATGGTCGACGTCAACAACAAGGGCTTCGGCAACTCGTTCCCGTACGTGGGACTGCCGGAGTACTGGCCGGTCAACCGCGCGCTGCCCAAGAGCTGACCCGACTCTCTTCGACGGACACCGGCTCGGGGGCGACCGCCCCCGGCCGGGCTCCTTGGGGGGAGCACGCATGACCGAGCAGGTGACCACCACAACGTCCGACGGTACGGACCGTGCCACCACGCGGACCGGCGGGCCGGTCGACGCGCATCCTGGCGCACGGCCTGGCGCGCAGTCCGCCGCACAGCCCGACGCGCCTCCGCGCGAACGCCGCACGCGCGCGCTCCGGTTGCTGGCCGCGACCACCGCCGCCGCGACCCTCCTGACCGGCGTCCCGGCCCTGCTGACCCTCCCGGACGGCAGGTCGGCCCCGGCGGCGCCCTCCGCCGCGGCGCCGCCCGTACCGGACGCATCCTCCGGCCGCGGTTCGCTCGACGCCGTGATCGCGGCGGCGCAGGGCAAGTTGCGGAACGCCCCGGACGACGCACGCACCTTGGCAACGCTGGGCGCGGCGTACGTCGAGCAGGCCCGCGTGACCGGCGACCCCGCGTACTACCCGCGTGCCGAGGAAGCGCTGACACGGGCGCTCGCGTCGAGCACGCCCGGTTCGGCCGCGCACGTACCGGCGCTCGTCGGACTGGCCGCCCTCGCGAACGCCCGCCACGACTTCGTGACGGCACGGGAGTTCGCCGCGCGGGCCGTGGCGGCGGAGCCCTTCGACGCGGCCGCCCACGGGGCTCTCGCGGACGCACTGACGCAGTTGGGAGCCGCCGCCGAGGCGACGGCCGCAGTACAGCGCATGCTTGATCTGCGCCCGTCCGTCGCGTCCTTCACGCGGGCGAGCTACGACCTCGAACTGCGAGGAGACACGGCCGGCGCGAAAGCCGCGCTGGAACGCGCGCTGGAGATCGCGGCGACGTCGGACGAGATCGCGTTCTGCCGTCGCTACCTCGGCGAACTGGCCCGGCGTACCGGCGATCCGGCGGGCGCGGTGGCCCACTTCGACGCAGGGCTGCTCGCGTCACCCGGTGACCCCGCCCTGCGCGCGGGACGCGCGGCCGCGCTCACGGCAGTCGACCGCCGCGACGAGGCGCTCGCGGAGTACGCCGCCGCAACCGCCGCGCTGCCCGTGCCGGGGCTCCTGGTCGAGTACGGCGAACTCCTGGACTCCACCGGCCGCCCCGCCGAAGCCCGTGCGCAATACGACCTCGCCGCGGCGTCCTTCGCCCTCCTGGAGGCCAACGGAGCACGCGACGACCTCGCCCGCGCGCAGTTCGAAGCCGATCACGGCGACCCTGCCGAGGCACTGCGGCGGGCCGAGGCCGAGTGGGAGCGCGCGCCGTCCGTCTTCGCGGCGGACGCGCTCGGATGGGCGTTCCACCGCAACGGCCGTGACAGCGAGGCATTGGAGTACGCCCGGCGCGCGGTCTCCGGCGGATGGCGCGACCCGCTGCCGGTCGGGCACTTGGCAGCCGTAGAGGCGGCCGTCGCCCGGCAGGCACAGCCGACGGATGCGCAGGCGCAAGCCGGAGTCCCAGCCCAGACGCAGACGCAGACCCAGACGCAGACGCAGACGCAGACCCAGACGCAGGTACAGACGCAGGCGCAGACCCAGACGCAGGCGCAGGCGCGCGGAGGTGCGGCATGACATCCACGGCTACCGGGCCCGGGACATGGCGGCGGCGCGCGGCCGTCGTCCTCGGGGCCCTCGCGCTGGCCGTCACCGGGCAGTTCGCCGCCGGTCCGGCCGCGTCCGCGCACCCGCTCGGGAACCTGAGCGTCAACCAGTACCACGGGCTGACCGTGCGGCCGGACCGTGTCGACGACTTCGCGGTGGTGGACCTCGCCGAGATCCCGACGCTCCAGGAGCGGGAGCGCATCGACACCGACCGCGACGGCACCGCCGTACCCGCGGAACTCGCCGCGTACGCGGGCCGGACATGCGCAGGCGTCGCGGGTGACCTGCGGATCACCGTCGACGACCGCCCGTCCTCCGTCCGCGTCATCGCCGCCCGCGCCGAACAGGCGCGCGGCAGCGGCGGGTTGGCCACAACCCGAGTCGAGTGCGAATTGACCGCGCCGGTGGACCTCACGCGGGGAGCCCGGCTCAAGGTGGCGACCTCCCACCTCGGCGACCGCGTGGGGTGGCGCGAGTTCACCGCTGTCGGAGACGGCGTCGCACTGCCGGACGACGGTACGCCGCGGGTCAGTCCGAGCGCGCAACTGCGTTCCTATCCGACGGACTTGCTCAGCTCCCCGCTCGACGTACGTGCGATCGATCTGCAAACGCGTCCGGGTACGGATGCGGCGCCCGGCAAGGCGGCCGCGCCGGACGGGCCGCTCCCGGGCTTCGTCGAGGACGCGTACGGCGCGGTGCAGGACACGTTCGACAACCTGGTCGGCGCCGACCGCATCACGGTGGGCGCGGGTGTCGCGGCCGTACTGCTGGCCCTGCTGCTCGGTGCCTCGCACGCGGCGCTGCCGGGCCACGGCAAGACGGTGATGGCCGCCTACCTGGCGCTGCGGGGTGCGGACGGGCGGCGGCAGGGCGTACGCGACGCGGTGACCGTGGGAGCGACGGTCACGCTGACACATACTGCGGGGGTCCTGGTGCTGGGGCTGCTGCTGACCGGTTCCGCATCGCTGACAGGCGACACGGTGATCGCTTACCTGGGCGCCGCAAGCGGCGTTCTGGTCGTGGCGGTCGGGGTGAGCCTGCTGCGCGCGGCGCTGCGGGGCCAGGGGCTCGCCCACAGCCACGCGCACGCACACGGGGACACCCATGGGCCCATCCACGGGCACGGCCACGCGCACGAACACGGTCACTTGCACGGGCACGGCGACGGCCACCACGCGCACGACGGCCACGCGCACGAGCACACGCACGAACGCGTCCTCGTCGCAGCGGCCGTTGCCGCGCCGCACCACGACGGACACGGCGCGCAGCCCAGTGCCGCCGGACACACCGCCGAGCACGGTCACACGCACGCCGACGCCCAGACCCCGGCCCACTCTCACGTGCCTGCGACACGTCCCGAGACGTCGACCGCCCGCCCCCGACGCCGCCTTCTGGTCGGCATGGGCATAGCCGGCGGACTTGTACCGAGCCCGTCCGCGCTCGTCGTCCTGCTGGGTGCCATCGCTCTCGGCCGGACCGCCTTCGGCGTGCTGCTCGTGCTGGCGTACGGCCTGGGCATGGCGGCAGTACTGACCGCCGCGGGGCTGCTCCTCGTACGGGTGCGCGAGCGCGTACGCCGACGCCTGCCCGGCACCTCCCGCCTCGCCCGGCCGACCCGGCCTGTCCTGCGCCGGGCACCTGCCCTCACCGCCCTGTTCGTCGTCGCCGTGGGGCTCGTCCTCGCGTGGCGCGGACTGTCTTCACCCTCCGCCTTCGGATGAACCGGCCCTGCCCGGGACGACCACGGCACCGGATCCCACCCGTCCGCTCCAGTGAGAGGAAACAGCCATGACCCGCACCACGAGCACGATCCGGCGACGGCTCGCCATAGCCGCCGCGGCGTCCGCCCTCGCCCTGCTGACCGCGTGCTCCGGAGGCGGCGGCAAGAAGGCCGCACCCGCCGCCGGGGACGGCGCGTTCGCTCCCGCGCCCGGCACCGCCGCCTGCCAGGAGCACCAGCGCAACGAGCCCGGCGTCGAGTACACGTCGGAGGAGGAGGGTGACACCGGCAAGGTGTTCGAGATGCTCCGCCACTACACGGCCAACGGCCTGAAGCCCTTCTGCGACGGCAAGGCGGCAACCGACCTGGACAAGCGCTGGGCCGATCTCTTCCTCGGCTTCGGCGCCGATCCGGGGCTGATCGCACCGGAGCTCGGGGGCAGTGGACAGCCTCCCGCGGAGCCCATGGAGGACCTGGAGGCAGCGGCCCCCTAAAGGTCTAAACCAATTTCTTTCGGCCCCTTGTCAGCCCCGCCCCGTCACTGATTCGCTACAGGCGATAGAAGATGTCACGCAAAGTCTGTTTGACGGAGGAAAACGCGTGAGTGACGCAGCCGAGAACCGCGACGCATTGTCCAACCTGCTCAAAGAGGAGCGCCGCTTCCCGCCGCCCCCCGCGCTCGCAGCCTCGGCCAATGTGACGGCCGCGGCGTACGCGGCGGCGGACGCCGACCGGCTGGGCTTCTGGGCCGAGCAGGCCGCGCGCCTCTCCTGGGCGACCGCCCCGACCGAGACGCTGGACTGGTCGAACGCGCCGTTCGCGAAGTGGTTCGCCGACGGCGAGCTCAACGTCGCCTATAACTGCGTGGACCGCCATGTCGAGGCCGGCCTCGGCGACCGCGTCGCGATCCACTGGGAGGGCGAGCCGGGCGACAGCCGCGCCATCACGTACGCCGAGCTCCAGCGCGAGGTCTCCAAGGCCGCCAACGCGCTGACCGGGCTCGGCGTCGAGGCCGGCGACCGCGTCGCCATCTACCTGCCGATGATCCCCGAGGCGGTCGTGTCGATGCTGGCGTGCGCGCGCATCGGCGCGCCGCACTCGGTCGTCTTCGGCGGCTTCTCGGCGGACGCCGTCTCGTCGCGCATCCAGGACGCCGACGCGCGCATCGTCATCACCGCGGACGGCGGCTACCGGCGCGGCAAGCCCTCCGCCCTCAAGCCGGCCATCGACGACGCGCTCGCGTCGTGTCCCGACGTACGCAATGTGCTCGTGGTCCGCCGGACGGGCGAGGACGTCGCGTGGACCGAGGGCCGCGACGTGTGGTGGCACGACGTGGTGGACGCGCAGCCCGACACGCACACCCCGCGCGCGTTCGCTGCCGAGCACCCGCTGTTCATCCTCTACACCTCCGGCACCACCGGTAAGCCGAAGGGCATCCTGCACACGTCGGGCGGCTACCTGACACAGGCGTCGTACACCCACCACGCGGTGTTCGACCTCAAGCCCGAGACCGACGTCTACTGGTGCACCGCCGACATCGGCTGGGTCACCGGCCACTCGTACATCGTGTACGGCCCGCTCTCCAACGGCGCCACGCAGGTCATGTACGAGGGCACCCCCGACACCCCGCACCAGGGCCGCTGGTGGGAGGTCGTGCAGAAGTACGGCGTCACGATCCTCTACACCGCCCCCACCGCGATCCGCACGTGCATGAAGTGGGGCGACGACATCCCCGCGAAGTTCGACCTGTCGTCGCTGCGCGTCCTCGGTTCGGTCGGCGAGCCGATCAACCCCGAGGCGTGGATGTGGTACCGCAAGAACATCGGCGGCGACCGCTGCCCGATCGTCGACACGTGGTGGCAGACCGAGACCGGCGCGATGATGATCAGCCCGCTGCCGGGCGTCACCGAGGCCAAGCCCGGATCCGCGATGCGCCCGCTGCCCGGCATCGCCGCCGACGTCGTGGACGACAACGCCCAGCCGGTCCCGAACGGAGGCGGCGGCTACCTCGTGCTGACCGAGCCGTGGCCGTCGATGCTGCGCACGATCTGGGGCGACGACGAGCGCTTCAAGGACACCTACTGGTCGCGCTGGGAGGGCCTGTACTTCGCGGGCGACGGCGCCAAGAAGGACGAGGACGGCGACATCTGGCTGCTCGGCCGCGTCGACGACGTGATGCTCGTCTCCGGCCACAACATCTCGACGACCGAGGTCGAGTCGGCGCTCGTGTCGCACCCGAAGGTCGCCGAGTCGGCGGTCGTCGGCGCGACGGACGCGACCACCGGGCAGGCGATCGTGGCGTTCGTCATCCTGCGCGGCAGCGCCGCGGAGGCGGAGGGCATCGTCGACGAACTGCGCAACCACGTGGGCGCGACGCTCGGCCCGATCGCCAAGCCCAAGCGGGTCCTGATCGTGCCCGAGCTGCCGAAGACGCGGTCCGGCAAGATCATGCGCCGCCTGCTGCGCGACGTCGCGGAGAACCGTGAACTGGGCGACGTCCAGACGCTGACGGACCCGGACAGCGTGCGTCGCATCTCTTTCATTTTGAGTGAGGGCAAGAGCCAGTCCAGCGAGGACTGAGCCCCAGCCAGACGAAGGACCCCGCACCGTCCAGGCAGACAGTGCGGGGTCCTTCGCAGTCAGCTCAGAGGCTAGGCGCGCTGCGCTCCGTCGGGCCACAGGACGTGCACAGGCTTGCCCAGCGAACGCGCGTACTCGACGACGTCAGCGGTGCCGCCCTTCCCTCCCGACGGGCCGCTATCCCACACGGCAAACATCTCATCGCACTGTGTGACGAGAGCTTCGTTGGCGGCGGTGTAGGCGTCGCGGTTCGCTGTCGCGTAGGGCATCGTCTGAATCTCAGCCGCTCGGGTGATGAGCGCGTCAAAGTCTTCGCGATAGTGCGGCTTGACCTTCGCCAGTCGGTAGTCCTCAGACGGCAGAACCACGATGAGGCGTCCGCCCAGCTCCAAGACGACACGAGCGAAAACGGCATCGGCCCCCTGCGCGATACAGCTCACGCCGGTCAGCTCCTGGTCCGGGGTTCCCGCCAGATGTTGGCGTAGGGCATCGGCGACCAAGAGCGCCGTGGCCGGGGTGATGTTCATGTGCCCGGTGATTCCGTAAGTTGGCAAGGCTCCATCTCCACTACGCCGTGAGAAGATCCCGCATCCTATCCCGCAAGTCGCGTATGCCCGGGTACGAGGCTCGGGCTGCGGTGTAGCCGTAAAGCCCACGCAACTGCTCGACCACGCGGCCGGATTGGGTGTGCTCCGCGACGTCCATCGCGCCGCTTGCAGCGCGTACCCCGGCACTGTGGTCGCCCTGTATGAACAGCACCTCGGCCAAGCCGATGCGATCCAGGGCGAGGCTTCGGAGGCCCGTGCGACCACGCGTCTCGATCGCCTGCGTGATGTTTCGCCGTGCCGGCTCTGCGTACTTGGGGTCGAACCGCGCAAGCTCCAGCCAGCGACCGCCAGTGACGCCGGCGATCTCGGCTTCCCCGTAGTAGGCAATCCAGTGCGGCTCGTCTGTGGCGACGGCATTTGCGAACGTGTCCTCGGCCGTGGCGGTTGCGCGGCGGAACGCCTCTACACGCCCGAGCTTCGCGTACGCCCATGCCTCGCGCGTATGCAGCATGGACATCACCGCGGGGGTCGCATGACCTTGAGCCCCGTCCCGCGCCAACCTGATGATGTCGAGGGCGTCGTTCGCGCGGTCGAGGTACAGGTACTGCCGGGCCAGTCCTGCTAGAACCTTCGCTCCGTAAGGCCGGTCACCAGCGGCCTTCGCGGACTGGACGGCCATGAGGTAGTAGTCCTGGGCTGTCTTCTGCATGCCGCAGTCCCACGACATCGTGGCCGCGGAGCCTGCCAGTTCGGCCATGACCGCGTACAGACGACGTTGGATGCGACGGGGATGTGGGACCTTCAACAGGTCCGCGACCTCACTAAGCTGCCCGACGACCGCCTTGCGGTGAATGCCCCCACCGAACTGGTGATCCCACTGGCGGAACACGCGGGCAGCGTGCTCAAGCTGGGACACCTCATCTTCGCCGACCCCCCGTGCACGACCCGACCATTGCTCCTTCGGGTCGTCCCGCAGCCATCGCTCAAGAGACTCGACCAGCGTCGGGCCGAGGCTGCCGGCCAGCACTGCCACCGCCGCAGTCCGACGGTCCATCACGAGATCGCTCCTTGTGTATCGCCTTACCATGTCGGTGACTTGCCGAGGATCCCACACGAGCGAGACGCCACTCCCGCTGCTTGCATCTGGGAGGGCACCTTCCCACGCGCGGTCAGCCAGACCGAGCATCCGCCCAGGGATTCGGATGCCGTCAGCGATTCGCTCGATCACCGCAAGCTTTTCAATGGCGTGACGCGAATTGATGACGTCGCTGACGCGGTTGGGCGTCAACTCGCACGCCCTCGCGATGGCGGACGCCGAAATACCTGACGACTTGATCACCGCGAACACGACGCTGAAATCGCGTCGTTGGCACGCGGCGATCATCTCCGGCTTGACTAACAGCCGCGGCATGACGTCGGCGATGCTTGTCCCGGACATCCGCCCCCCTGGGCCGGGTAATGGTGGCCAGATCCAGTGTGCCGGGGATCTCCGTACTTACCGTCGGGTTCACCCAAGGTGGGTACCCCATACGCGCTTGGACGCCCCTCGACGTCCCCTTTGACTGGTCATGGGCAGCTCAAGGGGCGGCCGGCTCCCCCGAACGAACCCTTGAGCTACCACGTAGGCGCAGTGCCTCGTCGGCTGTAGTCGCTGGCCGGCGGGGCACTGTCACCAGCTCAAGATGCAGGGGGCACTTGATGACCAAGTCGGCCGCAGAATCGCCGACCTCCACGAGCCAGCCACTTGGCCTACCCGAACTCGGTGCGATCGTCGAGACGTTCGAGCACGGTCGCCAGCGGGTGATGGACGTGACGGGCCGCGGTGGCGAGCGGACCGTCTACCTGAGACCCGAATGCGGCGGTCTCGAATGGACGGTCCGTGCGGCCAACTGGCGACAGGTGGTCAAGCCGTGACGAAGGCCCCCAGCGTGGAAGTGACGTCACTGGCGCCGGAGACCGTGGCGGGACTGCCGTACCCGAACAGGTCCATCGAACTGGGCTGGCCGCGGGCGGCCATTGAAGGCGTCGACGGACGCTACGTCGAACGGAGCCTCTTTCTGCGCACCTCGCCGATGGAGGCGTGCGAACTGGCGCTCGCCATCCAGGAGATCATGCCGGCCTCCGTCATGGCCGAGGCGAGGCGACGTCGCGAGCACGGCGA
Source organism: Streptodolium elevatio (assembly GCF_040649515.1). GTDB lineage: Bacteria > Actinomycetota > Actinomycetes > Streptomycetales > Streptomycetaceae > Yinghuangia > Yinghuangia elevatio. The sequence continues at coordinate 10,219 of NZ_JBEZFP010000012.1, forward strand.
GGCGTGTTCGGATACAGGCGTACTGAGGCTGCTACGTGACGGCTTGCTGCGCTGGGCCGAGAAGGACGGCGAAGGAGACGCCCATGCAGCCTGACTCGGATGCGCCGCTCCCTTCACCGCCCCGTCGAGCACGCCAGCAGCGTGTCTTGCTGCCGGGCGGAGGCACTGGGTTTCTGTTGGGCGTTGAGCGCGGCGTGGCTCGCGCCTTGGACCCCGAAACCGGAGACACGCAGACCTTCGCCGCGCACCTGGTGCGAGACGCACCGCGAGGCGCACAGGGCGCAGGCCCGACGACCACACCGACGCCCGATCGACGTTCCGTCGAAGAGCGGATCGAGCAGGCGACTGAATCGTTCACCTCCTCGCGGATGAGGGCGTTCGCACGGCTGGAGGCGGAGGAGCCCCAGGGGGCCCCATCGGCTGGCGACAAGGATCAACCACACCCCGACTCGGATGCCTAGGAGATGCGCTGTGAACTACGAGGAATATCGCGCCGCTCAGGAGCTGCGGCGAAGCGCGAGTCAGACGCAGCCCGTGCCCGGACAGGAGACAGCCGCGCACGAGGAGGCCGCCACTTCGACAACGCGGGGGCGGCCCTCGTCGTCCTCGCAGGACTCGCGCAACTCGCCTACGAGTTGACCCCGCCGTAGGCAAGCTCCTACGGCCCTCAGCGTCCGTGCGCAGGCCCCTAACGGGTGCTTCGCCGGGCTGTACCACCGCACGACGGCGCAACGCAGCCGCGGGCGCCGGGTTCGGCAGTTCGTACCCACCCAAGACCGGGAGGAGATACGTCATGACCGTGACCGACGTGCAAGTGCGCGACCCGAGGGAACTCCTCGGCGATGACCTGTGGGTGCGCACCATCACCCTGATGTTGCGCGACAAGCCGCTGTGGGACCGCGTGATGGCCGAGCGCGTCCTTGGCCAGGCCGTGGCCTACCTGATCACCGCATTCGAGACCTGGGACATCGAACCGGGCATGGAGATCGGCTGTGGCGAGCTGATCGACGAGGGCGTGCACGCGCTCATCCTCGACACCGCCAACTACCGAACGCTCTGCGAGCGGTACATGGGCGAGGGCCGGTTCCTCGACCACATCCCGGAGATCGACCGCAAGGCCGACGGCACCGTGATGCGCACCGCAGCCGTGATCCAGCAGCACGGCTTCGAGATCGACTGGCCGCTGTGGGAGCGCGATGCGGTGAAGTGCACGCCGTGCGCCCCGGGGGCCAAGTGCCACTGATCCACAACTGAACACGCCGGCCGGCGACGCTCCGCGGGGCGCCGCCGGTTCGGCACGCCCGCTCATTTTCGCAGGTCAGAACACGTTTGAGGGAATCTCTGCGAGTCTCCAGCGATCAAGAATCGGCCTGAGTAGCGTTGCCGCGTCGACGTTCATACGGGGCCTGAATCGCCCCCGAAACGAAGGTGCGCGGATCGCCTATGAGCATCAGCACGGCCGACTACTGGGACACCTACTACCCGAGCCTCGACGAGAGTGATCGCGACGAATTGCTCGGCAAGGGCTTCTCCTGGACACAGTGGGACCACCACGGGCCCGACGAGGGGTTCCTGCAACAACCGGACACAGCCCTCGAATTGGGCTCCGGGTTCGGGGTGCATGCGGCGTACCTGGCCATGAAGGGAGTGCGGACCACGGGAGTGGACATCTCCCCCGTCCAGCACGGGCGCGCATGCCGCATGTGGGGCGACGTGCCCGACCTGCGATTCGAGCTGGAAGACGTGCGCGACTATCTGGCCGAGACCAACGAGACGTACGACGCCATCTACTCGGTGTGGGCGGCCTCGTGGTTCACAAACCCCGCTGAACTCGTGCCGCTGGTCCGTGACCGGCTCAACCCTGGCGGGGTGTACGCCTTCTCTCAAGCACCTGCCGTCGAGGGCTGTTACGGGGCGCAGGGCATGCACGTGAACGGCTTCAAGGGCAAGAAGGGCGGCATTGCCCGCTGGTTCTACACGCCCGACATGTGGAACGGCATCCTGCGTAACTACGGCTTCCTCAACGTCGAGGCTGAGATCATCGAAGCCCCCGACCCGGAAGACCTCGGCACGCTCCTCGTGCGAGCGGTCGTCCCGCCTGGAGGGTGAGCAGCCGCCCCGAACGCATGCAGAAGCCCCCCTGGAACTCATCAGGGGGGCTTCTCGCACAACTCAGCGGATCGGGCACGCCCCTGAGGCACAGTCCCCGTCGGTCGAGTCCTCGACGCATGTCAGCTCGTACGTGGCGAACTCCTCGGCGGTGATCCGTTCGTACGGCGCCTGCGCACGGGTGCCGTCGACCATGACCGTGGTGCCCTTCAGGGCAGGCAGCCAACGGCGGACGATCTCCATCGTGTGCTCAAGGTCCAAGCCCTCGGGCACGTTGGCGGTGAAGGACACCGCGTTGTCGGCGTACTCCCGCTGGTACATCGCCTGGAAGGCGAGCATCCGATCGAGACTCAGTTCGGCCGCGGACTCAACGATCGCCGGGTCGTAGCCCATCGCCTCAACCTCGGCGACAAGCTTGTCCTTCGTGGGGAACGTGACGACGACCGTGTTGCCGGACTGGTCGTAGATGCACGTCTCGACGTCGTACCCCTGCGCCGCGAACTCCTCCACGGTCTTGGCCTGCGCCGCGTCGGTGATCGAATAGCGCACGCGGCGCAGGAAGTGCCGGCCGTAGATTGGATGGATGCCCTCGCTTACTCCGGGCAACTTCGCGATCGTGCCCGTCGGGGCGACCGTCGTCACCTTCACCGGCTCCGGGATCCGCAGCGAGTACGCGTACTCCCGCGCGGTGTCTCGCACAGAGTCACGCGCCAAGGTCAGCAGCGCGTGGAAGCCTTCCGCCTCGGGGGCGTCGGAGTAGCGGAGGCCGCTCTTCGCCAGGAAGCCCTGGACTCCGAGATGGCCGACGCCGATGCGTCGGTTCTTCGCCAGCAGGCCGGCCTGCTCCGCGTCGTTCACGTCTCCGTAGGTGGCGCGGATCAGGAAGCGGGCCATGAGCTCGTGCGCTCGGAAAAGCCCTTGGCTGTCGTAGTGGCCGTGCTTCTTGGTCGGTGCGAACGCATCGAGGTTGACGTGACCGAGATTGCAGTTCTCCCACGCTTCGAGCGCGATCTCTCCGCAGGGATTCGTGGCGATGACCTGCCCGACCTCGCCCACGTTGGAGTGGCTGGAGTTCCAGTACCCGGGCTCGCCGTTGCGCAGCATGCCCTCGACGACCTTGCGGTGCACCGTCCATGCCAACTCGGCGCCGCCGGGCCCGAAGTCGTCGACGCGGTCGCCGTTCAGGTAGTCGATGAAGTCCTCGTCGATCTCAACGGAGATGTTCGTCGTCCAGTGCTTCCCGGTGTCCTGCTTGCAGGCCAGGAACTCTTCAACGTGCGGGTCGTCCCACGCGCAGATCGCCATGCGGGCCGAGCGGCGGACGCCACCCGAGACGACGCATTCAGCGATGGCGTGGTCGATCTCCATGGCCTCGGTCGGCTTCAAGTGTCCGTGTCGGCTGGTTCGCACAGGCTCGAAGGAGCCCCAGATCTGGATCTCGGTTACATCCACGGTCACGTTGTTCAGGACGCGTGCCACCTCGGCCATCATGCGGGCGAACGGGCCGGGGCCGGATGCCGTGCCGCCGAAGGTCTTGAGGCGCGAGCCCTTGCAGCGGACGCGCGACACGTCGTAGACGCGCTGGCGGTGCTTGACCTCGTCTTCGGTCATGAACGTGTCGATCAGGTCCGTAAGTGCGGATGCCCAGCCTTCGCGGGAGTCCTCGACCTCGAAGGCGCCGGCCCAGTCGGAGTCGTACTCCGTCGACAGGAGGCCGGCCGCCTTCATCTCGTCGAAGTCCTGGTGCATCGGATCGCACACGATGTGCACGTCGAGTTCCCGGCGCGGGGCGCCGTACGGCTCCAGGTACTTCGACGAGTAGTTCGAGCCGACACCGCCGCCCTCCATGAGGCGCAGGAACGTGAACTCGAAGTGCCGGGACAGCTTCTCCCCCCAGCCGGCCACGTGGCAGTTGAAGAGGTACTGCCTCCCCTTCACACCGGAAGCCCACAGGTGCCGCCCTGCGGGGATTATCGCGAACCGGTCCATATAGGAGACCAGTTCCTCGTACTCGGCCGCCACACAGGCATCCCAGCCCTCACGCGGGCCGTGCACAAGCGCCAGGTTCCCCTGGGCGACACGGCGGACGGTCTCGGGCCACGTTTCCTTCGTGCCGTCGGCCTTGGTCCGCGAGTACGTCCGTTCGTACACGGTCTGCCCGGTCGGGCCGAAGGGGGTTTCGCTCAACGTTTCCGCTCCTCAATGCCAAGCCCACGGGCCCGGCAGGATGTGTTTTGCCGACTGAGAAAGCCGGCCCCATGGCGCGGAGAGGGCCTGGAGACCGAATTGCCTCCAGGCCCTCCGCCTTCCTAGGCCGCGTCCTCGTAGCTGATTTCGGCGTCGTAGCCGTCGATGTACCGTTCGCCGTTCAGGTGAGCCGTGAGCTTCCCGACCGCGCGCTCCGTCGCCTCCTGGGCCGACTGCTTTCGCACACCGCGAGTGGCCGCGATCTCCTCGTACGCCATGTCCAGGCCGTACCGCAGAACAAGAGAGGTGCGCTCGACCAGCGTGAGGTCCGCGTGCACGTAGCCGTGCCGGACGTCAGCCAGGTGCGCGAACAGCGGGGAACCCTTCTTCGGGTCGCGGTACCCGCGCGGCATGTCTGCATCGGGAAGCGTGTCGATCTTCATGCCGTACGCCGCCTCGCTGTCCCACACCGCGGGCAGCAGATGCTCCACCAGGGCCCGGTTGTAGCCGCCGCTCACACAGCCTCCGACAGGGCCGCCGAGTTCGTCTCGAATGAAGTCAGGCGGGTACGACGGCTCGCCTCGGTGCGCACCTTCATCACGAGGTGCTGGTGCAGGCGTGTGGCCAGCACGCCGTATCCGAGGTGCGGGTCCGTTAGGCATTCGCGCACCATCTGCGGCTTGGACGCGAGGATGATGACGGCTTCCTGGAAGGCGTCCTCGTACTCGATCGTCCGCGTGTCGGCGTACTGCTCGGCGAGGCGCCGTGCGGCCCGCTCGGCGACCTTCAGAGTCTCGGGGTCGTCCATAACCGACCAGTCCGCAAAAGCCTGTTCTGCGCTGGCGTACTCCGTCGTAGCAAGTTCGACGATGCTCAACTGACAACCTCCTTGACCGGGACGCGCCCGTCCTTGGTTACGGCGACGATCAGGCCCGGGGCCCCGATGGGGCCCTTCGCATGCCGCCACCACGTCGATTCGCTCTCCAGGGCCGGCACCTGGATGAAGGTGCGCGGGCCGTCGGCCTCGATCAGCTCGTGATGCAGATGGCCGGCGAGAAGCACGTCCGCTTGGTGCATGGCGCTTTCGCGGTTGAAGGCTTGGCCCTTCCACCACTCGAAGTGCTTGCCTGTGCGGAACTGATGGCCGTGGGCGTGGGCGACGACAGTCCCCGAGCAGTCGACGACGACCGTCAGTTCGTCCGTGTCGGGCACGTAGAACTCGGCGTGGCGGAAACGGTCAGGGTTGAGGTCCGCGGCGTCCTTGACGGCGATCAGGGACTCGGTGTCGTGCGAATCGTCGTACCTCGTCACGCCCTTGCCGTTGATCCGCACGGCTTCGCCGTGGTTGCCGGGCACGGCGGCCATGGTGAGGCGTTGGCACAGCGGCGCGAACAGGAGAAGCGCGTGCAGCATGACGCGGCGCGTGAGCCTGATCTGTTCGCTCAGGGTGAGCGTCGTGCGGGCCGTATTAGCTCCGCCCTGCGAGACGAAGCCCTCGACGTGATCGCCGAGCCATGCCACGTGGATGTGCTCTATGCGGAAGCGCAGCCGGTACTCGATGACGAGGTCGGCCGCCTTGTTCAGGCAGTCGATCGTGCGCTGAAGGGTGCCAGCCGGGCCATCGCCGTCTGCCTTGCCGAACTGCATGTCGCCGAGGGCGACGATCAGCGTGTGCGGCTCACCCGGGGGCAGCGGGAGTCCAGGGTGCAGGTTGATCGGCGTCGAGTCGATGGCGGCAAGTAGCTCGTCTATCGACGCACGCTCGCCCGTCCAATTAGCACACTGGCGCGCGAAGGTGAAGCGCGTGGACACACCGGTCTCGCCGTTCGCCATCGTCCACTCGGACGATCGGAAGCTGGCGACGGTCCACTCGGCCGGGTCGAGCCCCTGCCCCTTCAGTACGGCCGTGGCGGCGTCCTCGTTGGCCTCGAAGGACTCCCCCCGGATCGTCACTGTGGCCTCGTCGCCCTTGAGTTCGATCTGCTTAGTGAAGTCCCGGGCGGGGTCCGTCTGTCGGGGCTGCACGGCTGGGCCCACGGGCTTGGCCAGCAGCTCGTCAAGCAGCTCGCTCACTGATGCCCCCTTCCTGCCGGAGCGCCCGGCGGTACGTGCGGATCGTTGTTGCAGAGACGTAGTGGCCGTGCCTGGCCAGGGTCGTCGACAGCCACTCGGCCGATGTGTCGGCAAGGAGATGAGCCTTCAGCGCCTCGCGGGCCTCGGCGCCAAGCTCGGCCCAGATGGACGAGAGCGCAGGGCCTGGGGTGCCGGGGAGTTCAGTCACGCGGCACGACCTCGACGATGGCCACGATCGGGTAGTGCTCAACGCGGGATGCGTAGTCCGTGCCGAACCACTCCAAGCAGGGCTCGAACTCCGGGGCATATTGGGAGTATCGAGCCAGCTCGGTGTCGTCCACGCCCATGGCCACGAGAACCAGGTCGCCGTGCTTCGGGGTCACTCCGCCTCCTCCGGGTAGTGCAGCGCCAAGACGTGCTCGTACTCCGTGTAGTCGAAGCCGCGGATCTCGTCCGACCGCGCGTCGATCAGGTACTCACCTGGGATCAGGCCGTCCGTGGCCTTCTCGCCGGCCACGAGGTCCGCGTGGTGGAAGTAGCAGTTGAGCCCTTCGTGGTCCTCGATCCAGACGACGAAGCAGCCCGGCTCGCCATACTCGTCAAGGCAGGCGTGCTCGTGGAGGACGTACATGTCCTCGTTCTCGACGACCAGCGTGTGCACTCCGCCGGCCTCCGGAACCTTGCCGGGGTAGATGGCCTCGCGGGTGTCCTCGAAGGTGCTCTCGTCGCACAGCTCGAAGCCGACAATCACTGGCCACCGTCCAGCTTCTCGATCTTGGCGATGGCCACGGCCGCCACATCGAGCAGCACATCGCGCTGGCGCTGCCGGTCATCGCTTTCGCACAGCGCGCCGAAGGTGTGGGCGAGCAGCAACGCATCGAACGTGCCGGTCCGTTCGTACTCACGCGCCCAGGCGAACGCCCGGCCATCGTGCACGTGGCGACGCGCCTCGCCGTACGACTTCGACTCGTACTCGCCGAGTCCCTTGATGGCGGCTTTCAGGTCGTTGAGGATCCGCGTCATCGGGTCGGGCTTGCGGCCAGCCTTCTTGGGTGTCGTCTCGATCTCGGTCACGCCGCAAGCTCCTTCGGTACGAATGCGCTGAACAGCGCGTCGGCGCCGCCCGCCATGTAGGTGTCGGTCACATCGGCCTTGAGGCGAACTGCCTTGGCCGACCGAAGAGACCGGGTGATCTTGTTGACGAGTTCGGCGCCCGCGTCGTCGGGGTCAGCCCAGACCCATGTGCGGGAGAAGCCCGCCAGCATCCGCCGGTGGCGCCCGAACCACATCTTCGCGCCGGGAATGGCCACGGCCGGCAGGCCGAGCTTGGTCAGGATGACCGCGTCCAACTCGCCTTCGGTGACGTGGATTTCGTCACCAGCGCGGTGGATCGCTCCCACGTTGAACATCCGCGGGGGGTCTTCCTTGATCGAGTTGTACTTGCCGTGGAAGTGGTCCCTGTGGGCGTGCTCCTGGAGGCAGCGGAACCGGACGGTGAGCGGCCGGCTGTCGCGGTCCAGGTAGGGAATGGCGAGCATGCCTCGGAACCGCTCGTGACCCGGGGCCGGGTCAGCGACGACGCCAAGCCGGAATGTAGCCGCCTCCGCTCGACCGATTCCCCGGTCGAGGAGATACCGCGCGACGTCGGCCGTAACGTGCGCCTGATAGGTCGTCACCGCTTCCTCCAGCATCTCCCTCTGCGAGGTTGAGTGAGGCTGCAAGGGCTCGTGCTCCGCGGAAATCGGTGTCCTCCTTCTTCATGATCATTGAGTACGAGTCGCCGCCGGCCCCGCAGGAGTGGCAGTTCCACAGCCCCTCGTCGAGGCGGTAGGACATGGAAGGCGTGCGATCCTCGTGGAGGAGGCACCGGACCATGCCGGTGTTGCGGGCCGGGTTGAAGTCCACGCCGTAGTGCTGCATGACCGCTTCGAGCGTGGGCTTGCCCTCCGGGTCCGAACGCGAGTCCGAGTGCACGGTGTTGAGGTACAGCCGTCGGAGGCTCACTGCATCACCCCGAAGTACGTTTCGATGGCGACAATCAGGCAGATGTCTGCCTCCGGATCCGTCAGGAAGTCGCAGTAGGCGTCGACCCACTTCGGATCGTCATTCACTGCGACTCCAGGCCGAAGTAGTCCTCGACGGTCGTGAGCACGAACGCCTGGCGCCAGCCCTTGCCGCGCCGCTTGACGACGACGATGGACTCCACGTCTTCCAGGTCGAGGCCACGGTGCTTGGCGAAGTTCTTGCGCTCGGTGATCGCCTCACCAAGGAACACGCCCGGCTCGAACTTGGCGTTCTTCGCCTCGATCACCAGGAACTTCGCGTCCTCGGTACGGATGACCATGTCGCCCTCGTCCTCCTTGCCGGCCAGGCGGAGGGATTCGATGTCGAACCCGTCCGCCCTCAAGCCGTCGCGGAGTTCGCTCTCCCAGTCCGCCCCCTTCCGCTTGTTGCGCCTGTTGCGCGCCGCGATGCTGCTGCTCAAATCCCCAGCCCCCTCTTGTCTGTCCAATTTGCACACGTCATCCGAATGAGTCGACCACTGATTGCGATGGGGACCATTCGGCTTGCGGCCTGGGCTTCGCCGCTTGGACGATTTCGCGAGGAACCGCGCGCTTGAAGCGCGTGTACTCGGGCTCGCAGATCATCGTCGTGTAGCGCGACGCGGTCGGGTCGCAAGGCCCCATGCGCTGCTTGATGCACGCCACGTTGTACGCCATTGATGTCGGGTCCAGCGCGACTGCCAGCGACAATTCGGGCTTCTCGCTGAGGCCGCCCTTGACCTGATCCCGGCTCGGCGGGGCCCAAGGGTTGGTCTTGGCCTCCCATGCCTTGTCGCTCGCGTGGTGGAGGATGATCACCGTTGCGCCCGTGTCGCGGGCCAGCTCGGTGCAGCCCTGCATCACAGCCATCTGCTCGGTGTAGTCCGACTCCGCGCCCTCGAAGTCCATCAAGTTGTCGAACACCACCACTTGCGGGTAGGCGTCCCACAGTTCGACGTACGCCTCCATCTCCTCCTGCACTGCACGCCACGTGATCGGCGAGCCGAAGGAGAACGTCAGGTTCAGATGGGCCAGGGCCGCGAGGTAGTCCGCCCGGAACTGTCCCCCCTCAGCCATGCCGGCCTCGACCATCGCGGTCGTGTCCCGCGTCATCATCGACGCAAGCCGCGAAGAGGCGGTGAACGCGCTCATGTCCGCGCTGAAGTAGAGCGTCGGCAGGTTCATCTGGGCGACCCAGAACAGCGCAAGGCCGGACTTCTGCGTGCCGGAGCGGCCAGCAATCATGACGACCTCGCCATGGCGCGGGCAGACGCCCATCGCGTACAGGTCCGCGAACGCCTCTATCCGCGGGAGTTCGCGACCCGACTCCGCATTGAGCGCCAGAGACCGACCAGCCGTGAGCACGTACGAGACCCCCTTCGAGGGCGAGCGGCGACCCGCCACATGTCGGCGGAGTCGAGGACGACGATCCGCCGGATGCCAGCGGAGTTGATCAGAGTGAGGCAGGCCGGGCAGGGCCGGCGCGTGACGTACAGCCGCGCTTCCTGAAGCTCGTACGCCGAGAAGCCCTTGACGAGCGCGTCTTCGATAGCGTTGCGTTCGGCGTGCGTGGCCGGGCAATTCGAGTAGTCCGAATCCCTCGCGCACTCCGCGGTGGAGAGCTGACCCCGCGGGCAGTTGTCCGCCGTCGCACAGCCGGGCAGGCCGGGCGGCAGGCCGTTGTATCCAAGGCCGAGCACGCGGTTCTTACGGCTCAGGATGACTGCGCCGACCTTCGCTCGGGTGCAGTCCGCGCGCTGCGCTACGGCGACGGCAATGCCCAGGGCCCATTCCTCCCAGGTAGGTCGGAGGCTCACCGACGCTCCTTATCCTTCACACGCCAGATGTAGCCCCTCGGGCCGTACTGGCAGTGCCACTTACTGACCTGCACGTGCGAAGCGTCGTGCTCGCAGCGATGCACGCGGAACCAGCGGAACTTCCGCGCTCCACAGACAAATCCCATCGGACACCCCTTTCTGCGGGTCGAGACCCGCGCATCAACCTCCCTTCTGCACTCGGTCCAATTTACACACTTGGATCAGTCGAAGTCGGGTGCCTCTGCCACGGCCGCGTCCGCGGCGGCCTCGCGCGCCGTCATGTACTCGATGACGGCCTGACGCACCTTCGCGTCGGTCGCCGGCCGCCACACCCACGCCGGGTGGGCACCGGGCTTTGTGGGCGGGACCTGGTCGAGGGTGACGATCGTCGAGTTCCCGACGACGGTTTCCAAGTCACGCGCGAGGACGGTCTGTTCGATCCGTTGCCCCTTCGCGACCTCGGGCAGCCCGAGCGCCAGCGAAGCATCGTCGCGGAAGACGGCCACGTCGGCCAGGATGCTGTCCTTCGGCCCGTTGGGGGTGGGGCGCTGACGCTCGAAGGAGTGGACGTCCAGGAGGATGGCGACCGCGCCTGCGGCCTCCTTGGGCTTGAACCAGCCGCCAGCCTGAACCGGGATGTCAACGAGAGCCACTAAGCGTTCTCCTTAGTTCTGTGAACTGTGATGCGTTGAGGGTTACTTGGAGAGGCAGCGGGCCGGCATGTCGCCGACCTTGCTGAGGGACCAGAGGCCGCACGGGGCGGAGGTCCAGATGAGAAGGCCGCTCGCGATGGTCGCGAGGACCACAACGATGGCGATGAAGTCGAGCTTCTTCACCACGGCCGCTCCGCCACCACGGTCGTAGTGACCTGGAGGTCCCGGAGGTTGGCGCCCAGGGGGACGCCGGCAAGGAAGGCTTCCCTGATGTCGGCTGTGATCGACTCGCCCAGCTCGACTTCGTCAGCCAGGAAGCCGAGAGGCACCTCGATCTCGTAGGCATACGTTGCGGTGGAGACGATGGTGACCCTGCTCATGCGGCAGCCGCCTGGAGCTCCTTGCCCTTCTCCTTGTAGCGCGCCAAGAGAGGGGTGTTGAAGAGGGCCTGGTTCTCTGCCCAGATGCGCTTCAGGCCCTCGACGGTGGTCGCCTGTGCGATCAGGCCGATGACGTAGGCGTCGGGGTCCTCCGCCTTCGGCTCCGACGCCGCGGGCGGCTGCGGTGCAGGCGCCTGGTTCGCTGTGGCCGCCACCCACGGGTCCTCACTCGGCGTCGCCGCAGGTGCCGGTGCGGGCTGCTCGTGGGTCACCGTTGCCCCGAGCTGCGAGCCGAGAAGGCCCTTGCTGTGTGCGATGTTCGTCGCGTTGATGACGATGCTGTCCAGACTCAGGCCCCGCTGGCTCTCCGGGTCCATCCCGAAGTACTCCATGATGTTGGCCCGGATCTCCGAGAGCGTTCCCCGGAAGACCACCCAACTGTCGTCGTGGCCCTTGCCGTACTTGATCGTGACCGACGTTTCACTCACTAGGAACCCGCTCTCCCTCTGGTTCAATTAGCACACTTGGATCTAAAAGTCGGGGCTCGACTCGCAGCCCCTCTCGTTCGGTCCAATTTACACACTCGGCCCGACAGTGTCAACCACCGGCGCCTCGACGAATCCCCGGAAGGGGAACATCGCCTTGCCCTTGCCCGTGCGGGCCTTCCTGATCGTGAGCGCAAGCTGAGCCAGCTCCCACCCGATCGTCAGGTCGACCCAGTGCAATTTACACACGCCGGTGCCCGAAGGCAAGTGGATGATGATGCCCCACTCCTGATTCACGTCCGGCAGTGGCATGTACGCCTGCGCAGCCTCTTCGGCTGAGAACTGGCGCTTCTTCCAGGCGGCCAGCGCCTTCTTGTCCTTGGCGTCCACCGGGAAGTACGTGTGGTCGTACAGCTCACCGCGGCTGTAGACCGCAAGTTGCGACGCCATCTTCAGAGCGCCGTACTCGATGCCGCCCGTCTTCACGTCAGCGATGAAGTTCCCGGTGATGCGCTCGCCGTCGGGGCCGGGTCCGTCGTAGTTCATCAGCCGGTCGAAGGTGCCCGCTGCGCCGAGTTGGTTGACGACGACGAACTGTTCCGCAGAGACGACCGTCATGGCGGACGTGGCCATCATGTAGGCGGCGATATCCTCCAGGTCGGCGGCCGAGGCCCCGGGCGGAAGCGGCTCCGCGCGGTCTGCGTACTCGGTCAGGCTGTGGAGGTACGTGCCCTTCTCCCGCTTGTCGTTGGCCCCCGAGGCGTCCGCCGCCTGTTCGGCAAGCGCGTTGAGCTGCTTCTTGTCGGCTTCGGGGTCTAGTGCGCCGGCCTTCGCGATCAGGTCCGGGCGCTTCGTGGCGCCGAGCAGGACCATCCGCTTGCCCCAGTCGTTGAGATTGGACTTGTCTTCGATGCAGTCGATGAAGGTCGTCGTGCGAGTGTGGCCTGTCGGCTTGCCGCCAGCCTTCGGAACGATGATCGGCCGACCCCAACCGTCGCGCGGTACGGCGTGGTTCGGGTGGGTAGGTGCGGGCTGAGGGATCTCGACCAGATTCAGGACCATACGGGCAGCCCCTCCAGCGAAGTCCCGCCGTTGATCAATGCGCAGTAGATGCGGATGGTACCGTCCTCCAGGATTTCGGGTTCGCACTCGTCTTCGTCGAGTGGTTCGAGGCCGAGCCGCTCGGCAATGCGGATCATGACTGCCATCACTGTCGACTTGTAGCCCGGACGGGCGTCGATGCAGGCGTCGAATGCTTCCGTGTCGATGCGGAGGGTGATCAAGCCGTCATGGCTTGTGAAGTACTCGGGGATACTGCGCTGCGCGTGTGTAGATGTGCCAAGGTTCATCCAACCACCACCCCCAGGTGTGCAAGTTTCACCGGCGTTCATCTTTGCCGTGCGGTCTGACACTGTCAACCGCGAATGACTAGGGCCTTTCTAGTCGTTGGACGCCCGGAACCCGCCAAAGGTTGTCCCGTTCGAAACTTTGTTCGAATAGCTACTTTACTGTACGATGTACGCACTAAGGCCCCCCGTGATTGCCGCACGGGGGGCCTACGTCTTGCGGTACGGCGGAGTGCCTGACGGAACGTCAGCTCCTGTTGGAGTTCGCGCGCTTGGTGGTCTTCCGCGCCGGCCGGCGGATGATGTCATCATCCCCCGGGAGGCGCGGCACATAGAAGAAGCCTTCCTCCGTGTCCGGATCGTAGTGGACCACGACCTGCTCTTCCTTCAGCATCTGGTGCCAGGAGTTCAGGCGCTTCTGGTCCTCTTCGTCCAGCGTGTGACCAGCTCGTCTGCGCGCCTCGTGGCGGAGCATGGCCAGCGGGTAGAGCCAGCGATGTTCGATCTTCACCGCCCAGGGGATCAGGTCGTCATCGCGGACGTTCCGCCGGTCCAGCCCGTGCCGGCGCCGGAAGTTTCCCCACATCGAAGGCGTTGTCTCGATGTGGTACTTGCGTTCGTACTCTTCGATCATCCAGGCATACGTACGGCCCTCTTCGAACCACCTCTTGACCTCGTCCACGTTCTGGATCTTGCTTGCAGGCATTGGCCTCGTCCCTCGGCTATGTCTTGCAGATCGATACCGCGGCCACACTTGCACACCGTACTGGTCTAGATCAATTTGGGCGGTGTAACAATTGGCTCATGCGATACGGTGCAACGTGTTGCACTTACAACATACCCGAAGGGGCGCCGTGAAGATTGAAGTTCTGGCGTGTGATGTTGACCGCCGAGTACCAGCACTCACTTACACACTCACGGCGAGTGATGGTCGAACAGTCACCGCGGATCTGTGCGCCGTGCACAGCGAGGCTATCGAACGCCTGTTCCAGGAGCTCGGCATGAAGCCCCTGGACACGGGCAGCGAGGGCCAGGTCATCGGCGAGGTGCAGATGCACCCCGCGTCGCCAGCAACGGCAGAGCCCGACGTGACGACCCCCGGCAGCACCTCTCGGGACTCCACCACTGAGCCCGAAGTGCCCGATGTCGCCTCCACGCTTGAAGCGCGACCCGCCGCGCCAGCCAAGAAGGCCCGGGGGGGCACTGCGAAGACGCCCGCCAAGAAGGCGGCAGCGAAGCAGACCTCGACCCCGCGCCGCACCAGGGGCCGCGCTCGGTTCGCCACACTGGAGGAGATCGAGGCCAAGAAGCAGGAAGAGCAGTGAGACAGGAAGAGAGCCCCGCCAGCCTTAAGGCCAGCGGGGCTCTCTCGCTATTCGGAGGGCTTCTCGACGAAGCCGAGCGCGGTCAGCGCCTGGATGACGATCGCCACCTCGGGATGGTCGGCAGACTCTAGGGCCACGGCCGACACGACGACACCGACCAGCGCCGCGGCCAGTCCTACCTTCGAGCGATACCGCGTCGGCAGAAGACCGACGATGGATGCGGCAACGCCACTGAACTTCGCTTCCTGCTTGGTCACTTGCGACTAGCCTCCTTCATTGGACGGGTCAGGCGGTGACTCGGAACCCGCGCCGGGCACCGAGCTTGCTCAGAGAGGTCTGGCCGGGGATTCCGTCCGCGTCGGCCCCGCTGTAGCCCAGGCGACGCTGGAACGCCGCATACGCAGCGACCGTGTCCGAACCGAAGTGACCGTCCGCGCGGGCCCGGTCCAGCAGACCTTCCGCGGCAAGTGCGTGCTCGACGACGATGACGTCTGTGTAGTTCGACGTCGGAACGCCGGCCTTCGGCGGGTCGGCCTTGGCCGAGTTGATGACCGCGCGCAGCGACACGACCGGCACAGGCGGCGGAGCCGGGGCGGGGGCTGGCGCGGGCGTCGAGGCCGGCGCAGCCATCAGCCGGGCCCAGGTGCTCGGGCCGGGGTACCCGTCCGCATCCGAACCCGACCAGCCCTGCGCACGCTGAAACGCCGCAGTCGCCTGGCGGTCGGCCTCGCCGAACGTCGGTCCCGGTCCCTCCTTGTAGAAGCCGCCATGGCCGTGCGCGACCAGGCGCTGACCGAGGAGGGTCACAGCCGGGTGGCTCTTGCCCAGGACGAACGCCTGTGCGCCGGGAAACGAAGTCCCGTCCCACGAGGGCAGATTGGGGGCCGGCGTACCGTCGCCGGTCGAGCCCGGCTCCAGGGCGCCAGAGGTCACCAGGGCGTACAGCGCGGGCCCAGGGCACGAGGTGCTGTAGCCGTCCTTGTGGCCGCGGATCTCGCGCCCGGCGCTGCCCTCCGCGCGGAACAGGGCGATGGCGAAGCGGATGCCCTCGATCATGGCCGGCGTCGGCTGCGTCAGCCCCGAGGAGCCGAGCAGGGCACAGACGCTGAAGTGGTCGAGGTTGAGCTGTGCGCTACCGTTCGCGCCGCCGCGCCTGCGCGTCCCCCGGCCCTCATAGACGTACCCGTGCTCGCAGACGAGCAGGTTGTACGCGATGTCGACGTAGTTTTCCTTCTTGTTGGCCAGGTGGCTTGCGCGGATGTCGCGAACATAGGCGGCGCATCGGTCGTGCGAACGCGACGAATAGGGCGTGCCGAGGTAGTGGACCTTGACGCCTCGGCTCGACGTCATCGACGCAGCGGGGGACGTTGCGGGTGCGCCCCACTCGGCGCGACGTACATAGACAACAGACACGAGGGACCTCCAGAAACGCCGAAGGCCCCGTCCGGGGTGGACGGGGCCTTCGCGGGGTGCGGGGTGGGCTAGGGGGCGGCGGATGCCATGTGGTCGTCGAGGCGTTCGGCCACGGCCAGGCGCTCCGCGCGCTCGTGGCGGATTTCTGCGCGGAGGCCGGCGATCTCGCGGCCGTGCTCCGCCTGGCCTTCGAGGACTTGATCGAGGCCGCGAAGGACCCGATCCACGTCGTCGCGGAGGTTCGTCGAGTGGGTGTTGGAAACCTGCTCGCGCACCTCGCCGAGAGTGCTCGACTGGCGACGCAAGAACTCGACGACGACGCCGACCAGCGCGACAGCGATCATGCCGCCCGCGCTGACGAGCGCGACTTGCACGTTCGGGTCCACTTACGCAGCCACCCCCGTGACGCGCGCCTCCAAGGCGGCCAGGCGCTGTTCGAGGGCTTCGATGCGCACCTTCTGGTCTCGGACCACGGGCACCAGAGCGACGCCAAGGAGGTCGTACCTAAGACCGTCGACTTGGCCGTCCATGTAGTTCACCAGCCATTCGAGGCCCGCCTGTTCGACCTCTTCAGCGATGAGGCCGACTTCGTTCTTGCGGCCCGGCTTGAGGTTGCCGTCGTCGTCGAGCTGGTCCTTGCGGTCGTAGATGACCGGGCGGAGGTTGAGCACCGCGGCCGGGTTGATCTCGTAGTCGCGGACGTTCTCCTTGAACCGGATCGAGCTGGTATTGCGGGCGAACGTTCCGTCGCCCTCCACCCAGACCGCGTACCAAGTCCCGCTACCGCTGGCCGAGTTGGTGTGCGGCTTCTTCGATCCGTTCGCCCAGGCGACCGTTCCGCCTGAGGTGACGTACTCGCCGTGCGCATGCCAGGCCGGCGGAAAGGAGCCGGGGATACCCCAGATCTCATGCCATCCGTGACCGTGTCCGGTGGGCGGAAAGGCGCCGGGCTTACCTGCGATGGAGTTCCAGTCGTGCGTGTGTCCGGACGGTGGGAACGTCGCGGGCTTGTCGGTGACCTCGGACCAAGGGTGTGTGTGCGCGGAGGGCGCGAAGGTAGCCGGTCGGCCCTGTACGGACGTCCAAGTGACGACCGGAGCGAGGTCAACCCACTTCGTCCCGTCCCAGTACTCCCAGACATTCGTCGACACGTTCAGCCCGAGGCGGGAGGTGCGCGGGTTGGTCGGCCGGGTCGACGTCGTCCAGCCCGCCACCGTGTTGCCGAGGAAACGGCGCTCGTTGGTGACCTGACCCGCGCTGATCGTCGCCGCCCCGACAGGCACGGAGACCTGCGCGAGCGGGAATTCGTGGACCCCGGTGTCGGTCTGCGTCAGGGCTGGCACGCCACCGCCGGGCGTGCCCTGAACGACAGCGATGGTGATCGCGTTCGCCGTGGGGTCGAGCCTCAGAACCACGCGGTCGATCCGCGCCGCGGGCGATGCCGCCGCGATGGGGATGGTCTCGGTGGCCGTCGACTGGACTGCGTGCCCTCGGACGATGGCGAATCCCGGCAGCACCTTGACCTGCATGCCGGAACTGTCACCGACTACAGAGAAGCTGGCGCCGCTGACGGAGTCGGCTACGCCGGAGTGCGACGACAGCTCGCGGAAGAACGCGCTGAACTGTCCCTCCGAGACAGCCTGATTGTCGAATGGGTAGCTACTGACGGCCAACGTGACCCTCCTGGTGAACAAGGAAACCCCGCAGGCGACTTGCAGCCTGCGGGGCTTCTGGCGAGCGGTTGCGGGTCGGTCGCTAGATGCCGACGGACATCAGGATCGGCGCGGGGTTGCGCACGATCTCGGACGGCGTGATGGTCTCCGGCAGCGTCGTCTGGAGCGTCGGCAGGTAGCCAGCGCGCAGGAACGGCTCGGGCACGCCGGGACCACCGACGGGGATGTGCCCGAACGGGGGGTTGAAGCCGTTGAAGTCGAAGGGGCTCGACGGGATGTACTGGAAATCGCCTTCTTGCCCGGCGGCCATCAGAAATGCCACCCAGTAGCGGCCGATGCCCAAGTCGGCGAAAAGGTCTGTCTCGAACAGCACCCTGTCCCCACCGGGATTGCTAAGCGGGGGCAAGTCGCCGACAGGGGTCATCCCTGTCCACGCGACGCGCGTACCGTCCTCGCTGTACACCCCCGCGAAGAACCGGGCATCGGGGACGACAGTTGAGCCGGCCCAAGCGCCTGCCAGGACACCGATCGACCCAATCTCCATCTGGTACCCGACGTTGATCCCGGCGAGGTACATGCGCCCTGGTACGGCTGCCTGCATCCCTGCATTGGCCGGCACCGTGGCAGGGTCGGCGGACCATGCCAGGAACCCCAGGCTCGTCGGACCCCAGTGGGTCCCAGAGTTGAAGATGACCGGCTGGACCACGTCCCCGATGTAGTCGAACAGACTGCCGACTTCTTCCATGGCCGAGTCAAGGTCGCCCACCTCGAACTCTGTGCCGTCGCCGAGCATGATGTAGGGCCTACCTGCGTAGGCGTACATCTGGAAGCCGGTCGGGTCCGCCTCTGGCTGCCAGTCGATGTTCTCGAATCCGTGCGGGCCGGATGTACTTGCCCGGGACCAGCCGATTGGATTGCCGTCGCCCAGGACCGACTGATTCGTGGCGCGACGCACCTGGAACACAGTGTGCTTCGGTGAGCCATCGTTGGTGCGAGAAATGATCCGCAGGTTCGAGCCGTTGTCGATGCCGTCCTCGACAACGCTGTCCGCCTGGATCGACCAGCGGTTCGTGCCACTGGTGGCAAGTGACAGCTCTCGGTTCGTCCCGGCGGGACCGGAGATCTGCACGGGGCCATCGACCCGGCCGCCCGCGGCAGTCGACAGCGCTCCGACGTCGGCCGCGCCCAGGTGGACGTTTCCGATCTGATCGTTTACCGAGGTGACCGGCGGAATTCCGGGCTGTACCTGGAAGCTGGTGCCATCAGCGTTCTTGAAGAACGGCACACCGCCCTTGGAGTACAGGAACACGCCTCCCGAGACCGTGGCGGGGTCGCCGCCCAGGTCCCGCAGGCCGACAGCGCCCGCCACGGTGGCCTGAGCCGAACCGAAAGGCGCCTCGCCGCCAAACGTGATCTGCCCCGTCTTACGGGTGCCGTGAATCGCCGTGGAGATCCACTCCCCGGAGTCGCTGCGTGCCGTGATGTGGAAGTTCGATCCCGCGTTGGCGCCGGTCTCCGGGGAGTTGTCCACCAGCATGAGCCAGCGGTGTGTGCCGTTGGTCTGCCAGCCCATGGTGCGGTAGGTGCCGGCCGGGGCGCTGATCTTCAGCTCGTTGGCATTCAGCGTCGCGTTGGCGTTGGACGGAAGAGCGTTGACGTCGGCCGCATTGAGCGTGACGGCCGTGGTGCTCTTGCCATTCACAGACTGGATGACGCCAGGTGGGCCCGGAGCGCCAGCCGCGCCAGCGGAGCCGGTGGCACCCGTGGGGCCGACGACGCCGGAATCCTCCGGGGCCGGCCAGACACTCAGAGCCATCTACGCCACCTCCACGCCGCTGATGTGGACCGACGCCGCTGGCGTGCCGCCCTGGACCGAAATCGTGCTGCCCGCTTCGATCACCTGGGCCAGTTCGAGGGTGAGCACACCCTTCGCGGCGATGCCGACACTGGCCAGGATGGAGTGGTTGTCGAGCTTCACTGTGACGAGGGCGCTCGACGTGCCCGGGTTCGTGGCGACCACATTCGTGACTATCGCCTTCGTGCTGGCCGGGACGGTGTAGACGGTGGTCTGTGCCGCGGGGAGGGACCCGCGGTAGAACGCCTTAGGGGTTGTTGCCAATTACCACGCTCCCATGATCGACATGATTTGGTTGTCAGTGCTGGCCCCGGCGTCGGGCGCGCGCTCCAGTTGCGAGATGCGCGTCTCGGTGCTCGTGACACGGCGGTTCATCGCGGAGCTTGCGTCGAATCCGGTGGCGTCGCCGAGGAGGGCGCCGACTCGGAAGCCGTCGCTGTCGGCCTTGAGGACCATCCCGGTGACGGTGGACGCCAGCTCCTGGTCGTCGACGACGACGGAGACCTTGTCGCCGAGGTACCAGTCATGGACGATGCGCATCGCACTGTCTTCCATCGGGACTACCTGAACGGCGATGCCTGTGGCGCCCTCGTTCTCCATGACCTCGTCGCCAGCCTGCTGGAGTTCGTCCCAGTCGTTGGTGTTCCTCTGGTCGACGAAGCGCTCGATCCTGCGGCCCCAGTCGGCCTCTGCGGCGACGGATTCCGGTGTCTGCACCTGGAGAAACTGGCGGTTCGTCAGGTCGCCCTGGCCAGCCACGATGGCCCGGGTTGCGCCGGGCGGGCTGATGGCCACACGCTGCCCGGACAGCGTCCCGTTCATGACGTCGAGCCGGATCAGTGCCGAGCGGTCGGCGATGGCGAAGGTCTCGAAGGCCAAGCGCGCGCCGCGCTGCACGACGCGGAACCCCAGGCCGCCGAGCACGGCGAGTTCGGTCAGCAGGTTCCCGAGGACGGGGAACCGAGCGCTCTTGACGACCGCAGGGCCGCGGGCAAGGTTCGCCCCCAAGGTCAGCGTGTGCTTGCGGCGTGCGACCGGAGCGGCCGGGCCGATGTTCGCGTTGACGAAGCTGTGCATGACCGTCTCGACGGGGCCCGTGCGTACGTCGTGAGCAAGGGTCTGGCTGGCCCCGTCGGGGTTGGCCGGCTCGGGGAATGCAAGGGCGTCGGCGAGGATGATCGTGTCGCTTACACCTTCGAAGACGACCGACCCGCCTGGGTCCTCCTGTGTCGCAGCCAGCTCGGACTTAACCATGGGCCCGGAGGTCAAGACGTCGGTCGGGCCGGTGATGATGAGACCGGAGCCGGGCGTGCGGAGGATGTCCGTTAGGGGATTTTCCGCCGCGAGAGCGAGCTTCCATTGCCCGACGTTGTTGAACACGTCGGTGAGTTCGAGGCGCAGATCCTCGGGCCGTACGAGGCCGCGACGCGTCAGCGCCTTGTCGCGAACCTCGACGGTGATGTCCTCCAGACGCACGCTAGATCACCATCCACTTCCGCGGTCGCCACGAGCAACTGATCTTCGAGGCCGCGGTGATGTCCTCAAGCTGCGCTGTCGCAGTCGACAGGCCCGGCTTGACCGTCCAGAACCGGGGGGCGGTGTCGAGCTCGGCGTAGCGATTGGCTCCGAGGTGATCGACGACTGTGCCCTTGCGGGTGTCGATCGTCAGCCGTTCGTCTGCACCGAGGATTCCTCCCCAGGCCAGGCGTTCGCCATCTGGAGAGATCGCCTCGAAATTGCTTCCGGGGCCGACGATTTCCCAGATCGGGTACGCCACCGCATCGCCCGTGTTGCTGAGCTGGATATCGCCGATGGCCTGCGAGGGGGCGACCGGCAGGGTGGCCATGGACGACAGCCACGACGTGGTGGCCGTGGCGCTGGCCACGCTTCGGATCTGCGACTCAGCAGCAGTCCAGTACGGGTCGCCGGCGCGGAGGGTAATCACCGTGTCCAGCTCGCGTTCGCCGGTCGTGTCGTAGCCGTACACGACCTCCCCACCGCCGACGCGATGCACCTCGGTCTCCCACCGCGTGCTGTCGTCGTCCAGGAGGATCAGGGTGCACCTCCCGGCCAGCGCGAGGGCCAGCCGGGAGGTAAGCGCCTGAAGGTGCGGCCGGTCCCGGGCGAGGATTTCAATGGGGATGTCGATGTCGCGCGGGAGGACGCGACGCCTGCGGAAACTCGCCCCGTCCCCGGCTCCTTCGAGCCACTGGACGGAGACGGGGGGCAGGCCGAAGCCTGTCACCCCCGCCTTGGCTTGGAACCCCAAGCCCTTCGTCTCTATCTCCGAGAGGTCGAGGACGTCTGTCTCGCTCGCCAGCAGGAGCTTAGGCATCTGCCGTCACCATCCAAATCGCGTGCGGTTGGCGGCTGCGAACAGGTCCTCTTCGGAACCGAGCGAACTGCCGGGCGCGGCGTAGTAGTTGAGTACTCGCGTGGTGCCGCCTCCCTGCCCGCCGACGAGGGCGTTGTTGACCGCGGACGCGACGCGGCCGGACACGCCGACTCGCCCGAGTCCGGGCGTCTCGAACTGCGTGGCTGCGACGTCCCGCGTCAGGCTGGCAAGGGACGTGCGTACGGCGCTGTAGCGGGATTCGAGGCCGACCAGGAGTCCCTGCATCGTGAACTTGCCGATGGCGATGAACACGCGCGAAGGGCTCTTGATACCGAGCGCGCCCTTGAAGGCGTTACCCACCGAAGAGGCGAGGCTTTTCGCCTTCTCCAGAAGGGCGTTAGCCATCGAGCCGATGCCATTGATCAAGCCCTGAACCAAGTCCACGCCAACGCTGAACAAGGTGCTACTGAGACTGCCGAGAGCATCCTTAGCCCTCTGAGGGAAGTCCTTGACGAGTCGGACGGCGTCGTCGATCAGGGTCTGAATCTTGGTCTTCAGCTCCGTGAACGCTGCCTGCGCCTCGGTCTTGATGGTGGTCCAGCCAGCCTTGATGCCGCTTCCCAGGCTCGTCACCATCGTCTTGCCGGCACTCACGAGCTTCGACCCGAACGAGGCGAATCCGCTTTCGATCGCGGACCACGCCGACTTGCCGAAGTCGTCTACGGCCTTCCAGCCAGCCTTGAATGCCTCACCGATGGCCTTGAGGCCCTTCGTGGCTGCGCTAAGAATGCCGACGTTGAGGAACACCAGGAAGGCACCGAGAATGGTGTCCCAGATGCCCTTGACGAAGGTCCAGAGACCATTCCAGAACTGCGACCAGGCGTCGCCCAGGCCAGCGAAGTTGCCCGTGAATATGCCGACGAGGATTTCCCAGGCGACCCGGATGGCGCCGACGATCGTGTCCCAGGCACCGACGACGATTTCGACCAGACCCTCGAAGACGAGTGCCAAGCCGTTGACGGCCATCACCAGTGATATGCCGATGAGTTCGGCGATGAACGCCAAGGCTGGCGCCAGGACGGGCATCAGGAACTGGACCAGCTTGAGGAGTGCTTCGAGGATCGGCTGAAGGGACTCCAGAAGACGCTTGATGGCGTCTGCAAGCGGAGGCAGGACCGCCCGGATAACCTCGCTCAGCTTCGGCAGAAGCGGTTCGATGACCTCCCGCAGGATCCGAAGCAGAACCTCAAGCACTGGTTCGCACGCGGTGACGACCTTCGCCAGGGCTGCGGCTAGGACCGGGAGGATCGGCGCGAGGGCGCTGCCGAGTTCCTTGCCCACGGGCACGGCCGCGTCGACGACGTCCCGGAAGAGGCCGACGAGCGGCGGGAGGACCTTGGTCAGTTCCTGGACGGCGCCGCCGAGCCCCCGGCCGATGGCCGGGGTGATGCGCTCGATCGTGGGAGTGAGCGACATGACGGCCTGCGTCAGTGCCCCGCCGAGGAGTTCGATGATCGGCGAGACCTTGGGCGCCAGGGCCGAGAACGCCTCCGCGGCGGGGATTAGGGCCGCCGTCACAAGTCCCGCGAAGACGGGCAGCATGACCGCGATGACCTGCATGAGGGCGCCGAGCGCCTGGCCGAGCGGGGGCATGGCCGGCGTCAGGGTGTCCACGGCCGCCTTGAGGCCGTCGAACAACGCGATGATGCCCTGGGCTACCTCTGGCTGAGTAAGCGCCCGAGCGATGGCGTGGAATGCTTGCCCGATGACCTCGCCGGCCTTCGGCAGGACGACCGTCAGAACCTTGCCAAGCTCCTTGAACATCTCGGAGACGGCTGGCCCGGAGATGTTGGCGATGTTGTCCATCGCCTGGTGCGATGCCTTGAATACGTCGGTCATGCCGGACTGGAATCCGGGCGAGTCGACGGTCGCGTGGATTTCGCGGAGGCGGTTGTTCAGCGAGCTGAGTGTCGATCCGCCGGCCGCGGTTGCCGCGCGGTTCAGGCCGGAGAAGATTCCGGCGGTGTTCTTGAGGACTCCCCCGAGATCCTTCAGGGCCTGGATGCCCTCGTCGATCTCGGACTTGATGCCGTTCTCGCCCTTGCGGTCAAGGAAGTTCGAGAACCGCTCGGAGATGTCGACGAACCATTCCGCGAGCCGCGGGAGGTAGCTGGTGCCGACCTTGCCGAGTACGGCGATGATGTTCGCGAAGGCGCCGGTGCCCTTCGTGGCGGTGTCGATCGACTGCGACAGGTCGCCGAACATCTGGTCGAGAGCGGGCTTGAGCGCGCCCTTCAGGTCTGTTGCGAATGCGGCGAAGAAGCCGCCGAGTTCCGTCGCCGTCTTCTCGACGCCGCTACGGAACTGCGGGAGAAGATCCGTGACGAAGTCGCGGATGGGGTCCTTGGCCTTCTCCCAGAAGTTCTTGCTGATGACGTCCTGAAGTCCGGAGAGAGCCTTCTTCGCTTCGGGGACAACCTTGTTGAAGTCCTTGAATGCGGCCACGGTCACGCCAAGACCGACCGCGAAGCCCCCCAGAAGTCCCGGCAGCAGAGCGACCGTTGGTCCGATCTGTGCCAGCGACGACGACAGGCTGAACATGTTCGACGCCGCGGAGAGCAGCCAGCCGGACAGGCCGGCGATGGCCGCCGCGAGGGTCCCGATGATCGGGATGTTCCTGTCGAGGTTGCGCAGGGTGTTGCTCAGCTTCTCGAAGGTGCTGCTGAGCACGCGGGCGCCGGACAGCGCCTTGAGCGTCGCCAGTGCGGTTGCCGCTCCGGTCGCGGACACCTTCGGGATGAGGTTCACGATCCGCGAGCGGGCGAGCCGTGCCATCTCCGCCATCACCAGGGCGACGCCAGCCTTGGACGTCTCGGGCTCGATCTCGGCCTTGAGGCCGTCGATCTTGTCCTGAAGGTCGTCGATCTCCCGCTCGACCTTCGCCTTCGCGAGTGCGTCCAGCTCGGGCGTGATCTTCGCCCGCAGGTCTGCCATCTGCGCGTACGTCGCTTCGAGCTGGCGCTTGAGCTTGGCTACCGCCTGCGGGTCGAGCTTCGGATTGACCGTGACGTTGTCGACAGCGGCTCGGATGCTGTCGTAGATGCGCTGCGCCTCGGCCCGGTCGAGGTCGATCTTGACCTGTGCGCGGGTGTCGAGCATGGTCTGAAGGTCGGCCCGTGCCCTGAGTAGGGACGCCTCGTCGAGTTCGACATTGAGGCGGGCGGTGCTGAGCTTCGCCAGCTCGGCGTTCACCTTGGCGATGGCCGCCTTGATCGAGGCGTCGTCATCCCAGTCGAGATCGACCTCCAGGCGCAGGTTCTCCGAGAGGAGTTCGCGCATGGCGATGAGGTCCGCCTCGTTGAGGTTGACGTCGATCTCGATCTCGCGGAGCTTCGCCAGCTCGGCGTCGATTTGGGCGATGGCCGCCTTGACGGACGCCTGGCTCGACTCGTCCACGCGGAGCTTGATGGACGCGATCTCGGCGAGCCGTTCGCGGAGGAGATCCAGGCCGGCCTGAAGGGACGCCTCGTTCACGTCGATGGGAAGCGTGATGGTGCCAAGCCTGGACAGCTCGGCCTGCACCCGGGCGATGGCGGCCTTGAGAGACGCCTCGTCGTCCAGGTTGACGCGGAGGCTGATCGACTTGAGGGCTTCCTTCGCCTCGGCCTCGATCTTGCCGGCCTGCGCCCGGATGTCGTCGCCGTCGAGCTTGACCCGGGCCTTGACCTCAAGACCCTTCTCGGCGCGCTCCAGCTCGGCTCGCGCTTCTTCCTTGAAGCGGCTCGTGTCCGGCAGGATCTTGATCGCTACCCGGCCCACGATCTGGGCGTCTGGCATGCCTTACCTCCGGGCGCTGAGCTGCTGGTAGATCTCGGCCACGCTGCGACGGCGCTTCTTCTCGGTCTTGCGCGCCTTCTTGTCGGCCTTCGGGCGCGGCCACTCGGGGAGCTTGGGCGGACCCTTCTTGCCCCAGTTGCCGGTGGCCCGGGTGTTCTGGTTGAGCGCGTCGAAAAGATCGGCGGTCATGTGGCGATCCACACCCCAGCCGAAGAACTGCTTGCCGCCAGCCGCGAGAGCGACGGTCAGGGAGGTGTCGGGGAGCCTCTGCACCAGGACCATGACGAGCGCAGGCGAGGGCCCGCGGCCCTCGATCACGGCTACGAGGTCAACCCCGTAGTAGTGGAGGAGGTCCGGGTACAGGCCCTCGCCGTACTCGTCAATCAGGCGGCAGAGGCTCAGGCTTCCCCCACCTGCGTCCCCGCGCTGTAGCTCTCGAAGACCTGGGCGAGGAGCGCGAGGTCGCCGTCGATGAGCTTGATCAGCTTCTCGACGGGCCGCTTGTCCTTGGCCACGAGCCGGATCGCATCCGCGAGAACGTCTGCCTGGTCGACGCCTTCGTCCTCGGTGTCCAGGTTGTCTTGGAGGGACGCCAGCTCGGTGCGCTCCTCCTTGGACAGGCGCAGCGGGTTGCGCAGGATGACGGTCGTGCCGTCGCCGAGGTCGATGTCGGTCGAGCCGTACTTCGCGTCGGCGGCCTGGCGGATCGCGTCGAGGGTGAACGTGGCCATGGGGTGCGGACCTCCAAGGGGTATGCAGGGTGGGGATGTCGGACCGTCGGGAGATGCCTCCGATGGAGGCCCCAGCGCGCACGGAGGTCCGCACCACGTGCGCGCTGGGGAGTAGGGATTACGCGTTGCCGGGCTCCCACGAGTCGCCGTCCCAGTGGGCGTGCGAGGTGTCGCCGAGGATGACGTGCTGGCCGGTGGTCCACGCGGTGAGCGGGGACGCGGTGACGGTGCCGAGGTCGGCGATGTCGAACGGCGCGGTCGCACCAGACGGGGTGAACGCACCCGGCGAGCCGGCGGTGGCACCGGTCGCCACGACGCCGCCCAGCGGGGTGATGGCGTACGTCCAGGTGTTCGAGGAGTAGGCCATGGGCTTCACGCCGAGCGGGAGGCCGGCCAGGGACTCGGTGTCGCCGAAGGACACGTCATCCGCACGGTAGATCTCGGACTTGGGGGCGTAGAACGCGAAGTGGTTCTCCCCGTCGACGAAGACCGCGAGGAAGGCACAGCTCGTGGGGATCGGATCCGTCGGCACACCGACCGAACCGTCCGGCAGCGTCGGGGCGTTCGAGCCGTAGTACAGCTTGAGGCCCGCCGAGTCGAACTGCTGGAGAGTAAACGCCATCGTCTCGGTCCGCGCGCTGTACTTGGTGCGGAGGCTCTTGTTCTGGAGGGAGCCAATGGTGGTCGCCTCGCCGCCTTCGGAGGTGATCGAGAAGATCTCCTCCAGGCTGGTGTGGCCGACCGCTTCCCAGGGGGACAGTGGGGCCAGGAGGTCGCTCGGCATGGCGGTGCCGGTGGGGGCGGTCAGATAGTTGCCGCTCCCGATGACGAGAGTTGCGGCGTCATTCAGGGACACTCGGGGGACTCCTTACTCGCGCACGCGAAAGGGCCCCGGTGCGCGCGGGGCGTCGGCCGAGGCTCGGGTCGTGCGGGGTGGTGGTTACAGCGGGAACGGGCGAGCGCGGGGCTTGCGGATCTCGACGTCGTATTGCGTCTCGTAGCGCCACACGCCCGTGGGGAGGTCGGCGTACTGCACGGGGCCCGTGGCGGTGGCCCAGTCCGTGGCGCGCCGCGGGGCCGAGGCCATGTCCACGCGGATGATGTGGCCGAGGCCCGGATAGACCTTCTGGTTCAGCCACGCGTTGCGCAGGACGACACGCACCGCTTCGGCCAGGATCGCTGCGTCGGTGTCCCCATCCGGGTCCGGCGCGAACGACTGAATTGCGATTCGCGCAGCGTCAGTGAAGCGGGAATCCCCGGTCCACGCGCCGAAGTTGCTGTCGCGCCGCACGAGAACGAACGGGAACGTCTGGTCGCGCTCGATAAGCGACTGCACCTTGATTCCCGGCAATCCCTCGCGCAGGACCACCAGAAGCAGATCCTCGACCGGTGACAGCTCTGCAAGCGCCTTAATCTCGGCGGGAAGTCCGGCCACGACGAGCACCACCCTTCCGCCTCTGGACGATGCGAACGTGCCTTCGCGCCTTCGGTCCGCCGCCGCGCTTCGTGGGGACTCCGGCCGCGCGGGAGAGGATGCGTAGGCCCTCGAAGCCGCCCACGGTGTACTTATGGGTCCGACCGTCAAGCATCCGCATGGTCACGTCGTAGGAGCTGCGGCCGAACTCGATCGAGAGCGCGGAGTTCGGGTCGCCCTGGGATCGGCTCGTCGTGTCCTCCAGGATCACGTACCGGTCCACCCACCCGCTTTCGGTCTCGATGTGGGCACGGTCAACGGCGACGCTGCCACCTCGGCCCCTAGCGGACCTGGCCTCGTTCAGGAACTCATCGGCCTTGGCCTTGATCTCGAACTGCACGAAGTCGAGTTCGGCCTGCACTCCGTCCATCACGGCGAGAAACCGCTCCAGCGGCATGCCGTTGACGCGCTTCTCCCACTGGACGCTCACGGGCGCTCGCGGATGTCGATCGACCAATGGCGAGTCCGGCGCGTCCCGTGATGGTAGGCGGGTGGCGTGACGATGTCCCACTGCGTTCCGAGGACTTCCACCCGCGACCACAGGGTCACGTCGGGGATGTGCGCGTCCACGATCATCCGCGTGATGTTGATCTGCTGCTGACCAGGAACCTCGGCTCGGGCCGAGCGCTGGGGAATCAGCGCGCAGCGCACTTCGGTCGGCCCGGCCGGGTCGGCCACGAGAACCTTGTTACCGCGGCTGTCGATGTGCTCGACCGTCTTCCAGATCCGCGCGACGACACCGCGCCTACGTTGCAGGGAGCTCACCAGGGCTCCTCGGGGTCTGCGTAGTAGGGGAACGGCTTGGCGTCCGGGGTCGGCTGGGCAACCGGCACCAGGCCGACCGCGACGGGGCGCTGCACTGAGTTCCACGCGGACACCGCGACCGAGGTGAAGCCGGTCTGCTTGCCCCCGAGGGCGGCCAGGAGGTTCCGTTCCTCTGCGGTGAACTCGACGGATCCGGCGTCCTCTGCTGCCTCGTCGGACCAGGCCAGCGACTCGTCGCCCGCACGGGATTGCGTGTAGCCGTCCGGGTTGGTCATGTGCCGCCGGCACGCCTTGAGCACCAGGGTTCGCACGAGGCGCGGGGCCTTGGTCGGGTCGGGCCATTCGCGACGGGCGTAGTGCCGGGCGAGATCGCTAGCGTCCTCCAGGGCCGCTGTTGCGATGCGCTCCTCGTCGGAGTCGAGCGTCCAGTGCAGACGTGCCTTCAGCTCGTCGAGAGTTGCGAAGTCAGCCAAGACCCTCCTTCCTTGCCCGCGAGCCGGGACAGGGCCAGTACAATTAGCACACCCTGGCCCGGCTCAGTGAGCGCGTTAGACTCCAGCACCGTCCGCAGCACCCGAGACGCCCGTGATCGCGGCCAGCTCGACCTGCTGGACGTCGGGGCCGTCCGGGTCCGGGAGGATGTCCGTGGTCGCGTCGAGGTCGAGCTTGATCGCGCGCACGAAGTGCTCGTGCTCGGACACGAAGCCCTGCGACGGGTTCTGGTTGTCGCGGCCGATCAGGACGTCCGTGACGGTGCGGAAGCCCTTGTAGGTGTTGACGATGCTTCGGTCGGTCAGGCGCATGGAGTCGTAGTCCCGGATCCAGCGCAGGGCGACGCCGTTGTAGGACGCGGACGCGCCGAACGGAACGCTCTGCGGGACGCTCGGGGCGCCGGTCGCGAAGATGAACGCGGACCGAACCATCGCCACCGCGAAGTCGGCCGGAAGCTCGTCGCTGGTCACGATGCTGAAGCCGTACCGACGGCCGATCGTGGCCTCGCGCAGGGCGCTGACCGCCTCGGCCTCGCCGACGTTGGACGCCAGGTTCAGCTTGTCATCGCTCAAGAGCGCTGTCTCCCAGGCAGAACCGACCAGAAGGATTCGGCCCTCCTTCGGAACGCGGAAGGCATTCAAGACCTCGCGGGCCCGGATCAGCGTGGCGCGCAGGTCGCGGCCGGACTTGGCGCCGCCCAGGACGACTTCGTACGGGGCGTTGATGACGTGGTCCACGGCCTGGTACTCCAGGCCCTTGCCGATCGCCTCCGTCTGCTTGGACACCAGCTTGGCCCAGCCGTCGAGGTCGAACTCGTTCTGCTCGTCCGTGAGCTGGAGGGCGCTGTAGACGTCCCCGCCGAACGTGACCTGAATGGTGCGCTCGGAGTAGGTGTCGAACTGAAGCTCAGTCGACCGGTTGTTGCGCCAGCCGTACGTGCGGTACGGAAGGACGCCTTCGACCTTGATGTTGATCGCGTCGTTCTTGGCGCCCTTGAACTGGTCGATGCCCTCGCGCTGGAAGACGGCGGGAACGACCAGGGCCTCTTCGAGGGCGACCGCCGCGGTCGCGGCGATCTTCTCGGGCTTGACGTTGTCGTGCGGCGTGTAGGCCACTGGATGGGTCTCCTGTCAGTCGGGAGGCCTGGGTGCAATTAGCACACTGAGGCCGAGCGTTAGTAGCGGCGCTTGCGCGCAGCCCTGGCGGCCTTGACGGGGTCGAAGTCGTCCGTCCCGTCGTCGGGATCGAGGCCGCCGCCGAGCGTTCCGAGGGCCGGCAGGGCGATGAGCTTCGAGAGCTCCTTCGCGTCGGCCTCCAGCTCGGCTTCGGTGTCGCCCTTCAGGCGTGCGGCCAGGGCTTCGGGCAGCTCATGCTTGGCTGCCACCTTGCCGAGCAGGTTCGACCGTTCCAGCGCGGCAATCTGCGTCCGCAGCTCGGCCGTTGCCGTCTCGAACTCCTCGACTGTCTTGGAGTTGGCGAGCTTGGCTTCCACCTCGCGCAGCTTCGTGCGGTAGTTGGCCGCCTCGGCGTTCGCGTCGGTGAGCTTCTTGCGCAGGACGTCAGCCGGTACTTCCTCGTCCGGCTTCTCTTCCGTCGGCTCCTCGCCCGGAGGCGTCTCGCCCGTCGGAGGCGTCTCTTCGGATTCGCTGCTGGGGGTTTCCTGCTCGGGCACTGTTACGCCTCCTGGGCGCTCGTCGATCGCCGAGCCTCCTGGGCTGCGGCCTTCTGCTCTTGTCGGATGAACCGGCGCCAGGCGGACACAGCCGCCGTGCCGGACAGGCCGCGTGTGACCTTCGGCCACAGCTCCTGATACCGGCGGTTCAGCTCGTACAGAGCCGAGTCGCCGTACTGCGCGCGGCTGTAGACCGGCTCCGCGTAGCAGTGGCAGTTGTCGTGATATGCGTCGCCGTCCGCGAACTCCGCGGATCGCTGCGACTTGTAGACCGGGCCGCGACTGATCAACATCGCGCACCACCCACACGGCGTTCCGGTACGAGAGAGGCGGATATAACCGACCGCCCGCCGGTCGCGCTGCATGTGGTTCCACACCGCCGACCGGCCGCCGTTCATGGCGACGCGCTGTGCGGCTGCCGCCTGCTGGGCGCCCGCCTGAAGGTGGGCCTCCTCGCGGAGCGCATCCACATCGCGGGCGGGCCGGTCGTGGTCGATCGCGTCGACCTTGCGCTCCAGATTGGCCAGCCCGAGGGCTTCGAGGACAGTCCTCAGCTCCTGCTCGGCCGCCCGCTCGATCTGCTCCTCGGCCTCGCGCAGCCCCTCCAGTTCCTCCACCAGAATGCGGTCGGGGTCGTCCGCCGACTCCTGGTCGGAGGTGCCGTCCCATACATCGTCAGGGGGCGCAGGATCGCTGCTAGCGACCTGGTCAGACGGGTCCGAGGTACCGGCCGGCTGATCTTCGGAACGCCCCTCCAGGGGGCGCCCAGCGGTGCCGGCCAGCTCCGCGAACTCGCGACGCAGAACATCGAGCGTGATGTACGTCGGCTCGGGGTGGTACGGGTCCGCCACCGTCGTCCCGGTCCGCAGGGCGCGGACCAGGCGGTAGTAGGAGCGGGCCAGGTCGCGGCTCATCCGCCGCCGGGTCATCACCAGCGTGATCGCCCGCCGCAGCCAGGAGGCCGCGGTCGGGGCCCGGCTCGTCACCGGAACGTCAGCCCACAGGGCGATGGCGTCCTCGACGGTGCTGACCCCGATCTGAGTCAGCGCCAACTGGAAAACGGCGGACGCCTCTTCGGCCTCGGCCTGTCGAGCCGGGGTCGTCACGCGGCAACCGCCTCACGGGGTGCCGGCGGCGCGCCCGCCTCGGGTGTGGCCCGCCGAAGAGCGCCCGCGAGCTGGCGTACGGAGTCCTCCTCCTCGGCCATCTCTTCCCACAGCTCGTACTCGGTCTGAGTGATGCCGGGGACGCGCTTCCACAGGCCCCGGGCCGGGATGCCCAGCAGCTCCTTGAGCTTGCCGAGCGCATCCGCGGACTTCGCCAGCGACCGCGACTCCATGTCGCGCCACTGCACTTCGCCGCGGAAGTCCTCGGCGGAGGAGACGTCGCCGTCGAGCTCTGCGGCCAAGCGGAAGACCCGCTCCCACGCCTCGCCGAAGGCCGACCGGAACTCCGCGACCATGCGACTCAGCGCAGTCTCAGCCGCTTCCAGTGCTTCCGCAGACAGGTTGGCGATCTGGCCAAGCAGGTGGTGCGGGGGCGTCTGGCTGATCGCCGACAGGTGCCGGATGCTCATGTCGATCGACTCGATGAACCCGCCGAGCGGCGTTTCGTCGAGCGACCCGAACTTGACGTCCGGGTCTTCGGCGAACAGGAACCTTCTGGCGTTGTGGTTGATCGGCAGCGGGATCGGGTTGCCACTCTCGTCCAGCCTCGGCTGGACCCTGACCGCCTGCTCGGGGTCGGTCGTAACGTTGCCAGCCTCGTCGACCATGTCCATGTAGGTGGGCGGGGCCATGCCCGTCACGGTCCTGACCTTGACCGAGGCGTACGTCTGCGCCACCAGGAGATCGAAGATCGTCTGGTTGATCCTGTTCTGGATCGGGATCATTGGCTCGACGACGCCGGTCGTGCGGCCTTCGAGGTCCACGTTCGCCGCGAAGCGCGTGACGGGGCACTCGGAGGCGCCGTGCTTCTTGAGGCGCCTGACCACGACCTTCTCAGGGTCGCGCTTGGACTCGTACGTGACGGCGTACTCGTAAGTGCCGTCCCACATACGGGCCTTGCCCTTGGTCTCATCCTTGGGCTTCGTCAGGATGGTCAGCGCGGCGTACGGCTCGTCGTCGTTCGCCGGGTCCTCGTACAGGGCCGCGGTCTTCTTGGCCGACAGGCCCTTGGAGACAACGCCCTTACGGGTCTTCTCCGTCAGGACGAACGAATGGCCGAAGCCGAGCGCACCGCGGTACACCGCGGCCTGGCGCGCGTCGAGGCGCGAGCGCTGCCAGTGCTCCCATTGGGGGCTCTTCGACGACGACGCCTGCGGCAGCCCATCGGAGGGCGAGCCGGGCCGGAAGCCGTCCACGTACAGCGCCTGGGCCGGGGTTCCGACCAGGAGCGGCATCCAGTTGGACACCGATCGCTTCGCGAGCAGCTTGTACTCGTCGTCAGCCTGCGGAGGCATGTACGGGTCGTCGTGCTTGCCGCGGATGTAGTTGTCGATCCGCTGGAGGCGGCCTTCGTCCCTGTCGAGGATGGCGAGGAGTTCCCGCGCCAGCGCGAGCGGGGATGGGCTGGTCATGCCTTCACCACCTTCGGTACAATTAGCACACCGTCACAGGAAGTAGCCCCGGCCGGTCCGCTGCTTGGTCTTCTTGCCGCGTACACGCAGCTCGTGAAGCGCCTCGTGCGCGAGCATCAGCGCGGCGTAGGCGTCGATCTTGCGAGGGCTGTCCTTGGATTCCTTGCCGAAGGACAAGCCGAAGTTGTTGGTGCGGCGCCGCGCATTCAGTACGTGCCGGCGCAGCGTCAAGTCGCCGTCATGGGCGAGCTTGCGATCGAAGATAGTGCGCACCAGCCGCTCGTGCGCCAGCGTCACAGCCTTCTGCGAGCCACGCATGTCCCAGCCGACGTGGTCTTTCCCGTACGGCGACGAGACCGCCAGGCCCTCGCCGTACGTCTCCGACCACTCGGTGATGTACGACTCCCACAGGGCGACGTCGGCGAAGAACGCCCGCACGGTGAAAAGGCGAAACGCCTCGTGCACTGCCCCGTCGACCTCCGCGCGAGGGACGACCCACCCTTCACCCTGAGGCCCGTCCGGGCACTCCCAGATACCGAGCACGAACGCGCACATGTCCCGAACTCGGAGGGCCACCAGAGCTGTTGCATCGGAGGACTTGCCGCCGTCGAAGCCGAGAACGATCTCATCGCCTGGCTTGAGGATCTTGGACTCGTCGCGAAGCGGATCCCACTCCGCAGGCCCGTAGATGGCGTCCTCTTCGGCCACGACCTGGTTGAGCCACATGCGGCGCGAGCGCGAGGGGGCGATCGTCGCGTCCAACACGGACTGGATGATCGAGTCGACGTTCAGCCAGACCGCGTCACCGCGGATCTTCGGAACGACGATGCGCAGCGCCTCCGCGGTAAGCGGGGTATCCGGGTGCGCCTCGATCGAGTCGTACAGGTAGCCGATCTGGGCCATGCGGCCTTCGCGGATCTTCTCCCAAGACTCGCGCATGCGCTCGGCGACCGAATCCTCGCCGGGCAAGTAGGCGTTGGTGATCGCCAGGTAGCGACTGTCCTGCTTGGTCGCGTTGCCGTCGATCGTCTCGTACATCTTGTGACCGTTGTTGCCAGTCACCCAGTGGTGCGTCTCGTTCAGCAACGTGAACGTCGTCCGCTTGCCCTCCAGGGCGCGGTAGCTCGACGTCACGGCTTCAAGTCGGCACTTCCCGCCGTTGGCGCGGATCAGGACCGCGCCGTCCTTGACGTTGTATTTCGCCTTGAAGGCGTCCGACATCAGGGACGGAATCAGGGCCATCGTGTTCGTCGTCTGGCTCTGATTAACCGCGGTGACCTGGACCCAGGCCCGCGGATGCGGAACGCCTACGGGCTCCCCGGCCTTGTCCCAGTGGGAGAAGCGGCTCGGGCCGCACAGCTCGACGAGGCAGAGGACTGCAAGCAAGGGGTCCTTGCCCCAGCCTTTCATTCTCTGCAAGACGCCCTTGCGGTTGATGAACCGGCCGGCCCCGTCGACCGCGTACCAGTGCAGGACGAAGCGGAGCTGTTCCTTGGTGAACTTCCAGGGGCCGCCGTCCTCTGCGAGGAGGTATTCGGAGCACCAGCCGGCGATCTGCCAGCCGAGGGTCTTGACCGGCAAGACCCAGCGCCCGAAGGCGTCCTTCTGCCAGGTGGGGCCGATGAATGTCGGCTCCAGGAGGTCGATTTCCTCCGGAGTGAGCACTGCCTGTTGGGCCACAGCTCACCCCCCGGGGTCAGTCCAGCCCGAGGTCTCGCTTGTAGTCGGCGATGGCAAGAACGGAGGCCGGCGTCGTGTCCGGCTCGGGCTCCTGAAGTTCGATGCGCACGCGGCGTCGGTCGCCTTCGGTCACCAGGAGGTTGCCGAGTGCGGAGTACAAGGTCTGTGCCATCTGCGAGGAGCGCTTCGCCGACTTCTTGTAGTGCGAGAGGTCGTCGCACAGCGCGTACGCCAGAGCCCAGTCGGACTGCTGGTAGAAGTCGGCCTGACCGCTCTTTTTCAGCGACTCGTAGAGCTGCTTGGCGATCGGGTGCCAATCGGGGTCGGCACGCGGAACACGCACGGATCGCATGAGACCGCGCTTGGTCTCCTGCTCGTCCGATCCCTTGCGGGACCGGGGGCGAGCTAGGTCTTCCTCGCGGTTCGGGACGGGGCCACGAGCACCCACCGGTCACCTCCTTCAAGAAAGAAGTCAGGCCCCTGGGCCTGGCATCCAGGGGCAGGGCGCCGCGCCAGGAGGGGGCCTGGGGCGCCTGGCGCTCAACAAGGCGGAAAGCTCGGAGCGCCAATCTCTACAGCAGGCCCGGATGGGCCTCGCCTCGACGGAACCGCCGCTCGATTCGGCGACGCTTGGCGGCTTGGGCCGCCGCACCTTCTCGGGACGACTTGCGCTGGTGATGCCACCCGCAGAGCGATCGAAGGTTGGCTTCTCGATGGTCGTCACCAGCGACGATGTGGTCTACGTCCGTTGCCGGCTCGACGCAGCGTGCACCCGCTTGGTCTAGCGCGGTGCACTGTCCTCCGTCTCGCCGTAGCACTCGGACACGGATCTTGGCCCAGTCCTTAGGCAGGCGCAGACGCCTGTCGGAACCCTCCCAGCCCGGCATCAGATCACCGCCAGACTGGAGGTAGCGCCCTCGGTGACGTCCTACCTGGACAGGTAGCTGCTCGAAGCGGTCAACCCGAGGGAAGTTCTTGTACTTAGACAAGACGTGAGGGGCTTGGGCTAGCGAGGCCCGCCAGGGCCTCAAGCCTCAAGTAGTAGGGGCTTCATCCAGCGAGGCCCGCCAGGGCCTCAAGCCTTCTGGCCTGCACTTCCACTTCTACTTGTACTTATAGAGATGCAAAATGATCTTGGAAAGTCAGGGCGCTTCTCGTGTGACGTGGCTCACAAATCCACTTGGGGCAAGCCGCAGGGCCGCCTGACGGCGGCCACGAAGCGAAGAGGCAGCGGCGAGACAGATGGAGGGCACAGGGGCGCCCTGACGGGCGCCGCAGAGCGAAGCCGGCTAGCTCTCTGGGGCGGCGTAGCCGCCCACGTATGCAGGTCTCCTCAGTTGCCAAGAGCTGCTTGGGCCTGGCCCAAGATCTCGGCCGAGACTCGTCGGCCTCGGGCTCGCACCTCGGGGTCCTTGCTCGCGAGCTCGACTCGTTCAGCGAAGTGGAAGCGTCGAGCCGTCTCCGGGAACCGTTCGATTTCGATCACGACTGCCCACTTCAGCACGAACGTGTGAAGGGGCCTCAGGCTGTTCGCCTCCAAGGCTTGGGCGACCGCCCTGGTCTGGTCGTTCTGCAACTCGGCCAGCCGATGCGGCACGATCTTCGCCACTGCATCCCGCAACGCTCCGGGGGTGCGCTCCGGTCGGGAAATGACCGGCGTACCGGCAAAGGCCGCCATGTCCTCGGCGACCTGCGCGATGTGCTCCAGGCGCGGAATCAGCCGGTCGAGGGCGGCACTGAACTCCTCGAAACCCGCGGCCTGGGCAAGGGAACGGACTTCGTCCGCCGTATTGCGAAGGCCGGCGATGTCCGAGGTCTCCCCCTCCGGATAGAGGGCCGAGACTGAGACGCCGAGTCCATCGGCAAGGAGTCGGAGCACGCCAACGCGCTGGACCGGCTGGACGCCTCGCTCGACTTGGGATACCCAGCTAGCCGTGCGGCCGATGGCCTCGGCTAGCTCGTCCTGCTTCAGTCCGCGTCGCTTGCGCAGTTGCGCAACACGCGCGCCAAATGCCCGTCGCTCCTCGTCTCGGTCTTCGGTCACCTCGGCGAGACTACCTGCACGGCCCACTGTCGCCCTTCGGAAGGTCAGCTAGCTATCTGGCGCACTTTTGCCGGCGCCCTCTGCTGCGTAAAGCTCCATGAATCGCGAGGCGAATGCGACCTCCGCCTCCCAGGCACTTGCCCGCATCTCGGGCTCAGACACACCTTCGATAGGGATGGAGCCAGCGTCGTCGGCCTCGTGCATCACGTTGTGCCAGAACTTCATCCGCCCTCGCGCGATGATCAGTTCCTTGTCCGTCGAGTGCCACTCGGGAAGCGTCATGCCTTCATTGTGGGGACGACTAGCGCCCCTCAGGGCAGAAACGTGGACACGCGAATCCCAGCCGACCGGCAGGCCCGGCGAGGCTGAAGGCGACGTTGCCCCCTGCGGATCGCCCCTGAAACCGTGGCGCGATCTTGGCCGCTAAGACTGGGCGATCCGCAAAAGGCCGGCCGAGGGGTCATACCCCCACCCCCTATGGACAGGCGTCCACCGCAACCACTACCCTCCGCGCGCGTCTTCCCTTGGGGCCGAGGGCAAGGGCCCGGACCAACGGCCTACGGCACGCCTGCTAGCCGCTCAGGCAGCCGCTTAGGGCCCTTTCCGGGGCATCGGAAACAGCCTCTGACCTGCGCGATTGGACACGGTGTGCAAATTGGCCTAGTGTTCTCGGCGTAAGGTCAACCAACGGACGGAAGGGCAGGCCAGATGCGGGCCAACTTGCACACCGACAACCCACACGGGTAAGGTCGGAGCCGCTAGGCAAGCGGTACCCGCCGGACTCAACTCCCAGTGATCGCACGATGCGTAGGGAAGTAACCGGCAGATGGGAACCAAGCCAAGCGAAGTGCAATTTGCACACAGCATCGAAAGCCTGCTAGCGTCTGAGGCGCAGAAATCAAGCGGAGGGGAGGTGATCACGATGAAGGCAGTTCGCGAATTCGTGCAGGTCAAGCCGCATGTAACCGCGAGTCTTGCGGGCCGTGTGTGCAAATTGCACAAGCGGCGCGAGTCCGCTATGGTGGGCATCGCCCAGGGTGTCCGCAGTCCACTCCGGTGGGAGCCTCGCGGTCCTCCGCTGCATCGGTGCAGCTCTCGGTGGGGTGCGCTGATTGCACCCATGCCTGCACAAGGCCAGTCCGGAGTGGGCTGGTAGCAGGGGACGGCACTCCGTGAAGTCGACGGAGGCTCTAGGTGGGGCATCTCACCGATGATGGGCCGACGTGGGCGGATCCAGGGACCGAAGCCTTAGGAGTACAGCCAACGCGATAGGCGCAGGAATGCGCCCCGTATGGTCCTGGTCAGGCTGTGAACCGTCCCATTTGGGATAGGCGCGGCTGGGGGCGAACTCGGGTGCCCGAGTGAGCGGCTTTAAGCCAGGGAATCGTGCGTGAATGCTGCGGCCGGGGCTCGCCATCCTTCCGGATGGTCCGGTAAAACCGGATCGAACGGAAAGGACGGAACCGGGAAACCGGATCCGGAACGGAAGGGGAAAATGGCGGGCCGAGTGAATCCGGAGCTAGTCCCGAGGGTTT
Source organism: Streptodolium elevatio (assembly GCF_040649515.1). GTDB lineage: Bacteria > Actinomycetota > Actinomycetes > Streptomycetales > Streptomycetaceae > Yinghuangia > Yinghuangia elevatio. The sequence goes on from NZ_JBEZFP010000012.1 coordinate 48,720, forward strand.
GCTAGAACTCCAACAACTTCATATCGAGTAGGCCGCCAAAGAGCGGGAAAGACCATCCGATTCCCCCGGGTGGCAGGGCGGGAAAGCTTTCGCCCGGTATCCCTCATCCCCTCCTAGCACGAGGGGGCGCGCACCTAGTGCGCAACCACGGTAGTAGGCCCCCCGCAAGGGGGGCCGACCACCACCCCCATCCGGCCCTGCGAGGGGTGCGGACACGGCATCACAGCCAAGCGGGGGGCAAGGTCCCGGCAACCCGTCCGGTCGACCGAAACGACGACAACGAAGGGCCGTCATGAACATACGCACGTCGGCCGGCACTGCGCGCTGCGCGGAATGCCTGGACACCTGCTTTACCAACGGTTTCACCTCCGACCCGTGCATCTACTGCGGTGGGGTCACCCTCTGGTTCGACGAGTGCAAGCGGAAGCGAATCGTCGGCCGTCGGTGGCACTACGAATTCGGTTTCCGCGTCTCCCTCGTCACGGTCGACGGAGTGGAGACCAGCGAGGAACTGTGGAGCGAAGAGGAATTCGTGTCCGCGTGGGCCGGACAGCTCTCGTACGGGCCCCAGTACGTGTGCGGGGATGCCTCCTGGTTCATCGGCGAGTCGATCAGCGTGGACTACACCCCGGAGCCCGGGGTCACGCTTCAGGTTGTCGCCGTGGTCACCCTTCCCCTCGTCTGACCCAGTGTGCTAATTTCACTTAAGCCGCACGTGTGCTAGTTTAGCCAAGGAGAGAGAACATGACCGCCAAGGCCCAGTACGTCGCGACCTTCGGTGTCAGCGAGACGACCCACCGCTTCGTCGGGGGGCACAGCTACACGCGCCCCAACCGCACGGCGTGCGGCCGGACGGGATTGATGGGCATCAACCACCTGGCGTCCGGCCGCCCGATCGAGATCACGTGCAAGACGTGCCGCCGCGTGAAGCCGGTCAAGGGCGTCTCCCTGGTCAAGACCGACGGCTCGATCCACGCGGGCCAGGTGCAGGCACTCATCAACAAGGGCCTGCGCCAGAACAAGCCTTGGGCCCTGCAAATGCACTTTCGTCGGACGTTGGTGTGCTAATTGGACCAAATGACATGGCGAAACCTCCCGAAGGGAGGTCCGACCGGGGATTAGCTCCCGGCGCTGACGAGCCAGCTTGCTCGAACGGAAGGGACACATGGACCACTTGGTCGAAGCCGTGCAGATGCACGCGATAAAGAACTACGCCGACCCCGGTTGGGACGTCGTGACCGAGTGCTGGACCGGCGAGGAGATTCGCGCGTGGCTCGAAGTCGAGTCGCCGGACGGCAAGTTGGTTACCGCGACGACCGAGGAGGAGGCCATCAACAAGATGGCGATCCTCGTCGACGTCTGGGCGGACCAACAGGGCACGGACAACCAGCTCTGGAGGTTCTGACGTGGAGCTTGACCGTGACCGTCTCGAAGCGATTGCCGCCGAGGCGCTGAGGAACCCATACAGCAACGACCTTCACGCCAGCCACGGCGCAATGTTCTCGTGGTGGCCGTACGGCGATGACCTGGTCGACGAGTCGAACTACCACGTCGCGCTTGACCTGATCCGAGCCAAGGCCGACGAGGGGCGCGACGACACCGACGTGTCGGATGAGCACGTGATCGCCGGAGGCAGCGCGATCTACGTGCAGGTGTACATGACCGGCGAGAAGTCTTGCGAGTGGGATTGGTGCGAGGACGACGCCGAGCACATCGCGATGTTCGATGGTGAGACTCGCGGAAACTACTGCGACTTTCACCTTGACGACGCCCGCGATGAGTTGATCCAGCGCGACTTGACGATCGTCCTTCGGGAGAACCCCTGGATTGACGAGGACGACCAAGACCTGTTCTACCGCCGGTCTCTCGAAAAATTCTCGGCCGACGCCATGGAACGCGCGTTCACCCCTGCGTTCGTCGAAGCGGCCATGCTGCAAGACAGCTTGGTGGACTATCCGCTCCTCAACGACTCGGACTACTGCGAGCGGGAGTATGAGCGGTTCCAAGAAAGCGTTCTACAGGCGGTGGCGGACGCTCAGTGCGAATACGACGCCGACACTTCGGAAGAGGGCGAGACGATCGTTCGCCTCGCGAGCAATGACCTAGGCGAACTCCTCGGGTCAGAGGCGAACGGGAACGTCCTGTATTCCCGAGTGGAGCGCATCTACGCCGAAGCGCGCGACACCTACTTCGATGCGCTGGCGCGTGAGATCTACCGCTGGCACGTCCTGGGCTACAACCCGAATCAGCTCGAACTCTTCGCGGTCTAACCGCTCTGGGCGGGGTGATGGTCCGGGAATGACCATCACCCCGCGCTCGCCCCTATTCACTAGTCAAGAACACGAGGGTTTCCAGTGAAGCTGTTCCGCAAGTTCCGTAAGCCCAAGGCCATCCCGTCGTACGGCGAGCCCATCGCCCCGACGGTCGTGATCCAGTACCGCGAACTGACCGACGCCATCGCCGCCATGGCTGAGGTGTTCAGCGACAGCATGACTGCCACCCAGGTTGGACCCTCCTTCTGCTGTGGCGAGGCGGACAAGATCGCCCGGGTCCTGGCGCTTGCGGGCCACGCGGACGCGGCGACCAGGTGGCTTGACGGCCATTCGCTCGTCGACGAGCCCGGCGACCTGCATTTCGTCGAGGACGAAGGCCCCTTCAGCAGGGACCACGTCATGACGCGCGCCGAAATCGCCGAATACGTCCAGGACGTGATCGCAGCATGAGCGACCCGACCAATGGTGACCGCGCTGCATGGGCGCTGACGGCGGTGGGGTCGTTCCATGGTGAAACCCGGTATTACGCATTCGACCCGTTCAGTGACGGGGAGGTCTTGGAAGCCGCCGGAGACCTGCTTTGCAACCTCATGCACCTGATTCAGGGGTACGGCGAAAGCGCCCTCCAAGCCGTCAAGGACGCTACCGAGATGTTCCTTGAGGAAGTAGCAGAAGAACTCCAAGACCTCGAAGAAGTGGACTAGTCCCATGGAAGAAATTCAGAACCGTGTACGCGAACTTCTGGTGATCGTTCGTGACGTCGACGGGTGGCGTGACGACCATGAGGAGGGCGTCTGCGAGAGCCCTACGTGGGACTTGATGTGTGAATTGAGCAGGTGCGCCACTCGACTCATCTTCAGTCTTCCCATCGAAATGCTCCCGCCTGAGGAGGTGCGCACGCCGAGCCCCCGCGAATACGCGTTCTTGGACTGGATGATCGCCCTGATCGAAGAAGTCCAGCAAGGCAAGTAGCCATGGCGAAACCTCCGAAAGGAGGTCCGACCGGGAATTGGCTCCCGGCGCTGACGAGCCAGCCTGCTCGAATCCAGAGGAGACGTATGATCGCGCTTGGCCGGAAGACTCTCGATCCGCAGGTCTGGATTGGGTGCGTGGCCTGCTACAACAACGGCCGCCTTGTCGGCGAGTGGTACTCCGCCGACTCCGCGGAGGACGTGACTATCGAAGAGATTCACGCCGAGCACTTCGGCGCGCCGAAGTCTCGCGAACTGGCGGAGCACGAGGAACTGTGGTGCTTCAACAGCGAGGGGTTCGGCGGCCTGCTTGAGGGCGAGACCTCCCCGTCCGGGGCGCAAGCCATCGCGGAACTGATCGGACGCGTCGAGGACGAAGGAAAGAGCCCGCTCGCGCTCGCCGCCTTCAAGGGGCACAGCGGTTACGAGATCGACGACCCGGACCTGATCGAAGAGTTCATGGACGCCTACATGGGCGAGCACGCAAGCGAGAAGGAATTCGCGATCGAACAGTCTGGCGCCGGGGACCTGAGCGAGTGGCCGTGGGACTACATCGATTGGGATTCCTACACGAACGACCTGTTCATCAATGCCTACTGGTCGGCCGAGGCGCCCGAAGGCGTCTTCGTCTTCTGCAACGCCTGACCCGACAGCATGAGCGGCCCGCCTCAAGTGAGGTGAGGCGGGCCGCCCGACGAGCGTACCGAAGGGCAGAGGTGTACGTCGCAACGATCAACGTCCCGGGCTATCTCCCGATGGACGACGAGCCAGCAATCTTCGAGACGCCGGCCGAGGCGTGGGAGTACCTGGCGGAGGAGCGCAAGCGCGCCGAAGACGAGGCCGTCTACTCCTGGGATGACGTGAACCAGTACGAGTACACGGACACGGTTGCCGAACTGGCGTGGCTGGCAGCACACCCAAGCGAGTTCGGGTCACGAACCGCGGACTGGCCGACCGATCCCGATGGGACCGGATGCGTGCACGGGGACACGCCGGGGCGCGATACCTCCTATGACCTGGGGCTCATTTACTCCGTTATGCGTCTGGAGAGCTAGGCACATGACCAGGCCACTTGATGAGGCGATTCTTCAGGCCCAGTTCTTCGGCTGCACTCCGTGTGGCGACGTGTTTTCCGTCGAGGTCGCTACCGGGTGGGTCACCCAGGAGTACGAGTTCGGTGTCTACCACGGCGAGTCCCTGGGCGCCCTGGTTGGCGACTTCGCGGACGGCGAAGGCTGCTTCACCTGCGGCGGCCCGTTCGAGGTCTACGAGGCGATGCCGGAGTTCCCAAGCGCGGCGACGGGAGAGCAGACGTGAAGTACTTGATCAAGAACTCAGATGGCCACGTGCTCGCGGAGGTCGAAGCCGAAGAGACCGGAATCTATGTCGAGCGGGCTGACGACCCCGACATCCAGCTCGTGTCCATCGACCTGAATGCAGACGGCGAGGTCACGGTGGGCCACTGGCCTGATGGTGAACAGTGGGTTGAGGCCCTGAGTACGTACGGCAGCCGCTTCCCCAACTGACAAGGCGAAACCTCCCGAAGGGAGGTCTGTCCGGAGATAGGCGCCCGGCGCTGAACGAGCCAGCCTGACACCAAGGAGAGTTCATGCCCACCGCTGACCAGATCAAGAAGTACGTGAACGACGAGCGCGTACAGGACATCGTCGACATTGCGGCCGAAGGCGGCATCACCTACTGGGCGATCACGCCGAACGACGCGGAGTTCGCCGGCCTGCCGGAAGGCAAGACGTGGACGATCGTTGAGGGGATCGAACCCCACCCGCTCTACCCGCCGTTCAACGAGGGGCGGGAGGTGGAGGCCGTCCACTACCTCAACGCCGACGACATTCGGCAGGCGTACGCCAAGCTGCTCGACCTCGACCAGGACTTCGTGTGCGAGGAGTACCACAGGTACATCGTGCAGTCCTGGATCGACCGCGACGAGGCCGAGGGCATCGACGTCTGCATGGTCGACGCAGGTGCGGCCGACGCCATCGTGCAGATGGCCATCTTCGGTGCACTGGTCTACGGCTGAGCGGCCTAAGCCAGAACCCGATGTGCTAATTGGACTGAATTGGCCGATGACATTACGAGGAGGAGCCCTGTGGGCGGCATGAAGAACCTTGAGATCACCGTTAGCGATTACCTCGGCGGCGCCTTGATGCCCGTCGACATCCTGAACCTGGCTGAGCTGCTGTCCGAGACCGGCGTTCCCGAAGGACTCGACGGCATAGCGCGCGAAGCGGTCGAGCGGCTGGCCTACATCGGGCGCTACATCGACGAGCCCCAGCGCGATGCAGCCGTGGACCTGACGGAGATGCTGCTCGCTGGGCAGCCCCGGCAGATGACGCTCAAGACCGGGCATCCGGTCCACTACGCCGAGACCAAGACCGGCTACACGTTCGTCGCCGACCGAACCGCATCCCGGTACACCCTGCGCCTCTACAAGCGCATTGAGTGGCACCGCGAGACCGGGGAGATCGTCTGCTTCTCGCCGGCCGGGCCGCTCGTTCAGAAGAACTGGAAGTGGACCGGGATCCGCACCCTTACGCAGGCACGGCGATGCGCCCGCGAACTGCTCAGCTGACCAGGACACACATAAAACAGGAGGAGTCGCAATGAACAACGACCGCGATTGGTTCGAGTACAAGCTTCCCGAGGGTTCGGTGTTCGTGCAGGTCCGCGCGGCCCTGCGGACAACAGAGTCGCGGTTGGACGGCTCCAACCGCGAAGTGTTCAAGCACTGCGTAACGGTCGGGACGACCCGGAGCCCCTTCGGTGAGGACAAGGGATTCGTTTCGATCCGCGGACGGCAGTACGAGATAGCCCCAACCGCGTTTCGGCGGATGCCGGCCGGGACCAAGGACTGGCGGGGCGAGGAGTACCGCTGGGAGATGGGGTCGGAGCCCTACGGCGGCACGTACCGCAACAGCGCGGGCTCTGAATTGGACTACAAAGCCAAGACCCGGGACCGCCTGAGGGAGATCGCCAAGGTCGCCCTGGACATGTTCGAGAAGGACCACCCCGACTGGTCCAAGGCCAGCGAACTCCTCTATCTGGAGCACCAGATGGAGAGCTGGACGGACAAGGCCAGCAAGGCGCGCAAGGAGATGGAGGCGGCCGAAGCGGAAGTCGCCGAACTCCTGCACCGCATCAGCATCTACAGCCACGTGTGCTAATTGGATCGGCCGAGGCGTGCGAACCACGCCTCGGCCGCCCACCCCAAGAGGAGACGACCATGAAGAACCTCAAGCGTGCGGCCGTGGCCATGATCGGTGCCGGCCTGGCCCTGGGTCTCGCAGCCGTCGGTGCAGTGCACGTCAGCACCGCTGAGCCCGACCCCAAGCCGTACTCCGTCGCCTCCGGAGAGGGCGTCCTCCCCGGCGACGACAACAACGACGGACGCGTCGACGAGGACGAAACCGGCTGGGACTGCCGAACCATGGGCAACCGCGAATGCGGCGTGTGGGTGCTCGTCGGTGTCGAGTACCAGCCCGACGAAGCGGTCCGAGTCTTCTCGACCGAGGCGCAGGCAAGGGCCATGCCCGAGCGGCTTGCAGTCGACTGCGGCGGGCATGTGACCGAGGCCCCCGGCCGGCACGACCGAGCCGGAATGACCGCCGTCCTCACCGTCACATGCCCCGAAGTCGCATACGGGTGGGAGCTGTTCAGTGCTCCTCTCGGCGGATGACCAAGCCGCTTCTCAAGGGTGACCGGCCGGCACCGGGGTTCGAGCCCCCGGCACCCACCCCCCTGACGCAGAACACCCACCCGAGCGGCGAAGGATGGACAGCAAGATGGCACGCGAAGTAGACGGCTGGGAGCACACCAAGAACGGACCCCGCTGGGCGCCCACCACGGGTGTGCAGGTGGCCGACATGCTGTGCGGCCTGTACGGCGACGAGTACGACGAGGCCAAGCGCGAGATCGACGACCTGATCCGGGCCGTACAGCGCGACTGCGCCGAGAAGATCCGCCAGGCGCAGCCCGAGGTGCCCGAGGAATTCACCACGCCGCACCGTCGGTACGCCTGGCGTCAGGGCCGCATCTACGCAGCCGACCTGATCATGCCCATCTACCCTGGCGACGAGGACGCGACCGGGTGAAGGAGTGAGCGGTATGAATCGAGCACAACGCCTGCGCGGAGGCTACGGCACGGGTGAAGGGCGCGTCGGCCTGGTCGAGAACGACGACTCCGGGCTGCCGCCAGCCAAGTGCGGAATGTGCGGAGAGGGGGCTGTCCTCTACTTCGTGGACAGCGCCGAGGAGATCCAGCACTTCGCGTGCATGACGCATGCTGCGGCGGTCGCGTACGACGTGGCCGTGGCCTCGACCGCGGACCCCAACATTCCCGCCAGCGAGCGGGGACCTGACGATCGAAGGTGGAGGGACAACGAGTGAACGACTTCCTGATCGGACTCAGCGGATACGCCCGCTCGGGCAAGGACGAGGCCGCGAAGGCGCTGGTGGCCGGTGGCTGGCGCCAGGTGGCGTTCGCCGACAAGGTGAAGGACTTCGTCTGTGCGCTGGATCCCATGGTCCCGAGCACGCGTGGAGGCCAGCCGATGCGCCTGTCCACGGTCGTCGCGCGCCGCGGGTGGGACTACGCGAAGACTTGGTACCCGGAGGTGCGGGTGCTTCTCCAGCGCGCGGGCACCGAGGCGGGCAGGCGAATTCTGGGCCAGGACATCTGGATCGACGCCCTGTTCCGCGACATCGCCGAAGAGCCGGCCGTGGTCATCAGCGACGTCCGTTTTCCCAACGAGGCGCAGGCCATCGCCGACCGCGGCGGCCTGCTGATCCGCATCGAGCGGCCGGGTGTCGGAGTGATGCCGCATGAGTCCGAGACGGCCTTGGACGACTGGCCGTTCGATCACGTCCTGGTCAATGACGGGACCGTCGAGGATCTGCACCGCAAGGTGGTCGGGGCGACCATCCTCACGACAACCGGGCTCATGTCGCCGACGGTGTGCTAATGTGACTGACGTCGGGGCCGAGGCCCCGCTTCTTCGCAGTAGGTGTGCAAATTTGACCGATGGGAGATGACCAATGAAGGCAACCATGAGCAGGGATGGTCGGCTCCGATTCGACCTGCGAGTGACGCACCGCATGGGTCTCGGCGAGTTGGCCAGCGTGTTGGCGTCGGCATTCCGCTACCACGACACCGACGAGGGCATGCCGGACCTGAGCCGCGCCAAGGTGCTCGCCGCGGTTAGGGAGGAGCTGTACTACCGAGGGAGCGGCGGGCTTGAGGGGTGGGGTGACGACCTCACCGAGGTCGAGGCCAAGGCCATGCGGGACTGGGCGACGGGGCAGGTGGGACGAGCCTTCCCGGAACTAGTGGCGGCCAGCGATGCCTAAGTTCGGAGTCTTCAGCGACGAAGGGTGCACCGACGTCTTCGACAGCCGCGAAGAGGCTGAGGCGAAGGCTGACGAGTACAAGGCCGAGGACGACGGCTACTGGGCCGATCTCATCTACGTCGAGGAGATGTGCCCGGACCACGAACAGCAGGCACGCAGCTCCTGCGAGGACTGCTTCGGCGAGGAGGATCCGGCTTGAGGCTCACGCCCCGAGCGCATGAGGTCCAGCGGCTCGTCGACCTCCTCGAAGACCCGACGTTTACGTCCGCGGAGCAGCTCGCGAAGGCGATGTTCAAGGAGGCTGCGCACATCATCCAGATGCGGGACCTGTGGGTAATGACCCACACGTTCTCGAACGGGTCGAAGGGGCTCAACATGGGTCCTTTCGGCTCCATCGCAGAGGCGGAAGCGTTCGCCAAGAAGGTGTCCCTTGGCGGCACCGGCCGCCTCATCCCCATGACGTCGTCTGGGGTGATCCTCGCCAATCACACCGGGAAGGCCGGCTGGCCTGGCTACTGCTACAACCCCGACTGCGGGCATCCGCCCTTCGACCACTCGATCGTCGCGTCCAGTCGAGGCAAGTGCCATGAACCCACGTGCGACTGCGAGAAGTTCGTCAAGGACGACCCTCACCGCAAGAAGAAGGCCACAGACAAGACCGGGGGAGAGACCGGAGGACTGCACGGTGAGTCGTAACAAGGTCGTCGACTGGCGGCCCTGCGACTGCGGGAACAAGCGCGGATTTGCCTGCGAACACGAGGCGAAGAAGGCGCTTGGCCGAGCCCAAGCCAAGCGGACCCGCCGCGCTGACGCGCAGGGCACCCGGCGAGGCATGCACATGGAGAGCCGCCACTACGAGTGCGAGTACGGCACGTGGCACCTGACGTCGGAAAGCCGCAGCTCCTACGAAAAGCGGGTGCGAGTGTGCTAATTGGATCCACGGACCTCGGAGGCATAGCTGTGCAGCGACCGATCGACGAAGACGACCTCCTGATCGTCTACGCCCTCCACCAGGCGTGGCAGTACCGAGAGCTGTTCAAGCCGAATCAGATCATCTCGCGACTCGGCGCGTACGCCCTACACGGCCGCCGCCCGAAGCGCGTCTTCCACATGGACCTCGGCATCGGCCGCGAGGCGTACCAGATGTACGACCGCTTGGACTTCCTCAAGCACGCGTGCGGGACCGAGATCTACCACGTCTCGCAATTGGAGGAGGTGACCTCCGCTGTCGCGTGAAGTCCTCGCTCTCCTCGCCGTATACGCCTCGGTGACCATCGTTGTCCTCGCCGTCTGCGCCGCTTGTGTTGCGCCCGCAGCCCACTGAAGGAGCCCAGCACCCGTGACCATCGACATCCCCGACGAGACACCCCGAGAGCAGGCCATCGCCAACGGCTGGGGGTGGGTGCTCGGAGTCAAGGGGCAGAAGCAGAGCGCGCCCACGAACCGCCAGCGGGGCGCGAAGAGGGCGTGGCGAACGAAGTGGGCCAAGCGTGACGTGATGCGCTGGCACCACCAAGTCGCAGACGTAGTCGATCGCTTGAGGACCATGCCGTACGCCGAGCACCGCGAGGACACGCGGCTGGTCGAGGCCGGCAAACACCTGCAAGCCGCGGAACGCTGCCTCTTCTTCTTCCACGCCGGCATCTGCACGATCGAGCCGCCGAAGTACGAGTCCAGCCAAGCGGAAACGGGAGACGCGGCCTCCACCGCGAGTGGGCGAGTTGCCACTTGAGCGAGCAGTACCCGCAAGTGCAGTCCGAGTGGCGCGAAGTGCAGTGGACCAGCGATAAACGCGCACGCTTCGCTTCGCTGTTGCTCCGCCTCCTCTCGGATGACGAGGACGACGACGAGTAGCAGTTCGGTCCAATCATCCTATTGATGCAAAAAGCACACTTTCGTAAGCTGATCATCTCTCGCAGGGGCACTCCGCTGGAGTGCCCCTGCGCGTTTTCGGGGACAAGGGGACACGCATGAACAAGGCCGCGCTGCCTGGCTACACGAACCGCCAACTCATCCGCGTAGCCATCTACTTGCGCGTGAGCACGTCAAAGCAGCTCGACGGGTTCGGCCTTGAGGGTCAGGAGGAGTTGTGCCGGCGGTGGCTGGACCTGATGCTCGGGGTCGGCAAGTACGTTGTCGTGGACGTCTACGTCGACGGTGGCATTTCCGGGAAGCTCGCACAGCGCGACGACTTGGACCGGATGAACCGGGACATTGCTGCGAAGAAGATCGACCTGACCATCTTCGCCAGGCTGGACCGCATCGGTCGCACGATGAAGAACATCCACCGATGGGTGTACGACACCCATGACATCGAGGTGGAGCCGGGCCGCACGGTGCGCATAGTTACTGCGGACGGCCGCCTCGACTCCGACAATGACATGTTCGGCGTGATGCTGGCGCTCCTGGCCTACATGGCGGAGATGGAACACGCGCTGATCCTGGAGCGGACGATGAGTGGCCGCATTCAGAAGGTCATGGCTGGTGGTTGGCCGCACGGCGGCATCCCCTACGGCTACATGATCGACCCCGAGACGGGAGAGGTCGTGATCAACCCGCTTGAGGCCGTGGTCATCGAGCGGATGGTCGAGTTCCTGGTCGACTCCCCCGAGACCCCGACCCGAACGGAAGTAGCCAAGCGGCTGAACGTGCACTACCGAACCCGCAAGGGAAACCTGTGGGATGGCAACCTCATCGTCGGGCCACTCAAGAGGGCTCTTGGTCGTGTCGTCGAGTTCACCTTCGCTGGCGGCACCGAGAACGAACAGGTCCACGTTCTCACGCTGCCTGAGATCATCAGTCCCGAACGCTCTCTGCTGGCACTGGAGGCGCTTGCGCGTACGGCGAAGATCAAGAGCGCGTCGAACGACTACCCCCTCTCGACGCGCCTGGTCAGCCTCTGCGGGGCTGGCATGGTCGGCGGCATCGACAACCGAACCGGCACCCGCAAGTACCGGTGCCAGAAGGTTCGAGACGGCGCCGGCCACGACTGCCAGTCGCTGTACGCGGACGACGTCGAGGCCGCCGTAATGATCGAGGTGACCAACGCCGTAAAGGACCGGGACAGGCTCCACAGCCTCATCAAGGACGCCCTTGGGACCACCCCGAGCCGCCTGGAGTCGTACCGGCGACGGCTGGCCGAGATCGACGAGACGCTGGAGAAGAAGCGCAAGACCCGGAAGAAGGCCATCGCCCGCCTCGTGGCAGTCGTCGAGGACGACGATGACGACGAGTTCGCGACGGAGATGCGCGAAGAGATCGCAGAGCTGAAGGAGCGCTACAAGACCGAAGAGGCCGAACTTCTCCAAGAGCGCGGGCGGGTTGAGTCTTGGATCGCCGACGTCGAGTGCGAGGAGGAGCGAGCCCTTCAGGTGCTTGCGGCTGCGGACAAGTTGCGCACGAAGATCGGCAAGCTGACCAAGCGCGAACAGCTCGACCTCATTGAGATGCTCGACATCCGGGTGCAGGTCACGGGGCGCGCGAAGGTCCACCGGAGGGGGAACTTCGATCCGATCTCGAAGTGGCACTGGGACACCGGCACGGCGGTGCCGGCTGAGCTGACTGACGAGATGTGGGAGAAGGTCTCCCCAATCGTCTCGAACACGCAGAAGTGGAAGGACGTCCGTGGCGCCTTCGAGGTACTGCTTGAGAAGGTCCGTACGGGGCGGGTGTGGATGGACTACAACAAGGACGCGCGGCTTGGCGGTCGAGCGTACGCATCGCTGATGCGGCGGGTCCGTCACTGGGATGAGACCGGCGAGTACCAGCAGGCGCTCAAGGCCCTTGGGTCCTACCCGCAGGTGCCCGCAGCGCCCCAATTCTCCCTGCCTCCGATGCTGGTTACAGGGGCCATCGAGATGCCCGACAGCAGTGTTTACGCAGGTCAGTGGGGCGACTCCGAGAAAGCGAAAGCTGGGGGACGCAGCCGTAGCGGATTCACCGACGCGTCGGTTATGGACTTGATCCAGACCAAGCTGCCGTCGGCCGCGTCGGAGGACTGACGGAAATCGGTGGCTGACGGTGCGTCAGCCACCGGGAACGGCCGCGGGCCCGGGCGGAGTTGCTCCGCCCGGGCCCGTCCGCGTCTGCCGCCCGCGGGCCGTCACGCCGGGGCGTCGAGCCCGGTGAGGAGGCGGGCCACGTTCAAGCCGGCCTCCAGGTACTCGACGAAGACCTCGTTGTTGAGGGCGAACGGCGAACGGCGCTCACGGATGATCTTTATCGCGGTCGGGGCGTCGTAGCCGAGTTCGACAAGGGTCTGGGCGACCACCAGGCCCGAGCGGTTGTAGCCCGCGTGGCAGCGGACGAGCGTACGCCGGCCGTCGCGCAGTGCGCCGCGCACGAGGGCCGCCATCGACTCGACCACCGCGATCTGCGCGGGGTTGAGCGGGTCGTCGGGTATGACCGTGCAGTGGTGGTCGACACCGGGGGCCGGGCCGTGGCCCTCCGCCTCGTACAGGCTGACGACAACGTCGAACTGGTTGCGTACGACGGCCGGTTCGTACTCGCCCCACGGCGACCGGTAGAAGTGCCCGCCCATCCACAGGTTGTGGATGATCTCGTTCCACGGACTGTCCGGCCCCGGCGTGTTGCGGTCCCTCTGGCGGACCCTCACAGCGTCTCCCCTCGCCTTCGGCGCTCGCGACGCTACCCGCGCACCACCGCTCCCGGCGACGGAAAAACAATCGCGCGGCTTCCTTTCATCCCTTGATGATGGTCCATGGCCTGGACTCTCACCGACGACCTCGGCGCCTTCGACACCGCCGCCGACGCCTTCCTGCTTGCCGATCCGGTGACCCACACCCAGAACCTGACGGTCCTCCACGCGTTGCGCGAGCGCGGCCCGCACGCCTTCGCTCCCGAACCCCCGCGCTTCGGCTGGTGGACCGACGAATCCGGGGCCGTGGCAGGGGCGTTCGTACACACGCCGCCCTTTCCCGTCCTCCTCGCGCGCACCCCCGACGCCTCGCTCGCGCCGCTCGCGGACGCGCTCGCCGAGGTGGTCGGCCCGGCGGCCCTTTCGGTGAATGCGCGTACCGCCGTCTCCGACACCTTCGCCGAGATCTGGTCGGCTCGGACCGGCACGACACCGCGCGTGAAGCAGGCCCAACGACTGTTCCGGCTGGGCACGTTGACGCCGCCCGCCCCCGCGCCCGCCGGCCTGGCCCGGGCCGCCGGTCCGGAGGACACCGCGACACTCGTCGCACACGTCAACGCCTTCCAAGCGGAGGCGACTCCCGGGGAATCAGGGGTGCGCAACGCCGCCGCGCAGGTCGAACTCCGCCTCTCCTTCGGCGGCTACACGCTCTGGGAACACGACGGCGCGGTGGTGTCGGTCGCAGGGCAGACCCCCGCTGTCGCGGGAGCCGCGCGCATCGGGCCGGTATACACGCCTCCGGAGCACCGGGGGCGGGGCTACGGGGCCGCGGTCACCGCGGCGCGCACCGAGGCCGCCCTCGCCGCCGGCGCGGACGAGGTCCTGTTGTTCACCGATCTCGCGAACCCGACGAGCAACAGCATCTACCGGAAGATCGGCTATGAACCGGTCGAGGACCGGGTGATCCTGGCGTTCGACCCGCGGCCGTGACCGCCGGCCTGGGGTTTCCCGAGCTGGGGCGGAGTGCCGCGCTCCGGATCTGACGTACCACCAGAAGTACTCCGGAACACGGGCGTTCCCCGCCCGGGCGGGGCACAATGCCGGGCATGACCCCGGACACCGAGGCGCTGCGGATCGCCGTGTACGACGCGTTCGCCACGAAAGGCCGCGCGCCGACCCCCGCCGAACTGGCCGTGCGCTTCGCGACCGACCAGGGCGCCGTACGCGCGGGACTGCGCACGCTGCACGAGCAGCGCCACATCGTCCTGGCCTCCGACGGCACGATCGCCATGGCGCACCCGTTCTCCTCGATCCCCCTCGGGTTCTCCGTGATGGGCTCGCGCACCCTGTGGTGGGGCGGCTGCGCGTGGGACGCGTTCGCGATCCCGCACCTCGTGGGCGGCGAACCCGAAGTCCTGGTCTCGACGCGCTGCCCCGGCTGCGGCGCGGCCCTGGCCTGGGTGGTCGACCGCGACGCGCCCCCGCCCGGCGACCACGTCGCGCACTTCCTGGTACCGACCGCGCGCATGTGGGACGACGTCGTCCGCACATGCGGCAACCAGCGGCTGTTCTGCCGCCCGCTCTGCGTCGACGCGTGGTTGAAGGCGACCGGCGACACGCGCGGGTACGTCATGGACCTCGCGACCCTGTGGAAGCTCGCACGCGGCTGGTACGCCGGCCGCCTCGGCCCCGGCTACCGCCGTCGCGAACCCGCCGAGGCCGCCGAGTACTTCCGCGGCGTCGGCCTGCAAGGCGCCTTCTGGGGCCTGTGATCCGAAGCCGCGGCTCGGAGCTTCGACCGGAAACCCGGCCGGGGCACAGCGATCGGGCACCGCGATCGGGCACCGCGACCGGGTGCAGCGGCTGGGCACAGCGACCGGACACGGCCACCAGGCGAGACGGGCGCGGCCACCGCGTCACGGCCCCAGCGTCACCGCCCGGTTCCGCGGCGCCGATCATCGGCCTGAGGGGAAACTCTTGTCGATATACTGACGGCGTTCGGGATTGTTTTCGGGCTGCCCACGGTGCGGACGAACGACCGTGGCCCCAGCCGCCCGCGCGGTGCCGTCGGCACGCGAGGCGGCATCGGCGCCCGACGTACAAAGGGCCTCCCTCGCCAGGAGGCATGCCGGGAAGCCTGGTCGGCGGGATACGTCACGTATCCACCAGTTTTGTCCGATTCGCAGTGCGGTATAGGCCTGCGAGCCGTCGCGACCAGGAGGCCCATCCGTGCGTTCCGCCCTCCGCCGTACGTTCCTTCGGCGGCCGTCCACCCTCGCAGAGCGGAACTTCGTCGCCGACGCGCTGCGCACCGAGACGGTCGGCGGCGCGCTCCTGCTGATCGCCGCGGTCGTGGCCCTCATCTGGGCGAACTCCGGGTGGAGCAACTCCTACGAGGACCTCAAGAACTACCACCTCGGCCCAGAGTCCCTGCACCTGAACCTCTCGCTTGGATCGTGGGCGTCCGACGGCCTGCTGGCCGTCTTCTTCTTCGTGGCGGGCATCGAACTCAAGCGCGAACTGGTGGTCGGCGAACTGCGCTCGCCCTCGGCCGCCGCACTGCCGGTCATCGCGGCGGTCTGCGGCATGGCGATGCCCGCGCTCTTCTACTTCGCGGTCAACGCGGGCGGCGACAACCTCGACGGCTGGGCCATCCCGACCGCCACGGACATCGCCTTCGCCCTCGCGGTGCTCGCGGTCATCGGCACCAACCTGCCGTCGGCGCTGCGCGCGTTCCTGCTCACACTCGCCGTCGTCGACGACCTGCTCGCGATCCTGGTCATCGCGGTTTTCTACACCGACCAGGTCAAGTTCTGGGCGCTGGGCGTCGCCGTCGCGGGGCTCGTGGTCTTCTATCTGCTGCAGCGCTACCGGGTACGGGGCTGGTGGTTCTACGTGCCGCTCGCCCTGGTCATCTGGGTGCTCGTGCACGAGAGCGGCGTGCACGCCACCGTCGCGGGCGTGGCGATGGGCCTGCTGATGCGCGTGCTCCCGGACAAGGACGAGGAGGCGTCGCCCGCCGAGCACTTGGAACACGTCGTACGCCCTATCTCGGCCGGCATCGCGGTCCCCGTCTTCGCGCTCTTCTCCGCCGGCGTCGCGGTGTCGGCGACCGCGCTCGGCGACGTCTTCACCCACCGCATGCCCCTCGGCATCGTCCTCGGCCTGGTATTGGGCAAGGCCATCGGCATCTTCGGCGGCACCTATCTGGCCGCCCGGTTCACCCGTGCGGAGCTCAACGAGGACCTCGCCTGGGCGGACGTCCTCGGCCTCGCGATGCTCGCGGGCGTCGGGTTCACCGTCTCGCTGCTCATCAGCGAACTCGCGTTCGACACCGACCCCGGGATGACCGACCAGGCCAAGGCCGCCGTGCTCACCGGGTCGCTGCTCGCCGCGCTCGGCGCCGCCGTTCTGCTGCGGATAAGGAACAACCGGTACCGCGCGCTGATCGACGCCGAGGACCGCGACGACGACGGCGACGGCATCCCGGACATCTACCAGGAGGACGCCCGCCGCGCCCACGACGCGAAGCTCAAACAGGCGCCGAAGGGGTTCGGCGGCACCTCCGGCGACTGACGCCGGGCGAAACGCGACACATCTGTCACACCCGTACGCCGCGCCCCGCTGGATAGCGGGCGCCGGGGCAGGGCATGATCGGGGCTACACGCCGGTAGCACGACGAGGAGAGAGCATGTCAGGCACCGAGAGGCCCCGCGCGCAGGACGTGCCCGTCGACAGCCAGCGGTCCCTGGGCGAGCTGTTCTCCGACGCGACGCGGGACATGTCCACGCTGGTCCGCAGCGAGATCGAGCTCGCCAAGAGCGAGATCAAGATCAACGTCGTCCACGCGGCCAAGGGAAGCGGGGCGTTCATCGTCGCGGGCGCCCTGGCGTTCTTCGCGTTCCCGTTCCTGAGCGTCGCGATCGCGTACGGCATCCACGCGCTCGGACTCGGACTCGGCTGGTCGTTCCTGATCGTCGGCGGCGCCTACCTGCTGCTCGCGGTCCTGCTGGGGCTTTTCGGCGTCATGTCGTTCAAAAAGGTCCGGCCGCCGCAGCGCACTATCCGGTCCACGCAGGAGACGGTGGCGACACTCAAGAACGTCGGCTGATCCGCCGGGACGCGCGGCGGCAGCGCGCCTGGTCGGCGAGGCGGCACGGGGCCGTGGAACACATGTGACCTACCGGGCGCGCACGGCTCCACCGGACGCGCCGCGATGTGTGCAAGTCTGCTGACGTGACGGTTCCCGAGAGCTCTGCGGTCAATATCGACGGTCCCTGGACACACCGGGACATCTCGGCGAACGGTGCGCGCTTCCATATCGCCGAACTCGGCGAGGGGCCGGTCATCCTGCTGCTGCACGGCTTCCCCGAGTTCTGGTGGACGTGGCGCCACCAGATGGAGGCGCTCGCGCGCGCCGGGTTCCGGGCGGTCGCGATGGACCTGCGTGGGTACGGCGGCAGTGACCGCCCGCCGCGCGGCTACGACTCCATCACCCTGGCTCTCGACGTCACCGGCGTCATCCGCTCGCTCGGCGAACCGGACGCGATCGTCGCCGGGCACGGCGTCGGCGCCTCGCTCGCGTGGACCGCCGCGGTGCTGCGTCCCAAGCTCGTACGCCGCCTGGTCGCCGTCTCGATGCCGCACCCGCGCCGCCTGCGCACCGCGCTGCTGACGGACCGCCACCAGATCGCCGCGAGCCGGCACATCTTCTCGTTCCAGCGCCCGTGGGTGCCCGAGCGGCAACTCGTGCGCGACGACGCGGCCATGGTCGAGGACCTCATGGGCGAGTGGGCGGCGCCCGGCTGGCCGGACGCCGCGGTCGCCGAGCGCTACCGGCGCGCGATGCTGATCCCGGGCACCGCGCACTGCGCCGCCGAGCACTACCGGTGGTTGATGCGCTCGCTGCCGCGCCCCGACGGCCTGCAGTACGCCGCGCGCATGAAGACACCGGTCGGGGTGCCGACCCTGCATCTGCACGGTGCGCTCGACACCGCCATCCTGCCGCGCACGGCGGCCGGTTCGGGGCGGTACGTCGAAGCCCCGTACCGCTGGCGACTGCTCGACGGCGTCGGGCACTTCCCGCATGAAGAAGCCCCGGACACGTTCACGCACGAACTGCTGAACTGGCTGAAGGACCCGGAGCCGGAACGCTGAGTGCCGGTGCCGCCGGTCGGGCGGGGTCCGGTCGGGTGTTCCGATCGGGTCTCCCGGTCGGGCGGACGTTCCGGGCGGTCGGGCGTTCCGGGCGGGGCGTTCCGGTCGGGTGAAGGTTCGGGGTGAACCGGGACACGGTGATCCGTGGGTGGCGGAGGCGGTGTGGCAGGCGCCACCCGCACTAGATCATCTCGATCAACTGAGCGGGAATTCCTGGCAGTTATCTACAAACCAGGACGAGCCGTACCCGTGAAATCCTGTGCGCATGGCATCGCGCGGTTATCCGCTGAAGCGCCTGGGTAGGCGCCGGGACATGAGCCGGACGTACCACTGGACGTCCCCCGACCGCGCGGGGCATCTCGCGGGACTGGTCGCCATATTGCGCCGGCGCGTGCGCTGGCTTTCTTTGCGGATACGCGCCCGGTAGGCCTCGGCCCCAGGCATCCGCACACCACTGCCGCCAGGCGGCGTACATGCACGCCTGCGCGGACGCACCACGGCGACCGTACGGCCGCGACCACGCAGCCGCGCGTGCGGACTTGCGGCTGCGGATTGCTGTCGCGGGCGTGCTGCCGCGGACCCGCGGGGCGGGTCGGCGGTCGGCGGTCGGCGGTCGGCGGTCGGCGGTCGGCGGTCGGCGGTCGGCGGGTGCGTACCGCTACAGCGCGCACCCTTGCGTGTCGACGGGCTTGGTGTTGCGGATGCCCGCCGCGATGTCCTCGCGGATCTCCTCGGCGGTGAGCGCGTATCCGGTCGAGTCGTCGTCCAGCGACTTCGCGAAGATCACGCCGTAGACCTTGCCTTCCGGGGAGATCAGCGGGCCGCCCGAGTTGCCCTGGCGGACCTTGGCGTACAGCGAGTAGACGTCGCGGCTGACTGTTCCGCGCTTGTAGATGTCCGGTCCGCCGGCCTTGATCTGCGCCCGCACACGCGCCGCCTCGACGTGGAAGGCGCCGTTCTCCGGGAAGCCGATCACCAGGGAGTCCGAGCCCGGCGGCGCCTTCTGCTCGAACTCCAGGGGCTTGGCCTTGAGTCCGGGCACCGCGAGGACCGCGATGTCGCGGCGCCAGTCGTACAGCACGACTTCGGCCTCGTACTGCTTGCCCTCGCCGCCGATCTGCACGGTCGGCTTGCGTACGCCGCCGACCACGTGCGCGTTGGTCATGACGCGGTTCTGCGCGAACACGAAGCCCGAGCCCTCGATGACCTTGCCGCAACTCTTGGCGGTGCCGACGATCTTCACGATGCTGTCGCGCGTGCTCTGCACGGCAGGCGAGTTGAGCAGCGCCGGGTCCGGTGGCGGGACCTGCGGGATGTCCTCGTGCACGAACGGGCTGAAGACCTGCGGGAAGCCGTTGCTGTCGAGCAGGTTGCTGAACGACGAGAACCACGTGTCGGCGCCTTGCGGGAGCACCTTCTGCACGCCGCCGAGCACCTGCGACCCGCGTACCTCGCGCGCGACCGTCGGCATCGTCGAACCGGCCACCGACGAGCCGATCAGCCAGACCACGACCAGCAGCGCGGACACGCTCACGACCGCGCCGCCCGCGGCGTCCACGATCCGGGCGGGCTGCCACGTCAGGTGGCGACGCAGTCTGCTGCCCAGTGCCGTCGCCATCGCCTGGGCCAGGGTGGCCAGGACGAGCACGACGCAAATCGCCGCGATCGACGGGCCGAGCCCCGGCTCGAAGTGCTCGAGGATGTACGGCACGAGCCACATCCCGAGCACGCCGCCGCCGAGGAATCCGACGAACGACAGCACGCCGACGATGAAGCCCTGCCGGTAGCCGGAGACCGCAAACGCCACTGCGGCGACGATGAGGATCAGGTCGAGGACGTTCACCGTGTCACGTTCTCACGGCGGGATACCTGATGTCCGCAGTGGCGACGGGCTCGTCGACGTGGTGTGACGTGCCTGGCACACGCCCCGCAGGCGGTCGCGTCGGACCGGCGCCCCCAACCGTCTTGACGGGATGTCAGCGCGGTACGCGGCCCGACACGTGTGCCTGATACGTCAGCCCGATACGTCGGTCTGATACGAGAGCCGGGTACGTCAGCCCGACGCCGGGTCGGACGCGGTCTCCTCGTACCGGTCGTACCCGCGCCGCGCCAGCCGCCACTGCGCCTCGGTGAGTTCGACCTCGCGCTCGTGGTCCCACGGCCGCTCCCACCCCGCCAGCGCGATGGTGCGGTCCAGCAGGCCCGCGGTGAACCCCCACACGACCATGCCGTCCACCAGGAAGGCCGGACCGAGGTAGCCGGTGGGATGCCGCAGGCGCGCCCGGTGCAGCGGGTCGGTCAGGTCGCCGAGCGGCACCCGTACGACGCGCGCGACCTCGCCCGCGTCCACCGGCGCCACCGGGCAGTCGTCCCGCCACCACGCCAGGATCGGCGTCACCACGAAGTTGCTGACCGGGATGTAGAGCGGCGGCAGCATGCCGAACACCTGCACGCACGACGGGTCGAGCCCGGTCTCCTCCTGGGCCTCGCGCAGCGCCGCGTCGACCGGCCCGGCGTCCTCGGGGTCGATCGCGCCACCCGGGAAGGCAGGCTGGCCCGCGTGCTTGCGCAGCGTGTGGGAGCGTTCGAGCAGCAGGACGTCGGGGCCGTCCTCGCCCTCGCCGAACAGCATCAGCACCGCCGACTGCCGACCGCCCTGCTCGGGCGGCAGGAAACGGCTGAGCTGCTCTGGGCTGACGGCACGGGCCGCGTCGGCGAACGGACGGAGCCACGCGGGCAGTCCGTCCTCGACGATCGGCGCGTCCTGACGGGTCACCGGATCGGTCTCGGTCATACGGTCCCTTCTCCTGGTGCCGCCCCGTCGGCGGGTGCGGCCCCGATCGCGAGCACCGGCGTCGCCGGTGGCCGAAGGCGCTGGCCGGGTTGCCCGGCCAGTTCGTACTTCAAGAGCTTGCGTGCCTTGTCGGGGTCGGTCTCCCCTTCCCCGAACGACGGGCACAGCGGCGCGATTCCGCACGCCCCGCAGGCGGGCCTGCGGGAATGGCACACGCGGCGGCCGTGGAAGATCACCCGGTGCGAGAGCAGCGTCCAGTCCTTCTTCGGGAACAGCGCGCCGACCTCGTGCTCGACCTTGACCGGGTCCTCCTCGGCGGTCCAGCCGAAGCGGCGGGCCAGTCGGCCGAAGTGGGTGTCGACGCTGATGCCCGGCACGCCGTACGCCTCGCCGAGCACCACGTTGGCGGTCTTGCGGCCCACTCCGGGCAGCGTCACCAGGTCCGCGTGCTTGCGGGGCACCTCGCCGCCGAACTTGTCGCACAGCGCCTGGGCGAGCCCCATGATCGAGCGGGACTTCGCCCGGAAGAACCCGGTCGGCTTGACGATCGCCTCCAGCTCCGCAGGCTCGGCCTTGGCCAGCGCCTCCGCATCCGGGTACCGCGCGAACAACGTCGGCGTGACGTTGTTGACGCTGCGGTCGGTGGTCTGCGCGGAGAGCACGACGGCGACGAGGAGCTGGAAGGCGTTGTCGTAGTCCAGCTCACAGTGCGCACCGGGGTACAACTCCCCCAGTTCCCGGTTGATCCGACGGGCGCGGCGGACGAGAGCGACGCGGCTCTCCTGCTTTTTCACGGGCACCCGGCCAGAGTACGCAGACGGGTGCTACACATGGGGTGCGCGACCTTCGGACGCCTCCGGCGGACGGTGGCGAATCGCGGCGTACTGCGGCGTTGAGGAGCGCTGAGCGGCGTACGGCGGCTTTTTCATCGGCTTTTTGGCGGCTTTTTGGCGGCATTTTCGGCGGCCTGTCGGCGCGGTGTGCGGCGGCGATTCGGGGTGGGGGCGGCTGATGGAGCGGCGGGAGTCGGGGCCCTGGAGGCGGCGTCGCGGAGTCGGTGAGATCCTCGTATCACCACGCATACACATGATCACGCAAGGGGATATGTCCGAGACACCCGGAAGCCTCCGGATAGTGAGTCGGACCACCCGCGTGAACAAACCTGATCCGCGTGCGTCAGACTGTGACCGATCGCACTGTTTGACCGCCAGGCTCCGATCGGGTGATCGGGACCGGCAAGGAGGGACCCCTCGTGGACGACGTTCTGCAGCGGGCGCCGCTGTTCGCGGCACTCGAGGACGAGGACGCCGCCGAGCTGCGTGCCTCCATGACCGAGGTCGGGCTCGAGCGCGGTGACTCGCTCTTCCATGAGGGCGACCCGGGCGACCGTCTGTACGTGGTCATCGAAGGCAAGATCAAGCTGCACCGCAGCTCGAACGACGGCCGGGAGAACATGCTCGCGGTGCTCGGGCCGAGCGAGATGTTCGGCGAGTTGTCGCTGTTCGACCCGGGGCCGCGTACCGCCACGGCCACGGCGCTGACCGACGTACGCCTGCTGGGCCTGGGACACCAGGACCTCCAGCCGTGGCTGAACGGCCGGCCGAAGGTCGCGCTGTCGCTGCTGCGGGCGATAGCCCGGCGTCTCCGTCGCACCAACGAGAGCCTGGGCGACCTGGTGTTCTCGGACGTGCCGGGCCGCGTGGCCAAGGCGCTGCTCGACCTGTCACGCCGCTTCGGCGTGCCGGCCGAGGAAGGCATCCACGTGGCGCACGACCTCACGCAGGAGGAGCTGGCCCAGTTGGTCGGCGCTTCGCGCGAGACGGTCAACAAAGCGCTGGCGGACTTCGCCAGCCGCGGCTGGCTGCGCCTGGAGGCGCGGGCCGTGGTGCTCCTCGACGTCGAGCGTCTTTCGCGCCGCTCGCGCTGAGGCGGGGCTCCGGCTTCGGGGGCTCCGGCTTTGGGGCCGCTTGCCTTGGGGTCGCCTGCCTCGGGGTCGTCTCGGCGTCGAACCCGGGTTCGACAACCGGGTCCGCGGGCGGCGCGGATTTGTGGACGGCTTGGCTTGCGGGTGGCCCGGACTGCGGGCGACCCGGCTTGCGGGCGGACCGGATCGTGGGCGGCTCGGATTGCGGGCGGCTCGGCTACCGGGTGGTCGGGACTGGGGGTCTGCCCGGATCGTGGTCGGCCCGGATCGTGGTTGGCCCGGATTTGCGAACGGCTCGGATCGTGGTGGTTTTAGGGAGTGTCTTCAAATTCGCGTCGGATAGCCCGCGGGCCGTGGGCTAGGGAGTGTCTTCCAAATTCTCGCCAGGCCCGCGAACCGTGGCACGCACGCTCGCCGCGTTGCGGACCTTGCCGCCGTTCGCGGGCGGACGCCTCACTCCCGTTGCTTGTTGGCTAAGGGCCTTGCCTGGCTACTGGCGTCGCTTGAGGTAGTCGAGCTGGGCGCGGACCGACATCTCGGCCGCCCACCACAGGCCCTTGTCGACGTCGGCGTACACCCGCTCGACGACCTCGCGGGCGGTGGTGTCCCCCAGGGCCACGGCCTCCTCGACCTGGGCGAGCCGCTGCGCGCGGTGTTCGAGATAGAACTCGACGACGCCGAGGGCGTCGTCGAGGACGGGCCCGTGGGCGGGCAGGACACGGCTCACCTCACCCGTCTGGACC
The DNA here is from genome assembly GCF_040649515.1 of Streptodolium elevatio. Lineage (GTDB taxonomy): Bacteria > Actinomycetota > Actinomycetes > Streptomycetales > Streptomycetaceae > Yinghuangia > Yinghuangia elevatio. The sequence continues at coordinate 72,543 of NZ_JBEZFP010000012.1, forward strand.
AACGCCCGCAGACGGGCCAGCGAGTCGAGGTAGTCGCCCAGCGTGCCGTCCGGGTGCGCGACCACCGTGGTGCCGCGCCCGAGGATCGTGTCGCCGGTCAAGACCAGGTCGTCGGCGGGCAGCACGAACGACAGCGAGTCCCACGAATGGCCCGGGGTCGCCATGACGCGCAGCTCGAGCCCGCCCGTGGTGACCACGTCGCCCTCCACGAGCCCCTCGGTACCGAGCCGGTGGGCCGGGTCGAGCGCCCGCACACCGCACCCGGCCAGCTCCGCGAGCCGTGCGGCCCCCTCGGAGTGGTCCGGGTGCCCGTGGGTCAGCAGGATCTCGGCGACGCGTACTCCGCGCTGTTCGGCGGCCGCCAGCACCGCCGCGAGGTGTCCCTCGTCGAGCGGCCCGGGGTCGATCACCACCGCGCGGTCGGCGTCCGGCTCGGCGACCAGCCACGTGTTGGTGCCGTCCAGCGTCATCGGGTTCGCGTTGGGGGCCAGGACACAGGTCGTACGTGTGGTCGCCGGACCCGCCACGACCTGCCGCGGGTCCCCGGGGATGCGGTAAGAGTCCATGTGCCCAGTCTTTCCGAGTGCTTTCGAGTCCGTTCGGGCGGGATCGGTTTTGACGGCCCGCTCAGGCCGTCCCGAACGGGTCCGCGATGCCGGCCCACTCGATGACCAGCCGGTCCCCGTCCAACCGCGGCCTGGCCATAATCGGCGCGAGGTCGCGGTCGGCGGACGCGTCCCTGGCCGCGGCAGGCGAGTCGTACGCCGCGAGATTGCGCAGCGTCTCGATCGTCGGCGGCAGCATGCCGAGTTCGCCGGCCTTCAGGCCGACCAGCGCGTCGGCGGGCCGGGCCCAGGCCACGCGGTCCGCCTCGCCCGACACGTCGCGCGTGCGCTGCCCCTCCGGCAGCGCCGCGACGAAGAACCACGTGTCGTAGCGCCGGTCCTCGAACTCGGGGGTGACCCAGCGCGACCAAGCGCCCAGCAGGTCGGAGCGCAGCACCAGGCCGCGCCGGTCGAGGAATTCGGTGAGGCCGAGCGTACGGTCGACCAGCGCCACGCGGTCGGCCTCCCAGTCGTCGCCCGTGGTGTCGGACACAACCGAGTCGGTGTCGGGGCCGGCGAGCAGGACGCCGGACTCCTCGAACGTCTCGCGTACCGCCGCCGCGACGATCGCCCGGGCCTCGGCGGGCGACGTCCCGAAGCGCTTCGCCCAGTCCTCGGGGGCCGGGCCGGCCCACCCCACCTCGTGGTCGGCGTCGCGCGGGTCGACCGCGCCGCCCGGGAACGCGTACATGCCGGCGGCGAACTTCATGCCCGCGTGCCGCCGCAGCAGGTACGCCTCAGGCCCCTCCGGCCGCTGACGCAGCAGGACGACGGTGGCCGCACGGCGCGGCTCGGCGGGCACGAGGTCACCGTCGAGAATGGCGCGGGCGCGCTCCAGCCAGGACGCGGGGAAGCCGGGCGATGTCATGCGGCGGATGCTACGCGGCGTCGAGAACTTTTGACAGGTCGTCAGTTTTCCGGCACGCCGCTGTTCCGGCGTCACCGGGCCTTCCTCGGAAATGCCCCCGAGCTGCCCCGGAACTGACCCTCGGACACCCCCTGGAAGCCCCACAGCAGCCTCCCTGAGCTAGAACCCAGGATCCGTGCGTGGCATCAGGGCACACGGCCAGGACGTCGTAAAGGGCGGGTGCGCACGCACCGAACACACGGCGCACGCACCCGCCCCTCGAAGAACCGCCGCGCAGCCGGCCTCGTCGCGCCGCCGCACAGCTCGGCCCCGACGCCCCACCACGGCCGGCCCGGCTCGACGGACCGCCGGAATGCGTCCCCGGTCAGCGAAGCGGAAGGATCAGACGACCTCGACGACGATCTCCACCTCGACCGGCGCGTCCAGCGGCAGGACCGCGACGCCGACCGCGCTGCGGGCGTGCTTGCCCGCCTCGCCGAAGACCTCGCCCAGCAGCTCGCTCGCGCCGTTCAACACCGCGGGCTGGCCGGTGAAGCCGGGGTCGCTCGCGACGAACCCGACGACCTTGACCACGCGGCGTACCAGCGCGAGGTCGCCCAGCTCCGCCTTGACCGCGGCCAGCGCGTTGAGCGCGCAGCGCTGCGCGAGCGCCTTGGCCTCCTCGGGCGTCACCTCGGCGCCGACCTTGCCGGTCTGCGGCAACTTGCCCTCCACCATCGGGAGCTGGCCCGAGGTGTGGATGTAGTTGCCGGTACGCAGCGCCGGAACGTACGCGGCGACCGGCGCCGCCACACCCGGGAGGGTCAGCCCGAGCTGGGCGAGCCGGTCCTCCGGGTGCACGAACTCGTCGGTCACGACTGCTTCTCCCGCTTGAAGTACGCCACCAGGTTCTCCGGGTTCGGCCCAGGCACGACCTGGACGAGCTCCCAGCCGTCCTCACCGAAGGTGTCGAGGATCTGCTTGGTGTTGTGGATCAGCAACGGCGCGGTGAAGTACTCCCACTTCTTCATGGGACGGGACTCTAACGCGGCTCGGGGGTGTCGACCGCACGCCACGGGACGGGGCTCGACAGGACCATCGTGCTGGACGGCGTGCCGTGCTCGGCCAGCCGGTCGATCAGCACCTGGAAGTCGTGCATCGTCGGGGTCGCCACCATGAGCAGGCAGCAGGCGTCGCCGGTGACCCGGTGCAGTTGCAGCAGCTCGGGCCAGTCCCGCACCTCGTCCGCGTCGCGGCGCAGCAGGCAGCCGGGGCCGTAGCAGTTCATGCGTACGAGAGCGATGACGCCGCGCCCGGCCGCCGCGGGGTCGACGTGCGCGTGGTACCCGGTGATCACGCCGGCGCGCTCCATGCGGCGCACCCGGTCGGCGACGGTGGGCGGGGACAGTCCCACGCGCCGCGCAAGTTCGTTGTACGAGACGCGCGCGTCTCGCTGGAGCTCCTCGAGGAGCCGCCGGTCGGACGCATCCAGCGCCATGCGAGGCACCTTTTCGATCGTCAAGCAGTAGTTTGCTTTGCTTTCCTATCGTAAGACGATCGGCCTCCAGGCCCTTGGATCATCCATTCACAACTCCTCGATGCGGCGCTTCGATAAAGGCACGCAGAGGACCGGCAGCGAGGTGGTGGGTGATGGGCGGCGCGACCGCGGGAACAGAGGTCGGCATGTCCGGGATCTGTCCCATGGGAATGGGCGGCAGCAGCGCAGCGAACGGCACGGCGGAGCCACGCGCTCAGGCCCAGCCGCAGCAGCCACCGCAGCCGACGCCGCAGCAGCCGCGCACCGCGTACGCCGACCAGCCGCCCTACGCCGACTACGTCGGCCTGGACCGCCTGCTCAGCCTCCAGCACCCGCGCACCGACGAGCCGGCCGAGATGTCGTTCGTCATCGCGTCGCAGGTGATGGAACTGCTGTTCGCGCTGCTCAAGCACGAGTGGACGGTCGCGCGCGGGCTGCTCGACCGCGACGAGGTGGCCGACGCGACGCGCGTACTGCGGCGCAGCGTGCGCCAGGCGGACGTCCTGGTCGACTCGTGGGACCTGCTGGCGACGCTCACCCCGGCCGAGTTCGGGGCGTTCCGCGAGGCGCTGGGCGAGGCGTCCGGCTTCCAGTCGCACCTGTACCGCGAGCTGGAGTTCCTGCTCGGCCTGAAGCGCGCGAACGTAATGCGCCTGTACGCCGGAGTGCCCTCCGTACACGCGGAACTCGACGCCGCCCTGCACGCCCCGAGCCTGTACGACGCCGCGCTCGCCGCCCTGCACCGCCGCGGCCTGCCGGTGCCCACCGCCACGCTGGAGGCCGACCGGACCCGCCCCTACCAGCCGGATCCCGGCGTCGAGGCGGCATGGGCCGAGGTGTTCGCCACCGGCACCGCGCACCCCGACCTGCGCGACCTGGGCGAGGTGCTCACCGACCTCTCCGAGCGCTGGACGCGCTGGCGCGAGCGGCACCTCGCGGCCACGCTGCGGGCGCTCGGCAACCGCCCCGGCACGGGCGGGTCCTCGGGGGCGGAGTGGCTGGAGCGTACGGTACGCGACCGGGTCTTCCCGGATCTGTGGACGATGCGCACGTCCGTGATCTGATTCGCCCGAGGCCGCAGGGGTTCGACGACCCGTGTCGTCCGCCGCAGTCTCCTCCCTGATCCGCTCACCGAACCCGCCTGCCAAACCCGGCACCGCCAAACCCGGCACCGCCGAATCCGGCCCGCCGAACCCGGCCGCCGCAGCGTCCTCCCGAATCGCCTGCCGAATCCGTTTGGGGAACCGATCGTGTCCGACACGTCCCGCGCCCACGCCCTGGCCCTCGACGCCCGCGATCCGCTGGCCCCGCTGCGCAAGCGCTTCCGCCTCCCGGAGGGTGTCGTCTACCTCGACGGCAACTCGCTGGGCGCGCTGCCCGACGACGTGCCGGGCGCCCTCGACGACGTGGTCCTGCGGCAGTGGGGCGTGGACCTGATCCGCTCGTGGAACGACAACGACTGGTGGAACGCACCGACCCGGGTGGGCGCCGCGATCGCGCCGCTCATCGGTGCCGCCGAGGGCCAGGTCGTGTGCGGCGACTCGACGTCGGTGCAGTTGTTCAACGCCCTGGTCGCGGCCGTACGCCTGCGGCCGGGGCGCTCGGTGATCCTCACCGACCCCGACACGTTCCCGACCGACGGCTACCTCGCCGACTCGGTGGCAAGGCTGTGCGGCGCGAGGGTACGGCGTGTGCCCGCCGGCGAGGCCGCCGCCGTCCTGGGCGGGGCGGAGGGTGCGGACGTCGCGGTGGCGGCGTACAACCACGTCGACTACCGCACCGGGGAACTGCGCGACCTCGCGGGAATCACGCGCGCGGCCCACGACGCCGGCGCGCTGGCGCTGTGGGACGTCTGCCACACCGCGGGCGCGGTGCCGATCGACGCGGACGCGCACGACCTGGACTTCGTGGTCGGCTGCACGTACAAGTACCTGTCCGGCGGTCCCGGCTCCCCTGCCTTCCTGTACGTCGCACGCCGCCTGCACGACGTCTTCGACCCCGCGCTCACCGGATGGCACGGCCACCAGGAGCCGTTCGCGATGGAGCCCGGCTACCGGCCCGCCGACGGCATCGCGCGCGCCCGCATCGGCAGTCCCCCGATCCTCGGCATGCTCGCCCTGGAGTCCGCGATCGGCGTCTTCCGGGAGACCGGCATGGCCGCGATCCGGGCCAAGAGCCTCGCGCTGACCGACCTGTTCATCGCGTGCGTCGACGAACTGGGCCTGGAGGTCGCCACCCCGCGCGAGCACGCCCGCCGCGGCAGCCAGGTCGCGGTACGGCACGACGAGGCGCACCCGATCATGGCGGCGCTCATCGAGCGGGGCGTGATCGGCGACGTACGGCCGCCCGACATCCTGCGGTTCGGCTTCAACGCGCTGTACGTCTCCTACTCGGACGTCGTCGATGCCGCCGCCGCACTCGGCGACGTCCTGGCCTCCGGCAGCCACCGGGACCCGCGCTTCGCGGTGCGCGCGACCGTCACCTGACCGAAGTACACCGGCCGGACGCGTACGGAACCCACCGGACGCGTGCAGAACCCACCGGACGCGTGCAGAACCCACCGGATGCTTACAGAACCCGCCGGATGCGTACAGAACCCGCCGGATACGCACAGAAGCCGCGGGACGCGTAACAGAACCCGCGGGAAGCGTGCGGAGCCCGCCGGACGCATGCGGAAGCCCGCGGCGGCATAGCGGAGCCCGCGCGAAGCCGACGGCGGTCCTCGGGCACGCCAGGAGGAGTGATGCCGGTCACCCGCACGGACCGCGGGCGGTTCGGTCGCCCGAGTGGTGGTTAGTCTCGACAATGTGAGCCAGGTGACTGAACCGGACAATCCCCGCACGGCGGGCCCGAAATCCGACGGGGACACCGATTGGGAGGGCGTCCGCCTCCACGTGGTCAGCGGGAAGGGCGGCACCGGCAAGACCTCTGTCGCCGCGGCGCTCGCGCTGGCCCTCGCCCACGACGGACGCCGGACCCTGCTCGTGGAGGTCGAGGGGCGGCAGGGCATCGCCCAGCTCTTCGAGACCGCCGAACTCCCCTACGAGGAACGCAAGATCGCGGTCGCCCCGGGCGGGGGCGAGGTGTACGCGCTCGCCATCGACCCCGAAGAGGCCCTGCTCGACTACCTCGACATGTTCTACCACCTGGGCCGCGCCGGTAAGGGCCTCAAGAAGCTGGGCGCTATCGACTTCGCGACCACCATCGCCCCCGGCCTGCGCGACGTGCTGCTGACCGGCAAGGCGTGCGAGTCGGTGCGCCGCCGGGCCAAGGGCGACCGCGGCCAATGGGCGTACGACGCGGTGGTCATGGACGCGCCCCCGACGGGCCGCATCAGCCGCTTCCTGAACGTCAACACCGAGGTGGCCGGGCTCGCCCGGTTCGGTCCGATCCATTCGCAGGCCGAGGCGGTCATGCGGGTGCTGCGTTCCCCCGAGACCGCGGTGCACCTGGTGACGCTGCTGGAGGAGATGCCGGTGCAGGAGACCGTGGACGGCGTCGCCGAACTGCGCGGCACCGGGCTTCCGGTCGGCGGGGTGGTGGTCAACATGGCCCGACCGCCGTTGCGCGCAGACGACGAGACCGACACCGGGCGCAGACTGGGCCCGGAGCTGCTGGACGCGGGGCTGCGGGCGGCGGGCGTACGTCCCACCAAGGCCCTCGTGGCGGCGCTGCTGGACGAGGCGGACGAGCACGCGAGCCGGATCGCGCTGGAGACCGAGGAGCGGCGTACCGTCCGCGGCCTCGGGCTGCCGGTGTACGAACTGCCGCTGCTCCCCGACGGAGTCGACCTGGGCGGCCTGTACCGCCTGGCCGACGCACTGCGCGAGCAGGGGGTGGCATGACTTCCGCGAGCAAGGGCTCCGCGCGGGGCACCCGGTCCGCGAGCCAGTCCGGAGGCCGGTCCACAACCCGCTCGACTACCCGCCCCACTACCCGCTCCACGAGCCGCTCCGCGAGCCCGGCCGCGACCCGGGCGGCCGCCCGCACCCGCACGCTGGAGATCGACCCGCTGATCGACGACCCGGCCACGCGCATCGTCGTGTGCTGCGGCTCGGGCGGCGTCGGCAAGACCACGACCGCCGCGGCGCTCGCCCTGCGTGCCGCGGAACGCGGGCGCGACGTCGTCGTACTGACCATCGACCCGGCACGTCGGCTCGCGCAGTCGATGGGGCTGACCGAACTCGACAACACGCCGCGGCAGGTGGCCGGAGTCGACGAGACCAAGGGCGGCAGCCTGCACGCGATGATGCTCGACATGAAGCGCACGTTCGACGAGATCGTCGAACAGCACGCGGACGGCGAGCGCGCCCGGCAGATCCTGGAGAACCCCTTCTACCAGTCGCTGTCGTCGAGCTTCGCCGGTACGCAGGAGTACATGGCGATGGAGAAGCTGGGCCAGCTCCACGCCGGGGGCACGTGGGACCTCATCGTCGTCGACACCCCGCCGAGCCGTTCCGCCCTCGACTTCCTGGACGCTCCCCAGCGGCTCGGATCGTTCCTCGACGGGCGCCTCATCCGCATACTGTCCGCGCCGGCGAAGGTCGGCGGGCGGGGTGCGCTCAAGTTCCTGTCGGCCGGGATGGGCCTCATGACGGGTGCGCTCAGCAAGGTCGTCGGGACGCATCTGCTCACCGACATCCAGACCTTCGTGGCCGCGCTCGACACGACGTTCGGGGGCTTCCGCAAGCGTGCGGACGCCACGTACAAGCTGCTGCAGGCGCACGGCACGGCGTTCCTGGTGGTGGCGGCGCCGGAGAAGGACGCGCTGCGCGAGGCCGCGTACTTCGTCGAACGGCTGGACGCCGAGGCCATGCCGCTCGCGGGGCTGGTGCTCAACCGCGTGCACGAAACCGCGGCGGGCCAACTGTCCGCGGAGCGCAGCGCGGCCGCGGCCGAAACGCTGCTGGAAGAAGCCCTGGAGCTGGACGCGGACCCGGACGCGGACGTGGACGTGGATCCGGACCTGGACCCGGACGCGGATCCCGACCTGGCCCCGGACGACAGTGCGCCCGAAGACACGGACACCGATACCCACACCGATCCGGACACCGACTCGGACATCGCCCCCGACGCCGACTCGGGCGACCCCGCGGCCTCGGGCGGGCATGTGAGTGAGCCCGGCGCGGACGGGCCGTCGGCGGAGGACCTTCGGCTGGTCGCCGGGCTGCTCACCTTGCACGCGGAACGGCTGCGGATGATCGGGCGCGAGGAGCGCGTACGGACGCGCTTCACGTCGATCCACCCGGACGTCCCCCTGGTCGAGGTACCCGCGCTGCCGGGCGACGTCCACGACCTCGACGGGCTGCGGACGATCGGCCGCCACCTGGGCTGACCCGCGTGCGCGCCGGCGGCCGTACGCTCCGACAGCGTGCCGGGCGCCGCCCCTGACAGGCCGCGCCCCGCGAAGTCCCGGGTGGATGGCGGGTGTCCGGCGCGCGGATGCCTGGCGCGGCACCCGGGTCCCCGAGCCGGGGCCTGACTCCCGGGCCCGTGGACCATGAGTGCGCGTCGGACGCCTGCGCGTCGGTGGTGGTGCCTCGTTGTGGTGCGTCGTAGTGGTGCGTCGTGGTCGTGCGTGGTGGTGATGGTGCGTGGTGCTGAAGTGCGCCCGTCAGCCTGCCGCGCGCAACCCCAAGTTGTCGTAGTCGGCGTGGATGTCCCGCTCGTACTCCTCGCGGGCCGTTTCCAAGAGCCTGCGCCAAGACGTGACCGTCGGCCTGCGGCGCAGCAGAGCACGGCGTTCCCGCTCGGTCATCCCTCCCCAGACACCGAACTCGACCCGATTGTCGAGGGCGTCGGCCAGGCATTCGGTACGCACCGGACATCCGGTGCATACGGCCTTTGCGCGATTCTGGGCCGCCCCCTGCACGAACAGCTCATCCGGATCGCTGGCGCGGCACGCTGCCAGTGCGTTCCAGTCGGTAACCCAGCTCATGCTGGTGCCGTCCTCTCCCGATTCGAGGCTCCCCCTACGGCGGCAACGGGGAAATCCCGTTGCCAAGCAGGACGCTACGAAAAGACAGGCGCGCGCAACAGCCCCTACTGGGCGGTCATGAATGACCCGGACGGACTATGCGCAAATATGGGCCCACCCGTCCGGGTGAAAACTCTTGCGCGACCAGGGGCTATGGCCCGTAGTCCCCCGCCGGGGGGCCGCCGGGTAGGTCCCGCCTTCACCCGAATTCACTCGAAAGGGTGAACGAGGTACGGGGAGCTGTCCCCCGGCTGCTGTTACAGACTAGGCGAAGTCCCTCCGACTTGCGGGCGGTTTCGCCACGTAGTCTTTCCCGCATGGCCCGTACCCCCTCCGGCAGGACCCGCCCCGGCGCACCGGGTCGAGGTCCCACGCGCCCGCGGTCGTTCATAGGATTCACCGGCCGCCTCACGGCCTTCATCGGCGCCAGCATCCTGGCCGGCGCCCTCGTCGCGGGCATCGCGCTGCCCATCGTCGGCGGACTCGGTCTGACCGCGAAGGCCGGCGCGGAGAACTTCGACGACTTCCCCGACGAGTTGGAGGCGCCGTTCCTGGCCCAGCCGTCGACGATCTACGACGCCGCGGGCAACCAGCTCGCCACCGTCTACGACCGTTACCGCATCCTCGTCGGCATCAACGACGTCGCGCCGCTCATGCGCAAGGCGATCGTGGCCATCGAGGACTCGCGGTTCTACGAGCACGGGCCGATCGACCTCAAGGGCACGCTGCGCGCCCTCGTCAAGAACCAGTCCGGCGGCGAGGTCCAGGGCGGCTCCAGCCTGACCCAGCAGTACGTCAAGAACATCTTCGTCGAGCTGGCCGGCGACGACCAGGCCAAGGTCGCGGACGCCACGAAGCAGGAGCTCTCCCGCAAGATCAAGGAGCTCAAGTACGCCATCGGGATGGAGCAGCGCTTCACCAAGGACCAGATCCTGGAGCGCTACCTCAACATCATCCCGTTCGGCCAGCGCGCCTTCGGCGTCGAGGCCGCCGCCTTCCGCTACTTCGGCGTCAAGGCCCGCGACCTGACGCTGCCTCAGGCGGCCCTGCTCGCCGGCGTCGTGAACGCGCCGACCAAGTACGACCCGATCGCGCAGCCCGAGGCCGCCAAGACGCGCCGCAACATCGTGCTCCAGCGCATGGCCGAGGTCGGCGCGGTCCCGCAGGTCGAGGCGGACCAGGCCAAGCTCACCGAGCTGAACCTGAACGTGCAGACGCTGGAGAACGGCTGCATGGTCGCCAACAAGTTCAACGGGTCGGCGTTCTTCTGCGACTACGTGCGCAACGTCATGAAGAACGACCCCGTGTTCGGCAAGACGAAGGAAGAGCGCGACGCCCTGTGGCGGGCGGGCGGGCTGCGCATCAAGACGACGCTCGACCCGAAGATGCAGGAGGCGGCGTACAAGGCGGCCACCGAAGGCGTGCTCCAGCAGGAGGAGGTCGCCGACGCGGTCGTGATGGTCGAGCCGGGGACCGGCAAGATCAAGGCGATGGCGCAGAGCCGGCCGTACGGCTTCGAGGACGTCAAGAACGAGACCGTCATCAACTTCTCCGTGGAGAAGGCGCTGGGCGGCTCGGCGTTCGGCTTCCAGCCGGGATCGACGTTCAAGGCCATAACGGCCGCGGCGGCGCTGGAGGCCGGGTTCTCGCCGGGTCAGACGTACACGACCGACTCGTACATCATCAAGTACGACAAGGAGAAGTTCACCAACTGCGAGAACCAGCCCCTGTACGCGGAGTCGTGGACGGGCAAGGACATCAAGGGCGGAGGTCTGAAGAACGAGTCGAAGAGCGAGTTCGGCACGTACGACATGCAGACCGCGCTCCAGTTCTCGATCAACACCTACTTCGTGATGCTGTCGAAGGAAGTCGGCCTCTGCCAGGTCGCCACCCTCGCCGCGAGCATGGGCATCACCCAGGGCAACGGCAAGCCGCTCGACCAGCTCCCCGGCCTGACCCTGGGCACCAACACCGTCACCCCGCTGATGATGGCCAACGCGTACGCGACCTTCGCCGCCCGCGGCAAGTACTGCGAGCCGCGCGCCATCACCGAGGTCACCCGCCTCGACGGCACCAAGCTGCCGATCCCGGCGGTCGACGGCAGCAACTGCCGCCAGGTGATGAAGGCCGAGAACGCCGACGTCATCAACTTCCTGCTCAACGGCGTGACCGAGCGCGGTACCGGTAAGCAGGCGAACATCTCGCGCGAGGCGGCCGGCAAGACCGGTACCACGGACGAGAAGAAGAACGCCTGGTTCGTCGGCTACACGCCGCAGCTGTCCACGGCGGTCTGGGTCGGCGGTCCGAAGACGCAGAAGACCATGGAGCCGTCCGGCGGCATCATGATCGGCGGCAAGCGCGTCACCCAGGTCTTCGGTGGCTCGGTCCCGGCCCCGATCTGGCAGAAGGCGATGACCAAGGCCCTGGCCGGCCAGCAGGAGCTGAGGTTCACCCCGCCGGCCGCCGGCGTCATCCCGCCGCCCGCGCCGCAGCACGCGCCGAAGCCCGAGGACAAGCCGGACGACGACCAGAACAAGCCCGACCCGAGCCGACCCGGCACGCCCACCAATCCCGGAACACCGGGCATTCCGGGGATCCCGGGATTCCCGGGTACGACGAGGCCGCCGGGCAACGACCGCTGATCCCGTCTGATCCCGTCTGATCTCTTCCCGGACAACGTGTGAGGCCCGCCCCGATCCCGGGGCGGGCCTCACACGTTCCTGTCCCCCGCTGTCAGCTCCCCAGCTGGCTCTTGATCTCCGCCGCGATGCGCCCGCCCTCGGCGCGGTCCCCGACCTTGGGCCGGACCACCTTCATGACCTGGCCCATCGCGGACGGCCCCGAGGCACCCGTCTCCGCGATCGCCGCCGCCACGATGCCCTTCAGCTCCGCGTCGTCGAGCTGCTTGGGCAGGTACTCGGCAAGGATCTCGCCCTCGGCACGCTCCCGGGCCGCCGACTCGGCGCGACCGCCGAGCTCGAACGCCTCGGCGGCCTCGCGGCGCTTCTTGGCCTCGCGTACCACGATCTTCAGCACCTCGGCGTCGGAGAGCTCCCGCGCCTCCTTGCCCGCGACCTCCTCGTTGGTCACCGCGGTCAGCGTGAGGCGCAGCGTCGAGGAACGCAGCTCGTCACGTGCGCGAATGGCCTCGGTCAGGTCGGTCTGGAGGCGGCTCTTGAAGGTACCCATGCCCCCAGTGTCGCAGCCGCCCCGCGCGCGCCCCCACCCAATTAGCCACCCGTTACGCCTCACAGACCAGCGGCTCCCCGCCCGAGCCCGACCTCTGGAACCATGGGAAGAATGCGAACGAAGTTTGCGCTTCCACTGGGGATCGCCGCCACGGGTGCCGCCTGCCTGACCTATGCCGCCGCCTACGAGGCCCGATCGTTCCGGCTCCGGCGCGTCGAGGTCCCAGTCCTGCCCCGCGGCACACGCCCGCTCCGGGTGCTCCAGGTGTCCGACATCCACATGGTGTGCGGCCAGCGCAAGAAGCAGGACTGGCTGCGCCGACTGGCCGCCCTGAAGCCGGACTTCGTCCTCAACACCGGCGACAACCTCTCCGACCCCGAGGCCGTGCCCGAGACCCTCGACGCCCTCGCCCCCCTCCTCGCCCTCCCCGGCGCGTACGTCTTCGGCTCCAACGACTACTTCGCCCCCCGCCCCAAGGACCCCACCAGCTACCTCCGCCGCGACGACGGCACCCGCCGCTTCAGCGTCGAGAACCCCTGGACCGAACTGCGCGACGGCTTCGACGGCGCCGGCTGGGAGAACCTCAACAACGCGCGGGGCCGCCTCAAGCTGGAAGGCCTCGAACTCGAACTCGTGGGCCTCGACGACCCCCACATCGACCGCGACCGCTACGAACTCGTCGCCGGCGGCCCCGACCGCTCCGCACAACTCTCCCTCGCCGTCGTCCACGCGCCCTACCGCCGCGCCCTCGACGCCTTCACCGCCGAGGGCTACCCCCTCGTCATCGCCGGCCACACCCACGGCGGCCAGGTCTGCGTCCCCTTCTACGGCGCCCTCACCACCAACTGCGACCTCGACCGCAAGCGCGCCAAGGGCCTCTCCCGCTACGACTCCGCCGGCAACGAGACCTACCTCCACGTCTCCGCCGGATGCGGAACCTCCCGCTACGCCCGCTTCCGCTTCGCCTGCCCCCCGGAGGCCACCCTCCTCACCCTCACCCCCGCCTGACCTGCACCTTCTCCCCCACCAAAACCGGATTTCGCCTGGGCCCACCCGTCCGCTAAGCTAAACGCGCATCAACGGGGTGTGGCGCAGCTTGGTAGCGCGCTTCGTTCGGGACGAAGAGGTCGTGGGTTCAAATCCCGCCACCCCGACGCTGATGTACCAGAGGCCCTTCCGGATCTTCCGGAAGGGCCTCTGACGCGTTCTCGCGCTCTTCGGCACCTGCAAAGGGATCGTGGTTCAAAACAGCCAAGGAGACCAGAAATCCGCAGCTCAGACCCCCTTCGCTCGACGACGCAACCGCCGGTGCAGGGCTGGTTTGGGGGGTCGTGGGGGTGAGCCAATTTCTGGGGGTAGCCACCGAGGCGCGTGTTCAGACGGTGCCGTCTGACCCTGTGTAGCCGTACTCAGGCGGCTCTCTGGCGCCGTTTCGCGCCAAGGCCGTTCGACGGATATCTGATTCCAGCGCTCTTCTGGGACGGCGGCCAGCGGCATCCAGTGGTGCAGTCCTGGCGTGCTCGCAGCGGAACAGTGCGCTCTGGCCGAAAGCCGCGGGCGCTCGGCCGACCGGCGCGGAAGGGTGGGCGGAGCTTTGACGGTGGCCGACGATGCTCCCAACCGGATCTTCCGGTCCGGTCCGCGTCTGCCGCTGGGGGATCCTGCACTGTGCTCCCGTTCCGCAACCACTTCCGCTATGCCGGTGCCCGTCTCCTCCTTGATCCCTTCGTGAACTCCCCGACCGGTGTCATCCCGGTCGACGCGGAGGAGCGCGCCGCGGCGTTGCAACCGCCGCTGCGCGTACTGCTCGACCGCTCCGCACGGGGCGGCCGGACGGTGTACGAGGTCGCGGCCCAGGTCCGGGGCATCGGAGACGCGCTGGCAGCCGGCAAGGCGGCAACTGACGAACTGCCCGAGGATCTCAGGAAACTCGCGGCCGACTCCGGACCGGGCGGCCGAGCTGAGGTGTTCTTCCACATCGCCGACTACGTCAACGCCTGGCAGACCAACACCTACGCCAAGCTCGCCGCGTCGGTGCCCACCGCTTGGGAGCTGGGTCAGCGGTTGGGAAGACGAAGACCTGACCGACTCCGAGCGGATCGGCGTGTGCGTGGCCAACATTCACAAGACGGGAATCTGCATCTGGGAGTTGCCTACCATCGTCGCCGAGTGCGCCGAGGCCCGGGCACTGTTCCACGACGACGCCGCCCTGCGGAGCTTCTTCGCCGACACCCATGGCCATGGCTCCGCCGGCAACTCCTCGTGGTCAGCCTGGCTCGACCTGATCTCGCAGGTCCTGAACGACCACCTGCGCCACGAGCACGGGCCCGTCCAGTATCACGGTTGACCGGACCAACGCGGTCACTCAGCGGACGTCGGCGTCTCGGCCAGCAGGGCAACAAAACAAGGCTCGTCAGCGGCCGGCGCGAGCATCTCAGAGCGGCCGCGCCCGGGGCGGTTCGCCGGATGCCGACCATCGCACGCAGCCTGTCGCCGCTGAACGCCGCCAGCATGCGCACGTCCACCGTCGCGCGGTGTCCGGTCGAACTCGACCACCGCGGCGAGGGGTTCTGGTGCACCGTCGACCGCGGCGGCGGCTCGCGGGCCTGCTTCGCCGGTCAGGCGATCGCGTCCTTCGCGCAGCAGCAGTGCGTTGTGGGCGGGCACGATGCGCTGCAGAGGCCGGCTGCTTTCTCGCGTCAGGTCCTCGGGCCGTGGTCGTCGTCGACGCCGGTGAGCGGGATGGTGGCGGCGACGATGGTGGGTCCGCCGGGCGGGCTGGTGATCTCCAGCGTGCCTTCGACGGCGGCGACCCGGTCGGCCAGGCCCGCGAGTCCGTGGCCTTTGCCGATGTGCGCGCCGCCGCGGCCGTCGTCGGAGATTCGCAGGTGCAGCGCGTCGCGGTCGGCGTGCAGGGAGACGTCGCAGCGGGTGGCGCCGGAGTGCTTGGCCGCGTTGGTCAGCGCCTCGGTCGCCACGAAGTAGGCGGTGTTCTCGACGACCGAGGGGAACCGCTGCCCCTCCGCGATCTCGGCGGCCAGCGTCGCCGGCACCGGTGACCGTCCGGCGGCCTGCGTGAGAGCGGCCCGCAGCCCGCGGTCGGCGAGCACGGGAGGCGCGATCCCCCGGGACAGCGCGCGGAGTTCGGCGAGCGCCTCCTGGCTCTGCCCGATCATTTCGTCGACGAGGAGTCGGGCCTGCGCCGACTCTTCCGCGTCGAGGCGGCGGGCGGCCGCTTCGAGGTCCATGTTGAGGCGTACGAGGCGCTGCTGAGGTCCGTCGTGCAGGTCGCGTTCGAGTCGGCGGAGCGTCTGCGCCTCCGCGGCCACGGCGCTGCGTCGTCCGTCCGCGAGTTGCCGGGTCCGGGCGCGCAGCGCGGCCGCTTCGTTGGTCAGCAGCCAGCGCGCCAAGCCGGCGTGCACTGCCGTGAGGCCGCGGACCATCGGCACGCTGGTCGCCAGCAGTACGACGCCGATGCCGGTGTTGAACGCGATGTCGGCGGCGCGGGAGGAGATGCCGAACATGAGGTCCAGCAGGCCCGCTTTGCCCTCGTCGCGCGGGATCGGCCCAGACCACAGGCCGTAGGTCAGCTCGCCCAGGCCGCCGACGGTCCACGTGAGAGCGAGCGAGAACGTGACGACCCTGATCGGGAAGGCCAGGAGCGCGTGCGCGGTGTCGCGCCACGACTGCGGGTCGCGCAGGGCCGCCCACCAGTACCTGGGGGCGCTTTGCCGGGGCACGCTGTAGTGGTGCGGTGGGAGCGCACGCCCGGTGGCCTTCTCCACGCGCCTGCGTTCGTTGGCTGCGAACACCCGCGCAATTCGGTGGGTCCCTGCAAGCACCGGCACGCCGACGACCAGCACCAGGAGGCTCGCGCCGACGGCGAGGCCGCTCACCGTGACGGCGAAGGCGGCGATGCCGATCGGGAGTCCGGAGTACAGGTAGCCCAGTTGACGCCAGAACGAGCCCCGCTGCCTGGGCCTGCCGGGGGTCGTCGTGCGCGTGTCGTCCCGCGTGTCGTTCATGAGGTGATCGTGCCCGGAGGGTGCGCCCGGTGCCCAGCCGGTTTCCAGGGGGGGACGGGGTGGGGTGTGCCCCCATGGAGGACCCCGGTCGCTCTCGCACCGGCGACGGACCGCACCGCGCCTAGCCGCCTGCGGGTGGAACAGGGGACCTCGCCGTCCCGGCCGTCGAGCCGGTCTCCGCCGCGCCGTTGCGCAACCGGCTCGCATGGGCACCGGCCCAGCCAGTCGCGTGCTCGGCTGCCCGCCCGCCCGTCAGTGCGCTGCGAGGAGGCCGTCGAGCAGGGCTTGGAGTCCGTCGAGGTAGGTGTCCTCGGCGGTCAGTGCCGCCCAGCGGCCTGCGGCCTGTGCCAAACGGGGCAGTTCGTCCGGGTCGACGTCGGCGAAGACGCGCTCGCGGTAGGTGGGGCGGTCGTCGTCCGTGCGCCGCCGGGTCGCGGTGGTCCGGACGATGATCTCTCCGGCGGTGAAGTACCAGATCGCCCGGTAGCCGTGGACTGCGCGGTCGGGTGTCAGTCCGCAGGCGATCAGTCCGTCGAGGATCTGTTCGACGAACCACAGGGCGGATGTGGACATCAGGTCGTCGGCGGTCAGCACCTCGGTGATCCAGGGGCAGGCGGCCAGGGCCTCGTGGATCGCGGCGGCGGCCGCAAGGACCCGCCCGCGGGGGTCGCCGGGCAGTTCGGGGCGGCGCAGTGCCCGTTCGGCGTAGTCGTCCAGCAGGGCGACGAGCAGCTCGTCCTTGTTGCGGACGTGGTGGTAGAGCGCCATCGGCGTGGTGCCGATCTCCGTGGCCAGGCGGCGCATGGTCAGCCGGTCCACGCCGTCCGCGTCGACGATCCGTCGGGCTGTGGCGATGACCTGCTCGCGGGAGATCCGGGCAGGCCGGCCGAGGGTTCTGCGCGGTGCGGGCGATTGCGACATGCCCTCCATCTTTCCCCAGATGTCGACAGCGGCGGTCGTCCGGCGCTAGTTTTCTTACATGTATAGAAACTCGCCTGAGCGGCCCGGCGTGGTGCTTGCGGCCGCTGCCGTCGCCCAGTTCGTGTTCGCCCTCGACATGTCCGTGGTCAATGTCGCCCTGCCCGCGATCCGCACTGCCCTGGGGTTCGCACCGCTCGACCTGTCGTGGGTCGTGCACGTGTACGCGCTGTTCTTCGGCGGCCTGCTGCTGCTGGGAGGCTGCGCCTGCGACCTGTACGGCCGGCGCCGGATGTTCCTGCTGGGGCTGGCCGTCTTCGGGGTGTGCTCACTGGCCGGCGGGCTGGCTCAGGCCCCTTGGCAGTTGATCGCCGCGCGCGCCGGGCAGGGAGTGGGCGCCGCGGCAGCCGCACCGGCAGCGCTGGCGCTGCTCACCACCACGTTCGCGGAGGGCCCCGGACGCGTCCGGGCACTGGGAGTGTGGAGCGCGGTCAACGCGGCCGGCGGCGCGCTGGGCGTGCTGGCCGGCGGGCTGCTGACCGAGTACGCGGGCTGGCGTTGGGTCATGCTGATCAACCTGCCGTTCGTCGCCTTCGCCTCGGCCCTGGTCCTCGCGGGCGTGCCGTCCGAGGCAGCACCTGCCCGGCGGGAGAGACTCGACGTCCCCGGTGCGGTCCTGGCCTCCGGCGGAGTAGGGCTGCTGGTGCTCGCAGTCGTCCGCACCGACGCCCAAGGGTGGGGCTCCCCCGCGACGTGGGGGACCCTTGCCGCCGCAGGTGTCCTGCTGTCCGGCTTCGTCTTCGCCGAGTCCCGGGCCTCCGCGCCGCTGCTGCGCCTCGGGCTGCTGCGCAGCCGCTGGGTGGCCGGCGCGAACGTGCTGGTATTCCTGGCCGCGGCCGGGCAGTTCGCAGCGTTCTACTTCGTGTCCCTGTACATGCAGCAGGTCCTGGGCATGGGAGCTGCGGCAACCGGCGCCGCATTCCTGCCCTTCAGTGCGGGCCTGGTCGCGGGCACCGTCGTGGCGACCCGCATCACCGCGGCACGCGCCGCCCGTGCGTCCCTGGTGCCGGGCTCGCTGCTGGCCGCAGCGGGCCTGGCCTGGTTCGCCTGCATCAGCCCCGGCGGCAGCTTCCTCGCGGACGTACTGGGCCCGTCCCTCGTCACGAGCATCGGCGCCGGCCTGGTGCTGGCCCCGGTCGCCGCCGCCGCGACCACCGGTATCGCGCGACACGAGGCCGGCATGGCGTCCGGACTCATGAACAGCTCTCGCCAGCTCGGCGGATCCATCGGCCTGGCCGTCCTGGCCACCGTCGCTGCACACCGCACCGGCACGGACACCAGCCCGGCGGCCCTCAACGACGGCTACGCCCTGGCCCTGGCCGTCGCTGCCGGCCTCTTCGTCATCGCGGCCGTCGTGGCGGTCGTGGTGCTGCCCCGCGGCCGGACCGGCGCAGCGCACCCGCAGATGCCTGCCCCGGCAACGAGGCAGGCCGACAAGCAGTTGGAAGGAACAGCATCATGACCACCACCCTCGACCTGTTCGCCTCGGCCTTGCACTTCCACGCCGACGGCGACGTCCGAGTCGTCGAACGGCAGATGACAGGAGGCGACTCCGACGCCTGGCAGATCGCCGCCTTCCGCGTGGAGACCGACGCCGACGTCCACGCCGACCACTGGGAGATGCACCCCGAAGCCGACGAGGCCGTGTGCTGCCTGACCGGCGGCGTACGCCTCTATCTCCGGCCCGCCGAGCCCGGCGGCACCGAGGACATGGCGCAATTGCAGGCGGGCGACGCCGTCGTCGTCCCCCGCGGCCGCTGGCACCGGTTGGAGCTGGACGCTCCCAGCACTCTGATGTCGATCGGCCGACGCCACGGCACCCGCCTCGAACCACGGACCGCCACCCACTGAGCAGCCGCGGCCCGGCAGACACCCTGCTGGGCCGCCCCTGCCGGCGCAGCTGACTCTGCCCGCGAGATGGTTCCGACTCAAGGAGCCGCCACTGCGCGTTGACGGGCGGCAGGTTGCGCAGCTATGAGGGATGGCACGCCCGTCGGCTCGTTCGCACGACCGGGAGTGCGGAACGCGCATGAGACCGGAGCCGGGGACGATGGCCGGTGGGGGCGCCGATACATTGGCGGCTCTTTGTTCAGCCGTCTGCCGCTCCGACATCCTTCGGAAAGAACGTTCCGCAGGCGTAAGGCCGTCCGTCGCTTCGCCGTTGCCGTCCTCGTCCCTGCAGCGCTGCTGATCTCGGGCTGCGACAGAGATGAGTCGGGCGGTTCGACATCGGTGGGTCCACCACAGGCAGCGTGAACGCCCTGCGGCCATCCGCGGTTCCACGGCTGACGGCGGAACTGCGTCGAGTAGCGGATCCACCGGTCCCTCGTCGAAGTCGTCGCCGAAGCTCCAGGTTTCCGGAGTCGACGCACTGGCGAACTGCGGTCTGGCGGACGGCTACATGGAAGGGCCGAAGCCCGGCGTTCGGCGACGACTCGACGAACGTGGTGGTCCCCACCAAGGAAGGCCGCGTGACGTTGCATGTCGCCGAACCACGGCACCAGATGGCCCGCACCTCGTCCACCGCGACCATGGCCCCCGCGTGGCGCACCAGTTGGCCCGCCTGCTGGTGGCCGCACCGCATCGCACCGGAGGGCAGGCCCAGTTCATCGACCTGCCGGTGCGGCCGGAACCGTCCGACGGCTCCGCGAAGTTGTACAACTGGGCGCTGGAGAACCTGCACCAGCCCCTGACCGTCGAGCAGTTGGCACGCCGGGCGGGCGTGTCCCGCCGCACCCTCATCCGACGCTTCCACGCCGACACCGGCCTGCCGCCGATGCGGTGGCTGCTGGACGCGCGACTCGCCCGCGCACGTGAACTCCTCGAAACCAGCGGCCTGACCGTCGAGGCGGTCGCACGCCGTTGCGGCCTGGGGACGCCCGCCAACTTCCGGACGCTCTTCAAGGCCCGTGTCGGCGTACCGCCCAGCGTGTACCGCGACACGTTCCTGTCCGTGCCGCCGCCGCCCGACGGACAGTCGGAGGCAGGCGCGGACACGGCTTGAGTGCCGGCGGTGTGCGTGGCGGCTTGCTGGTGGTTGTGACGCCGATGACGTGGTTGTCGGCTGCCGTCAGATGATGCCGCCGTTGGCGCGGAGGGTCTGGCCGTTGACCCAGTGGCCCGCGGGGCTTGCGAGGAAGGCGACGACCTCGGCGATGTCCTCGGGTGTGCCGAGGCGTTCGAGCGGGGGCTGCTTGGCGAGTCGGTCGATCGTGTCCTGGTCCTTGCCGTCGAGGAAGAGGTCGGTGGCGGTCGGGCCGGGGGCGACGGCGTTGGCGGTGACGTCCCGGCCGCGGAGTTCTCGGGCGAGGATCTGCGTCATCGTCTCGACCGCGGCCTTGCCTGCGGCGTACGCGGCATAGCCGGGGAAGCGCAGCCCGACGACCGACGTGGAGAAGGTGACGATGGCACCGCCGGGCCGGACGCGGCGGGCGGCTTCGCGGGCCATGACGAAGGCACCGCGGACGTTCGTACGGTACTGGGCGTCCAGGTCGGCCAGGTCGAGGTCGGCGACTGGCGAAAGTGCCATCCGGCCCGCCGAGTTCACGACGACGTCGACGCCGCCGAACTCCCGCTCGGCGGCGTCGAACATGGCCGCCACGGCCTGTTCGTCGGCGACGTCGGCCCGAACCGCGACGGCCCGGCCGCCGGACGCCGTGACGGCGTCCACCACCTCGGCCGCGGCGTCCGCCGCCGACGTGTAGCCGACGACCACCGCGTAGCCCTGGCCGCCCAGCGTCTGGGCGACGGCTCGTCCGATCCCCCGGGATCCGCCGCTGACGACGGCGACGCGCTCGCTGTTCATGGGAAGTCTCCGATTCGGTCCGTTGTATCGGCGATATGAATGACTCGTATCGACGTTATGTATCGACGGTAGCACCGCGCGCGTACCGGCGCTAGCACTGACACGTATCATTGATTCCATGGTGGAGACGGAGCAGCTCAGGGCGCAGATGATCGAAGCCGCCGAGGGGCAGTTGGCGGCCTCGCCGGACTTCGACATCGCGACCCGGTCGGTCTGCGAGGCCGTGGGCGTGACCCAGCCGGTGCTGTACCGCCTGTTCGGTGACAAGCGCGGCCTGCTCGACGCGGTCGCCGACCACGGCTACGAGCGGTACGCGCAGCTGAAGGCGGCCCAGGAGCAGACCGGCGATCCCGTGGCCGACCTGCTGGCCGGCTGGGACGGCCACATGGCGTTCGCCCGGGACAACCCGGCGCTCTACCAGCTGATGTTCGCGCCGCGCCCGTGGTCGCACTCCCGAGCGCGCGACCGGGTGTTCGACCTCCTGGTCGCGGCCCTGGTGCGGTGTGCGGCAGTCGGCAGGCTGCGGATCGAACCACGGGCGGCGGCCGAAATGGCGCTCGCCGCGAATGTCGGGATCGCGCTCGACCACATCGCCGAACCCGCGCGGTTCGACAGCGTCGAACGCTCGCACCGACTCCGCGACGCGGTGTTCGCCCGCGTCCTCACCGAGAGCCCGGCGTCCGACGCGGCACGCGACGACGAGGATCCGGTACGCGCGGCCGCGCGGCGACTCCGCGCGCAACTGCAACTGGCCGCTGCCGACGCACTGGAGCCCGAGGAGTCGGCCCTGCTCCTCAGGTGGCTCGACCGGATGACGGGCAGCGGATCACGATGACCGGATGACCGGGGACCGAACGACCGGAGACCGAATGACCGGATCCGGGGCGGTGTGGTCGTGCCGTCCCGTCCGTTCGCGGCGCGACCACCAACTACCGGCGGAATACTGGGCGGTGGGATTCCCGGCGTGAAGGCCCGGCGTGATTCCGGTCGGTCGGTTTTCAGGACGCCGGTACGCCCTGGATACGGGCTGTCGCGGTCGCTACGGCTACGAGTTTGCCTTCCGGGGACAGGAGTTCGCCGGCCAGGAAGCAGACTTCCCTGCCGCGTTGGACGATTCGCCCGCGGCCGAGCAGGCGGCCGGGGCGGGCCGGACGCAGGAACTGCACGTGCAGGTCGAGCGTCGGTGCGAACTGGCCGTGGGGCAGGGTCGCGACGAGGGCCGGGCCCATCGTGTCGTCCAACATCGCGGCCAGGAACCCGCCTTGGACCACGCCTGCCGGGTTGAGGAAGCGTTCGGTGGCCTGGAAGGCGACTTCGATGGTGCCCTGTTCGGGGTCGACCGCGACCAGTTCCCACCCGAGCGTCTCCGCCGCGGGCGGCGGTGGGGTACGCCCCGCCAGGACGTCCCAGAACGGGCCCTGCCTCTCCGCATGAGTCGTCATGGGGGGACCCTAGTCCCGAGCACCCTCTCCGGCAGGGTGACGACGCCGCGAATTGCCGTGCCGAAATGCGTTGCCGGGTCCCCTACTTGACCCGGAGTGCGGAAACTCCGCAGCCGACGCGAATTTGACCTCCCTCATGCGGAAGGCCCCCTCGCGTGCGGCGCGGCGGCGGGTCACACTGGTGGCCATGAGTGCGACCCACTCGACGGAGCGCGGTGCGGCAATTCCACTGGAGATGACCGGACCGGCGGTGTACGCGGCCTTGTCCGACGAAGAACGGCGCAAGTTCGACCGGGAGTTCCACGACGCGCTGCACGTGGCGGCCGTGACGTACGACGTGGAACCGCTCAGCGAAGTGGTCCGAAGGTGGTGGATCGCCTCCGGCGGCGACCCCGCCGTGGCGCGAATCGACCGCGACACGGTGGCCGGACACGCCGATCACGCGCACTGCGTCCCGCAGGACGAAACCTGTTGCCGGCACACGGCGTTCGCCTTCGGCAACCAGGCGACGGCCATCATCGTGCGGTTCGAGGAGGCGTTCCGGAACGCCGCCGAGGAGGCCGCCGTGACGCTGGACCACCTCCCGCTGCGCTACCTGGCCTTCGGTTACCGGGTCACCGAGCGCCTGGGTCCGCAGTAGCCGCCGGAGTGTCGAAAGCGGGCCTGCTCGCGCTGTTCGTGGAGCGTGGCAACGACGAGCATCGTCCACTTGTCGCAGATCCGGTCCAGTACGGCGCGGTTGGCCTGATCCTGCCGCCGCTCACCGGCATCGCCGTCGGGCTCGCGATCGTCGCGCCCCCGCGACCCCCGGGCGCCACGGCATGACGACGCCGCCATTGGGCCGGATGGTCTGCCCGGTGACGAAGCGGGCGGCGTCGGAGGCGAGGTAGAGGATCGCCAGCGCGATGTCGCGGGGCTCGCCGATGACGCCAAGTGGGGCCTGGGCCGCGCGGTTCCCGATGGTTCGGGTGCGCGCGTCCTCGTCCACGGTGCCGTCGGGGGCGGTCCAATAGCCCTGGACCATGGGCGTGTCGATGAAGCCGGGCGCGACGGAGTTGACGCGTACGCCCGCCGGGCCGACCTCGACGGCCAGGGTACGCGTGAGCATGAGCACCGCCGCCTTGGTCAGGGCGTACGCCGAGATCCCCGGCGCCGGCATGTCCGCCCCGGCCGATGCCACGTTGACGATCGCACCCGAACCCTGGGCGGTCATCACGCGCGCGGCGGCCTGGCAGCCGAAGTACGTGCCCTTCAGGTTCACCCCGATGATCAGGTCCAACGTCTCCTCGGAGGTGTCGACCACCGGCGCGGAGCGGATCACGCCGGCGACGTTCGCCCAGACGTCGATGCGCCCGTGCTCGGCGACCGCGCGCTCCGCGAGGGCGGTGACCTGGGCGGCGTCGGTGACGTCGGTGGGGACGACGTCGGCGCGGCCGCCGCGGGAGCGTACGGCTTCCGCGGTCGCGGCCAACCCGGCGGCATCGACGTCGGCCAGCACGACGGCGGCGCCCGCCTCGGCCAGAACCACGGCCGTCTCGCGGCCGATGCCCGACGCGGCGCCGGTGACGACGGCCGCCTTACCCGGGAGCGTGAAGACGTCCGAGGGGTCAGAACCGCCGGTCATGGGCGCCTCCTGGGGGGAAGTTTTGATATACCGAAGGGCCTTTCGGTATTTCCACAGGGAGCGTGACGCGCACGACCGCAGAGCGCAAGGGCCGGCGGCCGGTGACGAACGCCGGCCCTTGCGCTCTGCGGTCAACCCGCCGGTCAGGTGGGTCGGTTCAGACCCCGGTGCAGTACACCGACTCGGCATCCTGGTTGAGCGCGCAGGCGCCCGGTGCCGGTTCAGGAACTCGGTTCAGGAACTCGGTTCACCGTGTCGGTTCAGGGAGTCGCGACCAGGCTCTCCCACCAAGGCGTCTGCACAGGCAGGCTGGTCGTGACCCGGTCGCCGGGGCGCGGCAGAGCGAGCGTCGTGCCGGTCGCCTTCGCCTCGCGGAGCAGCCGGTCGACCGGTTCCGCCCAGGGGTGCGGGGCCAGGTCGAACGTCGCCCAGTGCACCGGCAGGAGCAGGCGCCCGCCCAGGTCGAGATGTGCGGCGACGGCTTCTTCGGGGTCCATGTGGATGTCCGGCCAACTCGGGCTGTACGCACCGATCGGCATCAACGTGAGGTCGAACGGCCCGTGCTCCGCACCGATCTTGGCGTACCCGTCGAAGTAGCCGGAGTCCCCCGCGTAGAACACGCGGTGTCGGTCACCGGCCACCACCCACGAGCCCCAGAGGGTGTCGTTGCGGCGCAGCGTACGCCCGGAGAAGTGGCGGGCGGCGGTGGCCGTGAAGCGCAGCCCCGCGACGACGGCCTCTTCCTCCCAGTCCAGTTCGACAATGCGGTCCTCCGGGACGCCCCAGCGCGCCAAGTGCGCGCCGATACCGAGCGGGACCAGGAACGGCGCCGAGTGCGCCGCGAGGAGCGCCCGGATGGTGGCTCGGTCGAGGTGGTCGTAGTGGTCGTGCGAGATCACGACGGCGTCGGGCGCCGGGAGGTCGCCGAGCGGCACCGGAAGCGGGTGCAGGCGGCGCGGGCCCACGAGCTGCGAGGGCGAGACGCGTTCGCTCCACACGGGGTCGAACAGGATGCGGCGGCCTTCGAGTTCGACGAGCGTGCTGGCGTGCCCGTACCAAATCGCGCTCACGCCGTCGGCGGACGCCGGGGTGCTCGGCGCGGACACGAGCGGTACGTCGCCGACCGGATGCCGCAGCGCACGGTTGCGCGCCATCTCGCGCATGATCTGCGGCGCGCTGGTCGGGGACACCACACTCGCGGGCACCGCGTTGTGGAAGGACCCGTCGCGGAACTGCGGCGACCGCTGCATACGCGCCAGGCGCTCGCCGCTTGCCTTGCCGCCGAACTCGGCCGGGACGTCGCGCAGCGCCCACCCGGCGGCGGCCAGCGCCACTCCGCCGGTGACCAGGCCGCGCAGTGCTCGTGTTGCCATCGGGTCGCTCCTCGGTTCGCCTGGATGTTCAACCGCCGCAGGGCGCTCTGTGTTCCCGCGGGTGCCCGCAGTTATGCCGAGTTCCCGTTCTTCGTACGCTCCCCCGTGCCGCGCCGCACGAAGTCGTTGCCGTTCTCTCCCGGCATCCGTCCGGATTGCGGTGCCCGCGGTGCCCGTGGTGCGCGGATGTGCCCCTGGGGCCGCTGTCTCGACCGGAGGGACCGGGTACACGCCGGGCGGCGGGCGGGCGTAGTTCAATGGAGCGCATGTCCGACTCCGCGTCCACGGTCGCTGCCGTGGGTCCATTTGATTCCGCAGACACCCCTGGTACCGCCGATTCCGCCGTTCCCCTCGACGATGCCGCGCCCGCGTGGGAAAGGCGCTTCCGGGCTCCTCGGGTGAGCCTCCCCGACTGGGCGGAACACGCCCCCGACCGTTCGGTGTTCCTGTCGAACGCGTCGGGCACGTACGAGATCTACGCCTGGGACCGCGGCACCGGGGCGCAGCGGCAGGTCACCGACCGGGCCAACGGCACCACGACGGCCTCGATCGATCCGACCGGGGAATGGATCTGGTGGTTCGCGGATACCGACGGCGACGAGTTCGGCGTGTGGATGCGGCAGCCGTTCGGCGGCGGCCCCGACGTCGAGGCGGCGCCCGGCCTGGCGCCGTCGTACCCGGCGGGCCTGGCGATCGGGGCCGACGGCCTCGCGGTCGTCGCCCGGTCCACGGACGAGGACGGATCGACGGTCCACGTCGTACGCTCCGGGGCCGAGCCGGTCACCATCTACCGGCACCGCGAGTCGGCGGGCGTCTCGGCGCTGTCCGAGGACGACACGCTCGTCGTGATCGAGCACAGCGAGCACGGTGACACGATGCACCCGTCGCTGCGCGCGGTACGCCTGGACGGGTCGCTCGTCGCCGACCTGCACGACGGCCCACCTGGCGAGGCGCCCGCCTCCGGCCTGTCCTGCACCGGCTTCGCCCCGGTGTTCGGCGACTCCCGCGTGCTCGTGTCGCACCAGCGCCGCGGCCGCTGGGAGCCGATGATCTGGAACCCGCTGACCGGCGAGGAGCACGAGATCGACCTCGGGCTGCCGGGCGACGTGGGGGTGGACTGGTATCCGGACGCGAGCGCGCTGCTGGTCGAGCATGACCACCAGGCACGGTCCGAGTTGTACCGCTACGACCTCGCGACCGGCGCCCTCGAACGCCTCGCCACCCCGGCCGGCACCGTGCTGGGCGCCACCGCGCGCCCGGACGGGAGCGTCGAATACCTGTGGTCCAGCGGCGAACGCCCGAGTGAGCTGCGCTCGACGGGCGGCGGCACGGTGCTGGTGCCGCCCGGCGACCGGGCCCCCGGTTCGGTGGCGGTCGAGGACGCGTGGGTGGCGGGGCCCGGCGGTGTGATCCACGCGCTGGTGTCGCGGCCGGCCGGCGGGGAGGGCCCGTACCCGACGGTGTTCGAGGTGCACGGCGGCCCGACCGCGCACGACGAGGACCACTTCGCGCCCGGTGTCGCGGTGTGGATCGACCACGGCTTCGCGGTGGTCCGGGTCAACTACCGGGGCTCGACCGGCTACGGCAAGGAATGGACCGACGCGCTGCGCGAGCGGGTCGGCCTCATCGAGTTGGAGGACATCGCCGCGGTACGCGAGTGGGCCGTGTCGTCCGGGCTCGCCGACCCGGAGCGCCTCGTGCTGTCCGGGGGCTCGTGGGGCGGCTACCTGACGCTGCTGGGTCTGGGCGTCCAGCCGGAGAACTGGGCGCTGGGGCTCGCGGCCGTGCCGGTGGCCGACTATGTCGCGGCGTACGAGGACGAGATGGAGGCCCTGAAGGCGATGGACCGCACGCTCGTCGGCGGCACTCCCGATGAGGTCCCGGAGCGGTACGCGGCGTCGTCGCCGATCACGTACGTCGACCGCGTGCGTGTCCCGGTGTTCATCAGCGCGGGCCTCAACGACCCGCGCTGCCCGATCCGGCAGATCGAGAACTACGTGGCGCGGCTCGGCGAACTGGGCGCGGTGCACGAGGTCTACCGGTACGAGGCGGGACACGGCTCGGCGGTCGTCGAGGAGCGCATCCGGCAGGTGCGCAAGGAACTCGACTTCGTGAAGCGGCATCTGGAGATGCCCAAGAGCGTGTGAGCGGACGCGGGTTCGCGGACGGCTGCCGGGACCGGCGGCCGTCCGACCGCTCGCCGGGGAACGGTCAGGCGGAGACCTGGGGCTCCTGCTTCTGCTCCTGGTCCTGCCTCTGCTCCCGCCCCTGGCCCTGTTCCTGGCCCTGTTCCTGCGGTTCGAGGCCCAACTCGCGCAGCACGGCGGCCTCCTCGGCCTCCCGGCGCTCCTCGATCTCCCGCCGCACGACCCGCCACCACAGGAACACGGACGCACCCGCGAAGACGAACCACTGCGCGGTGTAGCCCAGGTTCTGCCAGGCGCGGCCCGAAATGCCGCCGCCCTTCTGCGCCTTGGCGGGCGGCACCGGCGTGAGCCCGGCCGGGGCGGCCGGCTCCTGCGCGCTCAGTGCCACGTACCCGTCGTAGATCGGGTACGGAAGGATGTTGACCAGGTCCGGCGGATTGATGAGGGAGACCTGTCCCGCGGGCAGCCCGACCTGGCGGTCGATCCCGGAGCCGTGCTCGGTCTCGGACAGTTCGAGGCGCCCGGTCACGCGGACGTCGCCCGTCGGTGCCGGCGGCACGGTCTCCGGCTGCGGGGCGCCGGGCACCCAGCCGCGGACGACGAGGAGGCGGTCGCCGCCGCCCTTCGGTTCGAGGGGCGTCAGGACGTACGAGCCGTCGCGCCCGTCGACCTCGCGGCCCGGCACGAGCAACTGGTTCGCGGCGTCGTAGCGGCCGTCCACGAAGACGTTGCGGCCGCGGTCGTCGGAGGTCACGCGTACGCCGCCGCGCAGTTGGTCCGCGAGCGCCACCGCCGGCTCGGCCGAGACCTTCGTCTCGGCGGCCTTCTCGGTGGACTTGCTGTGCTCGTTGTACCGCTGGAACTGCCACAGCCCGAGCGCCGCGCACACCGGGACGGCCACCAGTACGAGGACGTGGAAGGCCACCCAGCGCGGCTGCAAGAGGAAGCGGTGCACGCAACCACGGTAACCGGGGCGGGAGGGTCCGCAGTCCCTCGGGTCCGGTCAGGCCTTGGGGTACGCCCCGGACAGGTACACGTCCGTGCGGTACACCACACCGCCGCACGCCGCCGTCAGCCGGACCTCGGCCAGCTTCACGCCGCCGTCCGAGAGGGCGTAGCCGAGCGCGGGCACGGGCGGCGGCGGACCGGGCGGGTCGCCGGGCGTACAGCTGCCCCCGGCGCCGGTGCCGGCCGTCGGCTGCCACGCGAACTGGAACTCGTACGCCGCGCCCTTGCGCACCGTCAGCGGTCCGGTCGGAGCGGCCACCTCCGGCAGGCGTACCGCGGGGTCCGAGCTCTGGTGCACGATCACCGACACCTGGATCGGCGGATTGCCGGGCGGGGCCGCGACCATGACGTTGCCGGGACCGCCGATCGAGCAGTCGCGCCGCGAGGTGTTGCGGATCTCGACGACGCCGTACGCGATGCCGTCGGCCCCCGGCGAGCCGAGCACCGTGGCCGGCCCCTGCTCAAGATCGTTGACGGTGCACGCGGGTGCCGGAGGCGGCGTGGTGGCACCGGTCGGCCCGACGGTCGCGGTGGCCGTGGTCGGCGTGATCGTCGGCCCGGCGGTGGCGGACGGCACGGAGGCCGGCGGTGTCGGGATGAGGCCGAACGTGGGCAGCGCGGTCGGCGTCGAGGGCGTGTTCAGGGTGGACACGCTCGCCGGCGGATTGTCGCCGTCGTCCTTGCCGGAGCTGCTCGAACCGAGCGACCCGTGGCCGTCCTTGTTGCCCTCGCCGTCGTCGTCCGCACCGTTGCCGTTGGCGTTTTCGACGTCGTTTTCGCCGGAGTCCGCGTCGGCCTGCGTACCGCTCTTCTGGGTCGTCTGGTCGGTGATGACCGCGGTCCGCACGACCGGCGTCGCGACGGCGAGCACGGCGACGGTGCCGACCGTGGTCAGGACCATCGCACGGCGCCGCCTGCGTCGCGCGGGCACCGCGGCACGCAGCCGGTCCAGCGCGTCGGGTGCCGGACGGATGTCCGACACCGCGTCGTTCAGTCTGCGGCGCAGCTCGAAGGGCAGGCCGTCGTCGGGCATCTCGTCACCGGACCGCCCGCCGGCCGCCCCCCGGTCCTCGTTCATCGCGCTCACGACGTCTCCATCCGGGCCCGCAACGCCTCAAGCCCCCGCGAACCGTATGCCTTCACCGAACCGACCGACAGTCCAAGCAGGTCAGCCACCTGAACCTCCGTCAGATCCGCGTAGTAGCGCAGCACGATCACCTCACGCTGCCTTCTCGGCAGTTCGCGCAGCACCCTGACCAGGGCATCGCGCTCCAGCACACTGTGCGCACCTTCCTCCGCGGCCGGTTCGTCCGCCGCGGGCCGGGGCATCAGACGCAAGGCCATCAGCCTGCGGCGCAGCGTCGACCGCGAGAGGTTCACGACAGTCTGCCGCAGGTACGCCAGCGTCTTGTCCGGTTCCCGCAGTCGGTGCCGGGCGACATGGACGCGGACGAAAGCCTCCTGCACGACGTCCTCGCACGAGTGCGGGTCGTCGAGCAGCAGCGCGGCGAGCCTGAGCAGTGTGCCGTAGTGCGCACGGTATGTCTCGGTCAGCAGATCAACGGAGACCCCCGCACCGTCGGACGCCTCCGCGGCCGACATGGTTCTCCGTTCCGGACTTTCGGCGGATCGGCCGGGGCCGGCCTCCGGCGCGGTGTCGGGGACGGTGTCGGACGCCACGTCAGAAACCGCGTACCCGAGCAGCGAGTCCATGGACTCCCATCCGCCCCCCGGCGGATCGGAGGCCGACGGCGAGACCGCCGCGGACCCGGGGACCGGCACGTCGACAGGCGGGCGCGCAGGGCGGACGCCCCGCTTGACCCGTGGTTCCACCCCCACCAACTCCGCCACGAACGTTAGACACCCAGTCGCCCCGGAAGGTTGTTCGGAAAGTTCCCGGGAAGTCGTCGGGGGCCACCGGGTCGCTCCGGGAAAATCAGGTTGTCGGCCTGGGGAGACACGCTACTGCGTGACGGCCCGTCAGGGAGGGGCTTCTTGAGGGTCGAGACGTCGCGGTACGGGCGGACGGGCGGACACGCGCGACGCCCCCGGTCCCGCGGGTGCGGGATCGGGGGCGTCGGTCGTACGCGCGTACGCGGTCGGCCCTGCCGGCTTGGCCTGCTGGGCCTGCTGGGCCTGGCCCGCTCGGTCAGGAGCAGGACCGCTCGGTCAGCCCTGCTCGCTCAGCTCGGCCGCGATCAGCTCGGCGATCTGGGCGGTGTTGAGTGCCGCGCCCTTGCGGAGGTTGTCACCGCACATGAACATCTCGAGCGTGTTCGGGAAGTCCAGCGCCTGACGTACGCGGCCGACCCAGGTCGGGTCCGTGCCGACGACGTCCGCCGGCGTCGGGAACTCGCCGTTGGCCGGGTCGTCGCACAGCACGACACCGGGCGCCTCGGCCAGGATCTCGTGGGCGCGCGCCACCGTGACGTCGTTCTCGAACACCGCGTGCACGGTCAGCGAGTGCGTCGTGATCACCGGGACCCGGACACAGGTCGCGGAGACCTTGAGGTCCGGCAGGCCGAGGATCTTGCGGGACTCGTTGCGGACCTTGAGCTCCTCGGACGACCAGCCGTCGTCCTTGAGCGAGCCGGCCCACGGCACCACGTTGAGCGCGAGCGGCGCCGGGAACGGGCCGAACTCGCCCACCGCGCGGCGTACGTCGCCCGGCTGCGTGCCGAGCGTGGCCGAGCCCGCGACCTTGGCGAGCTGCTCGCGCAGCGTGTCGATGCCGGGCTGGCCGGCCCCCGACGCCGCCTGGTACGACGACACGACCAGCTCGCGCAGCCCCAGTTCGGCGTGCAGCGCGCCGATGGCGACGACCATGCTCAGCGTCGTGCAGTTCGGGTTCGCGATGATGCCGCGCGGACGGATGCGCGCCGCGGCCGGGTTGACCTCGGGCACCACGAGCGGGACCTCGGGGTCCATGCGGAACGCGCCCGAGTTGTCGACCGCGACCGCGCCCTTGGCGGCGGCGATCGGCGCCCACTGCGCGGACACCTCGTCGGGCACGTCGAACATCGCGACGTCGACGCCCTCGAAGCACTCCTCGGAGAGCGCCTGGACCTCGACCTCCTCGCCGCGTACGACGAGCTTCTTGCCGGCCGAGCGGGCGGAGGCGATGAGGCGGATCTCGCCCCAGACGTCCTGGCGCGTCGACAGCAGTTCGAGCATCACGGTGCCGACCGCGCCGGTCGCGCCGACGAGGGCGAGGGTGGGCTTGCGGGTACTGCTGGCGGCGCTCATCGGCCGGTACCTCCGTAGACGACGGCCTCCTCGGACTCGGCGTCGAGGCCGAATGCGGTGTGGACGGCCTGGATTGCGGTGGGCACCTGGTCGGCGCGGCAGACCACCGAGATGCGGATCTCGGACGTCGAGATCAGCTCGATGTTGACGCCGGCGTTGGACAGCGCCTCGAAGAACTCGGCGGTGACCCCGGGGTGCGAGCGCATCCCGGCGCCGACCAGCGAGATCTTGCCGATCTGGTCGTCGTACTGGAGGGACTCGAAGCCGATGCCCTCCTGGACCTTGGTCAGCGACTCGATCGCCTTGTGTCCGTCGGTCATGGGCAGCGTGAAGGAGATGTCGGTGCGACCCGTCGACGCGGCCGACACGTTCTGCACGACCATGTCGATGTTGATCTCGGCGTCGGCCACCGTGCGGAAGATCTTCGCGGCCTCGCCCGGCTTGTCCGGGACCCCGACCACGGTGACCTTGGCCTCGCTGGTGTCGTGGGCGACACCGGAGATGATCGCCTGCTCCACGTCGTCCCCTTCGGACTCGCTTCGTACCCAGGTGCCCTCGAGTCCGGAGAAGGACGAGCGCACGTGGACGGGCATGTTGTAACGGCGCGCGTACTCGACGCACCGCAGGTGCAGCACCTTGGAACCGCTCGCCGCCAGCTCCAGCATCTCCTGGTAGCTGATGCGGTCGATCTTGCGGGCCTTCTTCACCACGCGGGGGTCGGCGGTGAACACGCCGTCGACGTCCGTGTAGATCTCGCAGACCTGCGCGTCGAGGGCGGCGGCCAGCGCGACCGCGGTGGTGTCCGAGCCGCCGCGGCCCAGGGTGGTGATGTCCTTCGTGTCCTGCGACACGCCCTGGAAGCCGGCGACGATCGCCACGGCGTCCTCGTCGAGCGCGGAGCGGATGCGGCCGGGCGTCACGTCGATGATGCGCGCTTTGTTGTGGACGGAGTCGGTGATGACACCCGCCTGGCTGCCGGTGAACGACCGGGCCTCGACACCGAGGTTTTTGATCGCCATCGCCAGGAGTGCCATCGAGATCCGCTCACCCGAGGTGAGCAGCATGTCGAGCTCGCGGCCGGCAGGGATGGGACTCACCTGCTGCGCGAGATCGATGAGCTCGTCCGTCGTGTCACCCATGGCGGACACCACCACGACCACTTCGTGGCCGAGCTTCTTGGTGTCGACGATCCGCTTGGCGACGCGCTTGATGCCTTCGGCATCGGCAACGGAGGAGCCTCCGTACTTCTGCACGACAAGGCCCACGTGCGCTCCTCGTTTCGTGTTTGCTGCGGTCGGCACAGTCTAACGAGGCGGCCGGGGGACCCAACCTCTATTCACATAGTGAGACGTACGTATCACTTTTTGAACAGAGTGGAGTGAAGGCCGCCAAATGTGGCGTACGGACGACCGAAACCGCGAAAAGCTGCGGTTCCGGTTGTCCGCTGCCAGGACCTGCCGTCCCGTTCCCCGGTGGCCCGCGCCGGCGAATGTCAGGGGCCGTTGGAGCTGTACGGGAGCTGTCCGGGAGCCGTTCGGGCTGTTCGGGCTGTGTTCGGGCTGTTCGGGCTTTATGCGAGTTTCAGGGAGTTTGCGGGCCGCCGAGCACGACGGCGTCGTCCAGCTGCTCCGCGAGCTCGTCGGCCAACTCGTCGCCCAGCGCGTCGTCGACCGCGGACTCCAGGCCCTCGGCGGAGGCCGCGTCGAGGCGAGCGTGCGCGACGACGGACTGCAGCGCGCGCAGCACCGCGCTGGCGGTCGCACCCCAGTTGGCGAGGTAGGAGAACTGCCACCACCACAACGCCTCGGTCGTACGCCCGGCCCGGTGGTGGGCGAGCCCGTGCATCAGGTCGGTGACCACATCCGCCATGTCGTCGGAGATGCGGAAGGCGACCGGTTTGGGGCGCGGCGTGTACGGGTCGAAGACCTCGTAGTACACGTCGATCGGTTCGAGCAGGACGGACAGCGACGAGCGCAGCGCGTCCACATCGGGGTCCGGGCCCGAATCGGGCTCGAAGCGCTCGTCGGGCACGACGTCGGCGATCGCGCCGAGTCGGCCGCCGGCGAGCATCAGCTGCGAGACCTCCAGCAGCAGCATCGACACGGCCGCCCCGGGCTCCTCGCCGCGGGCCACCTCCGTGACAGCCACCACGAAGCTCTCGATCTGGTCGGCGATTTCCGCGGTGAAGTCGGTCAGGTCGTCGTCAGACATCGAGCAGTCGTCTCCCCTCAAAGGCACGCCCGAGGGTCACCTCGTCGGCGTACTCCAGGTCACCCCCCACCGGCAGCCCGCTGGCCAGCCGGGTCACTTTGAGACCCATCGGCTTGCACAGGCGGGCCAGGTACGTCGCCGTCGCCTCTCCTTCCAGGTTCGGGTCGGTCGCCAGGATGAGCTCGGTCACCGTGCCGTCCGCGAGCCGGGTCATCAGCTCGCGGATGCGCAGGTCGTCGGGGCCGACGCCCTCGATGGGGCTGATCGCGCCGCCGAGCACGTGGTATTTGCCGCGGAACTCGCGCGTCTTCTCGACCGCGACGACGTCCTTCGATTCCTCGACGACGCAGATGACCGCGGGGTCGCGGCGCGGGTCGAGGCAGATGCGGCACTGGTCGGCTTCGGCGACGTTGCCGCAGGTGGTGCAGAAGCGGACCTTGTCCTTGACCTCGACGAGGGCGTTCACCAGGCGGCGTACGTCGGCGGGGTCGGCGGCGAGGAGGTGGAAGGCGATGCGCTGCGCACTCTTCGGACCGACGCCGGGCAGGCGGCCCAGCTCGTCGATGAGGTCCTGTACGGCGCCTTCGTACACCTGCGGGCTCCTCGGCTCGGGCTGCTCGGGCTGGTGGTGTGCTTCTGCGGGTGGTGCTGCGGTGTCTGCGGTGGTGCTGCGGTGGTGCTGCGGTGTCTGCGGTAATGCTGCGGTGGTGCTGGATGTTGCCTGGCGGTGCCGTCGTGGTGCTGTGTTGCCTTGCTGTGCTGCCTTGCTGTGTTGCCTTGCTGTGCCTGCCGCGTCGTTGTGTTGTGCGGCTGTCGTGCCGTACGGCTACATGCCCGGCAGGCCCAGACCGCCGAGGCCGCCACCGCCGCCCAGACCCTGGGCCAGCGGACCCATGGTGCGGGAGGCGAGTTCCGCGGCGGCGCGGTTGGCGTCGCGGACGGCGGCGACGATCAGATCGCCGAGTGTCTCCGTGTCCTCAGGATCCACCGCCTTGGGCGAGATCTCCAGAGCGAGCAGCTCACCGGCGCCGTTGACGGTCGCGGTGACGAGGCCGCCGCCGGCGGTGCCCTTCACCTGCGTACGCGCAAGCTCCTCCTGCGCGGCCATCAGGTCCTGCTGCATCTTCTGCGCCTGCTGCAGCAATTGCTGCATGTCGGGCTGGCCTCCACCGGGAAACACTTGACGCACCCTTCGTCGCTGACCGCGGCAGCCCGGATCGCGGCTGCCACTTGGGCTTGAGACTACGGGGTGGAGAGGTGTGGCGCTGTTAAGAGGCGCGCGGGAGGGGTGGCGTTGGGCGGCGCGTCCGATGCGATCATCACACCGGGTGCACGGGCCGCTGCTCAGTGCCCGGGAGTCTCCTCGATGACGGTCGCGCCCAGCTCCCGCGCCAGCAGCTCGTGGCTGCTGACGCCGCCGAAATCGACCTCTTCGTCCTCGTACGACCCGGCGTCCGCATAGTCGACCGCGTCGTCCGGGGGCGGCTCGTCGGCCGGGCCGGGCATGTACTCGGGGACGGGCGGCTCGTACGCGTCCATCGGCGGAGGCGGCTCCTCCGCATACGGCGGCGCGACGGGCCGCGACGCGGGCGCCGGAACCGCGGCCACCGGCCCCGCCGGCGCGGACATCGGCGGGGCTGCCTGCGCCATGACCGCCTGGGCCGTCTGCTGCTGCGGCGGACGCGACGTCGCGGGCCACGCCCCCGGGGCCTGCTGAGCCGAGGCCTGCTGGGTGGGAGCCTGCGGCGCCTGGGCCGCCAGGGGCTGCGCGGGCGCGGAGGCCTGCTGCGTACGCCCGCCACCGCCACCGCCGCCGAAACCGCCGCCCGAGCCGCCACCGGACGCAAAACCGCCGCCCGGTCCCGAACCGCCGCCGCCGGGCCCCGAGCCGCCGCCCGTTCCCGGGTCGACGATGCACTCGATACGCCACTCCACGCCGACCGCGTCCATCACGGCCTGGCGCAACACCTCGTCGTGCCCGCTGTTGACGAACCCGTCGCGGGCCCCGGCGTGCTCGAACGACACCTGAAGCGTCGACCCGTCGAACCCGGCCACGCCCGCGCGCTGGAGCAGCACCCAGGTCACACGCTTGCGCCGCGCGACGGCCTCTATGATCTGCGGCCACATTCCGCGGACGCGGTTCACATCCCCGCCGCCTCCCGAAGCCTGCGGCTGCGGCTGGGACGAAGGCTGCGCCCGCACCGCCGCGGGTGCTCCCCCCGGGGCGGCGGCCTGCTGCGGCTGAACCGGCTGCGGCTGTGACTGCTGTTGTTGCTGTTGTTGTTGCTGCGGTGGACGCGACGTCGTCGGCCAGGCGCCGGGCGCCTTCGCGGCCGAGCCGGCCACAGCCGCTGCGGGCTCGGCAGCGGCGGGCACCGGAGCCGGGGCCTCGCGGGGCGGCGCGGCAGGGCGTACCGCAGGCGCACGCTGCACAGGCGGCGCTTCCTCGAACCCGCCGCCCCCGGACCCCATGCCACCGCCCGCCGGGCCGGCCGACCCACCGAACGCGTTGCCGGGCGGCCCGAGTTCGACGCGGCGCTCCAGCCGATCGAGCCGCGCCCCGAGGGACTGCTCGTCCGCCCCGGCGCCGGGCAACAGCACACGCGCGCAAATGAGTTCGAGCTGTAGGCGCGGCGAGGTCGCCCCGCGCATCTCCGTCAGCCCGGCATTGACGATGTCCGCCGCACGCGTCAACTCCGCCTGCCCGAAGGAGCGCGCCTGCGCGACCATGCGCTGCAACTGGTCACCGGGTACGTCGATGAGCCCCTTGTCGGCCGCATCCGGCACCGCGGCCAGGATCACCAGGTCCCGCAGCCTCGACAACAGGTCCGCCACGAAGCGCCGAGGGTCGAACCCGCCCTCGATCACCCGGTCGATCACCTGGAACGCCGCCGCCCCGTCCCGCGCCGCGAACGCCTCCGCCACGTCGTCGAGCAGCGCCCGGTCGGTGAACCCGAGCAGCGACGTCGCCATCGCGTACGTCACACCGCCCTCGTCGGCCCCGGCCAGCAGCTGGTCCATGACCGACATCGAGTCACGCACCGACCCCGCGCCGGCCTGCACGACCAGCGGGAAGACCTCCTTGTCGACCGAGATGCCCTCGGTCGAGCACACCTGCTCCAGATAGTCGCGCAGCACACCGGGCGGCACGAGGCGGAACGGGTAGTGGTGCGTACGCGACCGGATCGTCCCGATGACCTTCTCGGGCTCGGTCGTCGCAAAGATGAACTTCAGGTGCTCCGGCGGCTCTTCGACCACCTTCAGCAACGCGTTGAAGCCCGCCGACGTGACCATGTGGGCCTCGTCGATGATGTAGATCTTGTAGCGCGAGTTGACCGGCGCGAAGAACGCCTTCTCCCGCAGATCACGCGCATCGTCCACACCACCGTGCGACGCCGCGTCGATCTCGATGACGTCGATGCTCCCCGGCCCGCCCCGCGCGAGGTCCTCGCACGACCGGCACTCACCACACGGCGTCGGCGTCGGGCCCTTCTCACAGTTCAGGCACCGGGCGAGAATGCGCGCACTGGTCGTCTTGCCGCACCCCCGTGGCCCGCTGAACAGGTACGCGTGGTTCACGCGGTTGTTCCGCAAGGCCTGCTGCAGGGG
Source organism: Streptodolium elevatio (assembly GCF_040649515.1). Taxonomy (GTDB): domain Bacteria; phylum Actinomycetota; class Actinomycetes; order Streptomycetales; family Streptomycetaceae; genus Yinghuangia; species Yinghuangia elevatio. The sequence continues at coordinate 110,166 of NZ_JBEZFP010000012.1, forward strand.
ATCCGTCACGTGCTCCTGCCCGATGACCTCGGCATAGGTCTCGGGGCGATAGCGACGGTAAAGGGCAAGCGACACGACGACGACGATAGCCGGACCGACCCACATCCGGAGCCAAGCCACGTCCGGCGCCCGTCACCACGCCCCGGGAACGCTGAAGACCCCCCGCGCACCCGACAGAGCCCGCCTACCCTTGCTGCCTTCCGGCCCTGGGGGGGTTTAGCAGGATGCCGCCACACGGGGGGTCCGCGCCTACAGTACCCGAACCGCGGCCCCCCGCGCTCCCACCACTCCCCCACCCACCGCCCCCGGATACTCGTGCGCGACCACCCCGAACCCTCCGGTAAGCTGTCCGGCGGAGGATTCGCCTAGTGGCCTAGGGCGCACGCTTGGAAAGCGTGTTGGGGGCAACCCCTCACGAGTTCGAATCTCGTATCCTCCGCCAGCCTGAACAGGCAAAGCGTCGGCCGGTCGTCTTCCCGTTCGGGCACGGGCTGAGTTACACCGACTTCGAGTACCGGG
>NZ_JBEZFP010000013.1:0-108672 GCF_040649515.1 Streptodolium elevatio
GCCTTGATGAACCCGCGCTGGAAGTCGGTGTGGATGACACCGGCGGCCTCGGGGGCGGCCGGGGTGCGCGGCGGCTCGGGGGCGCGCTGCGGCGGCTGCTGCTCGGCCGGGCGGTTCACCTTGCCCAACTCGCTCTTGGACGGCGGCTGCCCGCCGTCGAACCCGGCCGCGATGACGGTGACGCGGACCTCGTCGCCGAGCGCGTCGTCGATCACCGCACCGAAGATGATGTTGGCCTCGGGGTGCGCGGCCTCGCTCACCAGCTGCGCGGCCTCGTTGATCTCGAACAGGCCGAGGTCCGAGCCGCCGGAGATGGACAGCAGGACGCCGCGGGCGCCGTCGATGGACGCCTCGAGCAGCGGGCTGGAGATCGCCATCTCGGCCGCCGCCACCGCGCGGTCGTCGCCGCGCGCGGAGCCGATGCCCATGAGCGCGGAACCGGCCTCCGACATCACGGACTTGACGTCCGCGAAGTCCAGGTTGATGAGGCCCGGCGTGGTGATGAGGTCGGTGATGCCCTGGACACCGGACAGCAGGACCTGGTCGGCGGAGCGGAACGCGTCGAGAACGCTGACCTGGCGGTCGGAGATCGACAGCAGACGGTCGTTCGGGATGACGATCAGGGTGTCGACCTCGTCGCGCAGCTGCGCGATGCCGTCCTCGGCCTGGTTGGCGCGGCGGCGTCCCTCGAAGGTGAACGGGCGCGTGACGACGCCGATGGTCAGGGCACCGAGGTTGCGCGCGATGTTCGCGACGACCGGTGCGCCGCCCGTACCGGTGCCGCCGCCCTCGCCCGCGGTCACGAAGACCATGTCGGCCCCCTTGAGGACCTCCTCGATCTCCTCGCGGTGGTCCTCGGCGGCCTTGCGGCCCACCTCGGGATTGGCCCCCGCGCCGAGTCCGCGCGTCAGTTCGCGGCCGACGTCGAGCTTGACGTCGGCGTCGCTCATGAGCAGCGCCTGCGCATCGGTGTTGATCGCGATGAACTCGACGCCCTTGAGACCGACCTCGATCATGCGGTTGATGGCGTTGACACCGCCACCGCCGATGCCTACGACTTTGATGACTGCGAGGTAGTTCTGGGGTGCTGCCACGCCGAAGGCCTCTCGCCTCGAGTTCCGGTCGACACGCCGTGGTGCGGCGTGCCGACATTGCCGACCAGGGGAAGTCTCGGGACTCGGCTCGTGATGAGCCCCCGAACCCTCACCCTCAGGTATAGAGTTAGGGCCTGCGCCATACGAAAACCGCGTCAACCTGGGGCTACGCAGGACACTAGGTGCCGGAAGGGCCCGGTTCAACGAACACGCCGAGCCATCCCCCCTTCTTTTTGCCGTGGTGTTTTTATCGCATCGCCGCGCCCCCGGCTCACGGCGACCCCGTATCGGGCTCACGGCCGGTCCCCCACGGACCTGCCGCCGCCCCCGAACGGACCCTTACAGCGGGGTGTTCCGAGTCGCCGGCGCCTCGGGGACGCTGACGTCGTACACCTTCGCCTTGAGCTTCATCAGGGCGACCAGCACCTCGGCCTTGCGCGGGGAGTCCCCCGCGCCGCCCCACATCACCAGGACCCCGTCGTCCAGGGTCATGACGATGTCGTCCCTCGTCCGCGCGGTGATGTCGCGGACCCGGGGGGCGACGGTGGGCGGCAGCGCGCCGATGACCTCCACGACCCCGCGCAGTGTCCTGTCGTCCACGGTGGCGGGATCCGCCTTGATCACCGGTACCCCTTGCGGCACCGCGTCCACCGTACCGAACCGTACGCCGGTTTTGTCGATCTCCGCGAAACGCCCGGAATCCGGCATCACCGCGGCGACTTGACGTTCCGTCACCCGGATCTTGACGGTGTGCGGCCAGTCGCGCGTCACGCTCACCGACGCGACGCGCGGAAGCGCCGCGACCCGCCGCTCGATCGCGCCCAGGTCGACACGCGCGAGCGGCTTGCCGACCGGGACCTTTGCCGCGTCGGTGATCTGCGCCGGGGTGAGCACCGCCGTGCCGCGGACCGACACCTTCTCGGTGTCGAACAGCGGCGAGTACATGACGGTGCCCCACACACCGCCCGCGAGCACGAGCACGACGATGATGACGATCGCCGGCCTGAGGTTCGTCCACCGGCGCCCCGTGCGGGACTTGCCCGGCCCGGCAGGCCGGGGCGGCCGGGCGGCACCGGGCGCCCGCTGCCGTCCCGGTCGTTCCACCGTGGCCTGACGGTCCCTCACGTCCTGCGTGTCTCCTCGGGCTGGGTCTCCTCGACTGCGCGCGAATGTCAGGTACGCGCCGCCGCGATCGCCTCGTGCACCATGCGCACCAGAGTCTCGTCGGCGTCCCGACGGCCGAACTCGGCCGCCGCGCGCCCCATGGCGTACAGGCGCCCGGGGTCGGTGAGCACCGGCAGCACGTTCGCGGTGATCCACTCCGGGGTCAGGTCGGCGTCGTCGACCAGGAGGCCGCCGCCCGCCTTGACCACGGGCTGGGCGTTCAGCCGCTGTTCGCCGTTGCCGATCGGCAGCGGCACGTAGGCGGCGGGCAGCCCGACGGCCGACAGCTCGGCGCAGGTCATCGCGCCCGCGCGGCACAACACCATGTCGGCCGCGGCGTACGCGAGGTCCATCCTCTCCACGTACGGCAGCACGACGTACGGCGGCGCGCCGGGCGGCGGTGTGATCGTCAGCTCGTTGTTCGGCCCCGCCGCGTGCAGCACCTGCACGCCGGACGCGAGCAGCTGCTCGGCGGTCGCGGACAGCGTCTCGTTGAGCCGCCGCGCGCCCTGCGACCCGCCGAACACCAGCAGCGTCGGACGCATCGGGTCGAGCCCGAACGCGGCACGCGCCTTCTCGCGCTCTGCCTCGCGGTCGAGCGTGGAGATCGCGCGGCGCAGCGGGATGCCGATGTAGCGGGCGTTGCGCAGCTTGCTGTCCGGGGTGCTGACCGCGACGAACTGCGTGTAGCGCGCCCCGATCTTGTTGGCCAGGCCGGGCCGCGCGTTGGCCTCGTGCACGACGATCGGGACGCCCTGGCGCTTGGCGGCGAGGTATCCCGGCAGCGCGACGTACCCGCCGAAGCCGACCACGACCGACGCGCGCGTGCGCTCCAGCACCGCGGCGGCCTCGCGGATCGTGCCGCGCAGACGACCGGGGACGGTCATCAGCTCGGGGGTTGGCTTGCGCGGCAACGGGACCGCCGGGATCAGCGCGAGCTCGTAGCCGCGGGCCGGGACGAGCTTCGTCTCCAGGCCTTTGGACGTGCCCAGCGCGGTGATGCCCACATCGGGGTTCTCGCGCCGCAACGCATCAGCGAGGGCGAGGGCCGGCTCGATGTGCCCGGCGGTTCCACCGCCGGCGAGGACGACATGCACCTGTTTCACCGCTCCCTGCGCGGCAGGATCCGCGCGAACGCACGGCGGACCGCCCCGGGACCCTGGGCCGCGAGCTGCTTCTGTGCTCCCGGTTCGGTACGGGCGAACGAGAGCAGCATTCCCACGGCGAACATGGTCGGAAGCAAGGCGGAGCCTCCGTAGGACACCAACGGCAAGGGCACACCGGCGATCGGCAGGAGACCGAGCACCGCACCGATGTTGATCGTGGCCTGGGCCGTGATCCACGCGGTGGCGCCCCCCGCGGCAAGCCGTACGAAGGGGTCCTTCGTGCGGCCTGCGACGCGGATACCCGCATAGCCTAGGGCCGCGAAGAGGGTGAGTACCGACAGCGTCCCCACCAGTCCCAGTTCCTCGCCGATGACGGCGAAGATGAAGTCGGTGTGGGCTTCGGGAAGGGTGCCCCATTTCTCATAGCTCGTCCCGATTCCGCTGCCGAACAACCCGCCGGTCGACAGCGCGTAGATGCCGTGCGCGGCCTGGAGGGTTTCACCCTGGGGATCGGAGAACGGGTCGAGGAACGAGCCGAAGCGGGCCGCCCGGTGCGGCTTCATGAGCACGAAGACGGTCGTCAACAGCGCCGCGGCACCCAGCGCGAGGACGAACAGCCGGCCGGGCGCCCCGGCCACCCACAGCAGTGCCAGCACGACCACCGTGATGATCATCGCGGTGCCCATGTCGCCGCCCATCATCACCAGGCCGAGCACCAGCAGCGCGCCGGGGAACAGCGGGATGAACAGGTGCCGCCACTGGCCCAGCAGCCGCTGCTTGCGGGTGAGCAGGTCGGCGCCCCACAGTACGAGGCCGAGCTTGGCGAACTCGGACGGCTGGATCTGGAACACGCCGCCGAGCGCGATCCAGTTGCGGTTGCCGTTGACCTCCATGCCGATCCCGGGCACCAGCACCAGGCACAGCGCACCGATCGCGCCCAGCAGCAGCGGGTACGCGAGCAAGCGGTACGCCCGCACCGGCAGCCGCGCGCCCAGCCACATCAGCGGCAGCCCGATGCCGATCGCGATCGCCTGCTTGAGGAAGACCGCGCTGAAGTCGCCGTACGTGACCCGCGAGAAGATCTGCGATGCGGACAGCACCATGACCAGGCCGAGCACCGACAGCAGCAACCCGGCGCCGAGCAGCAGGTAGTACGACGCGAGCGGCCGGTCCAGGGCCTGCCGGATGTCGCGCATCCGCGACCGCTCCGGTCCACGGCTGCCGGACCCGCGGGCGGCCGGCACGGCGGCGGCCGCGCGCGCTCTCCCCCACCACGCGGCGGGCCTCTGCGCGCTCTTGCGTGCCTCCTTCGTCGCCCCGGGCATGGTGGGCCGCCCCGTCAGGAAACGTCGCCGGAGAGCCTGTGCACCGCCTCGGCGAACGCGTCGCCGCGCGCACCGTAGTTGCTGAACATGTCCATCGAGGCACACGCCGGGGCGAGGAGCACGGTGTCCCCCGGACGGGCCAGTTCCGCCGCCTTGCGCACCACGAGATCCATGGCCCCAGTGTCGGTCGCGTCGACCTCGGAGACCGGGACATCGGGGGCGTGTCGCGCCAGTGCGTCGCGGATCACAGCGCGGTCGGCGCCCAGCAGCACGACGCCGCGCAGGTGGTCGCGGGCGCCCGCGACGAGTTCGTCGAAGGACGCGCCCTTGGCCAGGCCGCCCGCGATCCACACCGTCGACGGATACGCCGCGAGCGACGCGGCCGCCGCGTGCCCGTTGGTGGCCTTGGAGTCGTCGATGTACGTGACGTCCTCGACGGTGGCGACGTGGGCGATGCGGTGCGCGTCGGGGCGGAAGGCCCGCAGGCCCTCGCGCACCGCCTCGGGACCGACGCCGTACGCCCGGGCGAGCGCGGCGGCGGCCAGCGCGTTGGCGACATTGTGCGGCGCGGCCGGCACGACGTCGGCGACCTGGGCCAGTTCGGCGGCCTCCGTGCGGGGGTCGGCCACGAACGCCCGGTCGACGAGCAGGTCCTCCACGACACCGAAGCCGCTCGGGCCGGGTGCGCCGAGGCCGAAGCCGATCGCCCGGCAGCCTTCGGTGACGTCGGCCTCGCGGACCAGTTCCTCGGTCGCGGGGTCGGCGAGGTTGTAGACGCAGGCGACCTCCGCGCCGGCGAAGATCCGGCCCTTGTCGGCGGCGTAGGCCTCCGAAGAGCCGTGCCAGTCCAGGTGGTCCGGGGCGATGTTGAGGACGGCCGCGGCGCGCATGCGCGGGGCGCGGGAGCCCTCCTGCCACGGGCTGAGCCAGTGGAGCTGGAAGCTGGACAGTTCGAGGGCGAGGACGTCGTACGCCTGGCCGCCCCGCTCGTCGCGGGCCAGCACGGCGTCCAGCACCGGCGTCCCGACGTTGCCGACCGCCTCGGCGCGCAGCCCGGCCGCGGCCAGGATGCTCGCGAGCATGCGCACGGTGGTGGTCTTGCCGTTGGTGCCGGTGATGGCGAGCCAGGGGGCGGCGCCTTCGCGGGGGCGTACCCGCCAGGCGAGTTCGACGTCGCCCCACACCGGGATCCCGGCCTTCGCGGCGGCGGCGAACAGCGGCGCGTCCGGGCGCATGCCGGGCGACGTCACGACGACGTCGACGCCGTCGGGCAACGTCGTGTCGTCGCCGAGGCGCACGGTCGCGCCGATCGCGGTCAGGTCCGCGGCCCGGGAGCGCGCGTGCTCGTCGTCCGCGCCGTCCACCACCACGACCCGGGCGCCGAGTTCGCGCAGCGCACGGGCGGCCGAGGCGCCGGAGATCCCGGCGCCCACGACGCAGGCGGACAGCTCGCCCCACGGGGCGTCCAGGTGGTCGAACGCGCCGAGGTCGGGCGCCGTCGCACGGTGGCCCGGCACGGGGCGTTCGTCTGTCATCCGGCGGTCACCCGTCACTTGGCCGTCACCCAGCCCGCGTAGAAGATGCCGATGCCGAGGATCACGCAGAGGCCCGCGATGATCCAGAAGCGAACGACGATGAGTACTTCGGGCCAGCCTTTCAGCTCGAAGTGGTGTTGCAGCGGAGCCATGCGGAAGACACGCTTGCCGGTCATCTTGAAGAAGCCGACCTGGATGATGACGGACAGCGAGATGATCAGGAACAGGCCGCCCAGCAGCGCGGACAACAGCTCGGTCTGGGTGCAGATCGCCAGGCCCGCGAGCGCGCCGCCGAGGGCGAGGGAGCCGGTGTCGCCCATGAAGATCTTGGCGGGCGAGGTGTTCCACCACAGGAAGCCGAAGCAGGAGCCCATCATCGCGGCGGCCACGATCGCGAGGTCGAGCGGGTCGCGTACGTCGTAGCACGCGGCACTGGCCGACGCCTCGAACGCGCAGCTCTGGCCGTGCTGCCACACGCCGATGAAGGTGTACGCGCCGAACACGATCACCGACGCGCCGGTGGCGAGGCCGTCGAGGCCGTCGGTGAGGTTGACACCGTTCGAGTGGCCGGCGATCAGGATGTACGCCCACACCACGAAGAACACCGGCGTCAGGTCGAGCGCGGTGTCGGTGACGAAGGACAGGTTCGTCGACGCGGGCTCGAAGCCGCGGTCGTTGGGGAACTGCAGGGCCAGGATCGCGAACGAGATGCCGACGAACGACTGGCCCGCGAGCTTGGCCTTGGCGCGCAGGCCCAGGCTGCGCTGCTTGACGATCTTGATGAAGTCGTCGACGAAGCCGACGAGTCCGAGGCCGGCCATCAGGTAGAGCACCAGGATCGCCGACGCGGTCGGCCGTTCCAGGGTGATGGCCTTGGCCCCCGCGTACCCCAGGAGCGCGGCCAGGATGATGACCGCACCGCCCATGGTCGGGGTGCCGCGCTTGCTGTGGTGGCCCTGCGGGCCGTCGTCCCGGATCAGCTGGCCGTAGCCGCGCTTGACCAGGATGCGAATCGCGAGCGGTGTGCCGATGAGCGACAGCACCAGGGCGATTCCACCGGAGAGCAGAACCGCCCTCACCGGCGCACCTCCCCGGCGGCCGCCGCGTCGTGCACGCCGCCCGTGCCGCCTGCCCCGCCCGCGCCGTCCGCTCCGTCGTCCAGCAGGGCGAGGGCGACGCGCTCCAGCGCCGCACCGCGCGACGCCTTCACCAGCACGACGTCGCCCGCGCGCAGCTCGGACCGCAGCAGGTCGACGGCCGCCTGCGTGTCGGGTACCAACACCGACTCCTCACCCCAAGAACCCTCGTTCTTCGCCGCAATGTCCATCCATGCGGCCTCCCTGCCCCCTACCGCCACCAGGCGGCCGATGTTCAGCCGCACCGCGAGGCGGCCGATCGCGTCGTGCTCGGCCAGCGAGGCGTCCCCCAGTTCGCGCATCTCTCCGAGCACCGCCCATGTGCGGCGGCCGCCCGCCATCGCCGCGAGCGCCTTGAGCGCGGCACGCATCGAGTCGGGGTTGGCGTTGTACGCGTCGTTGACCACCGTCACGCCGTCGGCGCGCTCGGTCACTTCCATGCGCCAGCGCGACACCGATCCGGCCTCGCCGAGCGCGGTCGCGATCTCGCCGACGCCCATGCCCAACTCGCGTGCCACCGCCGCGCAGGCGAGGGCGTTGGCCACGTGGTGCTCACCGTACAGGCGCAAGATCACCGGCGCATCGCCGTCCGGTGTGCGGAGTGTGAAGGAGGCGCGTCCGGCGGGGTCGAGTCGTACGTCTTGGGCGCGGATGTCCGCACTCGCCCCTTCGCCGAAGAACACCACGCGAGCGCGCGTGCGTTCGGCCATCGCGCGCACCAGCGGGTCGTCGGCGTTGAGCACCGCGACGCCGTCGGCCGGCAGGGCCTCGACGAGTTCGCCCTTGGCCTTGGCGATCGTCGCGCGGTCGCCGAACTCGCCCAGGTGGGCGGTCCCGACGTTGAGCACGACACCGATGCGCGGCGGTACGACGCCGCACAGGTAGGCGATGTGGCCCACCCCGCGCGCACCCATCTCCAAGACCAGGTGACGGGTGGCCAGTTCGGCGGACAGCGCGGTCAGCGGCAGTCCGATCTCGTTGTTGAACGAGCCGGGCGGCGCGATGGTCTCGCCGGCGTGCGCGATCACCTGGGCGATCAGGTCCTTGGTGCTGGTCTTGCCGGACGAGCCGGTGATGCCGACCACGGCGGTCTGCGGCAGGCGGTCGGTGACGTGCCGGGCGAGGCGTCCCAGCGCCTCGACGACCGCGCCGGTCCCGTCGGCCGCGGCGTCGCCCGCGGTCTCCGCCACGATGATCGAGGGCACGCCGGTCTCGCGGGTCGCGAGCACCGCGACGGCACCGTCGCGCACCGCTGCCTCGGCGAAATCGTGGCCGTCGGCGTGCTCGCCGACCACCGCCGCGAACAACGAACCGGGGGTCACCCGGCGCGAGTCGACGACCACCTCGGCGGTGATCAGCGCCTCGGGGTCCGCGCCCCCGGCAAGCCGCCCGCCGACGGCCGCGGCGGCGTCGGCGAGTGTCGTGGCAATCACTGTTGGGTCTCCTCAAGCGGCGACACAGACGGCGCCACGGCGCGGTCGCCCGCGGCGGCGTGCGCCGCGCGATCGGTGGTCGGGGCGGAATCGGTGCGCGGTGTGCGTCCGGCGGTCGGGGCCGGGTCGGTGGTCGGAGCGTAGGTGGTCGGAGCGGCCCCGCCGGGCTGTGCCTCGCTGCGCGGGGCGGCCTCGCCGGGCGGGTCGGCGTCGATCCTCCCACCGGCCCCCGGTGCCGGATCGGGCGCCCCGGAGGCGGCACTTCCGGACGCCCCGTCGGCTGGGGCGGAAGGAGCGGCAGGATCGGCGGGACCGATGCCGGGGCGGACGCCCCCGCCGGGCCGGGGGCCGCGGTCGCGGTCGAGACGGCGGCGCAGGGCCGCCCGCAGTTCGACGCGGTCGTCGAACGGGCGCACCTCGTCGCCGATCTTCTGCCCCTGCTCGTGGCCCTTGCCGGCGACCACCACGACGTCGCCGGGGCCGGCGTGCTCCACGGCCCACGCGATCGCGGTGGCCCGGTCCGGCTCGACCACGAGTTCGCCGTGCGGCTCGGCGACCGCCGAGACGCCCTCGACCATCTCGCCGAGGATCGCCAGCGGGTTCTCCGAGCGGGGGTTGTCGCTGGTCAGGACGGCGACGTCGGCGAGGCGTACGGCGGCCGCACCCATCAGCGGACGCTTGCCGCGGTCCCGGTCGCCGCCGCAGCCGAGCACCGCGAACAGCCGGTTCGCGGTGACCTCGCGCAGCGCGCCGAGCAGCGTCTCGACGGCGTCCGGGGTGTGCGCGAAGTCGACGACGGCGGTGAACGGGGCGTCCTCGTCGACGCGTTCCATGCGGCCGGGCACACCGGGCACGCCGGCCACCCCGGCGACCGCGACGTCCAGCGGGATCCCGGCGGTGACGAGGGTGACGACCGCCAGCGCGGCGTTGGCGACGTTGAACGGGCCGGGCAGGCGTACCGACGCATCCGCCTTCACGCCGTCCGGGCCGACCAGGCGGAAGCGGCTGCCGTCCGGGCCCAGCTCGGTGTCCTCGACCCGCCAGTCCGCGCCGCGGGTGCCGGAAGGGGACACCGTCGTGATCGGGATCGCGGGCGCCTCCGCGATGCGGCGGCCGTACGCGTCGTCGACGTCGACCACGCCCGCCTTCGCCCGCCGCGGCGTGAACAGGTCGGCCTTCGCCCGGAAGTACTCCTCCATCGTGCCGTGGAAGTCCAGGTGGTCCTGCGTCAGGTTGGTGAACAGCGCGACGTCGAACACCGTGCCGTCCACGCGGCCCATCGCGAGAGCGTGGCTGGAGACCTCCATCGACGCGGCGGTCACGCCCTTCTCCGCCATGACCCCGAACAGCGCCTGGAGGTCGGGGGCCTCGGGCGTCGTCATGGAGCTGGCCACCACCGCGTCGCCGATCCGGGTCTCGACCGTGCCGATCAGGCCCGTGGTGTGGCCGCCGGCGCGCAGGCCGCCGTCGAGCAGGTAGGCGGTGGTCGTCTTGCCGTTGGTGCCGGTGACCCCGAAGAGGGTCAGCGCGCCACCCGGATGGTCGTAGACCCATGCGGCCACCTCGCCCAGCCTGGCGCGCGGATCGGCGACCACGAGCACCGGCAGGCCGGTCGCGCGGGCCCGGTCGGCGCCGTCCGGGTCGGTCAGCACGGCCGCGGCGCCGAGGCCCGCCGCCTGCGCCGCGAACTCGGCGCCGTGCGCGCGGGTGCCGGGCAGAGCCGCGTACAGGTCGCCCGGGCGTACGGCACGGGAGTCGTGCGTCACACCGGTGAGTGCGGTCTCCCCGGCCGTCCCCGCCGGGCCGGCGGCCGCCCCCAGGAGGTCGTACAGGCCGGACAGCGGTCGCGGGCGCACACGGGCGGGACGGCGGAGAACTCGATCGGGCACGGCGGTGAGGCTACCTGCTTTTGCGGCCTGTCGAAGCACGCCGGGCGCGCCCCCGGGAGCGGCGTCGGGAGCCGTCACGGCTTCCACTCCACGGGAATGTCCGGCGACTTCGTGCCGGCGGGCGGGATCTTGCGGGTCTGGAGTGCGAACGACATGACGTCCTTGAAGACGGGCGCGCACAGGGTGCCGCCCCACTTGCCGTTGACCGGTGCCTGGATGGTCACCGACACCACGATCTGCGGGTTCTCGGCGGGTGCGAAGCCGATGAACGACGAGGTGTAGCCGTTGTAGCCGCCGACCTTCGGGTCCACCCGGTTGGCCGTGCCGGTCTTGCCGGCGACGCGGTAGCCGGGGATCTGCGCCTTGTTGCCGGTGCCCTCGTCGTCGGCGACGACGGACTCCATCATGTCGGCGACCATCCGCGCGGTCTCGGGGCTGACGACCTCGGTACGCCCGGGCGCGGGCGCGGGCCGGACCTTGCCGTCGGGACCGGTGGTGCCCTTCACGAGCGTCGGGTTGATGCGTACGCCGCCGTTGGCGATGGTCTGGAACACGCTCGTGGCCTGCAGCGAGTTGAGCGAGAGGCCCTGGCCGAACGGGATCGTGTACTGCTGCGCGCCGTCCCACTTCTGCGGCGGCGGCAGCAGGCCCGCGGTCTCGCCCGGGAACCCGATCCCGCTCTTGGAGCCCATGCCGAACTTGCGCAGGTACTCGTCGAGTTTCGCGTTGGCGGCCGCCTGGTTCGGCCCGAGCTTCTCGGCGGCGAGGATCGTGCCGATGTTGCTCGACTTGGCCAGCACGCCGTTGAGCGTCAGGTACCAGGTGCCGTGGTCGACGTCGTCGTGGAAGACCCGGTCCGCGCGCGGCAGCGTGCCGGGGACGACGACCTGCGTCTCGGGGCCGGCCTTGCCCTCCTGGATGACCGCGGCCATGGTCATGACCTTGCTGGTGCTGCCGGGCTCGTAGGCCTCCTGCATCGGGCGGTTGCCCATGTCGGCGGCGTTGGCGGCACCGAGGTTGTTCGGGTCGAATCCGGGGGCGGTGGCCATCGCGAGGACTTCGCCCGACTTCACGTCCTGCACGACGACGGTGCCGCTCTCGGCGCCGGCTTCGGCGACCTTCCGCGCGATCATCTGCTCGGCGTACCACTGGATGTTCCGGTCTATGGTCAGCTGCACGGTGTCGCCGGAGACGGCGTCCTTGCCCTTCTTCCCGGCGGTGGGAATCTGCCGGCCGAGCGAGTTCTCGTACGTCACGCTGCCGTCGCGTCCGGCAAGCTGCTTGTCGAGGGCGAGTTCGAGGCCGCCGGCGCCCTTGTCGGAGGCGTTGACGAATCCGACGAGATTCGCGGCGACCGAACCCGCGGGATATACGCGCTTGCTGTGCGGGCTGGCGTAAATGCCGACGAGGTCGTCGCGCTTCTCGTCGGACAGTCTCTTCTGCGCTTCCTTGATCTTCGTCCACACGGCGGGGTCGACCTGCTTGGCGAGGACCACGTAGCGGGATTTCGGGGTGCGCAGTTGTTCCTCGATTTTGACGGGGTCGCCGGCGACGATCGGCGCGAGCGCGAGAGCCGTTGCCGTGGGGTTGTACTGCTGGACCTGGGTCGGGTCGGCGGTGATGTCGTACGCGTCGACCGATGACGCGAGGGTCACGCCGTTCGCGTCCACAATGGCTCCGCGATCGGCTGGCAACCGAACGGTTTGCATGCGCAGGCTGTTAGCGTCCGCCGCGTACGCGGAGGCGTCGAGCGCCTGCAACTGGACAATGCGGCCCACGAACAACGTGAGCACGACGCCGAGCCCGATCAGGCCGAACCGCAGGCGCCGTTTCGGGTCGCCGAGGCGCAGCGTGCGCACGCGGACGGGTCCGCGGCGGACTTCGCGCGGTACGTCGCGCTGCGACTCCCGGAGAGTTTCCCGGCGGACTTCGCGCCGCACCGGGGGACGGCGTTCGGCACCGGTCCCCGCAGCGCCGACGACACCCGGCCGTACGACGCGGCGGGGGCGGCCGTCGGGGGTTGCCGGAGGGACGCTGCGCAGCCTCGGCCGCCGGGGACCGTCGGGGGCGACCGGAGAGCCGTCACCGCGCACCACGCGCCTGCGCGCAGCGCCTTCGGCGCGAGCGGGGTCGCCGGGCGGACGCCGGAAGCCGCGGTCGTCGGCAGGGCGGCGCCCCCGCGGCCCGCCCGCGCGCCCGTCGTCGGCGAACCGGCGGCCACGCGGGTCGCCCGGCCGCCCGTCGCGGGCACGGCGTGCGTCCTCAGCCCGGGCGCGCTCACGGTCGGTCGAACGCCCGTGCTGATCAAGGTCGTCGGTGTCGGCGGCGCGGGGGTCGGCCGGGCGCCCGTCCTCTCGGCGCACAGGCGGTTCGCCGCGGCTGCCGGTCCGCCGGTCGTCCGTGCGTCCTGCGTCGGGGGGGCCGCCTTCCGGTGCGCGCCGGGGACCGCCAGGGCGCTCGCGCCGGTCGGCGCCCTCGCGCGGACCGCTCGTGCGGCCGTCGCGGGCAAACCGGCGACGCGGGTCACCCGAACGCCGCTCCTCCGGACCGCCGTTCCCGTCGCGTCCGGTCGTACCGCGGCCGTTCGCGCCGCGGGCACCTGGTGTCGGCCTGGGGGCGCCGGGCTCACGCGCCTGGCCGGCCTGCCGGTCATCCCGCGCGGCGTCGGAACCGCCTGCCCGCCTGGGGTCGTCGGGACGGCGTACCCGGGCACGGTCGTCGCGCCCATCCGGACGGCCCCCGCGACCGCCGGGCCGCCGGTCGTCCGGCAGGCGCGGACGGCCCGGCGATGCCCCACGCGGCTCGCGCTCCCCCGCGTCACGTCGGCTCTCGCGTCGCTCGGCGCCCTCACCGCGACCGCTCGTGCTCCGGCCGCGCTCCCCGTCACGGGGACGCGGTCGCCTGACCCGGCGGTCCCCGTCCCGGCGTGGGTCCCCGTCCCGGCGTGGGTCGCCGCCGCGGTCCGTCGGGAGATCCGATGGGCGGTCCGCCGAAGTGCCGGGCCGGTCACGGTCGTCGGCGGCTCCCGCGTCGCGGGACGCGCCGTCGCGCGGAAGCGGTCGCCCGCCGCGCACGCGCCTCTCGGCACCGCGATCCGTTCCGTCGGTGCCGCCGAGGAGGCGGCGTGCCCACGCCCCCGCGCCGGAGGCCGCCGGGCGGCCGCCTGCGGGGCGGGCGGGACGCCGCGGCGTGCCGTCCGGCCGACGCTCCGCGTCCCGCGCGTCACCGCGCGGCTCGTCGTCCCCGTCGCGCCCACGCCCGTCTTGCATCTCGCCTCTCCCGACCTCACCGGCAGTCCGCCACGCACCAACCAACGCCCCCGAGCCGGGCGTCCGCCACCCGACGCGCCGTCCCGCGCGCACATCTCACGCACGCCGCACGTGCGACGACGCGCGGTTGCCGCGGCGTGCCGAGCCGTCGAGGACCGTCACGCCCCGCGGCCGGACGCCGGTTCCGGGCGGGCCGCAACGTACTCCGATCGGAGCCGTACCGGCCCCGCCCCGAGCACGGGGCCGGTGGGCTCCTTCACCGCCGTGGCCCCGGGGCCACGGCGCGCATTGGGGTGGCCGCGGGTTCGTCCCGGAGCACGGTCCGAGCGCCGCGGTCTGCTGCTCTAACGAGGCGGTGGGGCCTGACCGGTGGCCCCGGCCTGCGGACCGGCGGCGGGCGCCTGGCCGGTGGCCTGCGGAGTCGTCTGCGGTGTCGCCTGCGGGACGGCGGGCGGCGCGGTCCCGGTGGCCGGCACGGCGCCCGGCGTCGTGGCCGCGGGTGCCGGACTCACGCCCGGCAGCACGGCGGGCGGCGGCACCAGGGTCGGGGTCGGCCGCGGCGACGCGGGCTTGGGCGAGCCGAGCACCTGTCCGGTCACCGGGTCGATGAAGACCGGGGTGGTGCCGGGCACCATGCCCAGTTCCTCCGCCTTGCGGGCCAACTCGCCGGGGGCGGACACCGCCTCCAGTTCGCGGCGCAGTGCCTGCTCCTCGTCGCTGAGGCGGGCGTTCTGCTTCTTGAGCCGGGACTGCTCGAACGAGCCCTGGTTGAGCGCGGTGTTGAGCAGCAGCAGGCCGAGCAGGCCGCCGCCGAGCAGCAGCACCATGAGCAGCACGAAGGGCGTACGCGACGTGGGCGCGCGCGAGGAGTCCCGTACGGCGGCGCTGTCCGCCTGGTCGCTCGTCAAGAATCCTCCCGTACACGCTCGGCGGCCCGCAGCCGCGCCGACGCCGCACGCGGGTTCTGCCGGACCTCCTCCTCGGTCGCACCTTCGGAAGCGCGGGTGAGGAGCTTCAGGGTGGGCTTCAGTTCGTCGGGCACGACCGGCAGGTCCGGCGGCGCCTTGCTGGTCGCGCCCACGGCCAGGGCCCGCTTGGTCATGCGGTCCTCGAGCGAGTGGTACGACAGCACGACGATCCGGCCGCCGACGGCCAGCGCCGCGATCGCGGCGGGCAGCGCGCGCTCCAGGACCGGGAGTTCCTCGTTGACCTCGATGCGCAGGGCCTGGAAGGTGCGCTTGGCCGGGTTGCCGCCGGTGCGCCGGGTGGCCGCCGGGATGGCGTTGCGTACCAGGTCGACCAGGCGGGCGCTGTCGGTGAACGGCTCCCGCTCGCGCTCGCGCACGACGGTGTCGGCGATCCTGCGGGCGAACCGCTCCTCGCCGTAGACCTTGAGGATCCGGGCGAGGTCCGCCGCCGGGTAGGTGTTGAGCACCTCGGCCGCGGTGATGCCCCGGGTCGGGTCCATGCGCATGTCGAGCGGGGCGTCCTGGGCGTAGGCGAACCCCCGCTCCGCCTCGTCCAGTTGCAGCGACGAGACGCCGAGGTCGAACAGGATGCCGTGGATGCGCGGCACGCCGAGCCGGGTCAGCACCGCCGGGAGCTCGTCGTACACCGCGTGCACGGGGGTGAAGCGCTCGCCGAACGGGGCGAGGCGGCGGCCCGCCCGGGCCAGGGCCTCGGGGTCGCGGTCGAGACCGATCAGCCGCGCCTCGGGGAACCGGGTGAGCAGGGCCTCGCTGTGGCCGCCCATGCCGAGCGTGGCGTCGACGACGACCGCGCCGGGCCGGTCGGCCAGCGCCGGGGCGAGCAGGTTGACGCAGCGGTCGAGGAGGACGGGGACGTGCGCGTGGCCGCCCTGGTCGGGTGCTCCCGCCGCCGTGGAGGCTCCCGTAGCTCCCGCGGCTTCCGCGGCTCCCGAAGAGGACGAGGTACCGCCGGGCGCTGCGGGAGGCTTGGCGGTCGCGTTCATCTCGACCCTTTCGGTGGTGCTGCCGCCGTCGGGGCGGCGGGCTCGGGTGCCGCCGGGCCCGGCGGCGCGCGGTCGGAGTGCCGCGGGGCAAGACTGCCACGGATGGCGCGCGGCGCCGGGGAGGTCCGGACCGTACGTACCGTCAGGTCCCCGCCCGCTCGTCTGGGGAAGTGACGTTCTGGCACCGGGGAAGGAGTGCCAGAAAGCTCGGAGCGGGTGGAGACCTCACGGCACGTCCGTCAGGACAGCACCTCCTCGGAGAGCTCGGCGAACGAGTCCTCCTGCTCTTCCAGGTAGACGCGCCACGCCTCGGCGTCCCAGATCTCCACCCGGGCGCCCGCTCCGATCACGACGCACTCGCGTCCCAGGCCCGCGTACGCACGAAGCGCCGGGGGGACCAGGACGCGGCCCTGCTTGTCCGGGACCTCGTCGGAGGCGCCCGCGAAGAACACCCGCATGTAGTCCCGGTGGGCTTTGGAGGCCAGCGGGGCTTCGCGCAGTTGCTCGGTGATGCGCTCGAACTCGGGGAGGGGCCACACATAGAGGCAGCGCTCCTGCCCCTTGGTGATCACTAGGCCCTCCGCCAATTCGTCACGGAACTTCGCCGGAAGGATCAGCCGACCCTTCTCGTCCAACCGGGGCTCGTAGGTGCCCAAGAACACAGGGCACCTCCGCACCGTTCGAGTTCTTGCTTTCTCACGGCCCCATTTCCCGCCACTCTACTCCACCAAACCCCACGGTCAACCCTCAGCGGACCCGCCACACGCCCCCCAGCGGCCACAAAAGCGCAGGTCGGAGGGGGTGGGGCAAAGTGGAGGGCGCGTACGACCGACTCACACGCGCCCCCTGCGTCCGAGTGGTGCCGGCCGCCCCTCGCCCACCCCCGCCGGTCCGGAGCGCGCGGTTCACCGCGCGGAATCGGGATCGCGCTCTTCTCGTGCGGTACCGGTAACACGGCGTCGCTAGCTTGTTGACCATGACCGACACAGACACCCCGCCGATGAACGCCGACAGCAAGCGGCGATTCAACGAGGTCGTCGACGGCCTGGTGGCCAAGAACGCCCGTTATGCCGCTGATTACACCGATCCCGGAATGTCCGCCCGGCCCGTGCAGCGGGTGGCCGTCGTCACCTGCATGGACGCCCGCCTGGACATCCACGAGCTGCTCGGCCTCGAACTCGGCGACATCCACATCATCCGCAACGCGGGCGGTGTGGTCACCGACGATGTGATCCGCTCCCTCACCATCAGCCAACGGCACCTCGGCACCCAGGCCGTCGTGCTCATCCACCACACCGGTTGCGGCATGCTCACGGTCACCGAGGATTTCCGGGTGGAGCTGGAGGTCGACACCGGCATACGCCCCTCGTGGGCGGTCGAGGCCTTCGCGGACCTCGACGGCGACGTTCGTCAGTCCATGAACCGGGTACGTACTTCACCGTTCCTTCTGTGCGCCGACAACGTGCGCGGCTTCGTGTACGACGTGCACACCGGTCTGCTGCGTGAGGTCCCCGCCGTCGCGGAAGCTCCCGACCCCGCCGCGGCGACGCCGATCGTGGCCGGGAATCCCCCCGACCTCATGTCCGGTGCCCCGAAGGTGCAACCGAACCGACCGGGATCCGACTCCTAAGCCCCGAGGCTGATTGGGTGCATTGGCCGGCCGTCCGGAAACGATCACTCGACCGAGTGACACGAACGGCCGTTCACCTGTGACAATCGGCCTGTGGTCCCGTCTCGACGGCGGGGCGTCATGGGGCAGGGAGGGCACGGGTGTCGACGTTCAACGATCAGGCCGGTCTCAAGGAGCTGGCGGCTACCGCCGCGCGCATCCGGGGGGCCATGGAGAGCGTGATCGAAGGCAAGCCCGAGGTGGTGAGGCTGGCACTGACCGTGCTGCTCGCCGAGGGCCACCTGCTGGTCGAGGACGTACCGGGTGTCGGGAAGACGATGCTCGCGAAGTCCCTGGCCCGCTCGGTCGACTGTACGGTCCGGCGCGTGCAGTTCACGCCGGACCTGCTGCCTTCGGACATCACGGGCGTCAGCGTCTACGACCAGGAGCGGCGCGAGTTCGAGTTCAAGCCGGGCGCGATCTTCGCGAACATCGTGATCGGCGACGAGATCAACCGGGCCTCGCCGAAGACCCAGTCGGCGCTGCTGGAGTCGATGGCCGAACACCAGGTGACCGTCGACGGCACGACGTACGAGCTACAGGCCCCCTTCATGGTCATCGCCACCCAGAACCCGGTGGAGATGGAGGGGACGTACCCCCTGCCCGAGGCGCAGCGGGACCGCTTCATGGCCCGCGTGTCGATGGGCTACCCGTCGCCCGAGGCCGAGCTCGAGATGCTCGGCGTGCACGGGGCCGGCTCGCCGCTCGGCGCGCTCGACCCGGTCGCCGACGCACGGGACATCGTGAAGCTGATCGAGGCCGTGCGCGAGGTGCACGTCTCCCCCGGCGTCGCGCGCTACTCGGTGGACCTGGTCAACGCCACCCGCAACTCCCCCGAACTTCGCCTGGGTGCGTCGCCGCGCGCGACCCTGCACCTGGTGCGGGCCGCCAAGGCCGCCGCGGCCCTGGACAACCGCGGGTACGTGCTGCCGGACGACCTGCAGGCGCTCGCGGTGCCGGTGCTGGCACACCGCCTCCTGCCCACCGCCGAGGCCCAGATGTCGCGGCGCTCGGCCGAGCAGGTCGTACGCGACATCGTGCGCTCGGTCCCGGTGCCCGGGGCGCCCGGCCAGTCGGCGCCCGCCGCCTCGCCCGCACCGCAGCAGCACAACCAGTACCAGCCGCAGGCGCAGTCCCAGCCGCACGGACAGCCGCAGCCCGCCCAGCAGCCCTACGGTCCCCCGCCGAGCGCGTACGCGACCCGGCAGCAGCAGTCCTACCCGGGGTCCACCCCGCAGGGCGGCCCGTACGGCGCGCCCGGCGGCCCGTTCTACGGCAACGGCCACGGCCCGGCGCGCTGACATGCGTACCGCCCTGTCCGGGCTGACCACCCGGGGACGCTCCTTCCTCGCGGCGGGCATCGCCGCGGCGGTCTGCGCGGTGGTCCTCGGCCAGCGCGACCTGCTCCGCGTGGGCTTCCTGCTGGCCGCGCTGCCGCTGGTCGCCGTCCTGGTGGTGGCGCGCACGCGGCACCTGGTCACCAGCACGCGCGGCCTCGAGCCCGCACGCGTCGCGGCGGGCCACGAGTCCCAGGTGCGGCTGCGCGTCGACAACGTGTCGCGCATCCCGACCGGGCTGCTGATGCTCGAGGACCACGTGCCCTACGTGCTGGGCTCGCGCCCCCGGTTCGTGCTCGACCGCATCGAGCCGCACGGCTACCGGCAGGTCGCCTACCGCGTCCGGTCCGATCTGCGCGGCAAGTTCACGGTCGGCCCGCTGCGGCTGCGGCTGGCCGACCCGTTCGGCATGTGCGAGCTGACGCGCTCGTTCGCGGCCCGGGACACCCTCGTGGTGACGCCGGTCGTGCAGCAGCTTCCGGCCGTCGACCTGGGCGGCGAGTGGACCGGGTACGGCGACGGCAACTCCCGCAGCCTGGCCTCGGCCGGCGAGGAGGACGTCGTCCCGCGCGAGTACCGGCACGGCGACGACGTGCGCCGCGTGCACTGGCGCTCGACCGCGCGCCGCGGCGAGCTGATGGTCCGCCGCGAGGAGCAGTCGTGGCAGAACCAGGCGACGCTGCTGCTCGACACCAGGCTGTCGGTACACCGGGGTGAGGGCCCCTCGTCGTCGTTCGAGTGGGCGGTCTCCACCGCCGCGTCGATCGGCGTGCACCTGTGCCGGCGCGGCTACACGACCCACCTGATCGCCGCCGACGGTCGCCGGCTCGCCGGGCCGCCCGAGGGACTGCGCACCGCCCCCGCCGAAACCGAGAGCTTCCTGCTGGACGCACTCGCCGTGGTCGACGCCAAGCACACCGAATCGCTGGACGGCGCCGAGATGACGCTGCGTCAGCCCGGCGGCGAGGGCATGGCGGTCGCCGTGCTGGCCAACCTGACCGAGGACGACACCCGCCGCCTCGCGCGGGCCCGCAGCACCGCCGGGCGCGGCCTGGCCATCGTCCTGGACACCGCCGCGTGGGAGTCCGTCCCGATGCCGGGCGCGCTGCCGCACGAGGTGGCGGTGGGCATGCTGCGCCAGGCCGGATGGCGCGTCCTGCCCGCCTCGGCGGCGACGCGCCTGCCGGATCTGTGGCGCGGCGCGGGCCGCTCGTCCGAATCGCCCGTACGCGGCGCCTCCTTCGGCACCTACGGTACGTCCCTGTCCGGATCGGAGTACCGCGCATGACCGGCCGCCTGCGGATGGCCGTCGCCGCCGCACTCGCCACCGCCCTCACCGCGTCGTCGCTGCTGCCCCTGGTCAACAAGGGCGAGTGGATCGGCCAGTCGATCGGCGCGATCGTCATGGTCGCGGTGACCGGGGAAGTGGTCCGGCGCCTGTCGGTGCCGCGCCCGTTCATCGGCGTGATCCAACTGGTCATGCTGATCCCGTACCTGCTGGTGGTGCTGGTCCCCGACGTCGCGGGGCCGCTGCCGACGCCCGACGCGTTGCGTGCGTACGGCGAGCTGCTCGGGACCGGCGGCGACGACATACAGAGCTTCGCGCCGCCGGTGCCCGCCACCGACGGCATCGGCGCGATCCTGGTGACGGTGGTCGCGGGCGTCGCCGTCATGGTCGACACGATCGCGGTGACGTACGCCCAGGCCGCGCCCGCCGGGCTCCCGCTGCTCGCGCTCTACAGCGTGCCCGCCGCGCTCGCCGAATCCGGCCTCGGCTGGACGGTGTTCCTGCTGTCCGGCCTCGCGTACATCATCCTGCTGCTCGCCGAGGGCCGCGAACGCCTGCTGCGCTGGGGGCGGCCCCTGGTGCCGCCGGGCATGCGCGGTCCCGAGTCCGGGTCGCCGCGGCCCTGGGCGCGCGGCGGCGGACGCATCGGCCTGGCGACCCTGGCCGTCGCCGTCGCGGTGCCCGCGATCGTGCCGATGACCGCGAACCGCCTCGCGGACCGCGACTCTGGCGGCGGCAAGGACCGGCTCACGACGATCAATCCGATCGTGGACCTGCAGGACGAACTCAACCGGCCGGAGAACGTCGACGTCCTCAGCTACACGACGAACTCGCCCAACCCCAGGGGCTTCTACCTGCGGCTGGCGGCCCTGGACATGTTCGACGGGAACGCCTGGAAACCGACCGGGCAGACGCTCACCGAAGTGCCGCGCGGGCCGTTCCCCACCCCGCAGGGGCTGAACGCAGCGATCAAGGCCGACACGGTCACCACGACCGTGAAGGTCGAGAAGAACTTCCGCCAGACCTCGCTGCCGATGCCGTACGCCGCCTCCGCGGTCGACGTCAAGGGCAAGTGGCGCTACGAGCACGAAGGCCGGCTGCTCTACGGCGACGACGGCCAGACGGTGTCGAACCTGAAGTACCAGGTCACCAGCCTGGACATCAAGCCGACCGAGGAGCAGCTGCGCAACGCGGGCGGGGCGCCTCCCTCGATGAACCGCTACCGCGACGTGCCCTCCGAGGTGGAGAACGTGCTCGGTCCGATCGCGCAGCGGGTCGCCGGGCGCGGGCAGACCGCGTTCGACAAGGCCGTGCTGCTGGAGAAGTGGTTCACGGAGTCCGGCGAGTTCACGTACGACACGAAGGTCCCGCCTGGGACCGGTGCGTTCGCCCTCGAGAACTTCATGAAGAACAAGGTCGGCTACTGCGAGCAGTTCGCGTCGGCGATGGCGGTCATGGCCCGCATCCTCGGCATCCCGGCGCGCGTCGCGGTGGGCTTCGTCCCGGGCAACTTCGTCGGCGACAACACGTACCGGGTCGGCAGCCACGACGCACACGCCTGGCCCGAGCTGTACTTCCAGGGTGCCGGCTGGGTGCGGTTCGAGCCGACGCCGGCGCGCGGCACCACGCCCGACTACTCGCGCGTGCAGCCGGCGCCGAGCGCGAGCACGCAGGCCCCCACGACCGCGCCGACCGAGAGCAGTTCCGCCCCCGCGCCCGAGCAGTCGGAGCGGTGCCGCATGGACGACTGCCCGTCCGAGTCGTCGAGTGCGGCGCCGGTGGCGGCGAAGGACGACGACAACACGTGGCTGTCCGGGCTGCTGATCGGCACCGGCATCGCCGTCGTCGTGCTGCTGGTGCTGGCCGCCCCCATGCTGCTGCGGCAACGCGTGCGCAGACGAAGGCTCACCGCGCTGAGCCGGGACGCGGCCGCCGACGGGGTGGCCCGAGAACCCGGGGACGCGGTGCTCGGGGCCTGGTACGAAGTCCTGGACACCGCACGGGACCTGGGCATCCGTACCGAGGACCACGAGACGCCGCGCCAGTTGACGGTGCGGCTGCTGGAGGCGATCCCCGAGGACGCCACGCAGGCCCGGGAGGCGCTGCCGCGCATCGCGCTCGCCGCCGAGCAGATCATGTACGCCCCGGAGGCGCCGCAGCGGACCGTCGGCCTCGCCGAGGACGTACGCGTGGTGCGGGCGACGCTGCTCGCGTCCGCGACCCGGGGCACCCGGATCCGCGCGGCGGTTCTCCCGGCCTCGGCGTTCCGCCGCCCGGAGTCCGGCCCGCTGGACCGGTTGCGCAACGGGCGGGACGCGGAGCCGGAGCCGGGCGCGGCCCCGGGGTGACGCGGTCGGCTGACGGCTGAGGATGTGTCGGAGGCGGTGTGCCGGGACCGGTATTCGGTCCCGGCACACCGCCTCTTCGCACCGGTCGGGCAGGTGCGTGCCTGGTGAGTGTCCGGTCAACGCCCTTTCCGTGCCTGGTCCGTGTCTTGCACGTGCCTTCCAGGTGTCTCCGAGGTGGCCGTGTCGGCGCCTTTTCGCCGCCGCAGCCGCGCGCCATACACCTACATTGCGGGGCATCCAGGGGTGAATTTCGGCGCCAAGCCGGGCTCTTCGCGCACCCGGCGCATGTTTCGCGTTTGGGGGAAGTCACTCACTGCTTGAGCAGTATCCCCGTACGGTGACCATGAAGGCGTAACGCAGGCGGAATCACCAGCCTCACACCGGGGGGATGCCTCGTGGCCCGCGTCTACCAGGCCGTACTCCACGGATCCGGCGAGCACTTGGGCCGGGCACTGCGCCGCAGCTTCGCGGCGGCATCCGGCGTGCCGGACGACGGCTCCACCGCGCTGCGGCACTTCGCCGACGGCGAGTCCGTCACGCTGGACGAAGGACCCACCTGCGGCCGCTACACGGTCGGCGGGCTGTCGGCGTTATGGGGCCCGTCGTCGCCCACCCCGCCCGCGGCGTCGACGCCGTCCCCGCCGACGGCTTGGGCCGTCGTCGCCGTGGACGCGGCGGCCGTCGAGGCCGCGGACCTGTCCCGGGCCGTGGCCACCGTGTCCGGACTCCTCGACGCGGAACGGGCGTTCGACGGCGCCATCCCGTTGGAGACGTCGCCGCTGGACGTGGACACCGACCACGTCGCCGAACTGCTCGGCCGACTGCTCGACCCCCGGCGCCGCGTGCCGATCGTGGTGCTGAGCACGGACGAGCACCAGGCCTCGCTGCCCGCGAGCCACGCCGCCTACCTCGCCCGCCGTCTGGCGGGAACCGCAGTGGTGGCCCGGCTCTGCGACAAGGTGGCGCAGGACCGCCTGAACGCCGCGCTGGGGCCCGGCTTCGGTGTCTACGGGGGTGCGCTGCGCACGTACCTCGCCGAGTTCGACCCCACCACGGAGGACTATCCGCAACGGCATCCGGTCCGCAGCGGATCCGCACTCCGGGACCTCGGCAGGCGCGCGCTCGACGTCGTGGTCACCGGCGTCACGGGTGACGGCGTACGCAGGCCGCTGCCACCGGACGCGCGCCGGGGCATGCGCCTGGTCCCGCAGATCCTCGACCGCGGGCTCGACTGGCCCGACGTCGTCGTCCATCCCGGAACACCACCGGGGCGCACGACTGCCGGAGCCGCGTCCAGCGCACCGACCCGCTCGGCAGCGCCGACCCCACCGCCACCCCCTGCCCTGGTGCGGCGGCACCTCGAACCGGTTGCGGATGCGGATGCGGTTGCGGATGCGGGTGCAGGTGGGGACAAGGCGGGAGGTCCGGGTACAGGGGCGGGGCCAAACCCGGGTGCCGCCTCCGCCGCCGGGACCTGCGTACCGCTCCGCCCCGGGGACCTGGCAGCCTTGGCCGCCCGGAACACCACAGCCCGCCCCACCGGCGCGACACGAGCGGCACCGGAGGCCCCGCACTCCCCGCAGACCGGGCACGGGCATCCGGGACGCCCCACGCTCCCCTCCCAAGCGGCCAAGGTGAACGGAAGTTCGGCCACGCACACGCCCCCCGGCCCCGCCCGCGCCGACGACCCACGCCCGGTTCCCGGCGAACCCGCCTCGGGGTCCGGGACGGCGGCGGTGCCCGGCCCTTCGCGGACTCCCGGTTCTCCCGTACCCGCACCGCCCGCCGCCTGGGTCGCCGAGGTGGCCCGGCAGGTGGTCGGCGAACTGGCCCAGGCCACCGAGGCCAGGAAGGCCCTCGCAGAACTCGCCGAACTCGTCCGCGACCTGCGCGGAGTCGCCGACTCACTGGGCGTGCCCCGGCGCGACGCGGCCGAGTCCGAGGCACTGGCCGCCGAGTTGGCGCGACTGCGGTACGACTACGACCTTCTCGTCCTGCAGTACGAGGAACTGGCCGAGGAGTCGCGGCGCTCCGACGACCGCATCCGCCGTCTCGACGGCCTGCTCGCGGAACGCCCCCTCGACGCGGCGCCCGTCAACGACATGTGGATACCGGAGTGCCTGGCGGACGTCCTGCTCCGCGCCCGGGCCGAACTGCCGCACGTGAGCCTCCCCCACGCGCTCGATGCGGGCGCCTCCGCCCTCGACAAGGGAGAGCCGGGGCACACCCGGGTGTGGGCGGGCGCGGCGTGGGACGCCCTGCGCGCGCTCAACGCGTACGCCGCCGCCCGGTCGGCCAACACCTTCCGCGGAGGTTTCCGCGACTGGTGCCGCAATCCACCGCACGGCGCCTACGCGCTCTCCCCCAAGAAGTTCGCGATGAAGGAGTCCGACGCGGTGGCGGGCCGCGCCAAGTTCCGCCGCGCCCGGACCTTTCCGGTGCCTCCCGAAGTCGCCCCTGAGCAGGTGGTCTTCATGGAGGCGCACGTCAAGCTCCGGGGCATCGGCAACCCGGCGCCCCGCATGCACTTCCACGACGACGCGGCGGGTGTCACCGGCCGGATCCACATCGGCTACCTCGGCCATCACCTGGACAACACCCGGACGAACTGACCCTACGGTCGGCTGCCGTACCGTCAGCGGCCCTACGGACGGCGGCTCTGCGGACGGCGGCTCTGCGGGCGGCGGCCGAGGCCCCGGGGCCACCTCGACCGCCGCCCGGACACACCCCGCTCAGTCCACCGGGCGGCCGGCGCCGGTACCGCCGGTGCCGGTACCAGCGCCGGTGCCCGCGTAGTGCTCGGCGATGTCGTCGCTCGTCGTCAGCCACACGCCTTCGTGGTTCGCCACGTACTCCAGCGCTTCGTCCAGGTACTTGTGCCGGAAGGCCTGGCCGATGACGAACGGGTGCAGCGCCAGGGCCATCACGCGTCCGCTGTCGGCCGAGTCCTCGTACAGCTGGTCCAGTTGGTCCTTGACGATCCGGACGAACTCCGGTCCGCTCGTGCTCTTTCCGACGAAGAGGCTGATGTCGTTGAGCTCCACGGAGTACGGCACGCTCAGCATCCCGGGCACGTTCAGCCGGTAGGGCTGGTCGTCGTTCGTCCAGTCCAGGACGTAGTCCAGCCCCAGTTCGGCGAGCAGTTCCGGGGTGTTGAACGTCTCGGTCAGCGCCGGTCCCATCCAACCGCGCGGCCGCCTCCCGGTGGCCCGCTCGATGGTGCCGACCACGTCGGCGAGGTAGGCGCGTTCCTCGTCCCGGGTCATGTCCGCCTGGAAGACCGAGTTGTTCTTGCCGTGCGCGAGCCACACCCAGTCCCGTTCGCGCCCGGCCTCGATGATGCGCGGATAGCGCTCCGCGACATCGGAGTTCAGCAGCACGCTCGCGCGGATCCCGTGCCGGTCGAGGCTCTGGGCCACCCGCCAGATGCCCACCCGGGGCCCGTAGTCCCGCCAGCCGTAGTTCAGCGGGTCCGGGGTCAGCCCCGCGGTCCCGGCGAACGTGCTGGTCGAAGGGCGGTCGATCCGGTAGTGCTCGACGTTGAGTCCGACATAGAAGGCGACGCGGGCACCGCCCGGCCACCGGACCGCCGCACGGTCGACCATCGCGCTGTAGTCGTAGAGCCGGTTGTCCATCGGGGCGCTCCTCACGTAGGCGACGCACCTGCCGTACGGCTGTCCGCCGGGGCCTGCGGTGCTGTTCCCTGTACGCTCGAACCATCACATCTATGTGAGGGTCAAAGCGGGACGGGCGTGAGGTGGGTCACATGCGGATCGGCGAGCTGTCGGAGCGTACCGGCACGTCGCGCCGCCTGCTGCGGTACTACGAGGAGCAGGGGCTGATCGTGGCCGACCGCGCCCCCAACGGCTACCGCGACTACGACGACCGCTACGTCGACCGGGTCGTCCAGATCAGGGGCCTGCTCGACGCCGGGCTGCCGACCCGGATCATCAAGCAGATCCTGCCCTGCCTCGACAAGCCGCGGGCCATCTACTTCCCGGACGCGACCCCGGAGATGCTGGCCACCCTGGAACACGAACTCGACCGCATGACCGAGCGGATCCGCTGCCTGTCCCGCAACCGGGACGCGGTGGCCGAGTACCTGGACGCGGTCCGCGCCTACGATCCCGCGGAAGCGGAAGCGGCACCCGACCCGGCGGGAGCGACACCGGCACCGGACCGGGCAACGGCAGTGGCCGACGGATGAGTTGACCGCCTCGGGCAGCACCAAGCCGGGCCTCCGTCCAGCGGAGAACCCGGCTTCGTGGCAGTACGTATGAGCCTGCCAGGACGGCACGTCGGACGTGCGCCCGAGCGTGTCAGGCTTGTTCGTCGCGGCGGCGCTTCCAGCGCTCCTCGATGCGGTTCATCATCTTGGCGCGGCGCGGGCGCGGTGCCCGTCCCGTGCTCCCCGAGCCGCCTTCCGCCTGCGCCTGCCCCGGCGAACGGCGCCAGCCGGTGACGGCGAGCACGGCACCCGTGAGCATCAGCAGGAAGCCGACGACACTGATCCAGATTGCCGGCAGCATGACGCCGGTCATGAGCAGAACGAGGCCGACGACGAAACCGGCGATCGCCCAGCCCGTCCGACGCCGGGTATGCGTGCGCATGCCGGCACCCTCGAGCGCTGTCGCGAACTTGGGGTCTTCGGCGTACAGCGCTCGCTCCATCTGCTCGAGCAAGCGCTGCTCGTGCTCTGAGAGCGGCACGGCGTCCTCCTTCGTCGGCCGCGAGGCGACCGGTGCGGCCCTTTCAGGATAGGCAGGTAACCGCCATCGTGAAAGCCACCCGCGAAAGACGACTCGGCCACATCTGCCGCCATGTCGACTTGCGTACGCGGGTGACGTCTCCGTCGACGACGGGTTCCCCACCTTCCCCATGCATTCCCTGTCCGGTGCGCGGTCATGTCAGATCGATACGACCGAGCGGCGGGAGCTGAACAGGGGTGCGGCGACCGGCGTACGGACACCGGCCGCTTCCAGGATGATATGCGTCCCCGACCATTCCCACACCGCTGACGAACGTGATCAGCCGCGGGTTCCCGGCGGTCGCCCGGACGATCCGCCGAGCAGGCTCGCGGGCGCCAGCGCCTGGCCGCCGAAACGGTCCCGCACGGCGTCGGCGGCGCGCTCCACCTCCGCCCAGCCCCGGGCCCGTTCGCCGAGCACCATCTGACGGGGGCGGTCGCCGTCGACCAGGTGCTCCATGCGCACCCCGACCAGGCGCAGGCGGGCGCGTTCGAGTCCGAGGCCGGCGTGCAGGGCGCATGCGGTCGTGTAGATCTCGCGGCCCACGTCGGTCGCCTCGCGCAGGGTCTTCGACCTGGTCAACGTGGTGAAGTCGGAGAAGCGCACCTTGATGGAGACGGTACGGCCGGCCAGCCCGGCGGCGCGCAGGCGGGCACCGGTGCGGGTGGCGAGGCGGAGCAGCGCGCGGCGTACGACCTCGGGGTCGTCGACGTCCGCGGGGAAGGTCTCCTCGTGGCCCATGCTGCGCTCGGGTTCGGACGGAACCACCGGGCGCTCGTCGCGTCCCCAGGCCAGCGCGTGCAGAGTGCGGCCCGCGGCTTGGCCCAGGGCCCGGCAGAGCGTCGCACGCGGGGTGTGGGCGATATCACCCACGGTGTGCAGTCCCAGGCGGGTCAGGACGGCTTCGGTGCGTTCTCCCACCCCCCACAGCCGGGAGACCGGGAGGGGGTGCAGGAAGGCGACGGCCTCATGGTCGTGGACCAGGCAGAGACCGTCCGGCTTGACGGTGGCACCGGCCAGCTTGGCGACGAACTTCGTGCCCGCGACGCCGACCGAACAGGTGATGCCCTGCTCGTCGGCGATGCGGGCGCGGATCATCTCGCCGACGCGCACCGGGTCGCCGCCGAGGCGGCGCAGCGAGCCGCCGAGGTCGAGGAACGCCTCGTCGAGGGAGAGCGGTTCGACGGTCGGGGTGATCGAGCGCAGCATCGCCATGACGTTGTCGGACACGCGCGCGTACTCGTCGTGATCGGGCGGGAGGTAGACGGCCTGCGGGCAGAGGCGACGGGCGCGGCCGACCGGCTGGCCCGCGTGCACGCCGTACGCGCGGACGTCGTGCGTCGCGGACAACACGACCCCGCGCGCGCCCAGCGCCCCGACGACGACGGGCCGCCCGGCCAGTTCGGGACGGCGGCGGATCTCGACGGACGCGTAGAAGGCGTCCATGTCGACGTGCATCACGGTGGGCGGGGTGGTGGGGTCGGAGGTCATGGGCTCACCACCCCGGGCCCGCGCTGCGCCTGGCGTCCCGCGCGTGCGGGTACCCGGCGTACCCCGGGCGCGCTACTTGTCGGCGAGCAGGTGGATCTGGGTCGCCAACGACCGGTACTCGGGCAGTTCCGCCGCGGCCCGCTCCAGGTCGAGCAGCGCGTCGAACGACGCGGGGTCGTCGACGAGCACACCCGGCACCAGGTCCGCGAAGACCCGGACCGCGTGCACCGGTCCCGGCCGCAGGCCCACCTTGGTGAGCAGCGCGGTGAGTTCGTCGACGGAGAACCTGCGCGGCAGCGCCGCCGGGTCGGCGAGCGCCGCGGCGGCCTGGGCGAAGTGCCCGGCCAGGGCCCGTGCCAGCACGGCCCCGGTGCGGTTCGCGGCGAGCAGGCTGAGCGTGCCGCCGTCGCGCAGCGACGCCGCGACGGTGCCCAGCGCATCGTCGGGCTCGTCGACGACCTCCAGGACGCCATGGCACAGCACGATGTCCGCGGCCTCCCGCTCGACCACGTCGAACAGGTTCTGGGTGTCGCCCTGGTACGCCTTGACCAGGTCGGTGACGCCGGCCTCGGCCGCCCGCCGCTCCAGCGCGGCCAGCGCGTCGGGGCTGGGGTCGACGACGGTGACCCGGTGCCCGAGCCGGGCCAGCGGCACGGCGAAGTTGCCGGTGCCGCCCCCGGTGTCGAGGACGTCGAGCACATTCCGCCCCGCGGCCCGCGCGCGGCGGTCCAGCGCGTCGCGCAGCACCTGCCACACCACAGCGGTACGCATCGAGCTGCGGCGTCGCATCTGGTCGGACACGGGAGGCCTCCTGTCGTCTGCCGGGAGCTCCACCCTAGTGCCGGATTGACGCGGATTCGCCCGGCCGCGAGCGCCGTGGACAGCGTCTTGGGCGGCGCCTCGGGCGGCTCAAGCATCGGTTCGGGCATCGGTTCGGGCATCGGTTCGGGCATCGGCTCGGGCATCGGCTCGGGCGGCTTGCCGGGCAGCACGCCGGGCGGCGCTTCGGGCGGCGTCATCCCGAACTCCCCGGGCTCGCGTGCCACAGTTTGCGCGGCGCGTCCTTGGTGGGAGTGCCCGGCGGGCGCAGGTCGGCGTACGGCGACACCTTGAACCCGCTCGCATGCACCAGCACGCGGTGCATCACCGGTCGGGTCGAACGGCTCGCCGCGGCGCCCTCGACGGCCTCCTCGGTGACCCCGGCAGTCGCGCCCGCAGCCCCGGCACCCGCCATGAGTGCGTGGACGGCTTCGGTACCGCCCTCGCACCAGGCCTCGTGCAGCGCGCCCATCTCCCAGCAGCCGGTCGCGCGCAGCGACACCCCGCGCGGGCCGGTACGCCGGAGCACGCCGCGTACGACCAGGAGCCAGGAGTGGAACAGCGTGGCGGCGTAGGGGCCCTGGGCGTCCTCGAAGAACGTCGCGTCGACCGGCCCCGTCGCGTCGTCGAGGGTCAGGAACACGACGCGGCGGCCGGACCGCACCGGCGGGGTCTGGGTGGCGACCTTGACGCCCGCGACCAGGATCTCGCTGCGCGACCGCCGGGCGAGCAGGTCGCGCGAGCGCGTCACGCCGATCGCGTCGAGGAAGTCGTCGTAGAAGCCGACCACATGCCGGTCGGCGTCCATGCCCAGGATCTCCAGTTCGGCGCGCACCCGTTCGGCGGGTGTCATCTCCGGCAGGCCGGTCACCGCGGGCGCCTCGTTGTCGGCGAGTCCGAAGGCGAGTTGGGCGGCGGACGCCCCGGAAGGCCACGTCCCGGCTCTGTTTCCGGCTCTGTTCCCGGCTTTGGTTCCGGGCCCGGGCCCGGGCGCGTTGCTGTTGCTGCTGCCGGTTTTGGTTGCGGTTCCGGTTCCGGCCGTGGCCACGGCTCCCGGCCGGCCGCCGGCCCCCGCCGCACGTCGGCCCTTGGCCGGCGCGACCTCGCGGCCGTATCGGTCCAGGTCGGTCAGTTGCAGCAGCAAGTCCCGCCGCGTCGGCCCGCCGCCGCCCGTACCGATGCCGTGCACCGCGTCGAACGCGCCGACCAGGATCAGGCGCTCGGTCACCGGCCGGGACACCCCGGTGCGGTGCCAGAAGTCGGCCAGGGAGGTGAACGGTCGTACCCCGAGGATGCGTTCGACCTCGGCCTCGCTGATGCCCTTCACCTCGGCCAGCGCGATGCGGATGCCCTCCTGTCCGCCGGCCTCCTCGACGCGGTAGACGGCGTCCGAGACGTTGACGTCGACCCCCAGCACCGGGACCCCGAACTGCCGTGCGTCGTCCAGGATCAGACGCTTCGGGTACATCCCCGGGTCGTGGGTCAGGAGACCCGCGACGAAGGCCGCCGTGTGGTGCGCCTTGAGCCACGCGGACTGGTACGTCGGCACCGCGAAGGCCGCCGCGTGCGCCTTGCAGAACCCGAACGACGCGAACGCCTTGAGGACTTCCCACACCCGTTCGACGGTGGCCCGGTCGTACCCGCGCCGGTCCGCCTCGACGCAGAACCAGTCGCGGATCGCGACCTGCCCGTCGACCGTGCCCAGCGCGCGCCGCGCGACGTCAGCCCGGGCGAAGTCGCAGCCCGTCATGGTCGCGACCATGCGGATCACCTGCTCGTGGAACACCACGACGCCCTCGGTCTCGGCGAGCGCGGGCCACAGGTCGCGGTGGATGACGTCGGGTGCGGACCAGCCCTGACGGGCGTTCAGGAACGGGGTGACCATGTCGCTCTTGACCGGCCCCGGCCGGAACAGCGAGATGTCGACGATCAGGTCCTCGAACGTCTCGGGGGCGAACTTGCCCACCAGTTCCCGCTGTCCGGGCGACTCGATCTGGAAGCAGCCGAGGGTGCGCGTCGACCGGATCAGCTCGAAGGTGTCCGGGTCGTCGAACGGCACGGCGTCCAGGTCGATCCGCCCGCCGCCGGTGCGCTCGACCTCGTCGAGGGCGTGCGCCATCGCGGACTGCATGCGTACGCCCAGCACGTCCAGCTTGAGCAGCCCCAGGTCCTCGACGTCGTCCTTGCCGAACTGGCTCATCGGGAAGTCCTGCGCGCTGGTCTCCACGGGCGTGCGGTCGAGCAGGCTGACGTCGGACAGCAACACGCCGCACGGGTGCAGCGCCAGGTGGCGCGGCAGCCGGTCGAGGCGTTCGGCGAGCGTGAGCAACGTGCCGAAGCTCCCCTCCGTGATGCCGGAGGCGCGCAGTTCGGGCAGGTCGCGCAGCGCGGCCCGGACGTCGCGGGCGCGGATATGCGGGAACGCCTTTGCCACCGCGTCGATTTCACCGGGCGGCAGGCCGAGGGCGGCACCGACGTCGCGGATCGCGTGGCGTGCCTTGTACGTCTCGGTCATCGACACCATCGCGCAGCGCTCGGCGCCGAACTTCTCGAGGATGCGCTCGTACACGTCGGTGCGGCGGGCCGATTCGACGTCGACGTCGATGTCCGGCAGTGCGGAGCGGCGGTCGGAGACGAAGCGCTCCATGATCAGGCCGTACCGCATCGGGTCCACGCCGGAGATGCCGATCAGGTGGTTGACCAGGCTGCCCGCCCCCGAGCCGCGCGCCGCGCAGCGCACGCCCATCTCACGGATGAGGTCGACGACTCCCGCGACGGTCAGGAAGTACGACGGCAGTCCGAGCCGTCCGATCAGGTCGAGTTCGTCGTCAAGGCGCTTGCGTACCTTCGCGGTCGGTTCCATCCCGCGCAGCCCGAGCCCCGCCTCGCAGCGGTGCCGCAGCTCCGCCGCGGCCTCGTGGGACGCCACTCCGACGACCTCCGGCTCCGGGTAGAACACCTTGCCCATGCCGAGGTCTTCGCGCGGATCGAGCACGAGCGACTCGGCCAGGTCGCGGGTACGGGCCAGCAGCGCGCCCGCGGTTCCGCGGTCGGCGTGCAGGGCGATCTCGGCGGCCACGCGGACCATGTCGAGGGCCGGCTTCAAGTAGCCCTCGCTGCCCACCCGGTCGAGATGGCGGTGACCGAGCGGCACCAGGCGGCGGGAGGCGTCGAGGACGTCGGCGACGGGTGCGTCGCCGCGCTCGGCGTACCGGACGGCGTTGGTCAGCACGGCCGGGACGCCGAGCGCGTCGGCCGCAAGCAGCATGCGCGCGGCGAGGGTGGTGGACATCGGACCGCCGGACGGGCCGAGGTGGCTGACCAGTTCGACGTGCAGCGCGCCGGGCGGGAGGGCGTCACGGTACGCGGTGAGCAGGTGCGCGGCGTGGGCGTCGCGCCGGGCCGCCACCGCACGGCCGAACTCGGAGTCGGGTCCGATGAGCACCACCAGGTCGCCGCGCGCGGCGTGTTCGGCGAGCGACGCACGGGTGCACGCGGGGACGGGGCGCGCGGCCGCGTCGTGGACCTGCGTCTCGCGGCCCCGGCGGTGGGCGTCGCTGATGAGTCGGCAGAGGGCGGCCCAGCCGGTGCGACCGCGGGCGAGGACGGTGACGCGGGGGTGGCGGGGGTCGACGTACGCTCCGCCGCGCGCGGGGGTCTTGCGGGTCTTGGCGCTCCCCCGGGCGCCACCGCCGAGCCCGACGCCGCCGAACCCGCCGGCGTCGGCGTATTCACCCGGCCTGCCGCCCCTGCTGCCACGGCTGTTGCGACCGCCGCGGGGGTCCGCCCCGCCGTCTTCCGGGAGCACGGCCAGATCCGCCCCGATGATCGGGCGGATGCCCGCCTTGACGCAGGCCTTCACGAACGCGACGGCGCCGTAGACGCCGTCGCGGTCGGTGAGGGCCAGCGCGTCCATGCCCTCGTCGGCGGCGCGCTCGACGAGGGTGTGCGGATGGGGCACGCCGTACCGCATCGAATACCCCGAGGCGACGTGCAGGTGGGTGAACGGAGGGGTCATGGGGTGCTCGATGGGGTCGGGGGCGGTACGTGCGGCGGCGGCTGCTCCGTCAACCGGTCGGAACGGATGGGGCCTTGCTCCCCCGAGCAATCGGATCCCGCGCGAGCGGATCCGCGGCGGACCTGATGCGGTCCTGGGGCGTACCGCCGCGGATCCGCGGTGATCCGCGCTGATCCGGCGGCGGTACGCGGTGGTCAGTCCTCCTGCGGCGGCACCACGGTCAGCGCCGGCAGGCCGAGGAGTCGGACGACGAGGCGGATGAACACCCCCACGTCCCGCACGAGATCGTCGGCCTCGCGCGCGGTGACGGCGTTCGGCAGTCCTGCCTCGGCCGCCGCGCGCTTGCGCGCTCCGCTCGCGAAGTATCCGGCCCACTCGGTCAGTTCAGGGGCCACCTGGGGCAGCAGCTGCCACGCGCTGCGGGGCGCGCGGCGGCGTCCCGGCTTCTCCTCCTCGGGGCGGGCCCGCGCGGCCAATACTGCGGCGGTCGTACGCAGCGCCGCGAGATGCGCGGCGGCGTAGCGCTCGTTGGGCGCGGTTGCCTCGGCTGCCTCCGCGAGTGCGCGGCGGGCGTGGGCGAGGAGGTCGAGAGCGCCGGGCGGCGCACTGGTCCAGCGCACGGGTGCGCGGGGTATCGACGGGAGGTGGGGTATGTCCCGGTTGTCGCGGGTACGGTCGCCCGTCTCCCCCGGTCGGCGTCGTGCTGCTGCGGATTCGGTGGCCATGATCACATCGCCGCCTTCAGTCCAGGGTCCGGGCGAGGGTCCAGGAACCTTGCGAGTCGAGCCTCAGGTCGAACACGCCGAGCGGCGCGCTGCGGCCGGCGGCTGCCTCGACGCGCCAGACCTCACGTTCGATGGCCAGGAGGGCCGTCCCCGTGCCGGCCGCCGGGGCGTCCGCGGTCACCACGCCGCTCGTACGGCTCCCCGTGCGGGCACCCGCGCCTGTGTGCGCTCCCGCGCGGTTGGTGTGACCGGCGTGCCACCACTCCTCGTTCTCCACCCAGTGGTCGAGGACGTCCCTCACCACGTACAGCTTGTCGTGCCACAGGAACCGGGCCGGTTCCCCTCCGCTGCGTACTACCTCCACCGGGTCGATGTGACGACGTGCCATGGCCTCTCCTTCACTGCGGTGACCCGGCCGGAGATGCGCTTCCCCTCGCACCCCCGGCCGGGGTCGGTTTCCGCCGGACGAACCCGAGCCCCTGTCGATCCCCGCGAGGCCGGCCCCTTCGGAGCCACCTTCGAAAATCGAACTCAAGTTCGAACCTGTGGCTTCAGTAAACCTCGCGGCTTCCACGACGTCAACGTCATAAGGCGCGAGTCGCCAGCCTTGCCGCGCTCCTGCTGTTTTCGATCTTTGTTCGATTTTTCGGCGCTCGGGAACCACCGTCGCACGAGCCACTGACACCCGGCCGTCGATGCCTATGCTGCGGCCATGGAGATCTGGCACAACCCGCGTTGTTCGAAGAGCCGTGCGGCGACCGCGTTCCTCGACGAGGCCGGCGTCGACTACGGCACCCGCCGCTACCTGGAGGACCCGCCGAGCGCGGACGAGATCCGCGACGTACTGGAGCGCCTGGGCATGGACCCCTGGGACATCACCCGAACCGGCGACCAGGCCGCCAAGGACCTGGGCGTCACGGAATGGCCCAGGACCGCCGAGGAGCGCGAGCGGTGGATCACGGCCCTCGCCGAGCACCCCGCGCTGATCCAGCGCCCGATCGTGATCGGCGACGACGGCCGCGCCGTGGTCGCCCGCACCGACCAGGCGCTGCAGTCCCTCCTCTGAATCCTCCTCTGAACCGCCCCGCCCCCGAAGACGGCGCCAAACAGGACAGCGGGCTGTGCCTCCCCCGTGGAGGCACAGCCCGCTTCGTCGTCGGCCACCACCCCCGTGACAGCAGTGACGACGGCACCCGAACCGCCGCCCCGTGTCGGCGGTGCAGATGCGACCCCCGCGTCCCGTACGCATGCACGAACGCGTTTCCCGCAAGGCCCCCCGGGCCGCCGCACCCCCGTGCGCGACAGCCCGGGGAACCCGGTCCCCGTTTCCCCCCTCGGGATCCCGCGATCCCCCCGCGAGATCCCCGTTGTCCCCCGTTCCCCCGTTCCCCCGTTCCCCCGTTCCGCGGACCGTCCGCCCCCCGACGTCCGGACCGCGGTCCTGCACTTCCCCGTTGGCGACAACTCTGCCGGTGCGAAGGCCCCCGGGTATCCGTACAGGTACTCAGATCGCAACCCGAGTAGAAAGGTCCGGACCGCTGAGCGCGTCTGAGTATGCGGCCCCTCGACCTGCGGGTTAACGTCAAGATCACGACAACTGCCGCAAACCTCACTCAGGGGGCGCGCATGGACATCGCCCCCATGGTGGTCACCAGCGGCTGGGCGAGCGGCACCAACGCGTACGCCACCGTTCTCATCCTCGGGGGCATGGGCCGCCTGGGCATCGACGACAGCACTCCCGCGATGCTCGAACGCACCGACGTCCTCGTCGTCGCCGCGATCCTCTTCGTCATCGAGTTCGTCGCCGACAAGATCCCCTACCTCGACTCCGCCTGGGACGCCGTCCACACCGTCGTACGCCCCCTCGTCGGCGCCTGGATCGGCGCCCTCTACGCGGGCGTAGGCGACGCCGACACCGCCCAACAACTCGCCGCCGCCCTCGGCGGAGGCGGCATGGCCTTCGGCAGCCACAGCGTCAAAGCCGGCTTCCGCATGGCCGTCAACACCTCCCCAGAACCCTTCACCAATTCCGTGACCTCACTCGGCGAAGACGGCGCCGTCCTCGCCGTCTTGGCCCTGACCGTCAACCACCCCTGGCTCGCCGCCGGAATCGCCCTTTTCCTCCTGGTTCTCGGCGCCGCCCTGGTCCTCTTCCTCGCCACCCGCATCCGCCGCTTCCTCCGCCGCCGCAGAAATCCCAGAAAAAATCCCAACCCGCACAACCCTCCTGGGGGTCCGTGAGTCAAACACTGCGACGACCCACTGGGGGGTGGGCCCGTGCAGCCGTGGGGAGCGGGCACGGGAAGGCGGGGCCCGAGACCGGGGGGCGGTCTCGGGCCCCGAGCCTTTTTTGGTGACGGGGACCTGGGAATTAGCCTTCCACCTGCGGTTTCCGGGGTTCAACCGATCTTCGCGACACAACTGCGGTTCTGGGCGGGAAGCCGGAGAGATGCGGGTTGTTGCGGTTTGGCCCGGGGCTGACGCCGCGTGCGGGGCATGCGCGGGGCGGCCGCAGGGGGATCTGGTCTGACGTCGTGGGGCGATTCGCGGCGGTTTGCGGCAATCCAGTGGGGTTGTCTCGACACTTCGGGGTGCGGACGGGCACGGCGGGGGTGGGGGCGTGGGCGGACGCGTCGCTGGTGGAGGATCCTTCGCGGGGCTGTCGAGGATGTCCGCGCGCTGCACGTCGATACGTGCGACTTGGCGCATCCGAGCAGTCCGTACAGCACGGTTGCGTTGCTGCGGTGCGGGGTGGATGTCGTCGAGTACTTGGTCGTGTGCGACTCGCCCATCGTTGTCGAGACCGGTGTCGGGGGTTCGCGGTGTGATCCGGGCTGCGGGATCGGGAGGAGTCGCCGTGTCCGGCGACGGGTGTTGGTTGACAGGGGTCGGCATGCGGCATGCAATATATTGCATGCCGGTTCCCCAAGCCCGTGGGCTCGTGACCAAGTCCCTACTCCGCGACAACGCGTACCGCGCGATCCGCGACGCGATCGTCGACGGCACGCTCGCGCCCGGCGAGCGGCTCAACGACATCGACCTGGCCGCGTGGCTGGGCGTCAGTCGCACTCCGGTACGCGAGGCACTCGCCCGCCTGGAGCAGGCCGGCCTGGTGCAGAGCAAGCCCGGCAGTCACACGCGAGTCAGCCCTCTCGACGTACGCGCCGCGCGGTCCGCGCAGTCGGTGACGGCCGCGATGCACGAACTGGCCGTACGCGAAGCACTCCCCAACCTCTCCGCCGCCGAACTCGGCGCCATGCGCCAGGCCAACGTGCGCTTCGCCGACGCCCTGCGCCGCAACGACGTCGACGCGGCGATCGCCGCCGACGACGACTTCCACGGGGTCGCGGTGGCTGCCTGCGCCAACCACGCCGTACGCACGGTGCTGGAGCAGTTCACGCCCGTCCTGCGGCGTCTCGAACGGCTGCGCTTTTCGTCGCTGGGCGGCCGGAGTTCGGTCGGCCAGCATGACCGCATCATCGCGTTGTGCGAGGTGGGGGACGTCGAGGGGGCCGCGGCCGCTACTCGCGCCAACTGGCAGACCCTGGCTCCGCTGCTGGACACGGGACTTCCGGACTCCGGACCGGAGGCGGAGGCCGAGCCGGAGACGGAGACGGAGACGGAGACGGGGACGGGGACGGGGACGGGCCTACGCCCGGACCGGCTTGATCCGCCGTACCACTCGTAGCCCACCCCTCAGCCACCTGCAGCGACCCGCGGCCCCGCCCACAGACCCCGGGCCGCCCGACATCCCATGGAGTCCCCATGCGCCTCGACGCGTTCCCGCGCCATCCCCTGCTCTTCGGCCCAAGTCCCGTGCACCCGCTCGACCGGCTCAGCGCGCACCTCGGCGGGGCCCGCGTCTGGGCCAAACGCGAGGACTGCAACAGCGGGCTGGCGTTCGGCGGCAACAAGACACGCAAGCTGGAGTACCTGCTCGCCGACGCGCTGGCCCAAGGCGCGGACACGCTGGTCAGCATCGGGGGCATCCAGTCCAACCACACCCGCCAGGTCGCCGCGGCGGCCGCGCACGCGGGGATGAAGGCTGTTCTGGTTCAGGAGAGTTGGGTCGACTGGCCCGACCCGGTCAACGACAAGGTCGGCAACATCCTGCTCTCCCGCGTCATGGGGGCCGATGTACGCCTGGTCCAGGCCGGGTTCGGCATCGGGTTCAAGGAGAGC
This sequence comes from Streptodolium elevatio, assembly GCF_040649515.1. Taxonomy (GTDB): domain Bacteria; phylum Actinomycetota; class Actinomycetes; order Streptomycetales; family Streptomycetaceae; genus Yinghuangia; species Yinghuangia elevatio. The sequence goes on from NZ_JBEZFP010000013.1 coordinate 38,549, forward strand.
TGGCACCAGGCCCTGGACGACGTACGCGCGGCCGGCGGCACACCGTACGCCATCCCCGCCGGGGCGTCCGACCACCCGCTCGGCGGCCTGGGTTTCGCCCGCTGGGCGCATGAGGTCCAGGAGCAGGAACGCGAGTTGGGTGTCTTCTTCGACACCGTCGTGGTGTGCAGTGTCACCGGCAGCACCCAGGCCGGCATGATCGCGGGCTTCGCCGGCCAGGACCGGCCCCGCCGCGTGCTGGGCATCGACGCCTCGGCGAAGATCGACGAGACCCGGACCCAGGTGGCCAAGATCGCCCGAACGACCGCCGAACTGATCGAGCTGGGACGGGATTTGCGCGAGGACGAGATCACCGTGCTGGAGGGGTGGGCCGGCGAACTGTACGGCGTACCGGTGCAGTCCACACTGGACGCCATCCGCCTCACCGGCAGCCTGGAAGGCGTCATCATCGACCCGGTCTACGAAGGCAAGTCCATGGCCGCGCTCATCGACCTGGTACGTGACGGGCACATACCCGAGGACTCCAACGTCCTGTACGCCCACCTCGGCGGCCAACCCGCGATCAACGCCTACAGCAGCCTGTTCGGGGCCTGAGACGACAGGGGCCCAACCGGGCAGCCGACCGGCAGCCGGGCAGTCAGGAGGGCAATCGGGAGTCCGACCGACCAGTCGGCCGGCCAGTCAGCCAGCCCAAGGGCTCCATCCGCCGATCGCGGCCGTCGCGGCGCGGGCGGCATCGGCCGTGGCGCGGGCCCATGCGTCGCACGTACGGGCCGGAACTCGTCGTCGGCCGACCACGACGGCGATGCCGTAGCGCTGGGCCCCGTGCCGGTCGTGCACCGGGGCGTGGATGCTCGCGACGTCCCGCGGGCCGGTCGTCTGCGGGTCCGCGTACTCGCTCCAATCCGCCTCGGGCAGATAGCCGCGCAGGGTCGCGATCACCGTCTCCGCCATGCCGGATGTGATCAGGTTGGCCAGGACTTCGTTGCGTGCGGCGGGAGTTCCGGCGAGGTGTTCGACGAGGTAGCCGCGCGTACGCGCGTCCTGCACCACGGCGTTCAGCACGCCGCGTCGCGCCGTCACCGGTACGAGCGGGGTGCGGGCCAGCCAGTCGTGCAGGACCTGGTCGCCGCTCCACAGCAACTGCGTCAGCCCGAGCGGCGGTACGGCCGGGAACCGCTCGCCGACGAGGTCCCGGGCCGCGGCCGCCCGGATCGCGCCGGCGCGGCCGACCACCACGATCTCGTCCTCTCTCATCGACGTCAGCAGGCAGCTGAGCCCCAACCGCCGGTGCAGCGCGTGCAGGTGCGGCAGCAGCGCGTCGAGCGGAGTGGTGCCGTCCTCGGAGGCGCGGCCGATGCGCCCCAGGGCCGGGCCGAGCCGGTACGCCTTGTCCGGCGTCCGGTGCGCGTACCCGGCCTCGGTGAGTGTCGTCAAGATGCCCAGGCACGTCGGCTTGCTCAGCGCGAGGCGCTGGGCGATGCGCGCCAATGTGAGCGGCTCACGCGGGTGTTCGGCGAGCAGGTTGAGCACTTGGGTGACGCGCTCGGTGGGTGGTGAATGCCGCTCGGGCACCGTGCACCCCCTCTCGCGTCGCCTCGTCGTGGCTGCCGACGCCACTGCGCCGAAAGATTTTTGAGGTGCCGTCAGGTCGAACGCCGGGCCCGCCGTTCGCCGGTGGTTCCAGCTGTGGAACGCGGTACCGCGCACGCCGCCGTGCCCGGAACGGATTGACGCGTTCCGCCGTGGATTCTGTTCCGCATATGGAACGCCTGTTCCAAACCAATCAGCACTCCCTCGGGCCGTCAACCGTTTCGGCCACCCTTGATTTCTTGTCAAAGGCAAGCATTATGGGCTGCCAGCGCCGGGACACCACCACACCGATCAGGGAGTACCGATGGCCTTTTGGCCCGCCCTCGCCGCCCGTCCCGACGATCCGAGACGCCGCCCGCGGCGCCCGCGGCCCCGGCGTACGCTCCGGCTGCCGTCCGTCGTCGCGGCGGCGGTCGCACTCGCTCTCGCCGCGACCGCATGCGGCGGCGGCTCCGACTCGTCCGGCGGCGGCTCGTCCACCGCACCGGTACGCCAGGGCGGGTCCATCACCATCCCGCTGCCCGTCGAGTCGCGCGGCCTGGACCCCTTCGTCGCCTCGTACACCGCGACCGCGGACGGCAGCCGCATGGCGGCCCTGTACGACTTCCTGATCACCCTCGACCCCAAGACCGGCGAGGTCACCCCGCGCATCGCGGAGAGCCTGGTGCCGGATGCCGCCGGCAAGGTCTGGACGCTGCGGGTGCGGCCCGGGGTGACGTTCACCGACGGCACTCCGTACGACGCGGCCGCCGTCAAGGCCAACTGGGACGCACACGCCGACCCCGCGATGAAGTCCCTGCGCCGGGGCCTCGTCACGGGCGTCACCACCGAGGTCACCGGGCCGCTCGAACTGCGCGTCACGCTGGCGACGCCCAACCTGAGCTTCAACCGAACCGTGGCGTACGGCCTTTCCTTCATCGCCTCCCCCACCGCCTTCCGCGCCGATCCGGCCGGGTTCGCCGCGAACCCGGTGGGGGCCGGTCCGTTCAAGCTCAAGGACTGGGTGCGCGGCGACCACCAGACGATGGTGCGCAACCCCGGCTACTGGAAGGCCGGCCTCCCGCACCTCGACCAGGTGACGTTCAAGACCGTGTCCGACAACCAGCAGATCCTATCCGCGATTTCCACCGGGCAGGCCGACCTGACCGTCATGTCGGACGGACAGGCGGGCGAACAGGCCGCGGACAAGAAGCTCAAGGCCGACACGATGCAGGTCGACGGCGGGCAGTTCTTCCTGTTCAACCTGAAGCGCGCGCCGTTCGACGATCCGCGCGCACGCCGCGCGATCGCGCTCGCCATCGATGCCGAGGACCTGACCAAGTCGCTGTTCAACGGCCAGGTCCAGCCCGGACGCGGGGTGTTCCGGGAGAACTCGACGCTGATCGACCCGACGGTGCCGCAACAGCCGGGGTACGACAAGGCCGAGGCACAGCGGCTGTTCGACCAGCTCGCCGCCGAGGGCAAGCCGGTGAACTTCACCTTCCTGACACAGCAGCACGCCACCGCGCGGAAGACCGCCGAGTACATGCAGAGCCGCATCAACCAATACAACAACGCGCACATGGAGATCGAGGCGCTGGAAGTCGGCGCGTACATCACCAAGGGGCTCGTCAACCGCGAGTTCCAGGCGCAGAACTACGGGATGTGGCAGGCGGATCCGGACCCCGCGTTCGACACGCTGTTCCGCTCGACCAGCACGTCGAACTACGGCGGGTACTCCAGCCCGGCGGCCGACGCCGCCCTCGACGCCGCCCGGGCGGCCGCCACGCCGGAGGCCCGCAAGCAGGCGTACACCGACCTGGTCCGGGAGATCGCCAAGGATCTGCCCGTGTGGGTGTGGCAGGAAGCGACGACGTCGACGGTCTACCGTCCCCAACTCACCGGCGTGACCCTGGTCAACGAAGGGCAACTGGCCATGGACCAGATCGGCCTGACCGGCTGATTCGACCGGCAGACCCGACCGGCACGTCGTACGCCGAGCGCCCGTCTCCCCCGCGTGTGGGGCGACGGGCGCTCGGCGTTCGCGTGCGGTCAGCCGGTCAGCCGGTCAGCCGGTCAGCCGCGAGGAGGGTCCGCCCGCGGCGTTGATGATGCCGTCGACGACGAGGCCGATGCGGCAGGCGGCGTCCTCCGGATCCGGCTGCCCGGCGTCGAGCCAGGCGATGACGGCCTCGGTCGTGATGGCGGTGACCACCGCCGCGGCCCAGGTGAGCCAGGGGCCGGGGGCGAGGACCCGGGCGAGGTGGCGGAGTGCGACTTCGGTTGACGCCGCAGCGAGTTCGTCGACGAGTTCGCGGAACTCCGGTTCGCGGGCAGCATGCCGGAACAGCAGGCGGAAGCCGTCGGGGTCGGCGGACGCCGCGCCGAGCAGCGCGCCCAGCGCCTCCGGTTGCAGGTCTTCGGTCCCGAGGGCCGACATCACCCGGGTGCACGCGCGGTCGAGGACCGAGCGGTAGAGGTCGGCCTTGGAATCGAAGTGGCGGTAGAGGAGTACGCGCGTGATGCCGGCCTCCGCCGCGACGTCGTCGAGGCCGGTCGCGGTGAAGCCCGAGCGGGCGAACGCGCGCGTGGCGGCGTCGAGGATCTGCTCGCGGCGCTCGGCGCGCGGCAGCCGGCGCACCGGCGCGGCCGAGGACGCCGAGGACGCCGCCGGGGCAAGGGACGCCGCGGTCGGGGGAACCGTCTGCCGTGCCGTCATCGCGCCCACTCTCTCTACCTGCGCTGCCTGCCTGCGGTGTCCGCGGTGCCGGCGAGGCCGAGCACGGCCGGCCGTCACCCACCCCTGCCTTGTGAACTTCAGAGTATACAAGTAGCTTTGTTTAATCGAGCGTATACAAACGCGAACGGGGAGCCGCCGTGACCGCTCAACTGCCCTTCCATGTACCGGAACCGCTGCGTACGCCGCCCGCGCTGCAAGAACTGTGCGACACGGGCGTCATCCACAAGGTCCGCACCCGGGTCGGCGACGACGCCTGGCTCGTGACCGGGTACGAGGAGGTTCGCGCGCTGCTCGACGACAACCGCCTCGGGCGCTCCCATCCCCATCCCGAACTGGCGCCCCGGACCGGGGAGTCCGCCCTCCTCGGCACCCCGGTCGGCAACCACGGGACGGAACTCGCCGACCACGCACGCATGCGGCGCATCCTCCAACCGCTGTTCTCACCACGCCGGATGCGGGCATTGCGGCCGCGCATCGCGCAGCTCACCGCCGAACTCCTGGACGATATGGAGAAGAGCGGCAGCCCGGCGGACCTCGCCCAGGCGCTCGCACTCCCCCTGCCGATCCTGGTCATCTGCGAGCTCTTGGGCGTGCCGTACGCGGACCGCGACCGCTTCCGCGCCTGGTCCGTCGCCGCCGGCGACGTCGTCGACGCCGCCCGATCCGCCGATGGGCTCACGCAACTCTACGTATACGGACGTGAGTTGGTGGAACTCAAACGCCGCGATCCAGGCGACGACGTCATCTCGGACCTGTGCGCGGCGGACGGCCTCAGCGACGCGGAGATCGCCTCGCTGTCGATGATCCTGCTGTTCGCGGGCCACGAGACAACCGTGGTGCAGATCGGGTACGGCGCACTCTTCATGCTCACCACGCCCGGCGAATGGCAGGCCCTCGTGGCGGACCCGGCCCGGGTGGAGCCGGTCGTCGAGGAGATCATGCGCGCACCGTCCGCAGGCACCGGCGGAATGCCGCGCTGGGCCAGGACCGATCTGGACATCGCCGGAGTGACGGTACGCGCGGGCGAGTTGGTGCTGCTCGACACCTTCACGGCCAACCACGACCCAGCCGTCTTCGCGGATCCCGAGCGCTTCGACCCCGACCGGACGACCACGCAGCACCTCGGCTTCGGCTACGGCGCCCGTTACTGCGTCGGGGCGCCGCTGGCCCGCATCGAACTCGCGGAGGTCTTCGGGCAGTTGGCGGCCCGCTTCCCGGACCTCCGCCTCGCGGTGCCGACCGTCGACATCCGGTTCACCCAGGACCAGTTGACCACGGCCGTGGTCGAACTTCCGGTCACCTGGTGAGGCGTCGGCAACGCTTGGGGTGGTCGGCACTCGCCGGCCGGCGGCCCGGGATCAACGCCCGAACACGGCACCCATGGCGTCGGCCACGAAGCGGTTCATCGGCAGCAGCACACGCCGGTAGGTCCACCGGAACGGCGGCACGACCACGGCCGTCCAGACCACGGCCACTCCGACCAGCACCGGCTTGAGGGCGAAGCGGTAGACGAAGCGGGACGGGACGACCACCACCGCGCCGACGATCACGGTCGCCACGCGCCAACCGAACGTCAGCACCCGGCGGAAGGCCCGCCACAGGGGCTTGAGGACCCACTTCCAGAGCGCGGCGAGCGGCCGGATCACCAGGTTGACGACGAGCGTCCAGCAGACCCAAATGAGAACCCGGGCGGTCGGGCGAACCACGTGCTTCCAGGTCAGTTGCCCGAGCGGTTTGAGGACGCGCCGCCACAGGTAGCGCTCGACCGCACGTTGGAGCGGCTTGAGGATCTGGTCGAGTAGGAACGCGAGGACGGGCGTGAGGATGATCCCCCACAGCACGGTTCGCAGCAGCCAGCCCCACAGGAAGTCCCGGAAGAACGCCCATCCCGGAACGAGGATCCAGCGGTGCACGAACCTCGCTCCGGGCACCAGCAGCTTGCGGCCGGTGAACACCAGGCCGATGAGGAGCAACCGGCCTGTCAGCTTGAGGAGTTCCCAGAGCAGGCGAAACGGGACGAGGAGGACGACGGCGATGCCGCGGGCGGCCCAGCGGCCCGCGGTGGCCGCGGCACCGGTCCGCGCCACGGGCGCCTGCGGCCCCCGATCCCGCGCGTCACGCTCCTCTGCACGCCGAACGTCGTCGCGGTCGTGATCGCGGTCGTCGTGCCGGTCCGCGTCGTCGCGGACGCCGTGGCGGTGGCCGCCCCGACCGCTGTCGCCGGCGCGGTCCCGGTCATCGCCCTCCCGGTCATCGCGGTCCCGCCGATCGCCCTCCCGCGCTTCACCGTGCCGCTCACCCCGGTCCGGCATCCCGCCTTCCGGCAACTCCCCGTCTGACACCCCGCCCTCCGGCGACTCCCGCGCCCCCGACCGCGCTTCCGGCGAAGCCCCAGGCAACTCCGGTCCCCTTGGCGGTGGTTCGTCGCGCCGTACCCCCTCCCCCGCCGCCGCACTCCCGTCGTCGCGCACAACCCCCGGCATCGTTTCTCCCCACGCTCGTCCCCCGGCTCGAACCGTAGTTGAGCAGGCATCCGGAAGACAGCGTTCAGATACTCAGATCCACCCACGAAGCGTGGTGAGTTTGTCCGGGTTGCGCATGACATCCACCGCGGTGATGCGCTGCCGGTCCACGGTGAGCGCGATGACCGACAGTGTGCCGTCCGGTTCCCGCAACACCAGGCCGGCCGTCCCGTTGACCGTCACCATCCGGATGTCCATCGGTGCGGGCGCGGAGTACGCCAGCAGCAGCCGCGCGATGCGTTCGCCGCCGCGCACGACCACGCGCTGCGCCGACACCTTGCCGCCGCCGTCGCCGCGGCAGACCGCGTCGGGGTCGAGCATCGCGACGAGCGCCGCCAGGTCGCCGCCCTGACAGGCGTCGGCGAACGCGGCGACCAGGCGGCGCTGCTCGTCCGCGGTCGGCGGGAACCGCGGCCGCGCGTCCTCGACCTCGCGGCGGGCGCGCGACGCGAGTTGCCGCACCGCCGACGGCGTGCGCCCGACGACCTCGGCCACTTCGCCGAAAGACATGCCGAAGACGTCGTGCAGCAGGAACGCGGTGCGTTGCGCCGGCGACAAGGACTCCAGGACCACCAGCAGCGCCATGCTCACCGACTCGTCCAGGGTGACGCGCTCGGCGGGGTCGGTCGCGGCGGCGGGTTCCACGAGGGGTTCGGGCAGCCAGGTCCCGACGTACCGCTCGCGGCGCGCCCGGGCGCTGCGCAGCGCGTCGAGGGCGAGGCGGCCGACCGCGGTGGTGAGCCAGGCCCGCAGGTCGCGGACCTCGGCCGGGTCGTCGAGCCGGCGCAGGCGCAGCCACGCCTCCTGGACGCAGTCCTCGGCCTCGGACGCCGAGCCGGTCGTGACGTACGCGACCTTGAGCAGGTACGGCCGCTCCGCCTCGAACGCACGCGCGAGCTCGTCCTCGTCGAAGCCACCCGAGGCGCCCGGGCCGCCCGAGCCGCCCGGGCCGCTCCCCGTCCACCTGCCGGACTCGTGCCCACCGGCCTTGCCCACACCGGTGCCGCCGACCTCTTCACCCGGGATCCCGCCGGTCATCACGCACCTCCGCCTGTCGTCCGCACACTGGCACGCAGGAAGGACGGGACAGCTCGCGGATGTGTGACATTCGGGGTCGCGGCGGTGGCGTACCCTCCTTCGACGTGGCTCGAATCGTTGTCGTCGGTGCAGGTATGGGTGGACTCGCTGTCGCGGCCAGGCTCGCGGTCAGGCGCCACGAGGTGACGCTCTGCGAACGGTCCGACGGCGTCGGGGGCATGCTCGGGTCGGTCGACCGCGACGGCTTCACCTTCACGTCCGGCGCGGCGGTGCTCACCCTTCCCGCCGTCTACCGCGATCTCTTCCTCAAGACCGGCCCGGCCCTCGAGGAGTGCGTCGACCTGGTCGGCGTCGATCCGGCGACGCGGTGCTCGTTCGAGCGCGGCGCGACGGTCGTCGACGTCCCCAATGCGACGCGTGCCGGTGCGGCCGCGGCCTTCGACGACGCGTTCGGCACCGGTGCGGGGGCCGACTGGAACCGGCTCCTCGACCGCGGCGCGGCCATGTGGGGTGTCATGCGCACCGGCTTCTTCGAGGTGGCCTCCGAGCCGGACCGGCCGCGGCGCGCGTCGGGCGGGTTCCGTGACTTCCGGACCACCACACCGTGGCGGCGCCTGCGGCCGCTGGTCCGGTCCACCGTGCGCGACCCCCGACTGCGCGCGCACGCCGAACGGTTCGCCCTGGACACGGGCCTCGACCCGCGGCGGGCCCCCGCGACGCTCGCGGTCCTCCCGTACCTTGAGCAGACCTTCGGCCTGTGGACGGTACGCGGCGGCCTGCACAAGATCGCCGAGGCCCTGCACGCCCGGTGCCTGGACCGCGGGGTGAAGTTCCGCACCGGCACGGACGTCGCGGACGTGTCGCTCGCCGGCGGGCGCGTCGACGGCGTCCTGCTCGCGGACGGCGGCCGCATCGACGCCGACGCCGTCATCTGGGCCGGGCCGTCGCAGGGCCCGCTCGCAGCCCGGGCGCAGGCGCGAACGGCGGCAGCGCCGGGTACCGGTGCGGCCACCGGCCTCGTCGAGCTGCACCTCGCGCTGCGCGGTACCACGCCCGAACAGCCCCTTCGCACCTACCTCTTCCCGGACTCGCCCGCCGACGAGGCGGAGGCGCTGTACGCCTCCGACGCCCGTCCCCCGACGGATCCGACCCTGTGCGTGCTGGCCCCGGAAGGCGGCGCACCGGACGACGACGAGGCCTGGACGGTCCAGGTACGCGTCCCCGCCCACGGCCGCGGCAAGGGTCTCGTGGACTGGGAACAGCCCGGCGTACGCGACGATTTCGCGCGCCGGCTGCTCGACCTCATGGCACAGCGCGGCCTTCCGGTCGCGGATCGCCTGCACTGGTACGAGATGCGCACGCCCGCCGATCTGGAGCGCGCCACCGGCGCACCGGGCGGCGGCGTGCCCGCGTGCCCGGTCTCCGGCGGTCAGCCGAACCGCTCGTCGGTCCCCGGCCTGTTCGCGGTGGGGGCCTCGGCCCATCCGGGCGGCGGGCTCATCGGCGCGGGGATGGGTGCGGCGGCGGTGTCCGAACTCGTCGGGAAGGGCTGAGCGGGGAACTCGCCGTAGGTGTCCGGGTGGTGCCGCGGTTCCGCGCCGTATGCGCCGGGGTCATCGCCCGCCTGCGGCCCGTAGTCGTCGGGGCGGTAGCCGTCGGGCGCGTACCCGTCAGGACCGTAGCCGTCCGACCGGTATCCGTCCGGGCCGTGTGCGGCCTGGACCGCGTAGGCGCCGCTGTCGGCGTACGTGTCGTCCTGCACGTACATCTGCTGCGTCTGCGGGTCCGAGGGGTAGCCGTCCTGAGGTCCGTACTGCCCGTGCGCGTTCGGCGCGTAGCCGGGCGGAGGCGGTGCGGCACGGTCGCCATCCTCGCCGTACAGGTAGCGGTCCGATTCGCCGGTGTCGTAGGCCGCGGCCGGTAGGTCGCTCTGCTCGTACCCGCCGTACCCGACGAAGTCCGCCGGGTCCTGGGAGTCGAACGCGTCGAAGTGCTGCGTGCTTGCACCCGCGGCGACGTCCGTCTGCGTCGGGCGGCCGTGTCGGGCGCGGCGCGCCCGCTTGCGGCCGAAACGCACCGTCCATCCGTGGTAGTAGCCCCGGCGAACCTGCCGCGTGACCAGCAACTGGCCGACGACAAAGCACACTCCGCCGGCACCGGAGACGATCGCGTTGCCCATCGCGACGCCCGCGACGACACCGCCGAAGCCGACGAGGGCGAGCACGCGGTAGCGGAACGGCGCGCCGTGCTGCCACATCGCCTCGGTGAGGAGCCACAGGCCGACCGGGACGAAAAGCGCGTACAGCACGACCATGCCAAGGCTCACCGGCACGCCCTTCTGTCGAACGGGTGAAGGTCCCTCACCCTAACGGGGCAAGGGCCGGTTTCCCCAGCGTCCGCAAAGGCCGTGGGCGCGCGGCAGGCCCGAGTGCCGTCGGGAGCGATGCCGGTCGAACCGCGCGGAAGGGCGGCGGGACGGGCTCAGGCGTCGCGGTCGCGCAGGCCGAGGTTCTCGTAGATGCGCAGCGTGGCCGACGACCGGTTGAGGGTGATGAAGTGCAGCCCCGGGGCGCCCTCGGCGAGCAGGCGTTCGCCCATCTCGGTGCCGTACTCGATGCCGACAGCCTGGACCGCCGCCGGGTCGTCGGCGACCGCGCGCACCCGGTCCGCGAGGGCGGCGGGGAAGTCGGCGTTGCTGAGCTGGGCGAACCGCTCGATCTGGCCGACGTTCGTGACCGGCATGATCTCCGGGATGATCGGCACGTCGCAGCCCGCCGCCGCGACCCGGTCGCGCAGCCGCAGGTAGTCGTCGACGTGGAAGAACATCTGGGTGATCGCGTAGTCGGCGCCGGCCCGGCACTTGCGGACGAAGTGCCGGATGTCGTCGTCCCAGTTCGTCGACCGCGGGTGCATCTCGGGGAACGCCGCCACGCCCACGCAGAAGTCGCCCGACTCGCGCAGCAGGCGGACCAGTTCCTCGGCGTACGTGAAGCCCTCCGGGTGCGCGACCCACTCGCCCTGCGGGTCGCCGGGCGGGTCGCCGCGCAGCGCCAGGACGTTGCGCACGCCCGCGTCGGCGTACTGCCCGATGATGTTGCGCAGCTCGCTGACCGAGTGCCCGACCGCGGTGAAGTGCCCGACCGGGGTCAGCGTCGTCTCGGTGGCGATGCGCTCGGTGATGTTGACCGTGCGGTCGCGGCTGGAGCCGCCCGCGCCGTACGTCACCGACACGAAGGAGGGTCCCAGCGCCTCGACGCGGCGCAGCGCGTCCCACAGGTGCCGCTCACCCGCGTCCGTCTTGGGCGGGAAGAACTCGAAGGAGAAGGTCCGCTTGCCGCTCTCCAGGAGGTCGCGGATGGCGGTGGCGCGAGCCGGGCCCAGCGGCCCTCCCGAGTTGCGGGGCGAAGCGACTCCTACAGACATAAGGGCAGGTTAACGGGACGGCCGGTTGGTGAGGAGTGGTTGTCCGCCCCCCGAGACGCCCATCCGCGCGGCCCGGGGTCGGTGGTACGCGCGACGCCCGGTTACGCTGCTCGGGCCCGGCTCTCGACGGAAGACGACCCGTGACCTCCTCCCAGCCCCACACCTCCCGCACAGTGCACCCGCTCGACCGGGACGGCCTGCGCGAACGGGTCAACGCCGCGCTGGCGGCGTTCATGGACCGGCAGGCGGAGGTGCTCGCCGAGGTCGGGGAAGGCATGGCGCCGGTCACGGCCGCGCTGCGCGACTTCCTGCTCGACGGCGGCAAGCGCCTGCGGCCCGGCTTCTGCTACTGGGGCTGGCGCGGTGCCGGCGGGGTCGACGAGGGCGCGGCCGGTGCCGCGGCGGTACGCGCGGCCACGTCGCTCGAACTGCTGCAGGCCAGCGCCCTGATCCACGACGACCTCATGGACCGCAGCGACACGCGGCGCGGCAAGCCCGCGGTGCACAAGCGCTTCGAGGGCCTGCACGCGGCGTCGGACTGGCGCGGCAGCGGGGAGGGCTTCGGTTCGGCGGCCGCGCTGCTGCTCGGCGACCTGTGCCTGACGTGGTCGGACGAGATGTTCTCCGGCAGCGGCGTGGCGCCGTCGGCGCTCGCCGCCGCGAAGCCGCTGTTCGACGTCATGCGCACCGAGGTGATGGCCGGGCAGTACCTCGACGTGCTGGAGCAGGCGATGGGCGGCGGCTCGGTCGAGCGCTCGCGCCGCGTGATCCGCTTCAAGTCCGCCAAGTACACGATCGAGAGGCCGCTGCACGTGGGGGCGGCCCTGGCCGGGGCCGGCGACGACCTACTCGCCGCCTACTCGGCGTACGGGCTCCCCCTCGGCGAGGCGTTCCAGCTGCGCGACGACGTGCTCGGGGTCTTCGGCGACCCGGCCGAGACCGGCAAGCCCGCCGGGGACGACCTGCGCGAGGGCAAGCGGACCGTGCTGCTCGCGCTCGCCGCCGAGCGCAGCTCCGGTGCGCAGGCCCGGCTGCTCGACGAGCTGGTCGGGGACCCGGCGCTCGACGACGCCGGGGTCAAGGACCTGCGGGACGTCATCCAGGGCACCGGTGCCCTGGCCGAGGTCGAGGCGATGATCGACGCGCTCACCGGCCGGGCCCTCGCCGCGCTCGACGCGGCCCCGGTCGCCGAGGACGCCCGCGCGGTGCTGCGCGGCCTCGTCGGCGCCGCGACGGTGCGCACGGTCTGAGCGGCCGGAGCGGTCGGAGGAACCGGAAGGGCCGAAGCCGTCGGAGCGGTCCGAACGGGCCGAGCCGCCCGCCAAATCGCCTGCTACGTCGCGTTCTTGGCTCCCTGCCCCGGCCGCGGACGACGCCTCTGGAGGGGCCTCGGACAGTGCCCCGCGCGGGGTCGGAGCCGGGGTCGGGACCGGGGCCTGGGCCGGCGCCCCGCTCGGGGCCGGTGCCGCGTCCTTCCGTACGCCGCCCGCGGCGAGTTCGGTGCGCCGCGCCCCCGGCACCACGGCCTCGCCGGGACCGGGAGCCTGGGGCGCGCCCGCGGGGACCGGTTTGAGGACGTCCGGCGGATAGCGCCCGATGAGCAGCAGCGCGGTCAGGAACAGGCCGAGGACGACCAGCGGCCCGAACAGGCCGGAAGGGTCGTCCCCGGAACTGCCGCCTGCGGATGCGGGCGCGGCGGGTGGCGGTGCGGGCGTCCCGCCGGGGCCCGTGCCCGTGCCGGTGCCGCGCGGTTTCGTTCCGGATGCCGCCCCCGGCTGCGGAACCGGGGGGCGGACCAGTTCGACCGTGCCGATGCGTACGCGGTCGGCGACCGCCGGCCGGCCGCGGGGCGGCGGTACCGCCGGGGGCGGTGCTGCGGCACCGGGGGTGTCGTCCGATCCGCCCTCCGCGTCGTCGTCGGAGGCGGGTCCGGTGCCCGAGTGCCCTTCGGCGGCCTGCTGCACCGGGCGCGGACCGGGCACCATCGCGTCCGTACGGACCGCTCTCGGTGCCGTGGAGGCAAGCAACACACTGTCGTAGACGGCGCCGGCCGGGCGGCGCTCGACGGAGCTGTTCATGGCCCGCAGTCTGGTCAGTTGGTCGCCGCGACCTGCCCGCGTGGCGGCGCGCCGCGAACCAATCACACCGGTGACCACTCGGATGGCGGACATTTTCGGCCGCGCCCCGGCCCATCTTGAACAGAACGGACCAGAAAACGGCCCGACGTCAGATCCGGATCAGCACCACCAGCGGACTGCCCGTGTCGCGCCAGCGGTCCGCCGCGTCGCGCAGCAGCTTCCGGGCCGTGGTCCAGTCCCCCGGGGCGCGTTCCGCAAACAGCCGCCAGCGGTCGACGACGACCAGGCGGCGTCCCTCGGCGGGCAGCAGCGTGTCGTCGCTGAGACAGTCCCAGAGCGCGTCCCAGTTGCGTCCGAAGTACGGGGGCAGCCGCAGGTCGCGCGCGCACGCCGCGAAGAAGGACGGCTTGTCCGCCGCCTCGCCCAGGTCCAGGCGTACGCCCCACCACCCGTGCGCCCGCGCCGACTCCAGCAGCCGCGGCGCCGCCGCCGCGTGCGGTACGTCGACCAGGTCGCCGGGCAGCAGCCCCGACGTCCACGGCGTCGCGTTGCGCACCTCGTGCCAAGTCCTCACGGAACGATCACCCTGAACGTCGCGTAGTGGTCGGACGTGTAATACCGCTCCCCGGACGCTCCCGCGATGATGCGACGTGCGCCCCTGTCGTCGGAGCCGGGTGTGTCCACGGTGTACTCCCGGTAGTACCCGTTCTTCTGCTTCGGCAGGCGCCCTTCGCGGTTGCCGAACACCGTGCCGTCCTTGCCATACGGAAACGGCCCGCCCGCGTCGATCAGCCGCAGCGTCTCGCGCGCCTCGGCCGGGAGTTGCCCGACCCGGACCACGGACATGCCGGGCGGCACACTCGGGGTAGCTGTTGCGGTCGCCCGCGTGGTCGCGGTGGCCGTGGTGCCGACCGTGCCGGTGGTCCCCGACGACGCCGCGGAGGCCCCCGCGGTCGCGGTCCGGGTCGCCGCCCGGTCCGGGGATCCGCCGTCGTCGTCGCCGTCACCGCGGGTGAGAAGGAACGCTACGAGGACCGCGACGACGAGGGCGACGAGCACGCCGCCGACGACCAGCCGGTTCTTGCTCGGCATTTCGGACATATCGGGATGGTGGCATGTCCGCCCCCGATGACCCGGCAATCACGGCCGACGGCCCGCGCGAGCGCCCGGGCGACGACCCGTCAGGCGACGGCCCCGCACGGCGGCCCGGGGCGACACCCGCGGGCGCGCGCCCCCGCTACGCCTTCAGGCGCCGTACGAACTCCGCGGTCGCCGCCGCCGGATCGTCCGCCTCGGTGATGGCCCGCACGACCACGACACGAGTCGCCCCCGCCTCGACCACCTCGTCGAGGTTCCCCAGGTCGATGCCGCCGATCGCGAACCACGGCCGCTCGGTGCGGCGCGCCGCCGTGTACCGGACGAGGTCCAGGCCGGGCGCGTGGCGGCCCGGCTTGGTCGGAGTAGGCCACACCGGGCCCGTGCAGAAGTAGTCGACCCCCGGCTCGGCGATCGCCGCGTCGACCTCCGCCTCGGCGTGCGTCGAGCGCCCGATGACGACGTCGTCGCCGATGATGCGGCGGGCGTACGGCACGGGCAGGTCGTCCTGGCCCAGATGCAGCACCTCCGACCCCACCGCGTGGGCGACGTCCGCGCGGTCGTTGACCGCGAGCAGCCGCCCGTGCCGCCGGGCCGCGTCCGCGAAGACCGCCAGGTGCTCCAACTCCTGCCGGGCTTCGAGGCCCTTCTGCCGCAGCTGCACGATGTCGACGCCGGCGGCCAGCACCGCGTCCAGGAACTCCGGCAGGTCGCCCTGCGCCTCGCGTGCGTCGGTGCAGAGGTAGACGCGGGCGTCCGCCAGCCTGGCGCGAGCGGTGTCCGACCCGCCGGGCTCCCGCCCTATGCCGGTCATACGGCGAGTGCCTGGGCCCGGCGGCGGACCTCGGTCTTGCGGTTGCCGCGCAGCGCCTCGACGGGGGTGCCGGGCAGCGACTCGTCGTCGGTGAAGAGCCACTCCAGCATCTCGTCGTCCGAGAAGCCCGCGTCGGTCAGCACCGTGATGGTCCCGGCCAGGCCCTTGACGGTGGCGTTGTCCTGGATGAATGCGGCAGGCACCTGGAGGCTGCGGTTGTCCCCGCGCCGGACCGCCAGGAACTGGCGCTCCTTGAGCAGTTGGCGGACCCGGGTCACCTCGACGCCGAACATGTCGGCGATCTCGGGGAGGGTCAGCCATTCGCCGACAAGCTTTTCGATGGTGGTCTCGGTCTCGCTCACGCGACCAGGATAGGAGAACGGGCCGACCTCGACGGGTCGGCCCGTTCGGTCCGGGCGCGTCGGCGGGCCGCCGCCCTGCTGCTAGCGCGTGGCGTCCTTGAGGGCGACGCCGATGTCCGCGAACTTCGCCTTGTCCACCGCGGCTCCGGTCTGTACGAGCTTGCGGCCCTGGGCCAGGTCGCGCGGCCGGGCCACGCTCAGCAGCGCCACGAGCGCGTCGCCCGCGAACCAGCCCGCGGTCCACTTGCCGTCCTCGCCGGGCCCGCGCACCACCAGCTCGTCGCCGGCGGTGTGGTGGCCGACGTACTGCACCATGCGCCCGAACTGGTCGGACCAGAAGTACGGCACCGGGTCGTACGCGGCGTCGCCGCCCATCAGGTTCGCCGCCACCGTGCGCGGTGCCTGGAGGGCGTTGTCCCAGTGCTCGACGTGCATGCGCGTGCCGTAGCGCGGCGACTGGAACACCGTGCAGTCGCCCACCGCGTACACGCCCGTCGCCGAGGTGCGCAGGTGGTCGTCGACCACGACCGCGCCGCGCTCGTCGAGGTCCACCCCGGAGTCCGCGAGCCAGCCGGTCTCCGGGGTCACGCCGATGCCGACCACGATCACGTCGGCGGGCAGGCGCGTGCCGTCGGTCAGGTGCACCGCCCCCGGTTCGAGCCGGTCCACGCGCGCGTTGAGGAGCAGTTGCACGCCCGTTTCGCCGTACCACGGCACGAAGCGCGCGCCGATCTCGTCGGGGAACGCGCCCGCGAGCGGTACGTGCAGCGCCTCGACCACCGTGGTGCGGCAGCCGAGCGCGGCCGCGGCGGTGGCGACCTCGGCGCCGATCCAGCCCGCGCCGACGATCACCACGTGTGTGTCGGGCACGAGGGCGGCGCGCAGCGAGCGGGCGTCGTCGATGGTGCGCAGCACGTGTACGCCGGGCACTTCGTCGGCACCGGGCAGGTTGACGACGCGCGATCCGGTCGCGATCACGAGCCGGTCGAACCCGATCGTCCCGGCGTCGGTGTCGACCTCGCCGCCCTCGGCCCCGTCGTGCAGGCGCAGTGCGGTGGCCGTGCGGCCGAGCAGGAGTTCGACGCCGAGAGCGTCCCAGTCGGCGTCGAACGAGGTGTCGTCGGTCTTCCCGACGAGCACTTCCTTGGACAGCGGCGGCCGGTCGTACGGTTTGTGCTCCTCGGCGCCGAGCAGGGTGATCCGGCCGGTGTACCCCTGGTCGCGCAGCCCCACGACAGTCTGCAGGCCGGCCATGCCGGCACCCACGACAAGCACGTTCTCCATGGCCGGAACCTTAGGGGGCGACACGTGTCGTGCCATCGGCCAAGAGTTTGATTGAGGCAAGGATCACGCGGAAGAGGGTTCGGCTCCCCCGCACCGCGCCCGGGCCCCGCCCCCGGCACCGGGGATCGCGCCGGGGTTCCCGCGGCGGCCGGAGGTAGGGTTGACATCTCACGGGAGCCCGGTGGGACCGGGCTGAGAGGGGAGCTGTCAGCTCCCGACCGTCCGAACCTGATCCGGGTCATGCCGGCGTAAGGGAGTGTTCAGCAACCATGGCTTTCCCAGGCCCCTCGGCCGACGCCGTCGTCATAGGCGGCGGTGTCATCGGCCTCTCCATCGCGTGGCGCGCGGCGCTGCGCGGCCTCTCCGTCACGGTCCTCGACCCCGCCCCCGGGCGCGGTGCGTCGCACGCCGCCGCCGGGATGCTCACGCCGGTCTCCGAGCTCCAGTACGGCGAGGAGTCCCTGCTCCGCCTCAACATGGCCTCCGCCGACCGCTACCCGGCGTTCGCCGCGGAACTGGCCGACGCCTCGGGCCTGCCGTCCGGGTACCGGGCGTGCGGCACCCTCGCGGTCGCGCTGGACGCCGACGACCGCGCGGTCCTGAAGGACCTGCACGCGTACCAGGAGCGCCTGGGCCTCGCGTCGACCTGGCTGACCAGCCGCGAGTGCCGCCGCCTCGAACCGATGTTGTCCCCGGCCGTCTCGGGCGGCCTGCACGTCGAGGCCGACCACCAGGTCGACAACCGGCGGCTGGTCGCCGCACTGCTCGCGGCCTGCGAGCGCGCCGGCGTCACGCTGGTCCGGGCGCGGGCCGCGGCGCTGCTCACCGACGCCGACCGGGCGACCGGCGTACGCCTGGACGACGGCACCGAACTCGCCGCCGGGCAGGTCGTGCTCGCCGCCGGGTGCTGGTCGAACGCGGTCGAGGGGCTGCCGCCCGGCACGCTGCCGCCGGTGCGCCCGGTGAAGGGCGAGATCCTGCGGCTGCGGGTTCCGGAAGTCTTCGCTCCGTTCCTGTCACGCAACGTCCGCGGCGTCGTCAAGGGCGGCAGCATGTACCTGGTGCCGCGCGAGGACGGCGAACTGGTGGTCGGCGCCACCGAACACGAACTGGGCTACGACACCGAGGTGACCGCGGGCGGCGTGTACGAACTGCTGCGCGACGCGCACGAACTCGTCCCCGGCATCACCGAACTCCCGCTCGTCGAGACCCATGCGGGCCTGCGCCCGGGGACCCCCGACAACGCCCCCGTCATCGGCGCCGCCGAACTGCCCGGCCTGGTCCTGGCAACGGGCCACTACCGCCACGGCGTGCTGCTGACCCCGGTCACCGCGGACGCGGTCGCCGAACTGCTGGCCGAGGGAACCGTCCCCGAGGTCGTACGCCCCTGGGGCCCGGGCCGCTTCACGGCGGCGCCGCGGGACGCCGCGACCCGGCCGGGCACACCGAGCGGTCCGGGCGACACGCACCAGGACCGGAGCCAGGGACCGGACCAGGAGCCGCACAAGGAGGTGTCGTACGCATGACCGTCCAGCCGACCGAACCGGTCTCCGTGAACGGCGAGCCGCGCACGCTCGCCCCCGGAACGACGGTGGCCGCCCTCGTCGCGACCATGACGACCGCGGCCAAGGGCGTCGCGGTCGCGGTGAACGAGGACGTCGTGCCGCGCAGCGCGTGGCCCGTGACCGTGCTCGGCGCGGGCGACCGCGTCGAGGTGCTGACCGCAGTCCAGGGAGGATGACGACGTGGCCACGATCCCGAACGGGACCGACGACAAGCTCGAACTGGGCGGCGAGGTCTTCACGTCGCGGCTGATCACCGGCACCGGCGGCGCCCCGAGCCTGGACATTTTGGAAGCCGCGCTGGTGGCCTCCGGGACCGAGATGACCACCGTCGCGATGCGGCGCCTCAACCCCGCCACCTCCGGGTCGGTGCTCGACCTGCTGCGCCGGCTCGGCATCCGGCCGCTGCCGAACACCGCCGGGTGCCACACGTCCGGCGAGGCCGTGCTGACCGCGCGCCTCGCCCGTGAGGCGCTGGAGACGAACTGGGTCAAGGTCGAGGTGGTCGCGGACGAGCGCACGCTGCTGCCGGACACCGTCGAACTCCTCGACGCCGCGGAGCGGCTGGTCGACGACGGCTTCACGGTCCTCGCGTACACGAACGACGACCCGGTGGTGGCGCGCCGCCTGGAGCAGGTCGGCTGCGCCGCGGTGATGCCGCTGGGCTCGCCGATCGGCTCGGGCCTGGGCATCCGCAACCCGCACAACATCCGGCTGATCACCGAGCAGGCCGGAGTCCCGGTGATCCTGGACGCGGGCCTCGGCACCGCGTCGGACGCCGCGCTCGCGATGGAGCTGGGGTGCGCGGCGGTCATGCTGGCGTCCGCGGTGACACGGGCCCAGGAGCCCGCGCTCATGGCGGCTGCGATGCGGCACGCGGTGGACGCGGGGCGCCTGGCGTACCGGGCCGGCCGCATCCCGCGGCGGCACTATGCGGAGGCGTCCTCACCCGCCGACGGACTCGCCGAGATCCCCGCCTTCTGAGGTCTTCCGGGCGATTGTCACGGAACCCCTGGAGAACCACGCGTAGCTTTCCCACCAGCGGGAACCAGGGGAGAAGGTATATGACTGACAGGTCATCAGTTGCCGGAACCGACCGATGGTGTGACCCGTCCCTGACAGGGTGACCGTAAAATCCCAACCGTGGACATGACTATGGACGACCCCCTCGTCGGGCGACTGCTCGACGGCCGTTACCGGGTGGAGTCCCGGATCGCGGCGGGCGGCATGGCCACCGTCTACCGGGCCCTGGACACCCGTCTGGACCGCACGGTCGCGGTCAAGGTGATGCACCCGGCGATGGCCGCGGACGCCTCCTTCACCGACCGCTTCATCCGTGAGGCCAAGTCGGCGGCACGGCTCTCGCACCCGAACGTCGTCGGCGTCTTCGACCAGGGGCACGACGGCGACGTGGTGTTCCTGGCGATGGAGTACGTCGAGGGCCGCACGCTGCGCGAACTGCTGCAGGACCTCGGCACCCTGACGCCGCGTGAGGCGTTCGGCGTGCTGGAGCCGACACTCGCCGCCCTCGGCGCCGCGCACCGCGCCGGCTTCGTGCACCGCGACGTGAAGCCGGAGAACGTCCTGATCTCGGACGACGGCGGCATCAAGGTCGCCGACTTCGGCCTCGCCCGGGCGACCGCCACGGCGGCCTCCGCGGCCACCGGCAAGGTGCTCGTCGGCACGGTGGCGTATCTGTCGCCCGAGCAGATCGAGCGCGGCGCGGCCTCGCCGATCTCGGACGTGTACGCGGCCGGGATCCTGCTGTACGAGATGCTGACCGGCCGTCAGCCCTACCAGGGCCGCTCCGCCGTCGAGATCATCTACAAGCACGTGCACGAGGATGTGCCGCCGCCGTCGCGCGTCGTGCCGGGGCTGTCCCCCGCGCTCGACCGCCTCGTCGCCCAGGCGACCACGCGCGACCCGGAGCAGCGGCCGGCCGACGCCGAGCAGCTGCTGTCGCTGGTGCGGCAGACCCGGCAGCACGAGATGTCGGACGCGGAGCTGGACTTCGGCGCGGCCGAGCGCGTATTGCCGCCGCCGGCCCCGGCGTACGAGGAGTTCCCGGAGTACGCCTCCGAGTACGCCTCGGAGTATGCGGGCGCCTCCGCGTACCCGCCGCCCCCCTACGGCAGTTACCCCGAGGACGGCGCGAACCTCACCCGCCAGGTCGAAGTTCCCCTCGACCTCGGCCCGTTGGGGCTCGGCACCGAATCGATCCTGGACGAGCACCCGCACGGCGCGTACGCGCACCAGCACCTCGGCCCCGACGACCCGGACGACCCGTACCCCGGCAAGGGTGCGGCCCGCCGGCGCCGCGGCCCGTCGCGCGGCATGCTCGCGTTCATCGCGGTCGTCGTGGCGGCCGCGGTGATCGGCGTGGTGGCGTGGCGGCTGGGCGCCAACAGCTCGGCGAAGGTCCCGGCCGTGCTGAACCTGGCGAAGGTCGACGCGGAGAAGCGGGTCAAGGACACCGGCCTGGAGGTGCGGATCACCGAGGCGTTCAGCGAGACGGTCCCGCGCGACCTGGTCATCGGGACCGACCCGATCCCGGGGCGCAACGTCGACAAGGGCACGGTCGTCACGCTCACGGTCTCGCTGGGGCCGGAGCGGCTCGCGGTGCCCGATCTCACCGGTCAGACGACCGACCAGGCCAAGCTGGCGCTGGAGGGGGCCGGCCTGGTGCTGGGCGACACGCGGCAGGAGGACAGCACGCTGGAGCCCGGCCAGATCGTCCGCACCGACCCGGCGACGGGCACCCTGCTGTCCCGCGACACGACGGTCGACATCGTGGTGAGCAAGGGCCGGCCGGTGGAGGTGCCGAGTCTGATCGGCCTGACCGAGGGCGCGGCGCGCGACGCGCTGGAGGACCGCAAGCTCAACCTCGTCGTCGACCCGACGCCGGTCTTCTCCAACGACGCCCCCGCGGGGATGGTCGCCGCTCAGTCGCCGACGGGCGGCACGCTCTACCCGGGGTCGACGGTGTTCGTGGCGATCTCGAAGGGCCCGGACTTGGTCGAGGTGCCGAAGGTCGACGGCAAGAGCGAGGGCGAGGCCAAGAGCATCCTCGAGGCCGCGGGCTTCAAGGTCGACGTGCAGAAGCTGTTCCCGATCGGACCGGGCAACGTGACCAGCATGAACCCGGGTGGCGGCAACATGGCGCCGCGCGGGTCGAAGGTGACCATCAACGTGTTCTGACCGGGGCTCCGGACGACGGGGGCCGGGGCTACCGGAGGTCCCGGCTACCGGAGGTCCGGGCTACTGGAGGTCCGGGCCCTCCCCCTCGCGCTCCTGATACGAGTAGCGCTGCTCCTGCCAGGGGTCGCCGATGTTGTGGTAGCCGCGCTCCTCCCAGAACCCGCGCTTGTCGGCGACCATGTACTCGATGCCGCGGACCCACTTGGGGCCCTTCCAGGCGTACAGGTGCGGCACGATCAGCCGGACCGGGAACCCGTGTTCCGCGGTGAGCGGCTCGCCGTCGTGGTGGGCCGCGAAGAGCGTGCGCTCGGTGGCGAAGTCCAGGATCCGCAGGTTGGAGCTGAAGCCGTACTCGGCCCACACCATCACGTGGGTGACTTCGGGGGCCGGCGGCGCTATCGCGAGGATGGTCTCGGCCGACACGCCGCCCCACTCGTTGTTCAGCATGCTGAACTTCGTGACGCAGTGGAAGTCGGCGACGACCGTGGTCCGCGGCAGCGCCGAGAACTCCTCGTGGTTCCACGCGTGCTTGTCGCCCGACGCGGTGGCGCCGAAGACCCGGAAGTCCCAGGTGTCGGGCTTGAAGCGCGGCACCGGACCGTAGTGCAGGACCGGCCAACCGCGCTGCAGACGCTGCCCCGGGGGCAGTCGGGGGTCGGGACCACCGGTGGCCGCCGCACCGGCAGACCCACCCGCCGTGGCGGCCCTGCCGCCCGCCGGATCGCTGCCCCCCTGCCCCGCTCCGGTATGACCCATGTCCTCTATGGTCCCAGACCCCCGGGGCAGGTCACGACCGCCCCCGGCGCCGCCCGAGGCCTCCGAATACCTCGTCGGGTATACGGCATTTACGGCAAATCCCAATTAATAACCCTTGCTAGGCAAGGCTTCCCTTCGTGGAACTTAAGGCGCATGAGGTGACAGCATTCACATAACCGTGATCACGTACGTCCCTGGTACCTCACGGATCCCGCCGCCCACCGAGTCGGAAGGTGCATCGCGATGCACGGCGACCCCCAGATCCTCGAGCTCCTGAACGAACAGCTGACCGCCGAGCTCACGGCAATCAACCAGTACTTCCTGCACGCCAAGCTGCAGGAGCACTGGGGGTACACGAAGCTCGCACATTGGACTCGCCACGAGTCCATCGACGAGATGAAGCACGCGGAGAAGCTGACCGACCGCATTCTCTTCCTGGAGGGCCTGCCCAACTACCAGCGCCTCAACGCGCTGCGCATCGGGCAGACGCTGGAGGAGATGTTCCGCGCCGACCTCGCCGTCGAGATGGAGGCGATCGAGCGCCTGCGTGGCGGAATCCTGCTCATGCGCGAAAAGGGCGACGCGACGTCGGCCAACATCTTCGAGGACATCCTCGCGGACGAGGAAGGGCACGTCGACTACCTGGAGACCCAGCTCGACCTGCTGAAGAAGCTGGGCGAGCCGCTGTACGTCGCCCAGCTCATCGAGCAGCCGGACAGCTGACCCGGGCGCCCCGGATCCGGAGCCGGGCGCGCCACCCGGTACTGCCGGGGCCCGCGGGGCCCTGGCGGTCGGCACGGGTGTCCGCCCGACTTCTTCGAGGGATGTCTTCCGGCCACGTGACGGAGGCCTCTCTTCACTTCCCACCAGGGGTGAGGTTACCCTTACCTTAGTGACTTCACCCTTGGGGGGACGTTCCGTGTACGTGTGCATCTGCTTTGGCGTGACCGACACACAGGTCACCGCTCAGATAGACGGCGGCGCGCGCAGCATGCGCGAGATCGCCGCCTCGTGCCGCGCCGGAACCGACTGCGGTCGTTGCGTCAAGACGATCTCCGCGATGATCCCCCGCGACGACACCCGCGCATGCGACGGCTGCACGAAGCGCTGCGGCCGGATATGCCGAGCCGACCGCGCCTCCGCCGCCGAGCCGGTCACCGAAACGGCCGCCGTCTGCGGCGACCTGCTCGACCTGCACGGCGTCGTCGACCCGGCCGACCGCACCGCGGCGCCGCAGCCCTCCCCGGTCACGCTGGTCGCGGTACCCCTCGCCATCGTGCGGGCGGACGCCGGCTCCCAGGTCGCCTGACCGCACCCGCCCGTCAGGTCCCGTCGGCCCTCACCCCGTGCGGCGCCCCGCGCCGCACTCTTGCGTCACACCGCGGAAACCGCGACGACCTCGGCCGCCTTCGCACACGCCGACGCATCGACGTCCATGTGTGTGACCAAACGGATCAGGCGCGGCCCGAACGCCGACACCAGCACCCCGGACTCGCGGCAGCGCGCCGCCACCTCCGCTGCTTCCGGACGCGGCTCCGGCAGCAGCACCAACACCACGTTCGTCTCCGGCGCCGCCACGTCGAGCCCGGCCTCGGTCAGGCGGTCGGCGACCAGTGCCGCGTGCGCGTGGTCCTCGGCCAGGCGGTCGATGTGCCGGTCGAGCGCGTACAGTCCGCCTGCCGCGAGGATCCCGGCCTGCCGCATCGCGCCGCCCATGCGGTGCCGCATGCGCCGCGCCTCGGGCATCCGGTCGCCCGGCAGCAGCACCACCGAACCGGCAGGCGCGCCAAGGCCCTTCGAGAGGCACACGGACAGCGTGTCGAAGAGTTCGCCGTACGCCGCCAACGGCGTCCCGGTCGCGACGTGCGCATGCCAGATCCGCGCCCCGTCGCAGTGCAGCACCACATCGGCCGCCGACGTCAACTCCCGGATCGCGGCGAGCTGTTCCAGCGGATATACGGACCCGCCGCCGCGGTTGTGGGTCTGCTCGACGGCCACCGCACGCGTCCCGACCGTGTACGGGTCCCCGCGCCGCAGCAACCGCGCCACGTCCGCGGGCTCCAGAAGCCCGCGCGGGCTCAGCGCCGTCCGGGTCTGCACACCGCCGTGCCACGCCGCCGCGCCGTCCTCGTGGGCCACGATGTGCGCGTCCGCGTCGAGCACCAGTTCCTCGCCGGGGCCGACCGACATCCGCACCGCGATCTGGTTCGCCATGACGCCCGTGGGCGTGAAGAGGCCGACGTGCCGCCCGCCGAACAGTTCCGCGACGCGCTCCTCGAGGGCGCGTACGGTCGGGTCCTCGGCGTAGACGTCGTCACCGACCTCGGCGTCGGCCATCGCGGCCCGCATCGCGGGGGTGGGACGGGTGACGGTGTCGCTGCGGAGATCAATCACGGTTCCAGCCTGCCATCCGGACATGGCGAAGGGGCGTACACATTGCCGCGTACGCCCCTTCGCCGCCGATTCATCGCATTGCCGCCCGCTTGGGCGGGTCCGCGGACCTTGCGGATCAGTGCCCCCGGTACATCTCCGCGACCAGGAACGCGAGGTCGAGCGACTGGCTGCGGTTGAGCCGCGGGTCGCACGCCGTCTCGTAGCGCTGGTGCAGGTCGTCGACGAAGATCTCGTCGCCGCCGCCGACGCACTCGGTCACGTCGTCGCCGGTCAGTTCGACGTGGATGCCGCCCGGGTGGGTGCCCAGCGCGCGGTGCACCTCGAAGAAGCCCTTGACCTCGTCGAGGACGTCGTCGAAGCGACGGGTCTTGTGCCCGCTGGACGCCTCGAACGTGTTGCCGTGCATCGGGTCGCACACCCACGCGACCTGCGCACCGGACGCGGTGACCTTCTCCACCAGGGTCGGCAGCGCGTCGCGCACCTTGCCCGCACCCATGCGGATGATGAAGGTCAGGCGGCCGGCCTCGCGGTTCGGGTCGAGCTTGTCGATCAGCGCGAGCGCGTCCTCGGGGGTCGTGGTCGGGCCGAGCTTGACGCCGATCGGGTTGCGGATGCGGGACGCGAACTCGACGTGCGCGCCGTCCAGCTGACGGGTGCGCTCGCCGATCCAGACCATGTGTCCCGACACGTCGTACAGCTCGCCGGTCCGCGAGTCGACGCGGGTCAGCGCCGATTCGTAGTCCAGGATCAGCGCCTCGTGCGAGGCGAAGAACTCGACCGTGCGGAACTCCTCCGGGTCGACGCCGCACGCGTGCATGAAGCGCAGCGCGCCGTCGATCTCGGAGGCCAGGCGCTCGTAGCGCTCGCCCGAGGGTGAGAGGGCGACGAAGTCCTGGTTCCAGGCGTGCACCTGGCGCAGGTCCGCGTAGCCGCCCGTGGTGAACGCGCGGACCAGGTTGAGCGTCGCGGACGACGAGTGGTACATCCGCTTCAGGCGCTCGGGGTCCGGGATGCGCGCCTCGGGGGTGAACGCGAGGTCGTTGACCGCGTCGCCGCGGTACGTCGGCAGGGTGACGCCGTCGCGCGTCTCGATGCCCGAGGAGCGCGGCTTGGAGTACTGCCCCGCCATGCGGCCGACCTTGACGACCGGTACGGAGGCCGCGTACGTCAGCACCACGGCCATCTGCAGCAGCGTCTTGAGCTTGTTCTTGATCGCGTCGGCGGTGTTGCCTACGAAGGTCTCCGCGCAGTCGCCACCCTGGAGCAGGAACGCCTCGCCCCGGGCCACCGAGGCCAGGCGGCCCCGGAGCTGATCGCACTCGCCGGCGAAGACCAGCGGCGGATAGGACGCGAGGTCCGCGAGCACGTCGCGCAGGGCCTCGGAGTCCGGCCACTCGGGCTGCTGCGCCGCCGGGAGGGATCGCCAGGTGTCGATGTCGTTCGCTGTCACCCCCCAAGGTTAAACAATGCGGCAAGGCATTAAGAGCGGTGACCGAAGAACGAGACGAGGGTCTCCTGCCCGGGAGATCGCGCCTCCGGTTCCGGCCAGTTCGCGCGGCCGTCGCCGAGACGTTCTGGGGGACATCCGGAGCACGGTCGGGCGGCGATCGGAGGGGGACGGTCGGCGAGGGGCGGCGGCCGGCGCCGCGGAGTAAGGAACCGACCGGTCCCGGACCGTCGCGCCGCTGTCGTCCGGCGGCCGGCACCGGCTAGAGTGGCCCGCATGATCGCGCGTTCCTGCACTGCGTACTCCTGGTGGTGGCCCCGCTCCGCGGCGGCCCCGCTTCTTCGCGATCTCTAGACCTCTCCAGGACTCCTGATCCCGACGGCCGCCCGATGGGCGGCCGTTTCGCGTCGGGGTCGAGGACGCGGGACCGGGGCCCGTCGGACGGTACGTCCCGACCCGAATGGGACACCCCGTGACGACCGCGCTGACCACGGCCGAACTACTCGCTCCCCTCTTCTCCGCCGCCCCGCCGCCCTTCGCGCTGATCCGCCGCGAGGGCGCCGACCACCTCGACCTGCTCTTCGGCGAGGTCGTCGAGGTGCCGACGCTCGACGCGGTGCCGCTGCCGGACCTGGACGGGCCCGGTTCCGGAGCCGGCTCCGGAACCGGCGAGGACGCGCGGCACGACGTGTTGGCCCTGATCCCGTTCCGGCAGATCCGCGAGCGCGGGTTCGAGGCGTTCGACGACGGCACGCCGCTGCTGTGCCTGCGCGTCGCCTCGCAGGCGTCGCTGCCCTTCGCCGAGGTGCTCGCCGCGCTGCCGGACACGGCCGTCACCCTGGCCGGCGGCGGCTTCGACGTCGACGACGAGACGTACGCCGGGATCGTCGAGCGCGTGATCGCCGACGAGATCGGGCGCGGCGAGGGCGCGAACTTCGTCGTCCGCAGGGACTACCGGGACCGGCTCGTCGACTACGCGCCGGCCACCGCGGGGACGCTGCTGCGGCGGCTGCTGACCCGCGAGAGCGGGGCGTACTGGACCTATCTGATCCACACCGGCGACCTGACGCTCGTCGGCGCGAGCCCCGAGCGGCATGTGAGCGCGATCGGCGGTGAGGTGGTGATGAACCCGATCAGCGGGACGTACCGCTATCCGGCGGGCGGGCCGGACCGTGCGGGGCTGCTGCGGTTCCTGCGCGACGGCAAGGAGGTCGACGAGCTGTTCATGGTCGTCGACGAGGAGTTGAAGATGATGAGCGAGGTGTGCGACCTGGGCGGGCGGGTGCTCGGGCCGTACCTCAAGGAGATGGGGCACCTCGCGCACACCGAGTACGTGCTGCGCGGCGAGAGTTCGCTCGACGTGCGGGCGATCCTGCGCGGCACCATGTTCGCCCCGACCGTGACGGGGTCCCCGCTGGAGAACGCCTGCCGCGTCATCCGCCGCCACGAGCCGACCGGGCGCGGCTACTACTCGGGTGTCCTGGCGCTGATCGGCCGGGACACGGAGAACCGACGGACCCTCGACGCACCGATCCTGATCCGCACCGCCTACATCGAGCCGGACGGCGCACTGCGCGTCCCGGCGGGCGCGACGCTGGTCCGGCACTCCGACCCCGCGAGCGAGGTCGCCGAGACCCACGCCAAGGCGGCCGGGGTGCTGGCCGCGCTCGGCGTCGTGCCGGCCTCGGCACGGTCCGGCGGCGACTCCCCCGTGCGGCTCGCCGACGACCTGGAGGTGGGTGCCGTACTCGGCGCCCGCAATGCGGGCCTGGCCCCGTTCTGGATGACCGCGCGCGACGACCAAGCCCTGCGTGCACCGGAGTTGGCGGGGCGTCAGGTCCTGGTCGTGGACGGCGAGGACACCTTCACCGCGATGCTTGCCCACCTGCTGCGCACGCTCGGGCTGCGCGTCACGGTCACGCCGTACGACGAGGTCTCCGCGCGCCGGGTCACCGAGGCCGAACTGCTGCTCGTCGGGCCCGGGCCCGGTGACCCCAGGCATGTCCTGGACCGCAAGATCCGCACAATGGGCGCCGCGGTACGCCGCCGCCTGGACTCCGGCGGACCCATGCTCGGCGTCTGCCTCGGGCACCAGCTGATCGCCGCCGAGCTGGGCCTGCGGCTGGCCCGCAAGGACACTCCGTACCAGGGCAAGCAGGTCGACATCGACTTCTTCGGCCGCCCCGAGAAGGTCGGCTTCTACAACACCTTCACCGCCCTGACCCCCGAACGCCCGTTGCACGGCCTGGAGTTCAGCACCGACGAGGACGGCGGCCAGGTCCACGCCCTGCGCGCCAAGGGCAGCCGTCTGGCGGGCCTCCAGTTCCACCCGGAGTCCGTCCTCACCAGGAACGGCCTCGACATCGTGCGGGAGACCCTCGCGGCGCTCTGACCGCGAGCACGTGCGCCGAGCCCCGCGCCAGGTGCGGCCGGCCCGGGATCTGGCGCGGAACGCGATGTGCAGACCGCGCGGTTCGGCTAGATCGGGGATCTCCGGGTGCGGAAGCATCGCGCCTGTCGTGGGGTACGCGGCGGCAGGCCGTCCGGCCGGACCGCACGACCGTCGGGCACCGGCACCATGCCCGCGGTGGGGCGGCGGCACTGGGGGCCGGTGTGAGACGTCGTGGCGACGGGACCCTGAGCGGGGTGGCGATCCCGCTCGTGGTGGTGGCGGTGGTCTGCCTGTTGGTGACGTCGTGGGCCTGGATCTTCGACGGCGGTGACGGCAGAGCCTCGTCGACCGCCCCGGTCTCCGCGGAGTCGGCCGTCCCGGCGGGACCGCCCGGCGCGGAGTCGACCGTGTCGGCCGCATCGGGGCCGTCCGCCCCGCCGGCCGCGGCGCTTCCGACGCGGAGCGACACGCCCGCGGACCCGTCCGCCTCCGGCTCCCCCGCCCCGCCCACGGACACCGCACCGCCGTCATCCACCGCCCCTGCCCCGGGTCCGGGCTCGCCGGCCCAGCCGGCAGGCTCGGCCCCGGCGCCCGGCGGCGCGGGCACTCCTGCGGTGCCGCAGGCAGGCACCCCATCCGCGGCCACACCCCCCGCCGCGTCGTCTCCGGCGAGCACCTCCGCGGGTACGCAGCCGCGCGACATCCTGGTCATCGTCGACCGGTACGCGACCTCCGGCTACATCGACATCGTGAACCCCACCGACCGCCCGCTCGCCTCGTGGAAGCTCACCGTGACCGTCACCGGCTCCGCGTTCCTGGTTTGGCGTACGCACGGCAACGACGGCTTCGTCGCCAACCACACGAGCACCACCGCCACGGCCACCTCCGACCGGCCCCTGCTCGCCCACGAGGAACTGACGGTCTACTTCGAGCTCAAGGACCCCGTCAAAAGCTCGGCGTGCAATCTGAGCGGCGTCCCCTGCCAGTTCTGATCCGGACTGCGACAGGACTCCGCCGCACCTCGACGAGACCAACAGCCATGATTCGGACGGCCCGCTGGGCATGCTCAGTCCATGGCCCGCCCGTGGCGGTCGCGTTGCCGCGGAATCGGGCCCGGGACACGTGACGTGCACACCCGTCTCGACCGCCTGACACTGTTGGAGGCTCGGCGATGCGCTTTGAGACCCGGATCGATGTGGCCGCGACGCCCGAGGAGGTATGGGCGCAACTCGCCGACGTGGCGGCCTGGCCGGAGTTCATCCCCACGATGAGCACCGTGACGCTTCTGGAGGACGGCCCGATCGGCGTCGGCAGCACCGCGCGGATCAAGCAGCCCGGTATGCCGGCTTTCGTGTGGCGCGTGACCGAGTGGACCCCCGGCGCGTCGTTCACCTGGCAGACCGTCAGCCCGGGCGTCACGACGGTCGCGACGCACTCGATCCACCCTGAAGACGGCGATGGTGACGGTACGTCAGTTCTGCTCGGGGTCGTCCAGACGGGTTGGCTGGCGCCGCTGATCGCCTTGACCACCGGCTCGCGCACGCGCCGGTACGTCACCACCGAGGCGGCGAGCCTCAAGGAACGCTGCGAAAAGGGCCGCCCGGGCACGGCGTGACCGCCGACCGGCGCGTTCGGGTGCGGCCCGCGTTCAGGGGAACTCCGCGCGCGGTCCCGCTTGGCGCCGCCCGGCCGTCCCACACCGCGCACACGCCAGGGCCCGGAGGGTCCACCCGGTCGGAACGCCGGGTGGACTCCTCGGTGACCAGCGTCATGGCGGTCAAGTGGGCCGCTGATGCCCGGTGTTCGCAGGCGCGGCGGAGACTCAGCCGAACAGCGTCTTCGCCTCGTCGTACAACGACTCCGGCACGGTCTTCAGCTCGCGCGTCGCGTCCTGGAGCGGCACCGTGACGACGT
The DNA here is from genome assembly GCF_040649515.1 of Streptodolium elevatio. GTDB lineage: Bacteria > Actinomycetota > Actinomycetes > Streptomycetales > Streptomycetaceae > Yinghuangia > Yinghuangia elevatio. Next base: position 69,140 of record NZ_JBEZFP010000013.1, read on the forward strand.
CCGTCCCGCGCAGGGCGACCATCTTGCCCCAGTCGCCGTCGTGCACCGCGTCGATCGCGTGGAAGCCGAACCGCGTGGCGAGCCAGCGGTCGAACGCCGTCGGCGTACCGCCGCGCTGCACGTGGCCGAGCACCGTGGTGCGCGCCTCGTGTCCGGTGCGCCGCTCGATCTCCGCCGCGAGCCAGTCGCCGATGCCGGACAGCTTCACGTGCCCGAACGCGTCCAGCGTCTGGTCCTTGGTGACCATCTGGCCCTCCTGCGGGATCGCGCCTTCCGCGACCACGACGATGGGGGCGTAGTTGGTCCGGAAACGGCTCTCGACCCAGGCGCACACCTGCTCGATGTCGAACTGCTGCTCCGGGATCAGGATGACGTTCGCCCCGCCGGCCATGCCGGAGTGGATCGCGATCCAGCCCGCGTGGCGGCCCATGACCTCCACGATCAGGACGCGGCGGTGCGACTCGGCGGTGGTGTGCAGGCGGTCGATCGCCTCGGTCGCGATGTTGACCGCGGTGTCGAAGCCGAACGTGTAGTCGGTCGCGCCGAGGTCGTTGTCGATCGTCTTGGGTACGCCGACGACCTGCACGCCGTGCTCGTGCAGGCGGGTCGCGACGCCGAGGGTGTCCTCGCCGCCGATCGCCACCAGCGCGTCGACCTCGAGCTTGGCGAGGTTCTCGCGGATGCGCTCCACACCGCCGTCGATCTTCATCGGGTTGGTCCGGGACGACCCGAGGATGGTGCCGCCGCGCGGCAGGATCCCGCGTACCGCCGGGACGTCGAGGGTCTGGGTGTCGGCTTCGAGGGGCCCTCGCCACCCGTCGCGGAACCCGACGAAGTCGTACCCGTACTCCGTGACGCCCTTGCGGACCACGGCCCGGATCACCGCGTTGAGGCCGGGGCAGTCGCCCCCACCGGTCAGGACTCCGACGCGCATCGAGCTTCCCCTTCGCCTGCCGTGGACGGGATCAGTACGTATGGATCTTTGTCCGGTACGCCCACCCGCCACGCTACCGCGTGGCGCGCACCACACCGGGTGTCCGCGCAACCCGTTCGGGCGACCCCGAAAGAGTGGTCGGCAAGCGGCGAACGGCCGGCGACCTCAGCCGGTTCCCGTTGCGCGCAACGGCCTGCGCCTGCGCGCATCGGATATCCCGCAGCGCACCTGCCGCGATTGTCTGGCCAGATCACGCCGGTGTCTCGTCCTGCGCCCCGACCGCTGGGACCGTGGCACTTTGCCCGCCCTTCCGATCCGGTACCGCGGGCGCACAGCAGGAACTCCCGTCCGCCGGAAGGACGAAGATGCCACCAGGTACAAGACTGCCCTTGCGGGGGCGAAAGCTCGGGGTCGCGGCAATATCGGGCCTCCTTGTGCTCGGCTCGACCGGGATCGCCGACGCCGCGCCCGCCACGCTCGGCTCCGGCGCTTCGGCGGACCTGCCCCGGGCCGCCGCGGAGACCAACGCGGACAGCGCCCTCACCATCGGGGCGGGGAAGCCGAAGACCAAGAAGGGCAAGGTCTACGCGACGCTGACGTACAAGTTCAGCAACAAGGGGCCGACCGCGACGGCCACCGGCGACCTCAAGACCTCCGCGCTGGAAGGCGTCGCCTTCGACAAGGTCCCGAAGGGCTGCAGCAAGGAATCGAACTCGGCGATCTGCCCCCTCAAGCCGCTGAAGAAGGGCGCCACGAAGAAGTTGGAGTTCACGGTGGTGCTCACCGGCACACACCACAAGGTCGACGCCATCGCCCTCGGCGGCCAGGACCCCGATATCCGGAACAAAACGGTCGCTTTCGCATGGGACACCCCGAAGCCGGCGCCCAAGCCGAAGCCCAGCTCGAAGCCGTCGGGTTCGTCCTCCTCGAAGCCGTCCAAGCCCGCCAAGTGCCCCGCCACCAGGATCGAGTGGTCTTCGGACGGCGGACGCACGTGGAAGCGCTCAGGGCTCCTCAACGGGTTCCACCCGAAGCTGAACGTACGGCTGGCGGACAAGGTCGAGGACAGGTGCAAGTACACGGTGTCGTACGCCTCGTACAGCGCCGAGGGCCCGACCTGGAAGACCTCCGGCAAGCAGAGCTACCTCGGCAAGCACACGGTGACCCTCACCGGGAAGAAGCCGACCGCCGTCCTGGACATCTCCAAGTTCCTGCCGCGCTGCTACGGACAGGTCGACCTCTACGGCAGCGGGGAGAAGTTCGACGGCAAACGGCTGCCGCACTACCCGGACAAGAAGTACCCGACCCGGATGATCGCCGGATGGAACGGCGGCAAGGCGTGCACGACACCGCCTTCGTCGAGCCCTCCCCCGTCCAGCCAGTCGGCGTCGCCATCGCCGTCCAAGTCGCCCTCCAAGTCGCCGTCCCCGTCCGCGAGTACGCCGACACAGCCGTCGACGCGGCCGCCGAGCACCACTCCCGGCACCACGGCTCCGGTGACCACGCCGCCGCCCACCTCGACCACCCCGACACCCACGCCCACACCCACCGAGACCCCGACCACGACGCCGCCTCCGCCCGTGGACACGCCGGAACCGCCTGACGACCAGGCCCCGGTGCCGGACACGCCGGAGAACCCGCCGAGCGCGGACGACCAACGGGACGTCACCGAGCCCCCGTACGTCGAGGGCAGCCTCCCGCGCACCGGCGCCAGCCGCGTCCCGTACATGATCGCGTTCGCGGTGTTCTCCCTCCTGCTGGGCATCCTGGCGGTCGCCTGGTCGCGCTGGGGCCCGCGCGGCGCGTTCTCCTCCCAGCCGCGCCCCGCTCCGGCGGGCGGTCCATGGGGCCACTCGCGACGCGACCCCCGGGGCTACTGAGCGGACACCCACGCAGAACCGGCCGAAAGGAAACGGCCGAAGTGAACCGCACGGCGCGGCCGCCCCTTTCCCGGGGGCGGCCGCGCCTGCTTCGTATGGACACGCACCGGCGACGAGCCCATATCGTTTCGTCGCATGAGTGTGCTTGCGATCGATGCCGGTACGACCGGAGTCACCGCCCTGCTGGTGGCCCGCGACGGGAGCGTCCTGGCGCGCGGCTACCAGGAGTTCCAGCAGCACTTCCCGGAGCCGGGACGCGTGGAGCACCAGCCGGAGGAGATCTGGCAGGCCGCGCTCCAGGCGTGCCGGGAAGCCCTGGACCGCGCGGAGCACGCCGACGACGCGCCGACCGCGGTCGGCATCACCAACCAGCGCGAGACCGCGGTCCTGTGGAACCGCCGCACGCTCTCGTCACCGCGTCGCGCGATCGTGTGGCAGGACCGTCGCTCCGCGGACATCTGCACGCGCCTGGCCGACGACGGACACGAGCCGCGCATCGTGGAGTTGACCGGCCTCCGCCTCGACCCGTACTTCACCGCGACCAAGCTCGCCTGGCTGGCCGAGCACGACAAAAGCGTGTGGCGTGAGGTCGAGGCCGGACGCGTCGCGCTCGGCACCGTCGACTCCTACCTGGTCGCGCGCCTCACCGCGGGCCGCAGCCACGTCACCGACGCCTCCAACGCCTCGCGCACTCTCCTGTTCGACATCGTGCGCGGCGAGTGGTCGGCGGAGCTGTGCGACCTGTTCGGCGTACCGATGGACGCGCTGCCGCAGGTGGTCGCGTCGTACGGCACGGTCGCCCGCACCGACCCCGACGTGTTCCTCGGCCTCGACCTGCCCGTCGCCGGCATCGCGGGCGACCAGCAGGCGGCGTTGTTCGGCCAGGCGTGCCACGCTCCCGGCGACGTGAAGTGCACGTACGGAACCGGCTCGTTCGTGCTCATCAACACCGGTGCGGAGCCCGTGCGTTCGTCGGCCGGGCTGCTGACGACCGTGGCGTGGGGCGCACCCGACGGGACGCTCACGTACGCGCTCGAGGGCTCGATCTTCGTCACCGGCGCCGCCGTCCAGTGGCTGCGCGACGGCCTCGGCATCATCGGCGCCGCCGCCGAGACCGAGCCGATCGCACGCACGGTGCCGGACTCCGGCGGCGTCGTGTTCGTCCCGGCCCTCACCGGCCTCGGCGCCCCCGACTGGGACCCCACGGCGCGCGGCACGATCCTCGGCATCACCCGCGGCACCACACGCGCGCACCTGGTGCGCGCGACCCTGGAGGCGATCGCGTACGAGGTGCGGGACGTCGTCGACGTCATGACCACCGACGCCTCGCTGGGCCTGCCCGCCCTCAAGGTCGACGGCGGGGCCTCCGAGAACAACCTGCTGTGCGCCATGCAGGCGAACCAGCTCGGCGTCTCGGTCGAACGCCCCAAGGTCAGCGAAACCACGGCCCTGGGCGCGGCGTTCCTCGCCGGGCTGGGCACCGGCGTGTGGTCGGGCACCGCGGAAATCGCCGCCACCTGGCAGCTCGACGCCCGCTTCACCCCCGGCCGCCGTGACGACGAGGCCTACGCCCGCTGGCGCAAGGCCGTCGAACGCGCCAAGGGCTGGGCGGACTGAACCGGCCGCGTCAGTCGTCCAGGCCGCGTTCGATGGCGTAGCGGACCAGTTCGACGCGGTTGTGCAGCTGCAGTTTGTTGAGGGTGTTCTGCACGTGGTTCTGCACGGTGCGGTGCGACAGCACGAGCCGTTCGGCGATCTGCTTGTAGGACAGGCCCTTCGCGACCAGCCGGAGCACCTCGGTCTCCCGGTCGGTAAGCCGCGGTGCGGCCGGTTCGCGGGAGCCTGCCGCGGCCGGGTTGGTGGCGATGCGGCGGAACTCGCCCAGCACGAGGCCCGCGAGGCCCGGGGTGAAGACCGCGTCGCCCTTGGCGGTGCGCTCGACGGCCTCCAGCAGTTCGGCGGCGCTGGCGGACTTCACCAGGTAGCCGGTCGCACCGGCCTTGACGGCTTCGAGGACGTCCTCCTGCTCGCCGCTCGCGGACAGCACGAGGATGCGCACGGTCGGGTCGTTCTTGACCAGTTCGCGCGCCACCTCGTCACCGCTGAGCTTGGGCAGGTTGAGGTCCAGCACCACGACGTTGGGCGCGGTCGCCCGCGCGCGCCGGATGGCCTCGGAGCCGTCGCCCGCCGTCGCGACGACGTCGTAGCCGGCCGCTGCGAGGTCCCGTGCCACGGAGTCACGCCACATCGGGTGGTCGTCGACGACGAGCACACGGATGGGGGCGCTCGCCGGAGCCCTCTCGGTCATCGCTGCCCACCTCGCCTGCCACTCGTCCGACACACCGCACGGCGCCGCACGGGACGCCGAGTCAGAACCTACCGGAGGGACCGGACGAGGGTCGGCGCACCGCTGCCCGCCGTACCGCGGGCGTGACGGTGCCGCGAGGGGTCAGCCGCGGCCGTTGAGAGCCGGGGTCTGGCGCGGCAGGCGCAGTTCGACCTCGGTGCCCTGCCCCGGGATCGACGTGAGGAGTGCGGTGCCGCCGACGTCGCGGAGCCGCCCCTCGATGGACTGGGACACTCCCAACCGCCCTGCCGCGCGGGCCTCTTCGAGGCGTCCGGGCTCGATGCCGGGGCCGTCGTCGCGCACACTCACGATGATCTCGTCGGGCTCGTCCTCCAGCAGGATCCACGCGCGGGCGCCCTCGCCCGCGTGCCGCCAGACGTTGTCGAGCGCCGCCGAGGCCGCGGCGACGAGTTCGCGGGCCACGGGCGTGGGGAGCAGCACCGGGGTGCCGGGGGACGCGACGCTGACCCGGGCGCCGGCGAGCCGGCCCAGGAGCGCGCGTACGTCCTGTCGCGCCGGATCCTCGCCGATCCCCGAACCGGGCAGGTCGGCGGCCTCCAGGTCGACAGGTGCGTCCGACACCAACTGCCGGAGCGCGACCTCCTGTTCTCCCGCGAGCTGCCCGAGTTCGGCCGCCTCGCCGCCGATTTCCGCACCGCGGCGCTGCACGAGTGCGAGCACTTGCAGGACGCTGTCGTGGATGTCGCGTGCGAGGCGCTCGCGTTCGCGGGTGGCCGCCTCCAGTTGGAGGGCCCGGGCGAGGGCGCGTTCGCTGGACCGGGCCAACTCGACCACGTAGCCGATCGCGGTGGCGGCCAGCATCATCAGGACGATGTTGTGCAGGTTGCTCTGCGCGATCTCGCCGCGCTCCACGATGTTGGCCGTGCCGGTGACCAGGGCGGCGATGGCGCCGGTGAGCCACCCTCCCTTGATCGCCCAGGCCAGGACCGGGGCCGAGGACCACACCGTGGGGAGCGTGAGGCTGCCCTCGGCGACGCGCGCGGGGTCGTCGAGCCAGCGGGTCGCGAGCACGCTGAGCACCGCGAGGGCGAGGTCGACGCTCAGCACGGGCCAGCCGCGCAGTTCGGGCCTCTCGAAGGCGTACATGGTGAGGAGCGTCCACACCGTGAGCACGCCCATGACCGCCCAGCCGCCGAACGGGTAGCGGTACTCGTCGGCCGCACTCATGTACTGCATGATCGCGTAGCCGAGTGCGAGCAGCCGGAAGACCGCGAGCGCGCGCCACAGCGGTTGTTCGACGGACATCCGTTCCTCCCGGTACGGGCCCCGCGAACTCACGCGCCGCCCCGCGACGATGGTAGAGCCGGGCGGGCCGCCGGGACATGGCCGCCGAAGTGGGGGCCGGGCTGCGCCGCTCTACGCGGGCTTCTCAGGCTTCTCCGGGCTCTCCGGGCTCTCCGGGTTGTCGGCCTTCTCGGCCGCGGCCTTGTCCGCAGCAGCCTTGTCGGCTTCCGCCTTCTCGGCGGCCTTGGCCGCCTTCTCCGCGGCCGCGACCTGCTTGCGCGCCTCGACGATGGCCTTCTTTGCATCGGCCGCGTAGAGGTCGACGTACTCCTGCCCGGACAGCTCCATCAGCGCGTACATGATCTCGTCGGTGATCGAGCGCAGGATGAAGCGGTCGTCCTCCATACCCTCGTACCGCGAGAAGTCGAGGGGTTCGCCGATCTTGATGCCCACCCGCATGATCTTGGGGATCACCTTGCCCGGCGGCTGGATCTTCTCGGTGTCGATCATGACGACCGGGACCACCGGCGCCCCCGACTCCAGCGCCATGCGCGCGATGCCGGTCTTGCCGCGGTAGAGCCGCCCGTCCGGGGAGCGCGTGCCCTCGGGGTAGATGCCGAGGAGCTGGTCGTGGCCGAGCACCTTGAGGCCCGCCTGGAGCGCCGCCTCACTCGCGCTGCCGCCCGTGCGGTCCACCGGGAGCTGCCCAGCCCCCCGGAAGAACGCCGCGGTCAGCCGCCCCTTTATGCCGCGCCCGGTGAAGTAGTCCATCTTCGCCAGGAAGGTGACGCGCCGCGTGACCATCGCGGGCAGGAAGAAGGAGTCCGAGAAGGACAGGTGGTTGCTCGCCAGGATCGCCGGCCCGCGCTCCGGAATGTTCTCGCGCCCGACGACCTCGGGGCGGAAGAACAGCCGCAGGAGCGGGGCGATGACGAGCTTCATCAGCCGGTAGAACAACCCTGACCTCCTCGTGAACCGACTCGAACCTTAAGGCATGGCCAGACGCGGGTCGCCTGGGCGGGCGTACGCGGCTGTACGGCGTGTGCGCGCCCATGGGAGCATTCCCCTGGGCTTCCCCTGGTACCGAGCCCCGAGGAGCCTCCGGTGAGCCCGCGCAGGCCCGCGAGCACGTGATTCGCGAGGAAGTGAGAGGAGCCGCCCGGTGTCGATCCTGCCTGGTGCCGAGCCTTACCACCACGACGGAGGCCCCGTCGGCTTCCTGCTGAGCCACGGCTTCACGGGCACCCCGCAGTCGATGCGCCCCTGGGCCGAGCACCTGGCCGCGGGCGGTCTGACCGTGTCGCTGCCGCTGCTCCCGGGTCACGGTACGCGGTGGCAGGACATGCAGCTCACCACTTGGCAGGACTGGTACGCGGAGCTCGAGCGCGCCTTCGACGTGCTGCGCGGCCGCTGCGAGTTCGTGTTCGTGGGCGGGCTGTCCATGGGCGGCACCCTCGCCCTGCGCCTCGCCGAGCAGCGCGGCGACCAGGTGGCCGGCCTCGTGCTGGTCAACCCGTCGGTGCACGCGGACGATCCGCGGCTCAAGGCCCTGCCGGTCCTGAAGCGCCTCGTACGCTCGCTGCCGGGCATCGGCTCGGACATCCGCAAGGAAGGCGCGTCGGAGCTGGCGTACTCGCGCATGCCGCTCAAGCCGCTGCACTCGCTCGCGCGCCTGTGGCCGCTCGTGCAGAGCGACCTTCCGCAGGTCACGCAGCCCGTGCTGCTGTTCCGTTCGCCGCAGGACCATGTGGTCAATCCGGCGAACTCCGAGACGGTGCTCGCCCGGATATCGTCTACTGACGTGACCGCGGAACTGCTGCCCGACAGCTACCACGTGGCCACGCTGGACAACGATGCCGAGTATCTCTTCACGCAAAGCCTGGAATTCGTCCGCCGTCTCACCGCGTTTGACGGGCAAGACGACGGCAAGGACGACGCGAAGGACTGAGAGTGCCAGGACGTGGCAACGGGCTCGACGCGGAGTCGTACAAGCCCCTCACCGACCTCGACCCCGAGTTCGCCGACGACATGCTCGTCGTGCTGCGCGCCGAGGGAGTCGCGGCTTATGTGACCCCGCTCGACGAGGAACCGGACCTGCTGCGCCTGTGGGTGGACGCGGCGGCCACCTCGCGGGCCAGGGCCCTGCTGCGCCGCGAGCGCGAGGCAGCCGAGGAACGGGCCGAGGAAGGCACCGGGGCCGGGTCGGCCGAGGACACCGCGGACGACACCGGCGGCGCGGCTCCCGCGCAGGATGCCAAGGCCCCCGGGGACGGCCCCGCCGACGTGCCCGTGGAAGGTGCCGCCGATGCGGCCGAGGGCACCCGGACCGCGGCTCCCGACGCACCGTCGGGTACGTCCGCCGCCACGTCGGCCGGCACCGCGGCGCCGGACGAGGACGAGCTGTGGGCGCAGATCGTCGCGGGCTTCGACACCGAGGTGGCCGATCCCGTGCCGCGCTGGCCGGTCGCGGAGGACGTCGACAACAGCGGCGGCGCGGCGGGCGGGCGCAAGGGCGGCGTCACGCGTCCCGGCGACGGCTCGTTCCGCGTCGGCGTGGTGACGCCGGGTCCGCGCGACTGGTCGCCGTCCGACGAACGCCCGGAGGACGCCGAACCGGACGAGCTCGACGAGGACCCCGACGAGCACTTCGTGCCGCCGCCGCCTCCGCCGCTGCCGAAGACCGACCTGGCGACGAAGACCGCGTGGACCGCCCTGCTCGGCGGGCCGCTGTTCCTGCTGGCCGTGGTGCTGCTCGGCCGCCCGATCGGCGAGTGGACGACGTTCCTGGCGATCGCGGTGTGCGGCGGCGGCTTCGTCGCGCTGGTGTCGCGCCTGCGGCAGGACCACGACGAGGACGACCCCGACGACGGCGCGGTCGTCTGACCCCGCGCCGTTCGGCGAGGCCCGCTCGGGGGGCGCCCGGTGCTCACCGTGTGAGCGTGTTCTCCGTGGTGCGCCCGGCGAGGAAGTCGTCGACGTTGCGCAGCGTGGTACCGAGGATCGCGTCGATCGCCTCCTCGGTGAAGAACGCCTGGTGCGACGTCACCAGGACGTTCGGGTACGTCATCAGGCGGGCGAGCACATCGTCGGTGACCCTGCGGTTGGACAGGTCGCGGTAGAAGAAGTGCTCCTCTTCCTCGTACACGTCGAGCGCGACGCCGCCCAGCATGCCGCGGCGCAGCGCGGCGACCAGCGCGAACGTGTCGACGAGCCCGCCGCGGCTGGTGTTCACGAGGAGGGCGTCCTCGCGCATGGCGTCGAGTGCGGCCGCGTCGATGAGGTGGTGGGTGTCCGGTGTGAGCGGCACGTGCAGGCTGACCAGGTCGGAGCGGGAGAGCAGGTCCGGGAGCTCGGCGTACTCCATGCCCAGTTCCCGGCACGCGGGGTTCTCCACGAGGTCCCAGCCGATCAGCGGGCAGCCGTGCCCGTGGGCGATGCGGGCGAACGCCTCGCCGATCCGGCCGGTGCCGACGACTCCGACCGTGCGCCCGTGCATGTCCCGGCCCAGCAGGCCGTCGAGGCGGAAGTCGAAGTCGCGCGTACGCACGACCGCACGCGGCAGGTGCCGGTTCACCGCCTGCACAAGGGCCCACGCGAACTCCGCGACCGCGTAGGGCGAGTAGTGCGAAACGCGCATCACGGTGATGCCGTGGCGCGACGCCGCGTCGAGGTCGATGTTGTTGAACCCGGTGGAGCGCTGCGTCAGCAGCCGCGTGCCGCCGGCCGCGAGGCGCCGCAGCACCTCGGCGTCGGCCTTGGCGTTGACGTTGGTCAAGACGATCTCGTGCCCGTTCGCGAGGACGACGGTGTCCTCGTCGAGGTTGACGTCGAGGCAGCGCAGTTCGTACCGGCCGTCGAATGCCTTGCGCAGAAGCGGGCGCTCGTAGCTCTCGACGCCGTACGCCAGGATCTCCATGCGATGCCTCACCGGTTCCGTGCGGCTGTGCGGGGCAGCTGCAGGCAGCTATGTGACAACTGTGAACAACTACGACACTACGCACCGAGGGCCCGAACATGCCGAACGCCCGCCGAGACGCGCGCCGTGTCAGCCGATCGGAACGCGCAGCGTGGCGAGCACCGGGCGGTGGTCGGTCGCCGCCTCGTACTCGGCGTCGGTGAAGTCCTCGGGTACGCCACAGCGCACGAACTCCACGCCCTCCGAGGCGAACACGCCGTCGATGCGCCGCCAAGGCCTGCGGTGCGGCGAGGTGAACTCGCGGCCCCAGGGCGCGACCGCGTACCCGTCCTGGAGCTCGGCCGCGAGGTGGTCCCACCCGGGATGGCCCGGGAACTCGTTCATGTCCCCGGCCAGGATGCGGTACTTCTCGCCGAGGTCCGCCAGATGGGTCAGGACCAGGTCGGCCTGCCATCGGCGTTCCTCGGCGTCCAGACTCAGATGCGTGCTGCCCACCGCGAACCGCGCGCCGGCGATCGCCAGCCGGGCGAGCGCGATACCCCGCTGATGGAATCCGGGCGTACGCGGCAGCAGGACGTTCCGCGCCTCCAGCACCTCGATGCCCGGCGCGACCAACACCATCGGCCCGGTCGCCGCCGCTCCGCCCGCCGCGACCGCGAACCCGCACGACCTCGCGAGCCACTCGGCCTGCACGCCGGGCAGCAGAAAGCGCGGCGCCTCCTGGACGAGCGCGATGTCCGCCTCGAAATGCCGGATGATCCGCACCAGCAGCCGCCGGTCGTCCCGCAGCGACCGCACGTTGTACGAGAGCACCCGCAGTTCGACGACGCCGGACGCCCCCGCTCCGGTCCCGTCCACGGCATCAAGATCGGCAAGCCCCATCAGGCCATGCTGCCCCGGCCCCCGGTGATCCGCGCGCCGAGCCTGCGTAGGCCGAGCCTGCACTGACGAGACCGGCCTCGCCCGAGCGGGCGAAGTGCCACGACCGGACGCGGTGGAACCGCGCCGGCCGGCGGCGTCAGAGGCGGGCCAGGTCGGCCGCGCCGACGAGTCCGGCTTCGGGGCCGAGGGTGGCGACCACGACCTCCGCGGCGGGGCGGTGGCCGCGGGTGAGGACGCGGTGGTACGCGCTCAGCGTGGGTTCCAGCAGCAGTTCGCCGGCCTCGGAGACACCGCCGCCCAGCACGAACGCGCCCGGATCGAGAATCGCCGCGAGATCGGCCATGCCCTGGCCCAGCCACTCGCCGATGTCGCGGAAGGCCGCGAGGGCGATCGGGTCGTCGAGGCGCGCGGCCTGGGTGACATGCGGGCCGCGGATGCCGTCGGGGGTGCCGTCCCCGAAGGCGAGCAGCTTCTCGGCGGCCCGCGGTTCGCCCGCCGCGCGCTCGCGGGCGAAGCGGGTGAGGGCGTTGCCGCTCGCGTACTGCTCCCAGCAGCCGTAGTTGCCGCAGCCGCACAGCAGGCCGTCGGGGACGACACGCATGTGGCCGGGCTCGCCGGCGATGCCGTGGCGGCCCCGGACCAGGCGGCCTTCCTGCACGATCGCGCCGCCGATGCCGGTGCCGATCGTCAGGCAGACGACGTCGTCGTGGCCCGCTCCCGCACCGAACCGGACCTCCGCCCAGGCGGCGGCGTTGGCGTCGTTCTCGACCACGACCGGCAGGCCCACGAGGTTCTGGATGCGGTCGCGCAGCGGTTCGTCCACCCACGCGGAGACGTTCGCGGAGAACATGACGGTGGCCCGGTCCGCGGCGATGAACCCGGCGGCGCCGAGGCCGACGGCGTCGACCTCGCGGTCCCGCACGAGGTGGCGTACCGCGTCGCCGATCGCCTCCGCGACCGCCGCGGGATCGGTCGGGGTCGGCACCTTCACGCGGTCCAGGACCACGCCCGCGGCGTCGACGACGCCTGCCAGGATCTTGGTGCCGCCGATGTCGACGCCGATCGTCAGTCCCATGTCGTCTGTCGTCCTCGGTGTTTCGGGGGGCGGATGGTGCGGTGCGGCGGGTGCGGCCGGCGGTACGGGCCCGCGCGTGCCGGATGCCGGGTGCCGGGTCAGTCGCCTTGGGGCGGCTCTTGGCCCCGGCGGTCGTCCGGGAGGCGGTCGTCGAGCCGCTTTCCGTGGGAACCGTCGGCAGGGTTCTCGTCGAAGTCCGCATCGAGTTCGATGTCGATGTCGACGCGCTGGGCTGGGGCCGCGCGGGACGCCCAGCGGCGCTCCTTGTCGGCCACGAACGACCGGTACGCGGCGAGCAGTTCGGCGCCCGCCGCGCCCAGATGCGCGGCGGCCTCGGGGTGTCGGCGAATCAGCGGCTCGACCACCTTCTCGCGGACCTCTTCGCGTACGCCGCCCAGCTGCGCGGCAACCGCCTCGGCGAGCCGCCGGGCCTCCTCGGCGAGGCGGTCCGCGGACTCCGGCCGCGGGCGACCGCCGTCGTGTCCGCCGTCGTGTCCGCCGCCGGGACCATCGTCCCGGCTGGCGTCGCCACCGTCATCCTGCCGGTCGTCGGGCGCGTCGCCGGCCCGGCCCGAGCGGGCGCCCGGGACCGGGTCCGCGACACCGGCCCAGGGGTCGTCGGATCCGTCCGTGCTCTTCATCGAAGGCTCCACCCGCCGCATTCTCCCGTGTGCCCGGCTGCCGGGGCGAACTCCCAGGCTGTTCCGCGTGCCCTGCCCTGTGCCGCGTCATCCGCCACGCCGTCTGCCGCGTCATCGCCGCATCCACACTGCCGGATCCGGAACGAACCGAACCCGCAGCACACCACCCCGCAGCCCGGCTCCTTCAATAGTGCATCGCCGCAGTGCGGAGGGCAGGGGCAGCATGCGGCGGTGCGCACCGACCGTCACGATGAGTTCGTCGCCGCGCCGCAGCAGGTCCAGTTCTCCGCGCTCCGCGCCGGGCAGCGGGACGACCAGCACGAGGCGGTCGCCGTCGGCCTCGATGTCGAACCTGCCGTCGGCCCCCGGCGCGGCCGAGTCGGCGGGCGCATCGGCTCGGCCAGGTGCCGCTTCCGCGGCGTCGCCGGGCCGCCGGTCGGGGAGACGCGGCAAGGTCTCGGCGAACCCGGCGAGCGCGTCGGCACCGATCGGCTCGTCCTCGCCGCCGGCCACCGCGGCCATCTCGGCGCCGGGAAACAACCCGCGCAGCGCCGCGGTCCGGTCGCGGGCCAGGGCTCCGCCTTCGGCAAGGCCGTTGACCACGACGTCGCCGACGGTGCGGCCGTACAGCGCTAGGGCCGACGCGGCCCGGCGGTCGGCCGCCGCCGCGACCGTCCCCGGCCGGGTGACGAAGCGTACGGTCGTCTCCGGCCCGTCCAGCACCGCCCGGATCGCATCCAGTTCCGCGATGACCCGGCGGGCCGTCGCGTACAGCCACTCATCCGGCATCGGCACCCCGGCAGCGACCGCGAGAATCGGCGCCAGACCGCGGGCGGCCTGGCGCTCGACGGGCAGCAGACGGTCGAGGTAGCGGGACAGGGTCTCGGGGAGCGCGAGGGCGAGCACGGCCTGTTCGGCGGGCGGCAGGTCGACCACGACGAGGTCGAATGCGGCCGATCCGTCGTCACCCACAGGCTCGTCGCCGGCGGCAGGTTCGTCCTCGGGCCTGTCGGCCGCGGCCGATCCGTAGGCCGCGCCGCGCCGCTCCCCGGGCACACGCACGTACCTGGCCAGCACGCGCAGCGTGAGCGCGTCCACCGCGCCCGGCACCGCGGTGATCTCCTCGGGGTCCAGCGAATCCACCCCGAACAACGCGAGTATGCCGCCCAGTTGCTCTTGGACCGCCAGGAACTCGCGCTCGAACTCCTCGCGCACCGCGACGCGCGCCGCGTACAGCCCCGGCTCGACCTCGACCGGATCGGGGCCGAGCGCCAGGCCGAGCACGGTGTCCGCGTCCGCGGTGCCGTCCGCCGCGAGGAAGAGGGTGCGACGCCCGGTGCGTGCCGCGGCCACCGCGGTAGCCGCGGCGACCGTCGTACGCCCGGCTCCGCCCAGGCCGGTCACCAGCAGGACCCGGGTCACCGTGCGCCCCCCGCGGGCCGACCGCCGCCGGACCCGCTCGCGGGCCTGCGAACCGCCAATCTCTCAGCCGCTCTTCGAGACGCTGTCCGGACGCTGCTCGACGCGCTTCTTGAGCCCCGAGAGCGCGCGGTCGATGATGACCTTCTCGGCCTTGCGCTTGATCATGCCGAGCATCGGGATCTTGACGTCGACGCGCAGCTCGTAGGTGACTTCGGTGCCCGACGCCAGCGGCTGGAGGGCGTAGGTCCCGTCGAGCGACTTGAGCATCTGGCTGCTGACGAGCGTCCAGCGCACCTCGCGGTCGCCGTCCCAGGTGTATGCGAGGACGTGCTCGTCCTTGATCGCCGCGGCGTCCAGCACGAACCGCACGCGGGTGCCCCGGCCGATCTGCTCGTCCTTCTCCAGGACCTCGGCCTCCTTGACCTCGCCGGTCCAGTCCGGGTACTCGGAGAAACCGGCGATCACCGCCATGACCTCGGCCGGCGTGGCGTCGATCGTGATGCTCGATCTGGTCCGTTCCGCCATCGTCAGCAGCCCTCCGGGAAGCCTTCACCCCTGCGCGCCGCCCGGGCGGGGACGCTGCGGTTCCGTCGAAGGCTATCGCGCCGGGCGGGGCCTGTGGCGGTGGCCACCGGACAGCGGGCGGCGCGCCACATTGTCGGGCGGGAACAGTCCCAGGCCCGGACGGTTGCCGTCGCGTCGGCGGCGGGGCTCACCAGCTGAGCACGTACGGCCGTCCGGTCGCCTGGAAGTGCCCGACGTTGACGCACTCGGTCCGCCCGATGCGCATGCGTCGGGCCAGCGGCTGGTGCACGTGCCCGAACAGCGCGTACGCGGGCTGCGTCGCCCGAATGGCCTCCAACACGGCCTCGCTCCCGCGCTCGAAGCGGCGGGCGACCACGTCGTACGTCAGTTCGGGGACGGCAGGCGGGATGTGGCAGCACAGCACGTCGACCTTGCCGAGTGCCGCCACCTTCGCGGCGTACTCCTCGTCGGAGATCTCGTACGGCGTATGCATCGGCGTCTTGAGGCCGCCTCCGACGAACCCGAACGTACGTCCGCCTATCTCGACCGTCGCGCCGTCCAGCACGGTGACCCCGTCCCGCGTGTAGTCCTTCCACAGCGCCGGGATGTCGACGTTGCCGTAGGTCAGGTAGGTGGGGTCGGGGAAAGCCGCGAACAGGGCGGCGTACTGCCGCCGCACGGCCTTCTCGATCGCCTCCTGCGGCGGCTCGGCGAGCGACGCCCACAGGGAGCGCGAGAAGTCGCGGGCCTCGTCGAACCGCCGCGCGGTCCGCAGGGCCACCAGCTGCACGGCATTGTCGAGGCCGAACAACTCGGGGAAGATCCCCTGCGTGAGGTCGTGGTAGTCGATGAACAGGATCAGGTCGCCCAGGCACACGAGCGCGTCGGCGCCGTCACCCGCCCGGGCGAGGGCCTGTGCCTCGCCGTGTACGTCGCTCACCACGTGGACCCGCATTCCCGCAGCGTACCGGCGCCGCCACAGATGGGGCCGAGTCGCATACCCTCGGGGGTAGGACAGGCGAAACGAAACAGCAGCCGGGCCGCCGCGCCCGGGGGTGACGAGAGGCACAGGATTGTCACGACCCCTGTCACTCGGACCTTACTTGCCAGTAACGTCTGCCCGACCACCGGCAACCGCCATCAAGGAGCAGTCCGTGCGCGAGTTCAGCGTCCCGGCCGTGGCCGAAGTGCCCGTCAAAGGCAACCTGACCGACATCATCAGGACGAACGCCGCCGAGGCACCGGACACTGCCGTCCTGTCCCGCAAGACCGGCGGGCGCTGGACCGACGTGACGTCCCGGCAGTTCAAGGCCGAGGTCTACACCGCCGCGAAGGGCCTGATCGCGTCCGGCGTCAACCCCGGCGACCGCGTCGGCCTCATGTCGCGCACCCGCTACGAGTGGTGCCTGATGGACTTCGCCATCTGGTCGGCGGGCGCGGTCACCGTGCCCATCTACGAGACGTCGTCCGCCGAGCAGGTCGAGTGGATCCTGTCCGACTCCGGTGCGACGGCATGCATCGTGGAGACGGCCGCGCACGAACAGATGATCGGCGAGATCCGCGGCGGCCTGCCCGACCTGGCCCACGTGTGGCGCATGGACGAGGGCGACACCCCCGCGGTCGAGGCCGCGCTCGCCGCGGCGGGCGCGGAGCTGGACGACTCCGCGGTCGACGAGCGCTGCGCGGGCCTGACCGGCGACTCGACCGCGACCCTCATCTACACCTCCGGCACGACCGGCCGCCCCAAGGGCTGCGTGCTCACGCACCGCAACTTCTACGGCGCCTCGACCAACCTGATCGAGCAGCTCCACGAGCTGTTCGAGGTCGAGGACCCGTCCTGCCTGCTCTTCCTGCCGCTCGCCCACGTGCTCGGGCGCGAGCTGCACGTGATCTGCATGCAGGCGCGCGTACGCACCGGGCACTGCCCGGACATCCGCCAGCTCACCACCGAGCTCGCCGAGTTCAAGCCGACCTTCGTGCTGGCCGTGCCGCGCGTGTTCGAGAAGGTCTACAACACCGCCACCGCAAAGGCCGAGGCGGACGGCAAGGGCAAGATCTTCCGCAAGGCCGTCGACACCGCGATCGCCTACAGCGAGGCACTCGACGCCAAGGGCCCCGGCTTCGGACTGCGCGTCAAGCACGCCACGTTCGACAAGCTGGTGTACGCCAAGCTCCGTGCCGCCCTCGGCGGCCGCTGCAAGTTCTCCGTCTCCGGCGGCGCCCCGCTCGGCACCCGGCTCGGCCACTTCTACCGCGGCATCGGCCTGACCATCCTGGAGGGCTACGGCCTCACCGAGTCGACCGCGGCCACCACGCTGAACCCGCCGAACGCGGTCCGGGTCGGCACCGTCGGCCGCCCGATCCCCGACTCGGCGGTGCGCATCGCCGAGGACGGCGAGATCCTCCTCAAGGGCGTCAACATCTTCCAGGGCTACTGGCACAACGACGCCGCCACCGAGGACGCCTTCGAGGACGGCTGGTTCCGCACCGGCGACCTGGGTGAACTGAGCGACGAGGGCTACCTTTCGGTCACCGGCCGCAAGAAGGAGATCCTGGTGACCGCGGGCGGCAAGAACGTCGCCCCGGCCGTCATAGAGGACCGGATCCGGGCGCACCCGCTTATCAGCGAGTGCATGGTGGTCGGCGACGCCCGCCCGTTCGTGGCCGCGCTCGTGACGATCGACCCGGAGACCTTCCCGCGCTGGAAGGAGACGCACGGCAAGCCGGTCGACGCGACCGTGGCCGAGCTGGTCGACGACGCCGACCTGATCGCCGCGGTGCAGGAGGCGGTCGACGACGGCAACAAGGCCGTCTCGCGCGCCGAGGGCGTCAAGAAGTTCCGCATCCTCACCATCAACTTCACCGAGGAGAGCGGCCACCTGACCCCGTCGATGAAGCTCAAGCGCGGCATGGTGATGAAGGACTTCGCCGCCGACGTGGAGAACATCTACGCCCCCGCGCAGGCCAAGGCTGCCACCACCTGACCCCCGCCGCGCCCGCGGGACGCGCGGCGGGCGCCCGCCGGCGACACAGCTCCCGAGGGGGCTGCCGGGCTGCTACTCGTAGCCCAGCAGCCCCCTCAGCCGTCCCGCGAGCAGGTCCCAGCGCCACGCCTCCTCGACCCACTGTCGGCCGCGCTCCCCCATCGCCTTGGCCCGTACCGGATCCAGCAGCAGTTCGGCCACCCGTGACGCCGTCTGGCCGGTCGACCGGCCGTCGACGACGTAGCCCGTCTCGCCGTCGACGACCGCGTCGGGCGCGCCGCCGGAGTTGCCCGCGACGACAGGGCGGCCGACCGCCGACGCCTCCAGGTAGACGATGCCCAGGCCCTCCACGTCGAGCCCGCGGCGCCGGGTGCGGCACGGCATCGCGAACACGTCGCCCGCCTCGTGATGGGCGGGCAGCTCGGCCCACGGCACCGGCCCGGTGAACGTCACGGACGCGCGTACGCCCACCTCGTCGACCAGCTTCTCCAGGTCGCCGCGGTACGGGCCGCCGCCGACCACCAGAAGCGCGGCGTCCGGCACCCGACGCAGGATCTCCGGCATGGCCCGGATCAGCGTGTCCTGGCCCTTCCGCTTGACCAGGCGCGACACGCACACCACGACAGGGCGGTCCGTGAGGCCGTGGCGGGCGCGCACTTCGGCGCCGCCCACGCCCGGCCGGAAGACGGTCTCGTCCACGCCGGGAGGCAACTGCACCATGCGCGCGGCCGCTTCGGGACTGAGCTGCGGCGCGATCTTCGAGCGCGTGTACTCGCCCAGGTAGGTGACGGTGTCCACGCTGTCACCGATTCGGCGCAGCAGCCGCCTGGAGACCGGCAGTTGCGCCCAGCCCGCCTCGTGGCCGTGTGTCGTGGCGACGAGCCGCGACACGCCCGCCTCGCGCAGCCCGACGCCCATCAGGCCGAGCGGCGCGGCGGCCCCGAACCACACCGCGTCGCACTTCTCGGCGCGCGCAATGTCCTTCGCCAGGCGGGAGACCCACGGATTGGGGATCATCATCTTGGTGGCGTCGCGGACCACGGGGAACGGCTGTTCGCGGTCGAACGCGCGTACCTCGGTGTTGTCCTTCCAGGACGACGTGTAGACGACGACGCTGTCCGGCGGCAGCCGCAATGCCATCGAATGGACGAACGATTGGATGCCGCCCGGCCGCGGCGGGAAGTCGTTGGTGACGATCAGGGTCTTGCGCACGCTTGTCATCGGGTCGAGATGATTTCAGACGGTACGGTGACGCGCACGCCCCGACCGCGAGGGAGAGCATGAGCCGGGAAGCCCGCTGGAGCGCCACCGCCGCCTGGGTCCTGACGCGGACGTGGCTGCTGCTGGTCACGCTGAACGTGCTCTACAACCCGTACCCGATCGTCACCAGCGACGTGTCGGACATCTACGCGCCCTGGGCCGAGACGCTGCGCTCGGGCACGTTCCCGGTGGACGACGTGATGTGGCAGTACCCGCCCGGTGCCGCCGGGGTCCTGCTGCTGCCGATGCTGCTGGTCCCGCTGTCGTACTCGCACGCCTTCTTCGTGCTGATGGTGGTCGCGGACGGCGTCGCGTTCGCCTGCCTGCTGCGCGGGCGTTCGGTGCTGGGCCCGGCGATGTGGGTGGCCGCGGTGCCGATGCTGGGGCCGATGATCCTGTCGCGGTACGACCTGTTCGTCACCGCGCTCGCCGTCGTCGCACTCATGACCGCCGCGCGCAGCCCGAAGACGAGCGGACTGCTCACCGGTGTCGCGACGGCGGTCAAGGTGTGGCCGGTGCTGCTGCTGATCGGCGCGCCGCGCGGGCGGCGGTCCGTCGAGGTGCTGCTGTGGACGGTGATCGGCGCGGGGGCGGTGGCGCTCGGCTTCGCCGCCGCGCTGCCGGGGGCGTTCGACTTCCTGACCGCGCAGCGGGACCGGGGCATCGAGATCGAGTCGGTGTTCGCCACGCCGTTCCACCTGGCCCGAGCGCACGGCTGGTCGGGAGAGGTGAAGTTCAACTACGGCTCGATCGAATTCCTCGGCCCGCACGTCGACCTGGTGGGGCGCATCAGCCTCGCGGCCAGTGCGCTCGCGATGGTGTGGCTGCTCGTCTGGCGCGTGCGGGCCCGGCGGTGGACGCCGGCGACGCCCTTCGACGCGGCGCTCACCGCCGTGCTGCTCTTCGTGGTCACCAGCCGCGTGCTGAGCCCGCAGTACATGGTGTGGCTGATCGGGCTCGCGGCCGTCTGCCTCACCCGCCGCGACACCACGCAGCGCCCGGCCGCGGCCCTGATCCTGGTCGCCGTGCCGCTGACGACATGGGAGTTCCCGGTGTGGTTCGGCTGGCTGATGGCCGGCGAGCCGGAGGCGGTCGCGGTCCTGCTGGCCCGCAACGCCCTGCTGGTGGCGGCCGCGGCCGTGTCGGCCGTACGCCTGTGGCAGGCCGCTCGGCCGCCCTTCAAGGCCGAGGACTGGCCGGCTCCGGAACCCCGTGCAACTTCGCCCAGTCCCGAGCCAGCGCGATCCGCTCCGCAGTCGATGGATGCGACCCGAACAGCACATGGAGCACCGGGTTCGGGGTGAGGTTGGAGCGGTTCGCGAGGGCGAGCCGCCGCTGCATCGCCACGAACGCGTCCGGGTCGCGCGTCAGATCGAGCGCGTGGACGTCGGCGCGGGCCTCCAGACGGCGGCTGATCAGCATCTGCGCGGGGCCGGACACCGTGGTCACGACCGCGACGACCGCAAGCAGCAGCGCGAGGGCGCGCGGGTCGCCCGCGCCGTCCGCACCCGCCCGGTTCAGCAGCGGCCGCCAGGTCGTCAGCAGGCCGATCACGCAGACCCCGGCCGCCATCCCCGCGGCACCGATCAGCGTGCCGTGCAGGACGTCGTTGCGCTTGGCGTGGCCGAGTTCGTGGGCGGTGATCAGCTCGATCTCGCGCGGCGACGCGCTGCGCAGGGTGGTGTCGTAGACCACGATGCGGCGCGTCGCACCGAAGCCGGAGACGTAGGCGTTGAGTGCGGTGGTACGCCGGGACGCGTCGGCGACGAGCACGTCCTCGACGGGCACGCCGTCCTTCTCCGCCAATTCCAGCAGCGACGTGCGCAGCGGGCCTTCCGGCATCGAATGGAACTTGTTGAAGGCCGGCTCCACCAACAGCGGGTAGAGGAAGGAGATCGCGACGACGAGGAGCGCACCCGCCCCGGCGGCGATCGGCCAGGCGGCGCGCGGCCAGTGGCGTACCAGCGCGAACAGCGCCAGCGCGACGCCGAGCGCCGGCCCCGCGGACATCGCGAAGCCCTTGGCGGCGTCGAGCCACCAGCCGGACCAGGTCTGCACGGACAGGCCGTACCTGCGGCGCACCACCTCCAGGCGCGCGTCGAACGGCAGTGCCACCGCGCGGCCGATCAGCAGCAGCACCAGCCCGCCGAGCAGGATCTGCCACACCCAGCCGCCGCCGAGCGGACGGGCGACCGCGGCGATCAGCCGCGCGCCGAGCGTGGTCAGGCCGAGCAGCAGGGCGACCACCAGGCTCAGCGCCATGGACAGGTACGCGGGCGGCCGGGCGTGGTCCGCGAGTTCCCGCCCCCGGGCGATCTCCGCGGCGGTGAAGTCGCGGGCCGCGTCGGGGGCCGTCGCGCCGCCGGGGATGTCGGGCAGCGGCCGCCACGGCGTGGTGAGCGCGACCGCGACCAACAGCACGGCGGCGGTCACCACGAGGCAGACCACCAGCACCTTCTGACCGGACATCGGCCGGCTTCCCTCCCCGTCTGTTCCCCACCGCACGGCCGCGCCGCGGCCGGTGGCCGCTACTTGACCTGCGCCTGCACGTACGCCGCCCACTGCGTCGTGAAGTCCGCCGGCGAGATCCGGAGGACCGACACGAACGCGCTCGTGAGGCGGCTCTTCTGGTCCGGCTGTCCCACACCGGGCGGCGGCGCCTCGCCGACCGCGCGGTAGAACTCGACCAGTTTCTCCTGTCCCCAGCGCTCGGCGATCATCCGGCAGGCAAGCCAGCCCATCTCGTACGCCTGCGGCAGCGCCTCCTGCGTGGTCTCGAACTGCTCGTCCGCGGGCAGCGTGCGGGGCACCCGCCCCTCGCGGACGTCGCGGCGGAGCTCGGGGGCGGCACTGCGGATGGTCTGGCCGGAGTTGAGGTACCCCACGTAGTCCGCGAAGCCCTCGGACAGCCAGGTGGGGGTCCAGTTGCGGGTGAACGCCCGGCTCGCGACGTGGGTGATCTCGTGGGTCATGACGACGCGCCGCTCGACCGCGCCGAGTTCGCGGAACGCGTCCGGGTTGACGATGACCCGGTCGGCGGCGGCCGCGTCGACGTCGGCGCCGCGCTCGCCGGTGGTCACCGCGGCGATGCGCGCGTACTGCTGCGGCTCGGCACCGAGCAGGCGGGCCATCTGCTCCTGGTTGGCCGGGACGATCACAACGGCCTTCCCGGCCCACACGCCGCCCCACACCTTGTGGACGTCGGGCACCGCGGTGTCCATGTCCTTCTGGTACGACCGCAGGTCTGTCCCGTCGCCGACCCCGAGCACGATGCCCGAGTCCCCGCGCAGCACCGCGACCGGTCCCAGGTCCCACACCTGCACCGCGCCGCGCATGCCGCTGTCGGTGCCGTCGGTGTCGGCGGCGATCAACCAGGCACCGTCGCGGAGCACAAAGGTCAGGTACTGCGGGCTACGCACGGGCGCGCTGTCGAAGCCGTCGATGCGGTACGTCAGGTCGACCTGCGCGGCGAACACCGTGGCGCCCGCGAAAGTCGCGAGGCGCTGCTCCGGAAGGGTGAACGCGTCAGCGGCGACCAGTTCGTAGTCCCACGACGCGAAGGGAATCTGCGCCGCGTTGTCGAACGCCGCGGCCTGCGCGTCGTGGAAGGCCTTCGCCGCCGGGTCGATCGTCGCGAGGTACGCGGCGCGGTCGTGGGTCCGCACCGCCGTCGCCCGGCGCTCCAGCAGCCGGGCGATCGCCTCGTTGCGCGGATCGGTGTGCTTCTCCTGGCCGGCGGGCAGGTCGGCGGCCTGTACCGGCGGAGAGGGGCTCGCGCCGGGAGCGGACCCGCGGCTCGAACCGTCCGAGCCCAGGCCGATGACTCCCAGGGCGATTCCGGTGGATATCGCGGCGCAGATTGCCGCGAATACCAGGAGCCACCGCGGGATCCGTCGCGCCCTAGGGCTCCGGTCGTCCACGGACTGATCGTACGAGACCGCGAACGGGGCCACCCGCCGAGTTCCGCGCACCGGGAACCTCCCGGCGTGGGGACCGGGAGGTTCGGCCTCCGGTGGCGCGGTGCGGCATCAGGGGCGGTGGATCGGCGGACGCGTCAGGAGGGACGGACGACCTTGACGACCTTCATCGAGTGCAGCGGCGCGTAGCGCACGTTGGTGCCGGGCTTGGGGGCGTGGATGATCTGCCCGCCGCCCGCGTAGATCCCGACGTGCGACATGCCGCTGTAGTAGATGACCAGGTCGCCGGGCTGGATCTGGTCGACCGGGACGCTGCGCCCGGCACCGGCCTGCGCCTGCGAGGTACGCGGCAGCGAGACGCCCGCCTGCTTCCACGCCCAGCCGGTGAGGCCGGAGCAGTCGAAGGAGTTGGGGCCTGTCGCGCCGTACACGTACGGCTTGCCGACCTTCGACGCGGCGGCCGCGACGGCCGCACCGGCCCGCCCGCTGACCGGGACGGTGACCTTGGGGGTCTCGGTCTCCGGCTTGGTGGTGGTCGGCGAAGGCTTGGTGGTGGTCGGCGCGGTGGACGACGGGGTACGCGCCTCGTCGCGCGACGCGCGGTCGTCCGCCTCGATCGTGTCGCCGTGGCCTTCCTCGGCGAGGATCGCGGCGCGCTCGGCCTCGGTCAGCGTGTTCAGCAGGGCCTGGGCCTGCTGGAGCTTCTTCTCGACCTCGGCCTTCTTGGCCGAGAGGTTCTTGCGGGTGTCCTCGAGCTCGCCGAGCTTCGCGGAGGCCTCGGTGCGCTCCTGGTCGAGCGTGCGCTTCTTGGCCTGGATCTGCTCGATCGAGGCGGCCTGCTGCGCGGTGATCTGGTCGAGCGCGGCCGCCTTGCTCAGGTACTCGTCGGGCTTCTCCGACAGCATGAGCTGGAGCGTGGGGTCGACGCCGGCGTTGCGGTACTGCGCACTGGCGATCACCCCCATGGTGCTCTGCAGCGAGATGAGGTCGGACTGCTCCTGGGCGATCCGCTCCTGGATCTGCGAGACCTGGCCCTGCAGCAGCTCGGTCTTCTCCTGGAAGCCGTTGAGCTCCTCGGTCGCGACCTCGGCCTGGTGGGTCAGCTCGTTGATCTGGGCCTTGACCTGGTCCTTGGAAGGGGCCGGGTCGGCCTGGGACATGCCGGGCGAGAGCGCCACCGCGGTGGCCGCGGCGGCGGTGAGCACGCCGACGCGCGCCTTGCTCGGTTTCTTCGGCCGTCGGTGGGACGCCACGTAGGCGAACTCCTTCTTCCTACGCCCGCCTACCGGGTGAGCTGACGGGTTCGGGCCGGAAGAGACGCCCTACGACACAGACTTCGTGTCGATTCACCCCACGGGGAATGGTTCCCCGGCTCCGGCTCGGCCTCGCGGCCTCGTCGGACTCGGCGGGAGTCCCCGCCGCCGCCCTGGCTGGACGATCGACATTGCGGGCACTCAGCCCGAGACATTAGTGACCCGGGCTTGATCCGTTCAAATCAATCGCCGAAGTTTTACAAGAGATCTCGTGATTAATGCTTCCGGGTCCACCGAGCGTGATCAGAGAGCGACCATCTGTTCATACTTTCGTGGCGGTTTACGGCGTTGTGCGGGCGGCTCGGCGGCCGCTTGGCGCGGCTCCCGAGGAGTCGGTTTCGACGGATCTTCGCGCAGGTCGGGGACGTACCGGAGGGGGCGGGACAGGCCCGCCTCGGCGAGCAGGGCTATGCGGTCGACGGTTTCCGGCGAGAGGTCGAGACACCCGGTAATTCCCGAATTCCGCCCTACGGGCGAATCACCCGTATCGGTGTCGTTACGGCGCCTTGTGGGATATCCCACATCGACCACGGCGTGTCGGCACACCGGAACCGACTCGTTGGATTTCGACGCATCGGGCGAAAAGTCCGATTTATCGTCGAGAATTTGAGGGACCACACAATCAGCACACGCCGGACCTCGGGCACGGCACGTACGGCAGCAGACCCGCATGGTCGTCCACCTCTTCCGTTGCGTTCCGATGGAGCTGCGATGGAGCGGTTGCTCCTGGAACACACGGTAGGGACGGGCACTGACACAACGTCACATGTCAACCACGGCGGTCGAGATGGGACGCATCGCACGGGGCGGCGCGGCGGTCAGCCGCGGGCGAGCCGGCGAAGCAGCATCGTCGACGGCACCGGGCGCGCCCCCGCCCGCCTTACACCGTCGGCGACTTCGCGGTCCGACGAGACCACGATCACGGGACGGCCCGGCGGTTCGGCGCGCACCAGGCGGCGGATGAGCTCGTCCGCGGTCTCCCCCGCCTTGCTGAAGCGCACCCGCACCCCGCGGGGCGGGGCGAGCAGCACGGGAGCGTCCAATTGCGCGCCGTCGAACACACAGGTGACCTCGGCACCGCTCTGCGCGGCGATGACGGCAAGTCCCCCGAGTAGGCGTACGCGCTGCTCCGAAAGGGCGAGCGACGGGTAGCCCGTCTTGGTGACGTTGTAGCCGTCGATCACCAGGTGCGCCTGCGGCAGGCTCAGCAACTGGTCCAGGAGCGCGGGGTCGTCGCCTTCGAGCGCGCGCTTGGCGATGTCCTTGGGGCTCGCCCCCTCGGGCGCCACGGCGTCGACGGTGTCCGCGGGGCGGATGCCGACCGGCGGCAGGGCCAGTTCGCGGCGCAGCCCCTGGGCGGCTTCGAGGACCGTGTCGAGGAGCAGGCGTACGCGCGTGTCCTCCATGCTGCGGCCCTCGCGCGCGGCCCGGCGGCTGGCTTCGAGGGCGGACTCCACCTCGGAAACCCTGCTGCGCAGGCGGCGCGTCTCCTTGTCCGCGGCGGCGATCGCCGTCTGCGCCTCGGCGCGTACGGTCGCCAACTCCGCCTGGGCGCGCTTCGCCTCCTTCTCGGCGTGCTTCGCGCCGCCCTGGAGGCCGCGGACCTGGCGGCGCAACTGCTCGGCCTCCTTGCGGGCCTCCTCCAGGTCGGCCCGCAACTTCTCCTGCTCGGTACGGGCGGCGGCACGCAGCGCGCCAAGCTCCGACTCCAGCCGGTCCACCACGGCGGCGGCCTCGGCGCCCGCACGGTCCTGGGCCGCGCGCTCGGCGGCCTGCCCCGCGGTGTC
This sequence comes from Streptodolium elevatio, assembly GCF_040649515.1. GTDB lineage: Bacteria > Actinomycetota > Actinomycetes > Streptomycetales > Streptomycetaceae > Yinghuangia > Yinghuangia elevatio. Next base: position 95,268 of record NZ_JBEZFP010000013.1, read on the forward strand.
GAGCAGCGCGACCCACCCGGGCGGCCGCAGGAGGTACGCGGCGGCGGCGACGTCCAGCGGGTCGGCCGCGGCGGGCGGGCGTCCCGCGTCCAAAGCCGCCGCGAGGTCCGGGAGTCCGCGGCGCAGGCGCTCCGCTATCCGCTGCCGGAACACCGGGTCGTTCTCCAGCACCCCGGCCAGCGGCGTGGCCGCAAGCTTGGCCCGTCGCGACGGGGTGAACCGGGCGAACTGCCGCAGCGGGACCGGGATCTCGTCGGACGTCATGGCGCCGAGGCCGTCCGCCGCGAGGGCGATCACCCGCTGGCGCACACCGTCGGGCAGCGGCCCGCGGGGCGCGGCGTCACGGTCGGCGGGGTCGTCGTGAGCGCCGTCCTGACCGTCGGCGTGGGCGTCCGCGCCGGATTCCGGCGCCGACTCGGCCTCGAACGCAGCGCCGGTGTCGGACTCGGATCCCGCCTCGGCCACGCCGTCCGCGTCCGCGTCGGCCGGGCCGTCGTCATCCGACGAGGCCGCGGTATCGCCCTCGTCCCGCACCGGGGCGGCGCGTCCGTCGGAATTCTCCCCGCCGCCAACGCCGTCCGCGCCGGCCCCGGGCAACTGCGCTGCGCGGGTGTCCGCCGTTTCGGCGCCGTTCGCCGGCGCATGGCGCCTGCCGCCGGACAGAGCCGCCCGCAGCAGGGGATCGTCGCCGTACACGGAACCGCCGCTCCGCGAGTCGTCCGCCGGCGGCTGGGCACCCGCGCCGCCGCTCCGGGCAGCGTGTGCCGCGCCGGGCGACGCCTCGCCGCCGACCGCGGGGCCCGCGTAGCCGTTGCCGCCCGAGGCATGCGTGTCGGCCGAACGGTCGCGGCCCGAAGTCGTCTCACCGGGCATGCGGCTGCGGCCCGCGTCGGCCGCCGCGCCGGCGCCCGCCCCCGCCGCGCCTTCAGCACGCCCGTTCCCGTCGCTCGGCGACGCGTCACCGTGGCGCGAGGGAACCGCGAAAGCGCTCCACGTGCGCTCGGATCCGGCTCCCCGCGTGCCCTGACGGCCGGGGAACGGGTGGTCGTGCAGGGCACCGACGTGACCGGCGACGACCAGTTCGTCGCCGCCGTCGGCCACGACCGGGCCGGCGAGCCGGTCCGCTCCCGCGAGTTGGTCGGCGCGCTCGCCGCTCAGCGGCCTCGGAATCTCGACCGTCGCCGCGGGCGCCACCGCGGCCTGAGGGCGTTCCAGGCCGTCACTCGAAGGGGTGGCGGCAGCGTGGTCCGCGGAAGCGGGGGTGCTCCCCGCCGGGCCGAGGAGAAGGTTCGCACTCGGCGGGACGGGCCCGTCCGCGTGCTCCCACGTCGGCTTCGCGGAACTCGGCTTCCCGGGACGCTCCTCGACAGCCCGCACCCAGGAGTCGGAGGACTCGGGCGCGGAGGACTCGGGCGCGGACGTGCCGGAGCTGCGGGCAGCGTGCCCCGGCTCCGCGCGTGTGTCCGACTCGCCCACAGGTCCTCCGGTTCCGTATCGGCCCGGTCTCCCCGCCCCAGGCTGCTCGATTGTGCTCCTGATCATGGCCTGCCCACCCGGACAGCCGGACACGCCTCCCCGCGCCGATGCCGAACCGATGCACAATCCGCGCGTGACGGTGTCCCGGTACTGGCCCGGCCCGCAAGCGTGCCGTGCGCCGGACAAGCCCCGCCACCCCAAACTGCCACATCCGGAGATGACACCGGCGCCGACGCGCAGTCAAGCGGCCCAGTCCGACATGCCAACCCGGAGGTTGCACCCGGCGGGCGGCGGTCCGAACCGCGACCGGGTCCGGGGCCGGGGCTGCGTCGTGCCCGCTCGGCCTGCCGCGGGGCGGAAGCCGTCGGGCCTGCGGTGTCACGTACGGCCGAGCGGCTCCGGCGCGGTGCCGGACGGGCGGTCGTGCCGCGTACACCCGTACGGCGGCACGCGCCTGCGCCGACGTTCGCACCTGCTGTGGAACGTCGGGGCGCCACCGGCGTGTCGGCAGAGTGCCGACGATGGAGCAGTCGAGTGCCGCGAGGCGGTGGGGTGCTTGTTCGCCTGGGCCCGCCGCGCCGCCCGCGACGACCTCATCTCCGGGACGACGGCTAGGGGTTCGGCGGTGTCACCGCGTGCGGTCAGCGCGCGGCATCAGGGCGTGGATGCCGGTGCTCCGGCATCGCCGCGGCGTCTCGGCGGCAGCGCGGCGCCGCGCTGATGCCGAGTCGCTGTGCCCGCGCCCGGGTCAGCCCTCCGGCGTCTCGCCGTCTTCCGCGCCCGGGCGGGCCACGAGCTGGACCGAGTCGGTCGCGTTGCACCAGCGGCAGCGGACGGACTCGATGGTGTCCTCGAGGATCTCGCGCTCGTCGACACGCGGTTCGCCGGCGAGGTCGAGGTGGACGAACTCGACCGCCCGAGTCGTCCGGGTCACGTCGAACCGCGTCAGGTTGCCGCACAGCGAGCAGCGCCAACGGGTCGTCTCGCCGGGGGCCGGGACCGACATACGTGTTCCTCTCTCAGGCTGTTCAGGGACCCGCACCACGCGCCCGGAGCCCGTGCGGCGTACGGCCGTTCGGGAGGGGCGCCTGTGCCGGTGTCAGGGCGGATCCGTACCGTCCGTGGCATGAGCAGCCAGGTACCCGGCCCGTCAGCGCCACTCTCCGTGCCACACACCGGGGCATGCGATGCGGCACCGCCGTGGTCCGGCGTGCCCGCGCGGGACAGTACCGAACCGGCGAGCGCGGTGCGAAACGCGTCCGGCCGCTGGGACCGCGGCACGCCGCTGGACCGGCAGGTTTTCGTGGTCGTCGACCTCGAGACGACCGGCCTCGACGCGGAGCGCGACCGCATCACCGAGATCGCCGCGGTGCGCCTGCGCGGCGGCGACGTGCTCGGCGAGTTCGCGACGCTGGTGGCGCCGGGCGTGCCCGTCCCGGCGTTCATCACCGGGTTGACCGGGATATCGGACGCGATGCTCGCGGACGCCCCGCCGCTGCGCGCGGTCCTGCCTGCCTTCCACGACTTCGCCCGGGACGCGGTGCTGGTCGCCCACAACGCGCCGTTCGACATCGGGTTCCTGCGCGCGGCGTGTGCGGCGTGCGGCGAGTCGTGGCCGCATCTGGTCGTGGTCGACACGCTGGAACTCGCCCGCGCCCTGGTTTCCCGGGGGGAGGTGGCCAACTACAAACTGGGCACGCTCGCGGGGCTGTTTGAGTCCCCCGCGCCTTCGACCCACCGGGCCACCGCGGACGCCCGGGCGACCGCGCACATCCTGCGGGCGCTCATCGCACGCCTGCGGCGCGCCGGAGTGCACGACCTGTCCGGTCTGCTTCGGTGCACCGGCCATCCGAGTGAACCTCAGGCGGTTTGAACCCCTAGCCTGCCAGGCCGAGAAGCGGACATCACGTGACGATAAGGACATGCTGCTCCCCGTTCACGACGCCAACCCGGTGCGCCGCACCCCCGTGGTCACCTATGCGTTGATCGTCCTCAACGTGGTGATCTTCCTCGTGAGCCCGCTCTCCGGGTTCGGGAGCGGCGACGTGGATCCCGAGGCACGCGTGTGCGCCGAGAACGGCTACTACTACGAGTACGGGGCCATTCCCAAGGAACTCGTGGGCGGCGGCGGGATCGTCGACCCGCCCGACATCGTGGCCACCGAGCGCGGCCCGGTGCGCTGCGCGACCGCCCCAGATCCCGACAAGATCCCCGAGCTGTCCGTGCTGTTCGCGATGTTCATGCACGGCGGCTGGGTGCACCTCATCGGCAACATGCTCTACCTGTACGTCTTCGGCAACAACGTCGAGGACCGCATGGGCCGGGGCCACTTCACGCTGTTCTACCTGGCCGCCGGGTACCTGGCGACGTACGGCTTCGCGCTGCTCAACCCCGGATCGGCGCAGCCCCTGGTGGGCGCGTCGGGGGCGATCGCGGCGGTGCTCGGCGCGTACCTCTACCTGTATCCAAAGGCACGCGTCACCAGCCTCGTGCCGCTGCTGCTGTTCCTGCCACTGCGCTTTCCCGCGTGGGCGGTACTGGGCTTCTACTTCGTGCTGCAGTGGCTGTACTTCCAGGGCCTCGGCGTCAACGGCGATGCCGATGTCGCCTATTCGGCCCATCTGGTGGGCTTCGCGGCGGGGTTCGTGTACGCGTGGGCGCTCTACCACCGTCGACGCGCCCCGCGTACGCCTGTCGACGCCCCCGCGCCCGGCGCTTCCGGCGCGCCCGAACCGCTTGTGCACGCCTTCCCCGCCGCACCGGTCATCCCGCCCCCGCCGACCTACCCGCCGCCGGGAACGCCGTCGGGGCCGAACGGATGACCGGGGCCGGATAGGCTCGTACCCCCCGCACCGACCGAGGAGAGGCCGCCGCTGTGATCACCGCGATCGTGCACGTCAAGGCAGCCGTCGACCGCATCCCCGAGATCGCCGAGGCGATCACCGCGATCGACGCGGTGAGCGAGGTGTACTCGGTGACGGGCGAGTTCGACCTGGTCGCCATGGTCCGGGTCCGCGAGCACGACGAGTTGGCGGACGTGATCCCCGGGCGCCTCAACAAGGTGCCGGGTGTCCTGCACACCGCGACGCACATCGCGTTCCGGACCTACTCGAAGCACGACCTCGAGGCCGCCTTCGCGATCGGGCTCGACGACGGCTTCTAGCCGTGCCCGGCTGAGGCGATCGGGTCGGCGCTCAGGTCGGCACACTCGGACCGGCGCCCGGACCGGCTGATCAGATGACCGCCGGGCCGCGCGGGTCCGACTCGGGCACGCAGCGTCCGCCGTCGGTGCGGTACGTCCACTTGGCCCCGCGCCGCACCAACTCCCGTGCGGCGTCCACGAAGCGGTCCACGTGCTCGTCCGGCGTACCGGCCCCGAAGCTGACCCGGATCGCATTGAGGTTCTGCTCCCCCGCCGGCGCGTCGGGCGCACCGCACTCGGTCGGCGCGTCGGCGCGCCCCCCGAGCAGGCGACGTACGAGCGGGTGCGCGCAGAACAGGCCGTCGCGCACACCGATGCCGTACTCCGCCGACAGCGCCGCCGCGAACCGCGAGCTGTTCCAGCCCTCGACAACGAACGAGAGCACCGAGACCCGGGCGGAGTCGGGGCCGAAGAGGTCCAGCGTGCGCACCTCGGGGATCTCCGCGAGTCCCGCCCGAAGCCGGGCGAGCAGCGCTTCCTCGCGGGCCGCGAGCGTGTCGAGGCCGGCTTCGGCCAGCGCCCGGCACGCGGAGGCGATGGCGTACGCGCCGATCACGTTGGGCGAACCGGCCTCGTGCCGGGCCGGGCCGGAGTTCCACTCGACGGCGTCCGCGGTGACCGAGCGGCTGGCGCCGCCGCCCGCGAGGTAGGGCTCGGCGTCCGCGAGCCAGTCGCCGCGCCCGGCGAGCACGCCCGCGCCGAACGGTGCGTACAGCTTGTGCCCGGAGAAGGCGACCCAGTCCACGCCGAGCCCGGCGAGCGAGACGGGGCGGTGCGGCGCGAGTTGCGCGGCGTCCAGCACGATGCGCGCGCCGTGCCGGTGGGCGACCTCGGCCAGTTCACGAACCGGGAAGAGCTCCCCGGTGACGTTGGACGCGCCGGTCACGCACACCAGACGCGGCCCGTCGCATTCGTCGGCGGCGAGCGCGGCGTCGAGGGTCGCGACCGCTTCGGCGTGGCTCGACGGGGCGTCCAGATGGGTGACGTCGGCCGTGCACCGCCACGGCAGCAGCGCCGCGTGGTGCTCGGTCTCGAACACGAACACCCGGGTGCCGGACGGCAGTACGGATGCCAGCAGGTTCAGCGAGTCGGTCGTGCCGCGGGTGAACAGGACCACGTCGTCGGCCCGGGCGCCGACGTACTCGGCGACCGTCGCGCGGCTGCGCTCGTAAAGGTCGGTCGACAGCTGCGACAGGTAGCCGGCGCCGCGGTGCACGCTGCCGTAGTAGGGCAGGTAGGCGCTGACGTCGTCCCACACGCGCTGAAGGCAGGGGGCGCTCGCGGCGTAGTCGAGTGCGGCGTACTCCGCTTGGCCGCCTGTCACCAGCGGCACCCGCACGTCGCGGCCCACGACCGGGAGCGGGGGACAGGCCGAAGCCGCGATCGCATCGGACGAAAGCGGCGAAACAGGGGCGAATGCGACGGCAGTCATGGCTGACCCTCCAGGGCTGGGGACCCCGGATGCCGTGGCTCGTGGAGGTCCGCGCTTGCCGGAGCACCCTTGTGTCCGGCCTGGTCATCACCCGGGGCACCCCACCGCGGAGGAGGGTTGCCGGACAGCAAGCCGGGGCCAAAACGCTGTCACTCGTGACCTGGAAGGAATTATTACCGCAGGATCGCCGGTCTCTCAACACGGATATTCGCCGTCTTGGCATACGAGACGACCATCGGTCGAACATGAGACGCCGGGTGTCCCGTGGGTGGGACAGGACGTCCGACACCTGGAACGTCACCCGGACGGCACCAGAACGCCAGACGGGCGCGCCGCAGTTGCCGCGCGCCCGTCCGAGCCATCGCGCAGACCGTCCGATCCGGCCGAGCCGACGGCGTCCGAGGCTTCTTGCGACTCCCCGACCGGCCTCGGTCGTCGGCCAAGTCGGCCGGTCAGCCGGGTCAGCCGAACGAGCGGGTCGTCTCCACCCACCGGTCGAGTACCGCCTGCGCCTTGCCGGAGTCGATCGCGTCCGCCGCCCGCTCGATGCCCGACGCGAGCTGTTCGCTCAGCGGACCGTGCCCCGGGCCGAGCGCCGCGAGCGCCGCCGCCGAGTTGAGCAGCACCGCGTCCCGCACCGGCCCGCGCTCCCCCGCCAGCAGCCGGCGCGCGACGTCCGCGTTGAACGCCGCGTCGCCGCCGCGCAGCGCCTCGATCGGCTCCAGCTTGACGCCGAAGTCGCGCGGATCGACGGCGTCTTCGTGCACCTCGCCGTCGCGCACGACCCACACCTGGGAGGTGGTGGTGATGGTCAGCTCGTCGAGACCGTCGTCGCCCCGGAACACCAGCGCCGAAGTCCCGCGCCGGGCCAGCACACCCGCCATAAGAGGCGCCATGCGCGCGTCCGCGACACCGATGGCGGTGTACGGGGCGCGCGCCGGATTCGTCAGCGGGCCAAGGATGTTGAAGGTCGTCTGCACACCCAGCTCACGCCGCGCCTGGGCGGCGTGCCGCAGCGCCGGGTGGAAGCGCTGCGCGAAGCACAGCGTCACCCCGGCCTCGACCGCCGTCCGCGCCACCTGCTCCGGGGTCAGGTCCAGCGACACCCCGAGGGCCTCCAGGACGTCGGCCGCACCGCTCTGCGACGACGCCGAGCGGTTGCCGTGCTTGACGACCGTCGCCCCCGTCCCCGCGACCACGATCGCCGACATCGTGGAGATGTTGACGGTACGGGCGCGGTCGCCACCGGTGCCGACGACGTCGACGATGGGGCCGGGCACCTCGATGGTCACCGCGTGCGCGTACATGGAGTCGACCAGGCCCGTCACCTCGTCGACGGTCTCGCCCTTGGCGCGCAGCGCGACCACGAAGGCGGCGATCTGCACGGGCGTGGCGTCGCCGGTCATGATCTGGTCCATCGCCCAGGCGGTGGTGCCCGCGTCCAGGTCCTCGCCGCGCATCAGGGCGGTCAGGACGTCCGGCCAGGAACGGGCCTGCCCGGGGTTGGTGCTGTTCACCGCTACCGAGGCCGAGGCGCCCATGGTCCGCTCCCGCTGAGGTGTCCGATCAGGTCGGACTCAGCGTAGCCGCGGGCGGCAAGGGAATTCCGTCGTGTCCGCATGACGACATCCGGCCACCGGACCGCCGGTCGGAACCGACCGCCGCAGGCCGTTCACGGCGACAGTCGTACGACTCCGAAAGCCGCCCATGCAGGAGGACACCCCCACAACGCCCGCGGGGCCGGTGCCGGCGAGACCGCGGTCGGACGCGGTCAGACCGCGGTACGCGCGGCAGCTCGCTTGCGCAGCTGCTCGGCCGCCGCAGCCGCCAGCGTCACCGGGTCGAGCGGGTGCGACACGACCGCGTCGGCTCGGCACCACGTGGCCAGCCACGCATCCTGCGGACGGCCGACCAGGACGAGCACGGGCGGGCAGCGATAAATCTCGTCCTTGAGCTGGCGGCAAATGCCCATGCCGCCGGCCGGGGTCGCCTCGCCGTCCAGGATCACCAGGTCGACGCCGCCCTTGTCCATCTTGGCGATGACGGCCGGTTCGGTGGCGCACTCGAAGTACTCCACCCGGGGTGCGCCCGCGGCGGGCCGGCGTCCGAGCGCGAGCATGACCTTCTGACGGGTGTTGCGGTCATCGCTGTATACAAGGACGGTCATGGTGTCGCCGCTGTGCGCCATTGCCACCTGCCCTGGTCTCAAGAGGGCCGATCACCCGGGTGTGATCCGCGTTACAACACCGCGGATGCTACTCCTCTTGATTCACCGGCTCCAAGCTCTTGATCAATCTGATAGGTGATCCCCCGGCCGATCCGTACCCGGATCCGCACCGCGATCCGGCCGGCGACCCGAACGCGAACCAGTCGGGCCGGCTCACGGACGCCCCAGCAGGATCCAGCCCTCCGCGTCGCCGCCCAGCCGCTGCGCCAGACCCGCCATGCGGGTGCGCTCCCGCGCGAGTTCGAGCGCCGTCACGAGTTGCGGACGGTCGGCGTACGTGGCCCCGTCCGGCCCCGCCGTCACGACCCACCCGTCCGGCGCGAGGATCCGCGCCGCCTCGGCGACCGCCGCGGCGTCCGGCAGTCGCAGGACATGACGCAGCATCAGTTGCCGCCCCTCGACGATCACCCCGGCCTCGGCGAGATCGGCGAGCACCGCGGAATCGGCGCGCGCCGGGTCGAAGCTCTCCCCGACGACGACAAGGGTGCCGTCGTCGACGAGCGGCGGCTCCGGCTCCTCGCGCCTGCGCCGGAACAGCCTTCCGATACCTGCCTTGACCATGTCGCGAACGCTACCCGTATCGCCCGGTGTCGCTCGTTCGGCTTACTCGGCGCGCCCGACCGAGAGATTCACCCTCGCCCTGATAGCGCGTCAGAATCGGCCCCGTTCAGCTCCCGCACAGCTCCTTACTAGGCGCGATTGGCCGAATGGCGGCCCTCCGGGAACACCGCCCCGGGTTAGACACGTTCACCGAAGGATGCCCCCCGAAGCGCGGCCCGATCCGGCGACCGCAATAATGGCGGCCGTGGCGACAGCAACAGCAGTAGAAACCGGGCACGCACATGGGGCGGTCGACCGTCCCAACTTGGTCAGCATCGGCACGATCGTCTGGTTGGCGTCGGAGCTGATGTTCTTCGCGGCCCTCTTCGCGATGTACTTCACGATCCGGTCGGTCCAGGGACCCGAGATCTGGGAACAGGGCACGGAGATGCTCAACATCCCGTTCTCGTCGGTGAACACCACGATCCTGGTGCTCTCCTCGCTGACCTGCCAGCTCGGCGTATTCGCCGCGGAACGCGGCGACGTCAAGAAGCTGCGCATGTGGTTCGTGATCACATTCGTGATGGGCGCGATCTTCATCGGCGGGCAGGTGATGGAGTACACCGAGCTGGTCAAGGAGAACCTGACGCTCTCCTCGTCGGCCTACGGCTCGGTCTTCTACCTGACCACGGGCTTCCACGGCATGCACGTGACGGGCGGTCTGATCGCCTTCCTGTTTGTCCTCGGCCGCACGTACGCGGCCAAGCGGTTCACCCACGAGCAGGCCACCAGCGCGATCGTCGTCTCGTACTACTGGCACTTCGTCGACGTGGTGTGGATCGGGCTTTTCGCCACGATCTACCTCATCAAGTAGAGACGCCGCACCCGGTCCCACTCGACAAAAACGACGAAACCAACCGAGGTTTTTGGTGAAGAAGCTCTCCGCACGACGGCGCCATCCCCTGGCGGCGCTTGTCGTCCTACTCTTCGCGCTCGCGGCGACCGGGGGGCTGTACGCCGCTTTCGCGCCCGCCAAGAAGGCCCAGGCCGAGGATGCGCCGACCGCACTGGCCAAGATCGAAGAGGGCAAGAAGCTCTACCTGAGCGGCTGTTCGAGCTGCCACGGCCTCAACGGCCAGGGCACGAGCGACGGCCCGTCCCTCGTCGGCGTGGGTCCGGCCGCGGTCGACTTCCAGGTCATGACCGGCCGCATGCCCCTGCAGCAGCAGGGTCCGCAGGCGCCGCGCAAGCCGGTCGTCTACACCCAGGCGCAGGCCGACCTGCTCGGCCTGTTCATCGGGTCGCTCGGTGCGGGTCCGGCGGTGCCGCGCGAGGAGGAGTACGCCCTCGACGGCGACATCCAGGAGGGCGGTGAGCTCTTCCGTACGAACTGCTCGCAGTGCCACAACTTCTCCGGTGAGGGCGGCGCGCTCCCCGAGGGCCGCTTCGCCCCCTCGCTGAAGGACGTCGACCCGAAGCACATCTACGAGGCCATGCTGACCGGCCCGCAGAACATGCCGTCGTTCCCCGACACGATCATGCCGCCGGAGCAGAAGAAGGCCATCGTCACCTACATCACCGGTGTGACGAAGGACGAGCCCAACCCGGGTGGCCTCGGTCTGGGCCGCCTCGGCCCGGTCTCCGAGGGCCTGTTCGTGTGGATCTTCGGGCTCGGCTTCCTGATCGCCGCCGCCATCTGGATCGCCGCTCGTACCCCCAAGGCCAGGACCAAGTGAGTAGCCACGAGGACATGTCAGAAGAGAAGCTGCCGGCGGCGCACGCCCCGGTCGGGGCTCTCGACCCGTTCGCCGACCCGGGTCTCCCGGAACACGAGCCGCGCCGCACCGACATCGACGAGAAGGCCGCCAAGCGGGCCGAACGCCAGGTGTCGCTACTGTTCGTGATCTCGATGCTGGCGACGGTCGGCTTCATCGCCTCGTACGTCACCATCGACAAAGACAAGATCGTCGACATCTTCTTCTTCGGGAAGATCGGCGCGCTGAACATGGCGCTGGGCTGCACGCTCGGTGTCGCGCTGTTCTGCATCGGCGCGGGCGCGGTCCACTGGGCGCGCACGCTGATGACCGACGAGGAGATCGTCCAGGAGCGCCACGAGCTGGTCTCCGACCCGGACGTCCGCGAAGCGGCCATCCGGGAGTTCCAGCAGGGCGCCGCGGACTCCGGCATCGGCCGCCGTCCGCTGATCCGCCGCACGATGATCGGCGCCATGGCGCTCGTCCCGCTGTCCGGCGTCGTGCTGCTGCGCGACCTGGGCCCGCTGCCCGGCACCAAGCTCCGCGAGACCTTCTGGGGCGAGAACAAGCGGCACGGCCTCAACGGCGGCAACACGCTGATCATCAACGAGAACACGCACGAGCCGCTGCGTCCCGAGCACATCATCAAGGGCTCGCTGACCATGGGTAAGCCGAAGGGTCTCGACCAGGAGATCGAGATCGACGGCCGGACCGTGATCAACGAGGAATACCTGACGGAGATGGGCAAGGCGGCGATCCTGCTGGTGCGCCTGGAGCCGGACGAGATCAAGTCCAAGAAGCAGCTGGACTGGTCGCACGAGGGCATCGTGGCGTACTCGAAGATCTGCACCCACGTGGGCTGCCCGATCGGCCTGTACGAGCAGCAGACGCACCACCTGCTCTGCCCGTGCCACCAGTCGACGTTCGACCTGGCGGACGACGGCGCCGTCGTCTTCGGCCCGGCCGCCCGCTCGCTGCCGCAGCTGCAGATCAGGGTCAACGAAGAGGGCTTCCTCGAGGCCGTCGGCGACTTCCACGAGCCGGTCGGCCCGAGTTTCTGGGAGCGTGGCTGATGGCATCGACGACGCACGGCAACAAGGCGGCCGCGGGTCCGGTCCCGGACAACGCCGCCACCAAGACCGCGGACTACTTCGACGAGCGCCTGGGCATCTACGGCGCCGCCAAGAAGAACCTGCGCAAGGTCTTCCCGGACCACTGGTCCTTCATGCTGGGTGAGATCGCGCTCTACAGCTTCATCATCATCCTGCTGACCGGTGTCTGGCTGACGCTGTTCTTCAAGCCCAGCATGACCGAGGTCGTCTACGACGGCTCGTACGTCCCGCTGCAGGGCATCCACATGTCCGAGGCGTACGCGTCGACGCTGGACATCAGCTTCGACATCCGCGGTGGTCTGGCGATAAGGCAGATCCACCACTGGGCGGCGCTGATCTTCGTCGCCTCGCTGTTCGTGCACATGTTCCGCATCTTCTTCACCGGTGCGTTCCGCAAGCCGCGTGAGATGAACTGGCTCTTCGGGTTCATCCTGCTGGTGCTCGCGATGGTGAACGGCTTCACCGGCTACTCGCTGCCGGACGACCTGCTGTCCGGTACGGGTCTGCGCATCGCGGAAGGCGTGGTCCTGGCGATCCCGCTGGTCGGAACGTACCTGCAGTTCTTCCTGTTCGGCGGGCAGTTCCCGGGCCACGACATCGTGCCGCGGCTGTTCACGATCCACGTGCTGCTGGTCCCGGCGATCATGGTCGGCCTGCTGACCGTCCACCTGATCCTGGTCTTCTACCACAAGCACACGCAGTTCCCGGGTGCCGGGAAGACCGAGAAGAACGTGGTCGGCCTGCCGCTGCTGCCGGTCTACACCGCGAAGGCGGGCGGGTTCTTCTTCATCGTCTTCGGCATCACGGCGCTGCTGGGCGGCCTGGTGCAGATCAACCCGATCTGGTCGTACGGTCCGTACAACCCAGGGCAGATCACCGCCGGTTCCCAACCCGACTGGTACATCGGCTTCCTCGAAGGCTCCCTGCGCATCATGCCGAACTGGGAGACCAACCTCTGGGGCCACACGATCAGCTGGAACGTGCTGATCCCGTCGCTGGTCGTACCGGGTGTGATGTTCACCTTCATCGCGGCGTACCCGTGGCTGGAGGCGTGGGTCACCGGTGACAAGCGCGAGCACCACCTGCTCGACCGCCCGCGCAACGTGCCGGTCCGCACCGGCCTCGGTGCCGCGTGGATCGCGATGTACCTGGTGCTGTGGATCGGTGGCGGCAACGACATCATCGCCACGCACTTCCATCTGTCGATCAACGCGATCACGTGGACCATGCGCGTGCTGTTCTTCGTCGCCCCGGTGCTCGCCTTCGTGGTGGCCCGCCGGGTCGCGATGGCGCTGCAGCGCCGGGACCGCGACAAGGTCCTGCACGGCCGCGAGACCGGCATCATCAAGAAGCTCCCGCACGGCGAGTTCATCGAGGTGCACGAGCCCCTCGACGCCGAGAAGCGCTTCTTCCTGACCGCGCACGAGCAGCCGGCCGCGGCCGAACTGCCGCCCGCGGTCGACGAGAACGGCGTGGCGCGCAAGCTCAAGCCCGGCGAGAAGCTGCGGGTGCGCCTGTCGCGCTGGTACTTCGCCGAGCCGATCGAGAAGCCGACCGCCGCGGAGTACGAGGAGATCACGAGCGGCCACGGCCACCACTGATCCGACTGCTGACGCCACATCAGCGGGCCGAGGGCCCCACCGGAGTTCCGGTGGGGCCCTC
>NZ_JBEZFP010000014.1:0-103787 GCF_040649515.1 Streptodolium elevatio
CGCGGGGTTCAGCGCCTGCGACACCTCGGCCGACGCGAAGGGCGACCTCGGCCCGGTCTACGGCGTGCAGTGGCGCTCCTGGCCGACCCCGGACGGCCGGCACATCGACCAGATCAGCGGCATCCTCGACACGCTGCGGCGCGACCCGGACTCCCGCCGGATGATCGTGTCCGCATGGAACGTCGCCGAGCTGGACAAGATGGCGCTCGCCCCGTGCCACGCCTTCTTCCAGTTCTATGTCGCCGACGGCAAGCTGTCCTGCCAGCTGTACCAGCGCAGCGCGGACCTGTTCCTCGGCGTACCTTTCAACATCGCCAGCTACGCCCTGCTCACCCACATGGTGGCCCAGCAGGTCGGCCTGGAGCCGGGCGACTTCATCTGGACGGGCGGCGACTGCCACATCTACGACAACCACGTCGAGCAGGTGACCGAGCAGATCTCGCGCATGCCGTACGACTTCCCCTCGCTGCGCCTGCGCCGCGCGGACTCGCTCTTCGACTACGCCTTCGAGGACGTCGAAGTGGTCGACTACAACTGCCACCCGGCCATCAAAGCCCCGGTCGCGGTGTGAACGTCGGGCTGATCTGGGCGCAGACCCTCGACGGCGTGATCGGCGCGGACAACGCGATTCCGTGGCGCGTGCCCGAGGACATGGCGCACTTCAAGGCGACCACCCTCGGCCACCCCGTCGTCATGGGCCGCAAGACGTGGGACTCGCTGCCGCCGCGCTTCCGTCCGCTGACCGGCAGGCGCAACATCGTGGTGACCCGCGATCCGCAATGGGCGGCCGAGGGCGCGGAACGCGCCGGGTCGGTCAAGCAGGCGTTGGAGCTCGCGGCCGAGCCGCCGCGGCCCGACGGCGCTTCCGCCGAGATCTGGGTGATCGGCGGCGGCGAGATCTACCGCGCTGCGATGGAGTACGCCACCACGCTGTCGGTGACCGACGTCGACTCGGCGGTGCCAGGCGACACGTACGCCCCGGTCCCGGACGCGGCGTGGACCGTCACCGAGGACTCCGGTTGGCAGTCGTCGACGTCCGGCCTGCGCTACCGCATCCGCAAGTACACGCGCTAGGCCGCCTCGCCCGCCTGCGCCGGTGTCGCGGCGCGGGTGGGCCTGGAGGCCGGTGCGCTCTGGTCCGCCGAACTGGCCGCAGCGCGCAAGCAGTTGGACGTCCGGGCGGCTACTGCGTCGTATCGGTCTGGCTGCCCATCAGGCGCTTGCCGAGCATGTCCCGACAGACCTCGACCGAGAACGCCATGAGCGCGCCCGCCTGGGCGTCGCGGAAGTGCCGTTGGATCGGCGAGGACCGCAGATAGCCGGAGCCGCCGCCGACCCGAAGTCCGAACTCGGCGATGTTCTTGGCGACTTGGTTGGCGTAGAGCTTCGCCTCGACCGCCGCCTCCAGGGCACCCGGCGCGTTGTGGTCGGCGAGCCAGAGGGAGCGTTCCGCGAGCGTACGCGCGGCCAACAGCTTCACGTGCGAGTCGGCGGCGTCGAACTGCACCCACTGCAGGTCCCCGACCGGCTTGCCGGTGGTGGGCACGACGCGCTTACGCGCATGCTCGGTCAACGCGTCGAGGGCGGCTTCCGCGACGCCGATGGAGAGCCAGGGCAGGCCGAGCGCGATGATGTTCGGCGCGAGCGGGTCGGTGATCAGGCACCGATTCTCCTGGCGCAGCAGGGTGTTGCGGAAGTTCAGGAGCTGGCTGCGGGTGCCGCGCAGCCCCATCGAGTCCCAGATCGGCACCATCTCGACGCTGTCGTCGCTCGGTACGCCGAAGAACCCGGGGCCGTCGTCGAGCAGCGCGTTGACCAGGAAGTGGTCCGCGATCTCACACCCGGACACGAAGCGCTTGGCGCCGTCCAGCTCGTAGCCGCCGGCCACCGGCTCGGCCCGTTGGAGCGGCATCAGGAACAGGTTCCCGCCGGTGGGTTCGGACAACGCGTTGGCGAACCGCTTCCCGTCCCGCAACTCGTCGGCGTAGAAGGGCGGCCCGTACGTGACCAGGGCCTGCGCGGCCCCCAGGTGCATCATCCACACGCATGCGGTCGACGGGCAGGCCTTGCCGACGATGCGGAGGATCTCGCCGAGCGCCTGGTACGACAACCCGGCCCCGCCCCGGTCCACGGGCATCGCCGCCATGTCCAGCCCCGCTTTGTGCAGGGCCGTCAAGTTGGCGATCGGCAGTGTCGCTTCGCGGTCGTGCTCGTCCGCCGCCGCCGCGAACTGCGGGGCCAGGTCCCGCGCCGCGTCCACGAACCGCTGTTCGCCCTGGGAAACCGCAAACGGTGAGGTCACCGGCCCAGCTTAGGCGGAACTCCCGGCCGCGGACCGCAGGTCGGCCGAAGCCTCACCGGTGAACGCAAGCTCCCGGGCACATGCCGGGGAGCCTGCGTTCGCGATGGTCGATCGTCCGACGACGAACTCCGGTCCGTGGACGGGTCGTCCGTGTTCGACGCGCTCTCGGCAATCGACGCGCCCGCGGCGGTCGACGCGTTCTGGTACTCGATGCGTTCTCAGTAGTCGATGCGGTCGGCCTTGGCGAGCCACGCGTCGAACGGCGCCGTGCGGTTGGGCAGGTCGAGCTGCTTGACCGGCGTGGGCCACATCGACGCCGGCTTCTTCTCGAACAGGTCGTAGAACTTGCGGTCGTCGAAGCCCGCCGTCGCCGCGTCGTGCCGGTCGGCGGCGTACACGATCCGGTCCAGGCGCGCCCACAGCGCGGACGACAGGCACATCGGACACGGCTCGCACGAGGTGACCAGGACGCAGCCCTCCAGCGAGAACCTGTCCAGCTGCTTGCAGGCCGCCCGCATCGCGCTCACCTCGGCATGTGCCGTCGGGTCCAGAGTCGCGGTGACCTGGTTGTTCCCGATCGCGACCACGGCGCCGTCCATGGCGATCAGTGCGCCGAACGGGCCGCCGCCGTTCGCCACGCTGGTGGTGGCCAGCTTGATCGCCTCGTTCATCCAGGCGTGCTCGAGTTCCTGAATGCTCGCTTCTTGGGTGTGCGCGGTCACAGTTACTCCTATCGGAGAGGATGGGGGCTCCCGGCTTCCCCGCCCGTGTGCGAATCCGCACCGGCGACAAGTCGGGGCAACAACAACGTTCCGCGGGCTCCGCCGCGCGATCACTGCGGGCGGTGGCGCCCGCCCGCGATCGTCACGGCGGGTCGCCGCAAATGTGCTCTGGTGGGACGGGGATGTACGTCAGGTTCAAATCCGTCGCGTTGCGCGCAGTCCAACTGCGTCATCTGTGACGTCCGGGGCCATGCCCGGCGCCTCGGTGAGTGGCTGTGGGCCGAGTGTGTCGATGCCACCGCGTCACTCACCCCTCGCTTGGCTGTGGTCCCCGCTTGCGTGTCCGGTTTCCCGTGCGCGTATCCCGTATCCCGTATCGCGTGTCCCGTATCGCGTGTCCCGTGTTGCGGGTCTGTATTTCGCATCTCGTATGAGGGAGTACACAGCCAATCGGGGGACCTCAGGTAGGGGTGGAAGACATGAAGACGTCGACAGGCCGACACCTGCCGTTCGTAGACTTCTACAAGATCGGGCCCGCACCCCCGCGGCCGAAGCCGAGCCGATTGCCGCCCGGTTGTCGCCCGGTTCGTCGGCCGGTTCAGCCCTGCCGCAGGACGGCGAGCAAGTCGTCGAGGGCCTTGTGGAGGGCTTCGGAGTTGGCCGACGTGAACCACGTCGTACGAATGCGTTCGTTGCTGCCGTTCGGGGTCTCGTGGTCGGCCGCAAGCTGCTCCAGGGAGCGGGTCCCGTCGCCCAGCGTGCCCGCAAGTCCCAGGAACAGGCTGCGAACGTAGCGGTCCGCGTCATCTGACCGAACGCCGTGCGCGACAGCCCATGAGGTGAGTGCGGCGAGGAAGTGGTACTGGGTGGTCAGCGTTCCGGTGACGGTGGAGAAGACGTCGAAGGCGGCCTCGTCCGCGACCGGGAGCGCGCCGCCCAGGCGGTCGAAGAGAGCGTCCACGACCGGATGCGAGGGACAGGTCACCGTGACCGAGCGGCGCTCGCGAATGGGCGGCAGCGGAATGGCGCGGACCAGCGCGGCGTCGGTGGCCAGCGTCCGGCGCAGGTCCTCGTTCGCGACGCCGGCCATGACGTTGACCACGATCTTGTCGGCGCCCACGGTCAGACCGGCGAGTGCTTCGTGGCGGTCGGGACCGCGTACGGCGATGATCACGAGGTCGGAGCGGTCCACCACCTCCTGGTTGTCGGCGCACACCTGGACGCCCGCGTAGCGCGCCGACAGCTCGGCGGCGGCCCGGGCTCCCCGCGGGGACAGGAAGATCTCCGGCGCCTGCTCGTCCCCGCCGCTCAGGCCCGCGACGATCGCCCGGCCGATCTCGCCGACTCCGATGACGCCGATCCGCTGCATGCTCGACCGTCCCTGTCCCACGTCGTGGCGGCGACCCGGGCTGTCCCGGGTCCGTGATCGCACCAGGATGGCAGCCGACCTGGATGAAGGCGCGCGGACACGGCGCGCGCGGACACGGCGCGCGCGGACACCACGCGCCACCGACCGGTTGGGGTCGCCCCTGGCGGGTAGCGGTCATGCATGGGTATCCACCCGTCGGCCGCACGTCACGCGCAATTGCGCCTGGCGCTGGCGCTGCGCGAATTCGCTCAGGACGACATGGGCGAGCCGATGCCGCCGGTCGCCGAGGCCCTGGTGGAGGCGGGCGCCGGGGACTATCCGCTCCTGGTCGATCACGCCCACGAGTCGGGTTTCAGCCTGTGCCTCGGGGAACCTCCCATGACCACGGCACAGCTTCTCGTCCGTCGCGGGCTCGTCGCCGCCCTCACCCTGGTCGGCGACCGCCAGAGGTGGCTCCTGCCCACGCCGATGGACCCGATGGGCGCCTGGCTGGCGGCCGCGGAGCTGCACGGCATGGTGGTGGTCGAAATCCTGCCGCCGGGGACCTGGCCGGTGTACGGCCGGGGCTGCTCCGAGCGCGAGCGCGTGCGCCGCTTCAACGCCCGGTTGCGCCTCGCCACCGAGAACGCGGCCGTCCTGCACGGCGCCGCGACGCTGGTCGGCGACACCTGATCGGCGACAGGCGACACCTGATCGGCGACAAAGGGGATCATTTCCCGGCGTGCGGGTAGCCGTCCCCTGCACACGGAGGACCACGAAGGAGCAGCCATGGCCCTGTTCGCAGACGACAGCGCGGAAGCCGCGCGCTTCCACGAGTGCCGGTCGGCTCCGCACGGGGAGCGGGTCGACGCCGACCTGCTGGCCCAGGCGGGGGCGTACGCGGGTGCCATGGCCTGGGACGGGCACGTCGCGCACCACGGCCGCCCGGGCACCCTGGCCCGCGCCCAGGACCTGGCCGTCCAGGCCGCGGACGCGTTCATCGACGAGACGGCCAAGGAACGCGCCCTCGACGACGATGCCGTACGGACCGCCAAGGACCAGGCAGCCGAGAAGCTCGGCGGTCTCCTGCGAGCCGAGTACGCCTGACTCGACAGCCTGGCCGGGCCCCCGGCCGGACACACCGGGCCGGACACCCTGACTCGACCGCCCGACCGCCTGGCCGCCTGCCCGCCTGGCCGCCTGGCAGGAAAGTCTGACCCGGCCCCCCTGACACGACACCCAACTGCCCGCCTCGACGCCGCCCGCGTGCCGTGCGCAGGGTGGATGACCGGCAGCACGCCGCCCACCAGGCGGGTTGAATGGGCGGACGCGGCCCGCCGAACCGGCGGGCCCTCGTCGTAGGCGCACAAGCGTACGAACACGCAGGTGTGGCCGGGGTGGGAAGACGTATGCGGGTGCCCGTGACCAGGGGTGCGGTGGACGAGTGGTTCGGAAACGACGCGGTGATGCGCGTCACCGGGGCGGCCCGGTTGCCGTCCGCACTGACACACGGGGCGTCCCGCGGCTTCCTCACGGACATCGGACTCCCCGCCTGCGTACCGCACTTCGAGGTCACGCCGGACGCCGAGGCGCTGGACCGGGTGCTCGCGGAACAGGGGGCCGAGCGGATCCCACCGGGTGCCGCCGCGCTCGTCCGCATCGGCGAACTCGGCGCCGACTTCGTGGCCGTGGACGGCGCCACCGGCAAGGTATGGCTCGTCGACAAACGGCAGTCGTACCCGAAGGGGTATCCAGCACGGATGCGCCGGGACCTGCTCGCGTCGGACCTGTCGGCTTTCGTCCACGCGCTGCACGTCGTGTACGTGACAAGCCGCGGACCGCGGGAGGCCGATCCGCGCGGGTTGACGGCGTACACCAGGCTTCTGGACGACGCGCTCGACCGGATCCGCGACGTCGACCCGGCGGTGTTCCGCGAGGACGGCCATGCGCCGGTCTGGAGCGCCCTGCTGGCGATGTGGGCGCTGCCTTGGGGAGTCACCCGACGCGCCGGCGGCGCGGGGCACGAGGGCGACGAGGGCAGGCCGGGCACTGGGCTGATCTTCGACGTCGGGGCGGATCTGGTCGCCGACACGGGCGTACGCATCGACTTCGCCACGAGCGCATGGCCTGCCGCGGTGGCCCACGAACCGACCTCGCGGTTCCTCGCCGAGGTGGGCCTCCCGCGCAACGAAGACCTCGTCCAGTTCCACGAAGATCTGGCCTCCGCGCCGCTGACCCACGAGGAACGGTCGCCCGACGTCTTCGGCCCGAACGGCGGGCCGGTGTGGGAGCGCGACCTCGCGATGCGCGACCACTTGTCCCTGGGGCCGTTGGGCTTCTGGTGCACGGTGTTGCTGGACGGCGCCACCGGGCGGGTCACCGCGGTCGGCCACGAAGACCCGGAGTGGCCGGCCCCGTTGGTCAACTCGGACATCTCCGTGTTCGGGTACGCGCTGTGGTCGGCCTCCCGCCTCGTCCGCATCGGCTCCACCAACGCCCGCCCGAGCGCGGACTGGCAGGTCTTCCACGCCTATTGGCTCTGCTGCGACATCCTGTCCCAACTGCTGCGCGCCGCCGATCCGGAGGCCTGCGACGACGAGGACAACCTGTGGCAGACCGTCATCGACGACGGCCACAGCTCCTACTTCGACCGGTAGGCGGGAAGCCCCGTGGGTGGAAGTCCCGTGAGTGGAAGTCCCGTAGGCGGGAGGTCCCGTAGGTGGAGGACCTGTAGGTGGAAGTCCCGTGATCGGAGAGGCCCGTACGCGGGAAGACCCCCACGCAGAAAGGCGCCGGCGGGAAGACGCGCGGGAGCAGGCCGAGCCTGTTCCGCCCGACCCGAGAGACGCCGATGCTTCCCAGCCGCCTCACGATTGCTGGACCATGCATGTGTGAGGACCGCCGGAGGCGGCGGTCCCGCAACGCCTGTGGAGGTCATGGTGTCGCCGCTCGGATCCGCCGTCCCGTTCCGCGGGCTCGTCAGCTCGTTCTTCGTCACGGTGACCCTGCTGGCCGTCCTCTGGGCGCTCCAGGTCTACAACGTCGCCACCGACGATTCGCTGCTGCCGCACGGGATTTCGCCGCGCGACAAGGCCGAGCTCCCGGACATATTGACGGCGCCCTTCCTGCACTTCGGCTTCGGGCACCTGATCTCCAACACCGTTCCCGTCGCCGTGCTGGGCTTCCTGTGCGCGACGCGCGGCGTGTCCCGCTTCGTCGGCCTGACCCTGGTCATCGTCGTGGTGGGCGGCCTGGGCGTATGGCTCACCTCGCCCGCGAACTCCGTCACCGCCGGTGCCAGCATCCTGGTGTTCGGATACTTCGGCTACCTGCTCGTCCGCGGCTTCCTCGACCGCAAGCTCCTGGACATCCTGATCGCGTTCGTCGTCACCGGCGTGTACGGCTGGTCGATGCTGATGGGTGTGCTGCCCACCGCCGATCACGTGTCCTGGCAGGGCCATCTGTTCGGATTCGTCGGCGGCGTCGCGGCCGCGTACGTCTTCCGCCGTCGCCGCGACAAACCCCGCGAGGCCGACGGCGGCTCCCGGACCGTCGGCGCCCACCGGACCACGGCGGCCGGCCCGCGCCCCCTGTCGGACGAGCTCAAGGACCTCGGGCTTCTGTAGCGCACAAGCCGAACGGCCGCCGGAGGCGCAGCGGGGGTCACCCGCTTTTCCTCCGACGGCCGTTCGGCTGTCTCCGCGCACCGCGTCAGGCCCGGTACGCCTCGATCACTCCGCCCAGGTCGGTCCGTTCCGGCCGCTCGTCCGGGCCGCCGCGCTCAGTGCGCGAGGACCGGGATCGCGAGCTCGTCGGTCGCGTCCTCCCCCGTGGCGGCGTCCTTGTCGCCGGACGTGACCACGGTGCTGCCGCCGTGGCCGCCGTTGACGAAGGTGAACGCGATCAGCGACGCGAGGGCCAGGATGCCGACCGCCCACCAGATCGCGGTGGCGTACCCGTGCACCATGGCCTCCAGCTTGAGCTGTTCGGCCGCGCGGCCCGCGTGCGAGGTGGCGTACGCGGTGGTCGCGCTCGCCGCGACGGTGTTGAGCAATGCCGTGCCGATCGCGCCGCCGACCTGCTGCGAGGTGTTGACCATCGCGGAGGCGACACCGGCGTCGCGGGCCTGGACGCCCTGGGTGGCCATGCTCATCGCCGGCATGAAGGCGGTGCCCATGCCCAGGCCGAGCAGCAGCTGCGCCGGCATGATCAGGCCGACGTACGAGCTGCCGACCTCCAGCTGCGTCAGCATCAGCATGCCGATACCCGCGGTCAGGAAGCCCGGCCCCATCAGCAGCCGGGGCGGCACGCGGGTCATCAGCCGGGCGCCGATCTGGGTGGAGCCGGTGATCATGCCCGCGATCATCGGCAGGAACGCCAGGCCGGTGACGACCGGCGAGTAGTCCTTGACGACCTGGAGGTAGTAGGTGATGAACAGGAACATGCCGAACATCGCGATGACGGCGAGGCCGAGCGAGAGGTAGATCCCGCCGCGCCGGCGGTCGGTGACGACGCGCAGGGGCAGCAGCGGCGCGGCCACCCGGCTCTCCACGAACACGAAGGACGCCAGGAGCACGACCGCTGCGGCGAACAGGCCCAGCGTGACGCCCGAGGTCCAGCCGTCGGACTCGGCGCGGGTGAACGCGTAGACCAGCGAGCCCAGTCCGAGCGACGACAGCACCACACCCGGCACGTCCATGGGCGAACGGTTGCGGCCGCCGGCCGGCTCACTGATCACCGCGATGGCGCCGAGCGCCGCGACGACGGCGAACGGGATGTTGACGAAGAAGGTCCAGCGCCAGTTCATGTACTCGGTCAGCACGCCGCCGAGGATCAGGCCGACGGCGCCGCCGCCGCCCGCGATGGCACCGAAGATGCCGAACGCCTTCGCGCGCTCCTTGCCGTCGGTGAACATCACCGCGAGCAGGGACAGCGCGGACGGGGCCAGCAGCGCGCCGAACACGCCCTGCAGCGCACGGGCGCCGAGCAGTAGACCGGTGTTGGCCGCGAGGCCGCCGATCGCGGAGGCGACCGCGAAGCCGATCAGGCCGACGATGAAGGTCCGCCTGCGCCCCCACAGGTCGGCGATGCGGCCGCCGAAGAGCAGCAGCCCGCCGAACGCCAGGGCGTACGCGGTGATGACCCACTGCCGGTTGCCGTCGGAGATACCGAGGTCGGCCTGGGCCGACGGCAGGGCGATGTTCACGATGGTGCCGTCGAGCACCACCATGAGCTGGGCGAGGGCGATGAAGATCAGCGCTTTCCAGCGCCGGGGGTCGGGCAGGGACGTCTTGGGCGGAACGGCTGTTTGTGACATGGGGGTACTCACCTGGGTGTGGGGTGTGTCGTGCGGGGGAGGTCGAGGACGGGCGCGCGCCTGGGCGCCGGCGGGTCAGCCGTTCCCGTCCCGGTTCGCGTGGCCGGATGAACGGCGGTTCGCGAGTTTGTCCGCGTGGCTTTCGGCCTGGCCGATGCCCCGCAGATCGCGGAGTTCCACGGCCGAGCCGGTCAGTGGGGTGGGGTGGAGGTCGCGCAGGCCGTCGAGCATGATGTCGAGGTGGCGGTGCACGAACTGTTCGTTGGCCGCGCAGCGGGTGCCGGGCAGCGGGCGGGCAAGGTGGGTGATGACCATCATCAGGTCACCGGCGCCGACGTCGGCACGCAGTTGACCGGACGCGTGCGCCCGGCCGACCAGGGCGCCGATGACACCGTCCAGGCGCTCGCGCATCGCGACCATGTCCGGGTGGCTTTTGTCGATGTCCTCGGAGAGCAGCGGGCACACCGCGGCGACCTTCTCCTCGGCCGCGCCGTGCGCGAAGCGGCGCAGCGCCGCGAACGCGTCCGGCTCCTCGGCCGTCGCCGCTTCGCCGCTGACGACGATGCGCTCCAGTACGGAGAGCACCACCTCGTGCACGAGCTCGCGGCGGTCCGCGAAGTGCCGGTACAGCGTCGCGTTGCCCACGCCCGCCCGCCGCGCGACGTCGTCGAGCGGCACGTCGGCGCCGAACTCGACGAACATCTCGCGGGCGGCGCCGACGATGCGCTCCCGGTTCCGCCGGGCGTCCGCGCGCAGGCGGGGCCTCTCGCGTACGACGGCTGCCGTGTCGACACCATTCACGCCTCGGCCCTCCTCACTCGTGTCCGCCCGGTGCGGGAAAACGGGGACTCGCTCCCCGATTACGTTCACACGGGTAAACGGACACGAAGTCCCCGGATATTTCATACGCCGACCGTGTCCTGGATCACACCAAAAAATTTGCCCGCCCGACACGCCCAGGACGGCCCGCGGGGGGGGTCCGCGGCACAGCTTCCGCGGCCCGTCAGCCGCTCGAACCAGTCGGCCACGGTGAGGTAGGGATCGTCGTACGCCAGCGTCCCGTGCGGCGCCGGGAGCCGGCCCAGTGTGGGCGTGACGAGCAGGTCGTACGCGGTGAAGAAACCGGCCACCGCGCGCGTGACCCGATTCTGCGCATCGAACGCCGCCAACAGGTCCAGGGCACTGGCCTCCCTCGCCGCCTTCAGGAACTGCCTTGACACCGCCTCCAGTTGCGCGGGATCCGGGGTCCGCGGCGCCATGAGGAGCGTCGAGGCGATCGCGATTCCCTCGATCACCAGGGCGCGCAGAACCGCGTCGTGGTCAACCGCCGGCCGGTTGCCTCGCCACCGGTTCACCGTGTCAGCCGTTCACCGGTCATCCATCACCCGGGTAGCCGGTCAGCCGGTCACCACTTGTAGTCGAGGAACTTTCCGTCGAAGGTGACGACCACACGGTCACCGTCGGGGTCGGGGCGGCGGGAGATGTCGACCTGGAAGTTGATCGCGCTCATGATGCCGTCGCCGAATTCCTCGTGGATCAGCTCCTTGAGGGCGGGTCCGTAGACGGACAGCGCCTCGACGAAGCGGTAGACCGTGGGGTCGGACATCACCTCGGGTGCGGAACCCCGGCTCGGCTGAAGTTGCAGGCTCTCGGCGACCTCGTCCTCGAGGCCCAGAAAGGCGCAGGCCCGAGCGGCCTGCTCCCGGGTCATCGGGTGCTGGCCGAGCAGCGCGGCGGTGGTCCAGACGAGCGGCGCGCCGAGTTCTTTGGCGATCTCGGCCCAGGTCAGGCCGCGCCGGATGCGGGCGGCGGACACCAGGGCAGCGGCGTCGGACTTGCTCATGATGGGTGTCATACCTGACTCCTTCGAGGCCGAGCGATGAGTTCGCGGACCGCGATCAGTCTCTATCTGCAGGCGTTACACCCGCATTACGCCCGCGCGGGCATGCCACCGACGCGCGGCAGGTCCCGGCCCCGCCGCGGACCGACAGAACCCGACAGAGGAGCCCCTGCCATGACAGCGACCGAGCTTCCCGCCACCCCCGGCCCCGACTTCGGACCGGCCGTCAAGCTGGTCGCCGACCTCGCCGCGCAAGTACGGGACGACCAACTCGACGCGCCCACCCCGTGCGAGGACTACCGGGTGCGCCACCTCCTCGGCCACCTCGTGGGACTCACCGCCGCCTTCCGGGACGCCGCGCGGAAGGATCTCGGACCGTCGACCGCCACCGACCCGGGATCGACCACCCCGGACGTCGACGACGACTGGCGTACGGTCCTGCCCCGGCAGCACGACGAGTTGGCCGACGCCTGGCGGACCCCCGAAGCGTGGGACGGCATGACGCAGGCCGGCGGGCTCACCTTCCCGGCCGTCCTGGCGGGACGCGTGGCGCTCAACGAAGTGGTGATCCACGGCTGGGACCTGGCGCGGGCGATCGGACAGGAGTACCCGGCCGACCGGGCGAGCCTGGAGTGCTCGTTCGAGATGCTGGCGCCGAGCGCGGGCGCGGACGCCGAGACGCGCGGACCGCTCTTCGGCCCCGCGGTCCCGGTGGCCGCCGACACCGGTCTTCTCGACCGCGTCATCGCCCTCTCCGGCCGTACGCCGACCTGGGCCCGCCCCTGACACCGAGGCTTCGGGTCCCGTCGGCCGTCCTTGTCGGCGGATCCCCTGCGCTGCCGTCAGGAGCCGTGTCAGGGGCGTGACAGACGGGTGACAGGACCGGCCGAGAGCGTAGGCGCATGACGAGTTCGGCGATTGCGGTTTCATGCCTGCGAAAGGCATACGGGGACAAGGTCGTGCTCGACGGCATCGATTTCGATGTCGCGGCGGGGTCGGTCTTCTCCATGCTCGGCCCGAACGGGGCGGGCAAGACGACGACGGTGAACATCCTGACGACGCTGATGGCGGCGGACGCCGGCACGGTGCTCGTGGCCGGTCACGACGTGACCGCCGCGACCGCGACCGCGACCCGGGCGGTACGCGCCGCCATCGGCGTCACCGGCCAGTTCGCCGCGGTGGACGACCTGCTGTCCGGCCGCGAGAACCTGCAGATGATGGCGGACCTGAAGCGCGTCCGCTCCCCCCGCCTGGTGGCGCAGCTCCTGGAGCGGTTCGACCTGACGGAGTCCGCGGACAAGCTTGCCGCGACGTACTCCGGAGGCATGCGCCGGAAGCTGGACCTGGCGATGACCCTCGTCGGCGACCCCCGGATCATCTTCCTGGACGAGCCGACCACGGGCCTCGACCCGCGCAGCAGGCGCACGATGTGGGGAATCGTCCGCGAACTGGTCGCCGACGGCACCACCATCTTCCTCACCACCCAGTACCTGGACGAAGCCGACCAGCTCGCCGACCGGATCGCGGTGCTCGACCAGGGCCGCCTGGTCGCGCACGGCACTCCGGACGAGCTCAAGCGGCGGATGCCCGGCACGCACGTCCGGCTTCGGTTCACCGATCCCGCCGACCTCGACACGGCGGCGCGGATTCTGGCCGGCTCCACGCGGGACGACCAGGAGCTGACCCTGCGGGTGCCCAGCGACGGGGAGTCGCGGTCGCTGCGCGCCCTACTGGACGTGCTCGACGAACACCTGCTCAACGCCCGGGAGTTCGCGGTGCACACACCAGACCTCGACGACGTTTTCCTTGCCCTGACCGGGCGCCCGAGCGCGGAGGCGATCGCAAAATGAGCAGTGTCTCGACGGCGTGGGCCGACTCGGCCGTCATGCTGCGCCGCAACATCAAGCACAGCATGCGGAACCCGGTCGTGGTGTTCAACTCGGTGCTGTTCCCCATCGTGATGATGCTGATGTTCGTCAAGGTGTTCGGCGGCGGCTTCAGCGTCGGCGAACCGTACATCGACTACGCGACGCCGGGCCTGCTCGTGATGGCCGTCAGCTCCGGGCTGGGGGCCACCTCCACATCCGTGAACGACGACATGCGCAAGGGCATCATCAGCCGGCTCCAGGTCATGGACGTCTCCCGGGGCGCCGTGCTGACCGGGCACGTCGTCGTCACCGCGGTGCGGTGCACGGTGGCCTGCGCGGCCATCGTCGGGGTGGCGTTCGCGCTGGGGTTCGACCCGTCCGCCAACGCACTCGAATGGCTCGGTGTCATCGGCCTCGTGGTGCTGCTGAGCGTGGCGGCCGGCTGGCTCACCGTCGCCTTGGGGTTGGCCGCGAAGACGCCGGAGTCGGCGGGTCTGGCCACCGTGCCGCTGATCATGCTGCCGTTCCTGAGCAGCGCGTTCGTCCCCGCGGACACGATGGGTTCCGGCGTGCGGCAGTTCGCCGAGTACCAGCCCTTCACCCCGGTCATCGAGACCCTGCGCGGCCTGCTGGCGGGCGACCCGTCCGGCGGCGACGCGATGGCGGCCGTCGCCTGGTGCGTCGGGTTCGTCGTCGTCGGGTACGTCTGGTCGGTCGCGTCGTTCAGCCGTCGGGCGTAGCCCGCCTCGGGGTTCCCCGGGCCGGCACGACGCCGACCCGGGGTTCGCTCGGGTGTTCACTCATGTGCTCACTCGGGTTTCACTCGGGTTTCACTCGGCGAGCGTGGCCCCGACCAACCCCGGCCAGTCCGCCTCGGCGCCCTCCCGAGCCGCCTCGGCGAACCGCCCGTCGCCGAGGCGGCTTCGGGCCGCCTGCTCGATCCGGGCCACGTCGGGGTTCGCGCGGTCCGGCAGCCCGCGTACAGCCGCGCTCGCCGCCAGAAGCCGCACCGCCTGCTCAGGCTCGTCACGGCGCAGCGCCAGATCCGCGACGCCGACGATCGCCTGCGCGATCCCCAGAATGTGGCCGGTTTCGACCACCGCGTCGAAGGCCGCCGCGCGGTGCGCCCGGGACTCGGCGAGGTCCTCGGAGAGGTAGCCGAGCACGTCGTGCGTCACCGCGCGGATGTGCGGCTGCTCGGCCTCGTCGCCCAGCAGGGCCGTCGCGACGCCGATCTGCCGGTACGCCTCCTCGTCGTCGCCGGCCCACCGGGCGAGTCCGGCCCGCGCGAAGGCCAGTTCGGCCAGCGCGTCCGGCCAGGTGACCCGTTCCGCGATCCGGCCGGCCTCGGCGACGGCGGCCGCACACGCGTCCCGGTCGCCCGACAGCCAGTGCAACTGCGCCTGCCGGGCCCGCATCCGGATGACGTCCTCGCTGCCGCCGACCTCGGTGCACACCTCGATCGCCTGCTCGAAGTACTCGCAGGCGCGGGCGAACTCGCCGCGCACGGCGAACTGGTCCGCGAGCTCCGTCAGGGCGAACGAGATCCCGAACCGCTCGCCGAGCGCCCGGAACTCGGCGAGCGCCGCCGCCAGGTACGCCTCCCCGTCCTCCCCCTCCCGGCCGAGCACGATCCGCATCTTGCCCATGTGCAGGCGGGCCAGCGCGCGCACCCACGGGTCCTCGTCGTCGAGCAGCGGTTCGAAGGCGGTCAGGAAGGCGTCGGGCCCGTCCAGCAGGCGTTCCATCGCGCCCATGATCGCCAGGAGCGGGTATCGCCCAGAACTGCGCCGGCCATGGCGGTGCGCTTCGCGGATCCACTCCTCCGCCTCGTGCTCGTCGCGGCGCCCGGAGCTCACGAACAGCACGACCAGCGCGTACACCATGGCCCGGACGTCGTCGCCGGCCTCACCGGGCATCCTGGCCGCGGTGCTGAGGAGTTCGAAGCCCTCGGTCTTGTGCCCGGCGAGCCACCAGTACCAGCCGCAGCCCGCCGCGATCCGCATGGTCGCCTGGGCGTCGCCGGAGGCGAGGGCGCCGCGCACCGCCGCGGCGATGTTGTCGTGGTCGGCGTCGAGGACGGCCAGCCATTCGAGTTGTTCGGCGCGGCGCAGGTGCGGCTCCGCGGTCTCGGCGAGATCGGTGAAGTAGGCCAGGTGCGCGAGGCGTGCCTGCTCCGACTCCCCCGCCTCCGCGAGGCGTTGGGCGGCGTACTCCTTGATCGTGCCCATCATGCGGTAGCGCGGCGCGCTGTCGCCCTCGGCGCGCAGCAGCGACTTCTCGGTCAAGGCGGTGAGGAGTTCGAGCACCTCGTCGCGGTCGACCGTCTCGTCCGCGCACACCCGTTCGGCCGCTTGCAGGCTTGCCCCTCCGGAGAACACGGACAGCCTGCGCAGGACCGTGCGTTCGGCGTCGCTGAGCAGCTCCCAGCTCCAGTCGACCGCGGCACGCAGCGTCTTGTGCCGCGGCAGGGCGGTACGGCTGCCGCCGGTCAGCAGGCGGAACCGGTCGTCGAGCCGATTGGCCAACTGGTCGACGGACATGGTGCGCAGCCGGGCCGCCGCCAGTTCGATCGCCAGCGGCATCCCGTCGAGCGCCCGGCACACACGCACCATCGTGGCGAGGGTGTGCGGGTCGCCCGCGAGGTCGCGGCGTACCGCGCTGGCCCGGTCGCGCAGCAGTCTGATGGCGGGTGAGGCCTCGATCTCGTCCGGGCCGGCGTCGTCGGCCGGCAGGCCCAGTGCTTCGACCTGCCACAACGCCTCGCCGGTGATGCCAAGGGGTTCGCGGCTGGTGGCCAGGATGCGCAGCCGACGGCACTCGCCGAGCACGCGGTGCGCGAACACCGCGGCGGACTCGACGACATGCTCGCAGTTGTCCAGGATCAGCAGGGCGTCGCGGTCGCGGATCGCGGCGACGAGCCGGTCCGTCAGCTCCGTGTTCGGGGCGCCGCCGAGCAGGGCGTCCCGCAGGCCGAGCCCGGCGAGCGTCGCCTGTGCCACGTCGCCGTCCGGGCCGATCGCGGCGAGCTCCACGAGCCAGACGCCGTCCGGCAGATCGCCGAGCAGGGTACGCGCGGTCTCGGTGGCCAGCCGGGTCTTGCCCGCGCCGCCCGGGCCGATCACGGTGGTGAGGCGGTGCTCGGTGACGAGTCCGCGTACCGCGGCGACATCGGCGCCGTTGCCGACGAAGGTGGTCAGCTCGGCGCGCAGATTGGTCTTCGGGCTCTCCTCGCGCCGCCCCAACTCGCCGCGCAGCAGCGCGACATGCAGCGCGGCCAGCTCCGGGGACGGGTCGGCGCCGAGGGCGTCGGCCAGTGCCTCCCTCGTGCGCTGGTAGACGAGCAGTGCCTCGTTGTCGCGGCCGGCGGCGACGAGGGCGCGCATCAGTGCGGCGGCGAGGCGTTCGCGCACCGGATGCGCGGCCATCAGATCGGTCAGCTCGGTGACCATCCCGGCGCCGCGGCCGAGCGCGATCTCGGCGTCGACCCGCTCCTCGGCGGCGGTCAGACGCAGTCCTTCCAGGCGGGCGACCGCGGTGTCGAACGCGGGGCTGTCGGGGAGGCCGACGTCCTGCATGGCCGCGCCGCGCCACAGGTCCAGGGCCTCACGCAGGAGCCGGGCCCGACGCGCGCCGTCCTCGGCCCGGACGGCCTGGGCCTCGCTCACGAGCCGTTCGAACCGTACGGCGTCGACGGCGTCCGGCTCCAGCCGCAGCCGGTAGCCGTCCGTCTGCCCCTCGACCACCCCGTCCGGCAGGACCTTCCGCAGCCGGGAGACCAGGCGCTGCAAGGCGTTCGTGGCGTCGGCGGGCGGCAGACCGCCCCAGATCCAGTCGACGAGCGACGCCTTGGGCGCCGCACGGCCCGGTCGCAGGGCCAGGGCGATCAGCAGTCCGCGCAGTCGTGCGCCCGGCACGTCGACCGGGGATCCGTCGTCCGTGCGCACCTCGAATGGACCCAGCATCCCGATCTGCACCCGCCGAGTTTGCCACGGCCCGCCGTTTCCCCGGCAAGGGCGGCCGGGGCGCGCGGAGCATCGGCGCTCACCGCGTCACTGCATCACCGCTTTTCCGATCACCGCTCACCGCCCAGTGCCGAATGGTCGGCGCTGAGTGGCTGGTGCCGAGTGCCCGGATCCCGGCCCGGTGCCCGGCTCAGGTCTTGCTCGCCGCGTGCCACTTGAGGCCCCAGCCGTACGCCACGTCGACGGCCTGCTGTTTGAACATGCCGCCGGAAAGGACGATGTACTTCGCCTCACGCCGTACGACCAGTTCACCGGCGATGTTCTCGATCAGGGCGATCGCCGCCACCGGCGCGGGCACCGTGCATTCGTCGAGCCGCACCTCGACGGGCGGGCCGGCCGGCGGATAGAGCGTGGCGACCCCGTCGAGTCCGGCGAAGCTCTCGGCCCCCTGGTAGACGGCCACGAATATCAGGAGGCGCTTGATCTCGGCGGTGCGGTCGAGGTTGACGGTGAGGTTCTCGCCGCCGCCCCGGCTCCCGCCGGTCCGGTCGTCGCGGTCCAGCCGGACGTAGGGCGGCTCGTCGAACGAGCCGAACTGCTCGTCGATGGGGTGGATGATGCCCTTGTCGCCGTTCTGCAGTTCCCACAGGCAGGACAGGTCGAGGTCGATGTCGTTCGGGTTCACCGCCCGCGGGCCCCTCCGCAGCAGACCGCGCGAGTGTGGGCGGGCGCTCCAGGAAAGGTTGACCCGCAGCGCGCCGGACGTCGCACCCTGCTTCGTGAGCGAGACGGTCGGCGCGGTCTTCGTCAGCGTGATCTTCGACAGCGAGACCGGCGCGGGCGGAGGTGGCGGTGCGGGCGATGCGGGCGGTACGGGCGGTACGGGCGGCAAAAGGCTCGGCGGGGCGGCTTGCGGGGGCGGCGGCGGGGTCACCGGCACGGGTGCGGGCTCCGGTTCCTCCGCGACGCTGATGCCGAAGTCGGTGGCCAGCCCGGCCAGGCCGGACGCGTAGCCCTGGCCCACGGCGCGGAACTTCCACGTCCCCTTGCCGCGGTAGAGCTCCCCGAGCACGAAGGCCGACTCGGACGTGGCGTCGGAGCTGTCGAACCGGGCCAGCTCGGAGCCGTTCGCTGCGTCCAGCACCCGGATGCAGAGGCCGCGTACCTGACCGAACGTCCCGCCGTCGGCCGAGGCCGCCAGCACCACGGCTGTGATGTCCTGCTCCACCGAGGCCAGGTCCACCGCGAGGGTGTCGACCGCCTGCGCGCCGTCCTGGCGCGTGCCTTCGTAGCGGACCGCGCCGCGGGGGTGCGAGGGCTGGTTGTAGAAGACGAAGTCGTCGTCCGACCGGACGCGGCCGGCCGCGGTCAGCAGCAGCGCCGAGGCGTCCACGTCGGGGCTCCCCGGGCCGTGCTGCCGGCCGAGCTCGACCCGTACCGCGGCGGCGGGCACCGGCACGTTGGCACCCTTGCTCATCGACATCCGAGCCCTCCCTCACATCAGGTCCGGGAAGCGTACTTAGCGGGCAATCTTGCGGCACCCCGGTGCTCCGAAAAGCGCGGATCCCGGACAACCCGCGCAACGCCGAACCCGCGCAACGCCGAACCCTCGCAACGCCGACCCACGCAGCGCCGAACCCATGCGCCCCCAGGCCGCGCGAAACGCGACGCCGTCACGCCGGGGTGCGCGGACGCCCGACCTGACGGGCAATCAGCTCCATTGCCGGGAGGACGAGGCGCAGCCCGAGCCGAACCGGCTGGGTGTGGCACAGCAGGTCCGTCGCACCGGGGAGCCCGGGGTCGCGGGCGAGTGCGGCGGCCACCTGGTCCGGCGCGCCGTACGCGAAGGCTCCGGCGGCCAGGTAGGCGTCCGGGTCGAAGCCGTCCGGGTAGCGCCCGGTGCGGACCCCGTCGTCGATCCAGTCGCGCAGCCGTGGCGCCAGGACGGCGCGCGCGAGTTCGGCGGGCTCCGATGGGAACACCGGGCGCGACACCGCTATGCGCGCCGTGCGTCCCGCGGCCTCCATACGGCCGCGGTAGCCGTCGGCGAGGCGCGCGTATTCGGTGTCCTGGGCGTGCGGGCCGTCGGGGCCCGGGCCGCGCCGCCCGTACATGACGCCGAGGCCGAGACGGGCGGCACGGTCCATGCCCGCCGCGGAGCCGGTGCCGAGCCACACCCGTTCGGACAGTTCGGGTGCGGGCGGTGTGAGGCGGACCCCGCCGGGGAGTTCGCGTCCGTCGAGCGCGTCGAGGAGTACGGGCAGCAGGCCGTCGAGGACATCGTGGCGGCGCTCGTGGTCCAGGCCGAACGCGCGGGAGGCGGTGGCGTCGGCGCCTGCCCCGAGGCCCAGTTCGAGGCGTCCGCCGCTCAACGCGTCCACGACGGCCGCGTCTTCCGCGAGCCGCAGCGCGTTCTCGGCCGGGCCGACGACGACCGCGGTCCCGAGACGGATCCGGGTCGTGTGCTCGGCGATGGCGGCGAGCAGGACCAGGGGCGACGGGAGGGTGCCGCCGTGGGCCCCGAAGTGATGTTGCGCGACCCAGAAGCTGTGGAAACCCAACTCTTCGGCAGCGACGGCGAGTTCGATGGTCTCCCGATAGAGGCTCCGGGGTGGGCCGTCGGCGGAGACGTGGGTGATCCAGCCGAGTCGGGGCAGGCTGCGGGGGCGGTGGTGCATGGACGGTCCCGGGGTCGTGGTGCGTCGGGCGGCACGGCGGGCAGGCTGTGGACGGGCTTGTGGGCGGGGGCGTCGGCGGACGCGTCGGACGGACTTGCCGGCACGACTTGTCGTAAGGGTCCGGCAGGGTTGTCGCCGGACCGAGGGCGGGGCGGCGGGCTGTTGGCGCGTGAGCGTACCCGCCGTGTCCGGCGATTCGTCGCGGACGCCCGGACCGCCCGGGTGCGGCGGGCAAGATCGGTGCCGCTACCGTGGTGCCCGCATCGGTTCGCCCTCCGTCTCGTGCGGCAGGGCGTCGCAAGAGGGAACCCGGTGGAAATCCGGGACTGCCCCGCAGCGGTGAGTGGGAACGACCGCCGTCATGAGCACTGGACCGCCCACGGTCCGGGAAGCGACGGCCAGTAGGTCCGGGCTGATGCCTCGTTCGAAGGACGAGGCGCGATGTGCCCGGGTGCCCGCGAGTCCGAAGACCTGCCGACGCCCGTACGCGGCATGCGTGCGGTTCCAGCCGGACCCCGAGGGCGGGTCGTGCGGAGGCCGCTCGGCCGTGCGCTCACTCGCCTTCCGGTTCCGGTGCCCGGAACTCGCGAAGGAGAGCGCCATGGCATCCCCCGACAGACCCGCGTCCGCGTTCGGCGGCCGCTTCCGCAACCCGTTGTCCCGGCTGCTGTCCCGCCGGACGACGCGCCGCCCGACGGACCGCACAGGCGACCGTACGAACGGCCGCGCGACCGGGCAGGCCGGGCTCGCCGTAGCTTCCGTCGCCGCGTTGGCCGTGCTCGCCACCGGGTGCGGGAGCGGTGGCGACTCCGCGGCCAAGCCGGCGGGCGCCGCGGCCGAGAAGCCGCTGACGATCTACAACTCCTATTCGATCGCGGGCCTCGATCCCGTCGGCACCGGGACGAACTGGCTGTTCGACTGGGGCGTGGCGGAGAACCTGATGGAGGCCGGCGAGGACGGCGTCGTCCGCCCGTGGCTGGCGCAGTCGGTGACCCAGGGCAGCCCGACCGAGTGGCGCATCACGCTGCGGCCGGGCATGACGTTCCAGAACGGCAGGCCGGTGGACGCGGAGGCGGTCAACCGCGCCCTCACCCGGCAGATCGCCAGGTCCAAGGCCGTGCGCACGTACCTGGCCGAGGGCTCGACGGTACGCACCACGGGCCCGCTCGACCTGGTCCTGACCACTCCCGCACCCAACGCCGCGGTCCCGGCCGCGCTGGCGGCGCGCGACACGTCGCTGCAGATCTACGACACCGAAGCCGTCGAGGCGGCGGGCGGCTACTCCGCGAAGATCGTGAACGCCGGTGCCTTCACCGGACCGTACGCCGTCACCGCGTGGACACCCGATCTGCTGAAACTCGCCCGGTACGACAAGTACTGGGCCGGCCGGCCCAAGCTTCCGTCGGTCACCGTCAAGGTGGTGCCCGACGAGCAGGCCCGGATCGCCGGCGTGCAGTCCGGCGAGGCGCAACTCGCCTTCTACCCCTCACCGGACGCGGCGCTCACGCTGGCCGGTCGCACGGACTCGGTGCTCAGGACCTCGCCGAAGGCGCTCCAGGCGCTGCTGATCGACATGAACCTCACCGCCGCGCCGTTCGACGACGCCCGGGTGCGCCGCGCGTTCGCCCGGGCGATCGACTACCGGGAGTTGGGCGAGGACGTCGCCAAGGGCTCGTTCGCCACCGCGACGGGTCTGTATCCGGAGGGCTACCCCTACGCGGCGGCCACCCAGCACACCGACTTCGCCGAGGCGAACCGGCTGCTGGACGAGGCGGGTTGGGCCAAGGGCAAGGACGGCGTCCGCGGCAAGGACGGCAAGCGCCTGACGGTCCGCTTCGTCACGCAGGCCCAGGGGCCGGAGACGAACGCCCTTGCGGTGGTGATCAAGTCCGAAGTGGCGAAGGCCGGTTTCGACCTCCAGATCGTGAACGCCGAGGACTCCGCGCGCACGAAGGCGGACCTGGGCGCGTGGGAGGCGTCCATCGGGCTCAACGGCTCGCTGTCCGGCACGGCGGACCCGATCCAACCGTTCCGCGCGCGCTGGACGACCGGCGGGTCGGCGAACGCCCAGAAGCTCTCGGACCCGCGGGTCGACGCGCTCGGCGACCGCCTGTTGACCACGACCGACCAGGCGGCCCGCGAACAGCTGCTGCGCGAGGGCCAGGCAATTCTCAGCGACCGGGAGGCGTACGTGATCGCCGCCACGTACAAGCAGTTCGCCGTGGTGGCCGGCGGCGACTGGACGGGGTACCAGGTCTCCAACGTACGGAGGCATCTGCGCTTCGACACGGCGCCGTGACATCGCGTGCCGCAACGGCGGCTCCCGGCGGCGGACCCGCCGCGCCGGGAGCCGTCCCGCGGGCCCTGCGCAGCGCACGCGCGGCGGGTCACCCGATCGCGCGGCGGCTTCTGTCCGTTCCGGTCACCGTCGCGGGCGCGGCGCTGCTGATCTGGGCCCTGCTGCCCCTTGCTCCCGGCGACCCGGCCCGGATGACGCTGACCGCACAGGGGGTCCCGGAACCGACGCCGGATCAGCTCGCCGCCACACGCGCCGAGTTGGGTCTCGACCGTGCCCCGGCCGAGCAGTTCGGGCACTGGGTGGTCCGCGCCCTGCACGGCGATCTGGGTACGTCGTACCAAAGCGGCCGCCCGGTGCTGACCGAACTCGGCGAACGGCTGCCCGCGACACTGCGGCTGGGCAGTGCCGCCCTGCTGTTCGCGTTGGCGATCGCGGTGCCGCTCGCGCTCGTCGCCGCGGCCTTCCGGCGCCGTTGGCCGGACACCCTCGCCCGCGCGCTCGCGCTGCTCGGGGCCGCCCTGCCGGGCTTCGTCGTGGGCCTGATCCTCATTCAACTCGTGGTGGTCCAGGGCGGCTTCGGCTCGGTGGTGCTGGACGGTACGTGGGCCGCGGTGTGGATGCCCGCGCTGTGCCTGGCGTTCGGCATGTTCGACGTGTGGTCGCGTCTGCTGCGCGGTGCCCTGGTGGACGCGATGGACAGCGGATGGGCCGCCTCGGTGATCGCCCGCGGCACGGGAAGCCGGAGACTGCTCCTGCGGCACGCCCTCCCGAACGCGCTGCCGCCGCTGATCCACGCCGTCGCGGTGAGCGCCGGAGCGCTGTGGGGCGGCGCGGCGATCCTCGAGACGGTGTTCACCTGGCCGGGCGCCGGCTCCTACGTCGTGTCGTCGGTGAAGGCCCGCGATCTGCCGGTGATCCAGGCGTTCGCGGTGCTGGCCACCCTCGCGTACGTCGCGGCCAGCCTGCTCGCCGACCTGCTGGCCGCGCTCGTCGACCCGCGCCTGCGCGGCGACTGCGCCAAGGGGGTGTGACGTGCCCAAAGCCGCCGCCCCGGACACGACGCCGCCGGCACCCGGTCGCGCGACCCCGGCACTCCGCCATACGGCGGCCTCGCTCCGGCGCGCCGCCGCCGCGCTCCGGCACGGCCCCCTCATGGCAAGTGCCCTCGGCCGCACCGGACTCGGTCTCGCGGGCCTCGCCCTGCTGTTCGCCGTCCTCGGCCCGGTCGTGGCGACCCATCAGCCGGACACCGTCGACCTGGGCGCGAAGTTGCATGCGCCGGACGGCGAACACTGGTTCGGCACCGACCAGTTCGGCCGCGACCAGTTCGCCCGGCTGACGGCCGGGGCCCGCAGGTCGCTGCTGGCCGCCTTCACCGTGCTGGCCGGTTCGTGCACGGTGAGCCTGGTCGTCGGCGTGGTGGCAGGCCTCGCACGGGGGTTCGCCGACGCCGTCCTCATGCGCGTCGTCGACATCGTCCTGGCGATCCCGTCCCTGGTGCTCGCGCTCGCGGTGGTCGGCGTGCTGGGCCCCGGATTCGGCAATCTCCTTCTCGCCCTGGTCATCTCGTCCTGGGCGGCCAACGCCCGCATCGTCCGCGCCTTCACCCTCGCCGTACGCGACCGCCCGTACATCGCGGCGGCGCGCCTCGGCGGGGCCGGACCCGCGCGGATTGCCGTCGGTCACGTGCTGCCGGCCGTCGTCCCCCGGCTCCTCGTCGTGGCGACCCTCCAACTGGGCGGCACCATCGTGTCGTTGGCGGGCCTGTCGTTCCTCGGCCTGGGGGCGCAGCCGCCCACCGCGGAGCTCGGCGCGATGCTGGGCGACGCCCGGGCGTTCGTCACCGTCGCGCCCTGGCTGCTCGCCGCCCCGACCACCGTGGTCCTGGTGGTCACCGCGGCGGCCACCCTGGTCGGCGACGCGGTCCGGGACGCCACCCATCACTCCGCGGTCGAGGAGGTGCACCCGTGAGCGGCCCGAGGGCCGGAACCGCCGAACTCGACGTGGGCGGACTGCGTGTGACGTACCGGAACGGCGCCGCCGCCGTGCGCGGCGTCGACTTGGCCGTCGGCGCCGGCGAAGTCCTGGGGCTGGTCGGCGAAAGCGGCAGCGGCAAGTCGACCGTGGCCCGCGCCGTGCTCGGACTCCTGCCACGCGGAGCGGCGGTCACCGGAAACATCCGCGTGGGCGGACGGGAACTCGTCGGCGCGGACCCCCGCGCGTGGCGGGCCGTCCGCGGGGATGTGATCGGGTACGTCGGGCAGGACCCGTTCGCGGCCTTCGATCCGCGCCTGAAGGTGGGCGCGTCGATCGCCGAGGCATGGCGCGCGAAGGGGCGTACGCCGCCCGCTGGTGCGATCCCGGAGCGCCTCGCCGCCCTCGGTGTCCCCGACGCGGACGCCGCCGCCCGCCGCCGGCCGCACACCTGGTCCGGCGGCATGCTCCAACGGGCTGCCATCGCCGCCGCGACGGCCTTGGCGCCGACCCTGGTGGTCGCGGACGAACCGACGTCCGCACTCGACGCGGGCCTCGCCGACGCCACCCTGGCGCACCTGCGCGCCACCGGCGCCGCAGTCCTGCTCATCACCCATGACCTGCGTCTCGCGGCGCGCCACACCGACCGCGTAGCGGTGATGTACGCCGGACGGATCGTCGAGACCGGTGACTCCGGCGAGGCGTTGTCCAGGCCGAGACACCCGTACACGCAAGCCCTGTTGGCCGCTCTCCCCCGCCCCGGACATCCGCTGCCCGAGCCGCTTCCCGGCGAACCCCCGTCTCCGCGGCGAGGCGCCGACGCGGGTTGCCCGTTCGCCCCGCGCTGCCGCCGCGTCCGGGCGGAGTGCTCGGACGACGTCCCGGCACCGATCGACGGGGTGGCCTGCGTGGCGGCGCGATGACGGACCCGAGCACCGAGCCCGTCGTCGTCGCACGGGACTTGTGGCGCACGCACGGGCGCGGCCCACGGGCGCACGATGTCCTGCGCGGCACGGAACTCACCGCGCTGCCAGGGGAGATCATCGGCATTGTGGGCCGGTCAGGCTGCGGCAAGAGCACCCTGCTGCGCATCCTCGCCGGCCTGGAGCGGCCCGACCGGGGAAGCGTCTTCTGGAACCCCGGCACGCGCGCCGGGCGGCCCGCGCCGGGAAGCGTCGCCGCGGTCTTCCAGGACGCGGCCGGCAGCCTCGATCCGAACTGGAGTATCGCGCGCAGCGTCGCGGAGCCGTTGGCCCGGCGTCTGACGCGGCAGGCGCGGCGCGCAGCGGTGCTGGAAGCGCTGCGGTCGGTGGGACTCGGCG
This sequence comes from Streptodolium elevatio, assembly GCF_040649515.1. GTDB lineage: Bacteria > Actinomycetota > Actinomycetes > Streptomycetales > Streptomycetaceae > Yinghuangia > Yinghuangia elevatio. The sequence continues at coordinate 25,636 of NZ_JBEZFP010000014.1, forward strand.
ATCTCGACCCGTCCCTGCGCCCCGCTCGCCTGTCCGGCGGCCAGTGCCAACGGGTGGCATTGGCAAGGGCGTTCGCGGCCCGACCGGGACTGCTGCTCGCCGACGAGCCGACGTCCGCCCTCGACGCCTCGGCCGCCGCCGCAATCCTCCGGCTGTTGCGCAGAGCCGCCGACTCCGGAACCGCCGTCGTCCTGGTCACCCACGACCGGGACGCGGCCGCCGCACTGACCACGCGCCTTCTGGGCATGTCCGACGGGGTCCTGACCCACATCGGCTGAGCCGGGCCGGACCATCCCAGCGGGCGCACCGGGCGGGGTCGATGCAACTTGGCACGCCCATACCCTCCGACGTCGCGCCTCAGCCATCGACCCAGGCACCCGCAACGATCCCGAGCGCGGCCACGACCGGCCCGCCGGCGGCCGACCTGCCACGACACCACCGCTCCGGCGCAGCCGCTCCCCCGCGCCCTCACTCGTGCCGCCCGATCATCCCGATGCGCCACCCACCGCGGCGCTGAAACGTCGGCGGCCCCGCGTTTCACCGATCCGACTGGACGCGGCCCCGCGGGATGGGCTAGAAATCTCTCTGAAAACGATAATGGTTTTCATTCTCTTTTAGGAGGGGCGGGATGGGACATCTCCTCGTGGTGGAGAGCTGGGTGGGGGCCATGAGCACGCTGCTGCCCAGGGCAATCCGTGAAGCCGGGCACACCTTCACATTCGCGACCCGCGACCTGGGGCACTACCTCCAGGGCGAGCCGGGCGCCGGAGGCGTGCACCCGCTGCTGTCCGGCGGCAACGTGGTGACCACCGAAACCAACGACCTGGCGCAACTGCTTGAGACCGTCGAACGGCTGCACGGGGCAATGGAGTTCGACGGGGTCCTGTCCTCGTGCGACTACTACCTGCCTGCCACTGCTGCCGTCGCGGCGCGGCTGGGCCTGCCGGGGGCCTCGGTCCAGGCGGTGGAGCGCGCGTGCCGGAAGGACCGTACGCGAGCGGCAATGGACGACGCCGGGCTGCCCGGGCCCCGGTACGCCGTCACCGAGGGCTGGCGCGAGACGGCCGCCGCGGCTCGTGGGCTGGGGTACCCGCTCGTGGTCAAGCCGGTCGACCTGTGCGCCGGGATGTTCGTACGCGAGGTTGCCGACGAGAGTCAACTGCTGCACTCCTGGCGGTCCCTGGCCGACTTCCCGGTCAACGCCCGCCACCAGGAGCGGGTTCCGCTGCTACTGCTCGAGGAGGTGCTGGACGGCCCCGAGGTCAGCGTGGAGACCGTCACCTGGCAGGGCCACACCCATGTGGTCGGCATCACCGACAAGTCGCTCGCGGCGGCACCGTGGTTCGTGGAGTCGGGCCACATGTTCCCCGCGGATCTCGGCGCCGCGGATCGCTCGGCGACCGCGGACGCCGCGATTGCGGCCCTGGCCGCCGTCGGTTACGAACACGGCGTCGCGCACACCGAGTTCAGGCTCACCGCGGCCGGCCCCCGGCTCGTCGAGATCAACCCCCGGCCGGCCGGGAACCGCATCACCGAGCTGGTGCGCCGCGTCACCGGCGTCGACCTGCCGATGGCCGCCGCCCGGCTGGCGCTGGGCGAGAAGCCCGAGCTGGCGCCCGCGGACACCGGGGTACGCAGTGCCGCCGTTTCCTTCCTGCTGCCCGAACTCCCCGGAACCCTGGCCGCATCGCCCGCCGCCCCCGATCCGTGCGACGCTCCCGACGTCGTGGAGTGGCAGGTCAAGCCCGCCGGGACGCGGGTCGGCGACGGCCGCAGCAACAACCACTACCTGGGCCACGTCATGGTGCTCGACCGCGACGGCGCCGGGGCACGCACGCGAGCCGAAGAGCTCCTCCGAGGCGTCTCCGTCGAGATCATCCCCGATCCGGAACCGGCCGCGGCATGACCCGGCGAAGTCTCGGCGTCGGTCCGGTCGTCCGCACCGGCTCCTCGCCCGAGCCCGAAGTCCCGCCGACCGTCGACGCCTTGCTGCATGCCGCCGTATCAGGCCTGCTCGGACCCGACCCCGGGCAATTGCGCGTAGGCACCTGCTTCGTCACGCGACAGGGCGTACGCCATCACGGCCGCCTGAGCGGCTACCGCAACGACGTGGTGAGCCTGCGGGTCGGGGCGGCCGTGGGTTCGTGCGCCCTCGAGCCCGGCGAGGTCCCGGACGACACCGTCCTCGGATGCGCGGGACAGGACGTCGCGGCGTTGCTCGCGCATCCGGCGCGCGCCATCCACGTGGCGACGCTGGACGCCTACCTGATGCACCTGCGGCCGCATGCCGGGCACGCCGACGACACGGTCCGGATCCCGTCCGGCGACTCGCTCGACAAGTCGCGGACGCGGGCGTCCGCAGTCGTCGACCTGCTCCCGGCCACGCCCCCCGCCCGGGTGCTCGTGGTCGGCGTCGTCAACTCACTGCTCGCCGAGCTGCGCGAACGCGGCTTCCGGTACGTCCCGTGCGACCTGCGCTCCGGAGCCACCGAATGGGGCGAGGCACACGAGCGCGACGCCACCGGCCACCTCGACGCCTGCGACGCGCTCCTGGCGTCCGGAATGACGCTCGGCAACGGCACCTTCGAACCTCTCGCCGCGCACGCCCGCGCGACCGGCAAGCCGTTTGTGCTGTTCGCCCAGACCGCGAGCGCGGTCGCGCCGTTCTTCCTCGGGCACGGCGTCACCGCGGTCTCCGCCGAGCCCTACCCGTTCTTCTGGCTCGACGGCGGACCGACCGCCATCCATCGGTACCGCACTCCAGTGCGCCCGCGCGGCGCACGGCCGGCCCCGCAAACGACTCCCATCGTCCGTGAGGAGACCTGGTGAACGCGGCTCTGCTCGCCCTGGTCGGGAACACCCCGCTGACCCGCATCACGGCTCCGCTGCCGCTCCCGCACGCCGGGTTCTGGGCGAAGCTGGAGGGCCTCCAGGCAGGCGGCATGAAGGCCCGCGCCGCCGTCTCGATGCTGCGCGCCGCCCGGGCCCGCGGCGAACTGCGCCCAGGGGACACCGTCGTCGAGTCCACGAGCGGCACCCTCGGCATCGGCCTGGCGTTCGCCGGGCAGGCCCTCGGCCACCCCGTCGTCCTGGTGGTGGACGCCGAACTGGAGCCTGAGATGCGGGCGATGCTCACCGCGTACGGCGCACGGCTTGAGGTCGTCACGCGCCCGCACGCTGTGGGCGGCTGGCAGCAGGCCCGGCTCGACCGGCTCGGCAACCTCCTGCGCGACATCCCCGGCGCATTCTGGCCCGACCAGTACGGCAACCCCGACAATCCGGCCGGGTACGCGGGCCTCGCCCGGGAACTGGTCGCCGCCCTCGACGGCCTCGACGTGCTGGTCTGCAGCGTCGGTACCGGCGGCCACAGTTCCGGCGTGGTCCACGAACTCCGCTGCCATTGGCCGGACTTGCGGTTGATCGGCGTCGACACCGTCAACTCAGCCATCTTCGGCCGCCGTCCGGGGACCCGGCTCATGCGTGGCCTGGGCAGCGGCATCCACCCGCGGAACGTGGCGTACCGGCAGTTCGACGAAGTGCACTGGATCGGCCCCGCCGAGGCCGCCGACACCTGCCGCCGCCTCGCCGCCCACGCATTCGTGACCGGCGGCTGGAGCACCGGCGCGGTGGCCCGCGTCGCGGCGTGGGTGGCCAGGACCGAGGCCGGCGCACGCGTGGCAGCGGTGTTCCCGGACGGCCCGCACCGGTACGCGCACTCCATCTACGACGACGCGTACTGCCGCCACCACGGACTCTTCGGGTCGACCGCGCAGCACCCCGTCGAGATCGCCTCGCCGCGGGCCGCCGCAAGCGCCACGTGGGCGCGCTGCGGCGCCGTCACCGATCCGCTCGACCCGGCACCCGCGGTGCACCACGGAGCTCCGGCATGAAACTGACCTGGACCAGCGCGCCCCTGCCGATGCGTGAGCCGTTCCGTATATCCCGCTCGGTGACCACCACACGCGACGCGTTCACCGTGACCCTGCACCACACCCCACGGTCCGCCGAGCGGGCGGCGGCCCGCCGCCCGGACTCCGATCCGGACGACGCGGTCGGGGACCACGGCGCGGACGGATCCGGACACGGGGAAGTCGTGACCAGCGCGCGCCAGGGGCTCGGGCCGGCGCGCATCGACGCCCTGTTGCGCCGCGTCGCGCGCTGGGCCGACGCCCGGCCCGACCTCGCGACGCTGCTCGCCCGGCTGCCGGAACTGGCCGACGGCCCCGGCGCACCGCTCGCGGACGCGCCGGGCGTACTCGCAGCCGTCGACGCCGCGGCACACGACCTGCGGGGGCGCGACACGGGACAACCCGTCCACGCGCTGCTCGGGGAACCGGCCTTTCGGCCGACCCCGACCGCGTACACCATCGGCATCACCTCCCCCGCCGCGGCCGCCACCCGGGCCCGCCGACTTGCCGAGCGCGGTTTCACGGTGCTCAAGGTCAAGGCCGGGTCGCCGGATCCGGCCGACGACCTCGCCCGTCTCGCCGCGGTCCACCGGGCGGCACCGGGAGCACGCGTCCTGCTCGACCCGAACGGCGCATGGTCGCCCGACCAGGCCGTCCGACTGCTCGACCGAATGGCGGAGTTCGCGGTCGAGGCGGTCGAACAGCCCGTCGCGCCGGGGACACTCGACCGGTTGGCCTGGGTCGCGGCCCGCAGCCCGGTCCCGGTCGTCGCGGACGAGGACGCGCGTACAGCCGCCGACATCCCGCGCCTCGCCGGGGTCGTCCACGGCGTCAACCTCAAGCTGGCCGAGTGCGGAGGCATCGCGGCCGCGGTCCGCTGCGCCGAACTGGCCGCCGCGCACGGCCTGGACGTGATGTTCGGCTGCTTGGCCGCCAGTTCGCTCGGCCTCGCCCCCGCCGTGCACCTGGCCGACCGCGCCCGGTGGATCGACCTCGACGGGCACCTGCTGATCGCACGCGACCCCTGGACCGGGATCGGCGGCGAGGACGGCGTCCTGCGGCTCTCCGGCGCACCGGGCCTCGGTGTGCGGCGCCGCGCGGAGGCGCCGTGACGACCCGACGGCTCTACCGTTCCTTCCCTCTGCCGGTTCGGCTCCTGCTCGTCAACCAGTTCGGTGTCAACACCGGGTTCTACCTGCTGGTCCCGTTCCTCGCCGGCTACCTCGCCGACGATGTGGGCATGTCGGCCGCCCTGATCGGCGTGGTCCTAGGCGTACGCAACCTCAGCCAACAAGGCATGTTCCTCCTCGGCGGCAGCGCCTCGGACCGGCTCGGCGCGCGCGGTGTCATCATCGCCGGGTGCGGCCTGCGCACGGTCGGGTTCGGGCTGTTCGCGGTGGACGACTCCCTGGCGATCCTGCTGACCGCGTCGGTTCTGTCCGGGCTCGCGGGGGCGCTGTTCAATCCCGCGGTGCGCGCGTACCTCGCGGACTCCGTCGAACCGGACCGCCGGGCGGAGGCGTTCGCCTTGTTCAACGTGTTCGCGAACGCCGGTGCGCTGGCCGGGCCGCTGCTCGGGGCCGCCATGCTCGCCTGGCACTTCCGCGCAGGCGCGGTGGTGGCCGCGGCGGTGTTCGCGGTGCTGACCGTCGCCCAGGCGTGCGTGCTGCCGGCGCGGCCGGTGTCCCGCAGCGGACGCACGGTGACCGCCGACTGGCGACTGTGCCTGGGCGACCGGCGGTTCCTCGCCTTCACGTTCGCCTTGTCCGGGCTCTATGCGCTGCAGAATCAGCTCTACCTCGTACTGCCCATGGAAGCCGAACGCGCCACCGGGCACGGCGGTGCAACCGCGGTCCTGTTCCTCGTCTCGACCGGAGCCACGCTTGCCTGGCAGGTAAGGGTGACCCGGCGCGCGTCCCACGTCCGGCGCGGTCGGGCCATCGCATGCGGAGTCTCCTTGATGGGCGCCGCGTTCCTGGTCCCCCTCGCCGCGCTGCCGCTGACCTCGGGGCCGTCCGGTGGCGGGGGCGGCCTGATCGTCGCGCGCATGCTGCCGGTCTGCGCCGCGGCGTTGCTCCTGGCCTTGGGGGTGATGGTCGCCCAGCCGTTCGTGATGGAGCTGATCCCGGCGTACGCCAGAAGCGACCTGTCGGGCACCTACTTCGGCGTCTTCTACACCGTGTCGGGCGTCATCGCCGCGCTCGGCAGTGCCGCGGTCGGGCAGGCCGCCGACCTGGGCGGCGGCACCGGCGGCTGGACGCCGTGGGCCGTGTGCGCGGCCCTCGGCTTCGGATCGGCGGCGGCCGTGCTGCGGCTCGACCGCAGAGGCGCTCTGGCACGCGAAGACCCCAGGGCGGACGACGACACCGCGGTCAGGCACGACGCCGCGGACGGCGGACCGGACGACGGACCGGACGACGACGCCAAGCCCTCGCAACCCGGTGACCAGGGGCGTCCCTCCCGGCACTGAACCCTTCCCCCGGCCCCGGCATGACCGGCTGCCGGAGGGACGGCTCGACTCTCCCGACCTGTTCCCGCGAAAGGTGCTCCATGCGTTCCCATGCACGCTTCCCCGACCGTTCCCCGCTTGCCTCGATCGGCCACCGCCCGCTCGAAGCGTTCCGTCCCGCCCTCTCCCGCAGGCGCTTCCTGGGTGGCTCGCTGGCGGTCGCGGCCGCCGGAGCCGCGCTCGCCGGCTGCGCCGCGGACCGGTCGGCTTCCCCCGCGGGTGCGAACTCCCGTCCCCGGCCCGGTGGTCGCCTGCGCGCGGTGTTCGCGGGAGGCGGGGCGCAGGAGACCTTGGATCCGCACCTGGCGAACCTGTTCGTCGAAGCGGCCCGCGCCAAGGCGATGTTCGACAAGCTCGCGGACCACGGCCCCGACCTGTCGGTCGTCCCGCGTCTCGCGGAGCGCTGGGAATCGGACGCCTCGCTGACCAAGTGGCGCGTGACGGTGCGCCCGGCCGTCTACCACGACGGGCGTACCGTGCGCGCGGCCGACGTGCTGTACAGCTACGGCCGCATCCTAGACCCCAGGCGGAGCTTTCGCGCCAAGCCCAACCTGGGCGTCATCGATCTGGCCGCATCGCGGGCAGTGGACGATCGCACCGTGGAGTTCACGTTGAAGCGACCGTTCGCGGAGTTCCCGAACGTGCTGGCCGCCTTCGGCGCGTACATCGTCCCCGAGGGCGCGGATACGTTCGAACGGCCTGTCGGATCCGGTCCGTTCGTGTACTCGTCCGTCGAGCCGGGACGCTCGCTGCTGCTGCGCCGCCATGCCGACCACTGGGACGGCGCGGCGTACCTCGACGAACTCGAGTTCGTCGTCGCGAACGAGGAATCGGCACGTGTCAACGCCCTGGTCGGCGGCCAGGTGCACTATGCCCACGAACTCAGCCCCACTTCGGCGCGCATACACCGCGACAGCGACCGCATCTCGGTCCTCCGCCTGGCCAACAGCGCCATGCAGGCCTTCGCGATGAAGGTCGACCGCCCGCCCTTCGACAACCGCGACCTGCGCGAGGCGATGTTCCTGCTGGCCGACCGGCCGTCCCTGGTCGAGACCGTGCTCGCGGGCACCGGACAAGTGGGCAACGACCTCTTCGGCCGCGGATACCGCTACTACGCCGACGAGATACCGCAGCGGGTCCGCGACCTCGACCGGGCCAAGTGGCTCGTGGAACGATCCGGCGCGGCGGGCTCGACCATCCGGCTCGACACGTCGGAGGCGGCCACCGGGTTCCTCGAGGCCGCTAGTGTCTTCGCCGCGCAGGCGCGTGAGGCCGGGCTCCGCCTGGAGCCGGCGGTCGGCAACAAGGACACGTACTGGAAGGACACCAAGGACGCCGGCGTTCTGTCCTGCTTCCGTTCCGGTGCCATGCCCATCGAGACGCACATCGCGCAGCGGCTGCTCACCGGATCGACCACGAACGTCACCAAGTGGGCGAGGCGGGACTTCGACGCGCTTTACGACACGGCGGTGAGCACCGCCGACGAGGCGGTCAGGCGCCGGACGTACCTGGACATGCAGCGCCTGCTGCACACCGAAGGCGGTTATCTGGTCTGGGGGTTCGCCGACTGGCTCGTGGGCACCGCCAAGAATCTCGCAGGCGTCGCCAACGCACCCGCGAACACGTTGGACTGGGCGCGCTTCGACAAGGTGTGGCTGGCGTGAGCCCCGCGCGGTACGCGCTGCGCCGCCTGGTGCTCGGACTGCTGCAGGTCCTGACCGCGGCAAGCGCGGTGTACGCCCTCACCGAGGCACTGCCGGGCGATGCCGCGGTGGTACGCGCCGGCGACAACCCCGACCCCGCACGCATCGCCGCACTGCGCGATGAACTCGGTTTGAACGTATCGGCCTTCGACAGGTTCACCGGGTGGCTCGCGGGCATCGCGCACGGCGACCTCGGCACCTCGCTGGCGTCCGGCCGGCCGGTTGCGCAGGAGCTGGCACGCGGGCTCGCACCGACAGCGCTGCTCGCCTTCGGCACGCTGGCACTGGTCGTACCGGTCGCGGTGCTGTTGGGCGCAGCCGCCGCGGCACGCGAACGCGGGCTGCTGGACCGAGGGCTCACCGTGGTCGGTGTGGCGCTCTACTCCGTACCGGAGTTCGCGTTGGCCGTGGTACTGGTGGCGGTGTTCGCACTGCACCTGGGTTGGCTGCCCGCCACCGCGGTCGGCGCGGGCGCCGACCTCACAGCCGAACCGGCGGTCCTCGTCCTGCCGTTCGTCGTGCTGGCGATCCGCCCGGTGTGCTCGCTGGCCCGGTTGGTACGCGTCGGGCTGCTGGACGCCTACTCGTCGGAGCACGTCAGGCACGCCCGGCGTCTGGGCCTGTCGTCGCGCCGCGTGCTGTGGCGGCACGCGCTGCCCGGGGCGCTGGCCCCGGCCGCGCAGCACCTGGCCCGGACCGCGGACTGGCTGCTGGGTGGCGTGGTCGTGGTCGAGGCGGTGTTCGTGGTCCCGGGCCTGGGCACGGCGTTGGTCGATGCCGTCGCGGCCCGTGACGTCGCGGTGGTGCAGGGCCTGGCAGTGGTTTTCGCGGCCACGACGGTCGCCGTCAACCTGTTGGCCGACCTCGCGGCCTTCCGTCTCGCGCCGCGAGCCGGGGTCGCGACGTGACCGGCGCACCCGAGCATCCTCGACGCCGCCGTGCCTTCGTCCTGTGCGCTGTGGTCCTCCTCGGACTCCCCCTCATCTGTGCCCTCTTGGGACCGTGGCTCGCCGACCCGGCCGACCCGCGCTCGGGCGCCTACGCTCCGCCGAGTTCGGATGCGTTGCTGGGCACCGACTTCGTCGGGCGCGATGTGGTGGACCAAGTCCTCCTGGGCGGGCGCACCGTGGTGCTGGTGGGCGGCGGCGCGGCGGTCGCCGCGTACATCGTGGGGGTTCCCTGGGGGATGTGTGCGGCTGCCGCGCGGCGGCGGTGGGTGGACGAGGTCCTCATGCGGCCGCTCGACATCCTGCTGTCCGTGCCGTCGCTGCTGACCCTGCTGCTGATCGCGGGCCTGAGCCGGCCCGGCCCCTTGGTGCTCGGCGGGGTGGTCTCTCTGATCATGCTGCCGGAGGTGGCCCGGATCAGCCGGGCGGCGGCGTTGGCGGCGGCGTCCGGCCCTGCCATGGAGGCCATGTTGCTGACCGGCGAGTCGTGGTGGCGTCGCAACTTCCGCTACCTCGGTGGCACGGTGCTCCCGACGCTGGCGACCGACTTCGGCATGCGCATCGTGGGCGCCCTGTACCTGGTCGCGTCCGCGGCCTTCCTCGGCGTCGGTGTGGCACCGGACGCGGCCGACTGGGCCGTGATGGTGGACCGCAACCGGCCGGGACTGTTCCTGCAACCGTGGGCCGTCCTGGTCCCGGCGCTGCTGGTCACCGCAATGTCCGTCGGGCTCAATCTGCTGTTCGACCAGGCCCTCCACCGTCGCCGGGAGACCACGTGACGTCAAAATTGGTCCCCGTCGTATCCGTCGTCGATCTGCGTGTCGGCGTCGCGGACCGACTCCTGGTGGACGGCCTCTCCTTCGACCTGCACCGCGGTCGCGTCCTGGCGCTGGTCGGGCCGTCGGGCAGCGGCAAGACCACCGGGGCGGCGGCGATCCTCGGCGAGTTCCCGGCGCGAAGCGTGGTGGGTGGAACGGTGACCGTGGACGGGAAGGCGGTGTCCGCCCGGGAGCCTGTCCCGCCGGGCCCGGTCGCCTACGTTCCGCAGCACCCGGCGGGCGCGCTGGCGCCCGCACTGCGCATCGGACCGGTACTGCGCGAGATCGCCCGCCGCCATCTCCCGGCCGCCGAACTTGGCCGCCGGGAAAGGCGCGTGCTCGTGCGTGCGGCGGTCGCCTCGGCATTGCGTCAGGTGGGTCTGCCCGACGACGGGTCCCTGCACCGGCGGTTCCCGCACCAGCTCTCCGGGGGGCAGCAGCAGCGGATCGTGATCGCCCACGCCCTGCTGGCCCGTGCGCGCGTGGTCGTCGCGGACGAGCCCACCACCGGGCTGGACGCCGTCCTGCGCCGCGAAGTCGCCGACCGTATCCGGGTGTTGGCCGACGACGGGATGGCGGTGTTGCTGCTGAGCCACGATCTCGACGTGGTCCGCCGCGTCGCCGACGACGTACTCGTGCTGGACCGGGGTCGGCAGGTCGAGTATGGGACCGCCGAGGCGGTCCTCGGCCGCCCGTCCGCGCCCCTGACCCGGGCACTCGTCGCGGCGGACTGCGGACGCGCCGCGCGCCCGGCCGAGGCCGTGACAGTCCGAGCAGCCGATGCCGCCACCCCGCGGGCAGCAGCCGATGCCGTCGCCGCCCAGGCAACGGAAGGGCCGTACGGCGGCCTTCCGGACTCCTCGAGCCGGTCCGTCGACGGGCTCGTGGTCTCCGAGTTGTCCGCCTGGTACGGCGGTCGCCGACGCGCGGACGCGCTCAGCGACGTCTCACTGCGACTGACCCGCGGCACCTCGCTGGCCGTGGTCGGGCGGTCGGGCAGCGGCAAGACCACGCTGGCGCGCTGCCTGGTGGGTCTGCACCGGGACCAGCGCGGATCGGTATGCCTGGACGGACAACCGCTGACCGCCTCGGCCGCGGACCGGAGCCGCGGCGAACTCGCCCGCGTGCAATACGTGTTCCAGGACGCCCGGGCCTCGCTGGACCCCCGCCGCAGCGTGCTCGACCAGGTGGCCCGGCCAGCCGTACGCCTGCGCGACGCCGATCCGCGTGCCGCCGAGGACCGCGCAGTGCGGATCCTCGCGGCCATGGGTGTCGACGAGGCCATCGCACGACGCCGCCCGCGGGCACTCTCCGGCGGCGAACTGCGCCGGGCTGCGCTCGCCCGCGCACTCGCGGCCGATCCCGACGTCCTGGTCTGCGACGAGATCACCGCGGGCCTGGACCCCTTGGCCCGGGACGCCGTACTCGACCTGCTCGACACCCAACTCCGCGTCCGGGGCCTCGCTTTGCTGGTCATCACCCATGAACGCGCGGTCGCCGCCCGGCTCGCCGACCGCATCGCGGTCATGGATTCCGGGCGCATCGTCGACGAGGGGCCGGCCGCCGAACTCCTCGACCGCCCGACTCACCCGCTGACGGCGGCACTGCTGTCGGCCGACCTCGCGGCGGCCCCGGCGCCTTGACGTGTTCTCCGACGGGCGGCGCGACGTACGGCGGTCTCCGGGGCACCGGGGCTCCGGGGCACCGGGGCTCCGGGGCACCGGGGCACCGGGGCGACCCCCTTCGGTGTGCGCCCAGCGTCGGCGCGCAGGCCGGGGCGGCGCGCTCCTACAACTCGTCCGGCGGCTCTCCCGCACCGGCGATCAGCCGGGCCACGATGCGGTCCAATGCGGCCAGGTCTTCCGGCGGCAGCGCGGCCAGGATCGGAGGCGGCGTGTCGAGGATGGCATCGGCCATCTGCGCGGCCGCAACTCCCGCCTCGGTCGCCGTCACCACACGCTGGCGCCGGTCGGTCGGGTGCACACTGCGCTCGATCAGCCCGCGGCGCTCCAAGTCGTCCACCACAAGGGTGGTGTACGGCTTGTCGGTGGCCAGCTTCTCCGCGAGTTCACGCATCGTCAGCGGCCCCTTGGCAAGTCGCCGCAGCGCCTTGCCGCGGACGAAGCTCATGCCCAGCGCCTCGGACACCGCCTTGCGCTTGTCGAAGCGGTTGAGCACCAGCTCGCGCATGCCCTGCCACGCACGCGCCGCGGCCTCGGCCGCCTCGGCGGCCGCGTCGTCGGCGCCGCCGGGTGCCGCGGCTTCCGGCGGCAGGGCCCGCGCGCGCCGGGATTCTGCGGGGTCGACGGTGGAGGCGTTCATCGGGGTTCCCGTGCTCTCGGCTCTGGTGACCATCGGACGGTCGGTTCAACGGGCGGACGCGCGGTCCGCGGACGGCAGTTCACCGGGGCGGCGACCACCCGCCGCGGACTCCGCACCCGTTTCGGACGGGAACGCGGCCGCGGTCCGGGCCGCGCTCGCGCGGGCTCGCGGGCCGGTCGTGATGATACCGAGCAGGAGCACGGCCACCCCGCAGCCGGTCACGATCCACCAGCCCGTGTGGGTGGCCGCCGCCAGGCCGTTCCCGACACCGCCGCCCGCCGCACTCGATGCCGCGAGCGTCGAACCGATCACCGCCACGCCGAGCGCCTGGCCGACCTGACGGCTGGTCGAGGCGACCGCGGAGGCCACCCCGGCCTGCGCACGCGGCATGCCGGACACCGCGGTGTTGGTGATCGGCGCGTTCACCATGCCGAAGCCGAGTCCGAACACGGCGTACGAGGTGATCAGCAGCGCGGTCGGCGTGTCGTCGCCGAGGCCGGTCAGCAGCAGTCCGCTGACCGCCATCCCGACGCCTGCCACCAGAAGTGGCGGCCGCGGTCCCACCGCCGCGACCAGCCGCCCCGACAGCGGCGAGCACACCATCGTCGCGACCGCCATGGGCAGCGTGTGCAGCCCTGCCTCGAACGGCGAGTAGCCGCGTACCTCTTGCAGGTAGAGCGTGTTGAGGAAGAGGAAGCCGGACATCGCCGCGAAGGCGCACACCGCCGTCACGGTCGCGCCGCTGAACGGGACGCTGCGGAAGAAGCGCGGGTCCAGGAGCGGTTCGGTACGGCGTCCCGAATGGATCACCAGGGCGGCCAGGCTCGCGGCGGACAGCGCGAACAGCCCGACGATCCACGGGCTCGCCCACCCGTGGCCCGGGCCCTCGATGATCCCGGAGGTGAGCGCGACCAGGAACACGACGACCAGCACCTGGCCGAGCGGGTCGGAGCGGCGCGCGTGCGGCGCCTTGGACTCCGGGACGTACCGCGACGTCAGGTACAACGCCGCCGCGGCCACCGGCAGGTTGATCCAGAACACCGAGCGCCAGCCCAGGCCCTCGACGAGGGCACCGCCGAGCACCGGCCCCAGAGCCATGCTGATGCCGACCACCGCTCCCCACAGGCCGATCGCACGGGCGCGCTCGCGCGGGTCGGTGAACGTGTTGGTGATGATCGACATCGCGACCGGGTTGAGCATCGAACCGCCGATCGCCTGGACGACGCGGAACGCCACGAGCCACCCGAGCCCAGGAGCCAGGCCGCAGGCGAGGGAGCCGATCGCGAAGACGATCAGACCCGTGCGGAACACCCGCCGCCGGCCGATCCGGTCCGCGGTGGAACCGGCCGGCATCAGCAGCCCGGCGAGGACGAGTGTGTACGCGTCCGTGGCCCATTGCAGGCCGGAGACCGAGGCGCCCAGATCGCGGCCGATGGACGGGAGCGCGACGTTCAGGATCGTGTTGTCGAGGCCGACGATGAACAGGCTCATGCAGCACGTCGCGAGGATGACCGCCTTGCGGCGGCCGTCGAGCTCGTCGGGTACTCCCTTGGACACGCGCGCCCCAATCGTTGTAGATCTATAACTGTTATATACATACAACGATTCGCGAGGCAAGCCTCGTCCGCCCGTCGGGATCAGGGTCGAAGCATCCGGCACGGAGGCGACGGGCCGCCGGCGGCGGGCCGCCTACGAACAGCCCCGGCTTCGCGGATCCGCCCGCACCCGCCGGATGCCCCGCCTGCCGAAATGCAAATGCGCCGCCCGCAACGGTCTGGCGCGTGCCCCGACTCGGTCACGTGGGCCTTTCCCGGCTTGCCGGGCAGCGGCCGCTCTCCCGGCCTCTGGTACGCGCCTCCCGGCCACGCCGTGCGCGGGCGCCCGGGCCGCGGCCCGCGTACAGTCCCCGCGGCAGAGCGGCGGACCGGTGTCAGTCGGTGACGAACGGCGCGTATCCCACAGGCACTTGATTCACCTGAAGGTCGGAGAAGACCAGGTTCAGGTTGTGCGCATTGGTCTCGATGCGGACCTCGTGAAACTCGATCCCGAGGGCCTTCGACCAGCGCCGGGTCGCCGCCGACCCGGGGAGGAGCCGGGCTCCGGGATACAGGCAGTGCCACTTCACACCCCAGACGTACCCGTCGAGGTCGGCGCCGGTTTCGTGGACGATGAGCCGGTCGTCCAAGGAGACCTTCCACGTCTCCGGCTGCACCGAAGTCTCGCACCGCGCCTCGACGCAGTACCGGAAGAGGTACCGCAGGTAGGCCGGCGCGACGCCGCTACGGGGATCTGCCGTCATGTAGACGATGACCTCGTAGTCGCGCATGTAGTCGGTGTATCCGTGGTGCACGACAGCGTGGTCGAAGATCTCGTCCAGCAGTTGTTCGAGTGCATCGGTGTCCATACCGCCGTTGATACCGCACTCCGCCCTCCGCACTCCGCCCTGCGGAGTGCCGGTCCGAGGCGGCCGGCCGCGCCACGGGCATCGACCGGTCCGCACCGGCCCTACGGCATCGCAGTCAGGGCTGCGGGACGTGCCGGACAGGTGGCCGTCGCCGCCGGCCGCCTGCCCGGACATCTACTTGCGGGGCACACCGTCAGGCCGTGGCGAGTGTCGCACCCGAGGACCGCGGAGCCGCACTGTTCCTGCCGACGAGACAACTCGGCGGCCGGGCGGGCGGCATGGCGGACGGACAGCACCCCGAGGGCATCGCCCAAGACCCCCAGGACGTCCTGCCGCGATTCTCACCTCCCTGGGCGAACATGTGTCCCCGGACGCGATGACCGCGGCCCTGGGTCCTCGGCCTCCTGCCGCGGCTTGCCGAGGGTGCACACCCCGTCGTCGCACCGACGTTCCACGCGACCGCGGGAGATGGTCTGCGCCAACCCGATCAGCCAGCACGTGGGGCAGCCGCGAAACGCCACCAGTGCCGACGGCGCCGCGAGCAGGGCGACCGGGCCCACGACGGGAACCAGGGCGATCGCGCCGACGATCAGCCCGACCCCGATGACGCCGCGGGCCAGATGGCGCGGAACGGAGCGGCTGGCGAAGTTCGTCGCCGGTGCCGCGGGGCGTACGGCGGCCGCCAGGGCCACCGCTCCCGGCGCGGACCGTACGGCGTGCGCGGTGCCGTCCGCGTGCGCGGTGTCATCCCCGGCGTTCACGATTTCCACGGTCCCGGCTCCTTTCCGATCCGTCGCCCGACGACCGCGGCCGGCACCTCGTCCACCGCACCGGCTCCACCCGCTCCAACTGCTCCATCAGCTCTATCTGCCGGGTCGCCCGCCGCCAGGGCCTGGCGCAGGGCCACGCGTGCTCTGTGCAGCCGCGACTTCATCGCCGCGTTGCTCAGACCGAGCGAACGGGCGACCGTCCTGCCCGGCAGGCCCTGCACGTCGCGCATGATCAGCACCTGCCGCTGGTCGCGCGGAAGAGCGCTCACCGCGGCCGCGATCAGCTCCGCTTCCAACGAGCGCAGCACCGCGTCTTCGGCGGACGGTTCCGCGTACGTGTCCGTCTCGGCCGGCGCCTGGTCGCTGCGCGAGACGAGCGTGCGTACATGCCGGAGGCACTCGTTGCGCACGATTCGGAACATCCACGACGCGAGCGCGCCGCTGGCCCGCAAGGTGCCGATCTTCCGGTAGAGGATGATCAGCGCCTCCTGCGCCGCGTCCTCCGCGTCCTGCGGCGAGGCGCACAGCGACATCGCAAACCTGCGCACATGGGGCTGCGATTCCATGACGACCGCGGTCAGCGACGTGATGTCACCGTCCTGGGCGGCTTTGATCAGCCGCTCGTCCGGCCAGGAAGGGCGTGGGTTCATGTGCCTACTCATATCGGAACGCCTCCCGCGCGGGTCCCGCACAGGACCTGGTCAGCTGCGGCTCTTGTAGCGCCGCGTCAGGTGCCAACTGCATGCACCCACCAGTAGAGCCCCGATCACAATCAGGCCGACAACCATGGATGTTCCCTCCCACTTCCCCCGGCCCGTTCGGCCGGTACACGAACAAGAGGCGGCAGGGAGCGAAAAGGATTCCGCACGGGCCCAAGTTTTCCGGGAGCCGTGGAACAGGACCGAGGCCGGGAGGGTCGAACCCGGTAGGGACCGATCCGGCGTAGGCCGCCCAGGGGTTCGCCGGGGCGGCCTACGCGGTGCTGCGGGAGCGGTTGTGGATCAGGCGCCGCGGGCGGCCTGGGCGGCGCTGATGCGCCGGACGACCATGATCGCGAGCACGCCGGCCACGACGAGCAGGCCGTACCCGGCGGCCAGAAGCCAGTCGGCCGTCTGCCACGCGTCGAGGTCCTCGGCCTTGGTCAGCTTGGGCATGCCGTCCTCGTTGCCGTCGTCGCCGCGGGTGAACGTACCGGCGAAGAACAGCACCTCGGAGACCACGAAGACGAGCCACCACGCGAGGATCAGGGTCTTGCCCGACCGCTGCTCGGCCGGTGAACCGGTCGGCTCGGAGCCGCGCCAGACGTCGTCGACGACGAGCTTGGGCAGCACGAGGTTCGCGAGCGGGACGAACCATCCGCCGATCGCCCACCCGGCACCGAGCTTGCCGTGCGGCGGCGGCCCGAACAGTTCGATGTTCTTGCGCGCGCGGTGCAGCCAGATCATGAACACGATGCCGGCCGCCAGGAAGACCAGCATGCTGATGCCGGTCGCGCTCACGAACGCGTCGGCGTCGTCAGCGTCCTCCTTGGACTTGAGTTCGCCGTCCAGGACGTCGCCGACCAGCATGGCGCGCTGGACGTACGCGAACACCGACAACACGGCGCCGGCGATCGTGACGCCGATGAGGACGTTGAGCGCGGTGACCATCGAGCTGACCCGGCGGATCTGGCCCTGGCCCGGACCCTGCATGCCCCAGTCTCCGGGCGGCGGAGGTGCGGCCGGGTAGGGCTGGCCGTACTGCTGCCCCGGGTAGGGCTGTTGGCCCTGGTACTGCTGCCCCGAATACGGCTCGCCGCCCTGCTGCCGGCCCCCGTAGGGCTGCTGACCGGGCGGGTACCCCTGCGGGGACCCCGCCGGGTTCTGCTGACCTGCCCCCGGACACCCGACGGCATGGGTTCCCTCGCCGCCGCAGTACGGACATGCCATGAGTACTTCCCCTCGAAGTCGGCCGATCGGACGGTACGGAGCTCTTGCCGCGGGCGGGTCGTGACGACGCGGTCCGCGAGCCACAGCCCCCGTTGCGGACCACGCAGCAGTACTACCCGGGAAGTCGGGGCCAAACGACACGCCGAGACCGCTACTTCACCAGCCCTCGCATCGGCCGCACGCGCCGCCGCTGTCGCCCGGACGCCCGGCACTGCGGCCGGCTGACCGAGGAAGCACACCCTGGGCCGACTCTCACCCGTCGCCTTGACGGCCGCGAGTTTCGACACTCTGCCGGGTCAGCAGTCGTGGAAGGCGCGGGCGTCCGCGTTCAGACCCGAGCAGAACTGGTCGATGTCGCTGGAGACTTCCTGGCGCGCGTACAACAGCGCGGCCACCACGACCGCAAACCCGACGATCGCAACCAGCACCCGGCCGTACGACGCGGCCGACGCGTGCTGCGCACGGTCCGGACGGCGCGGCGTGAAGACAAGAGGCACGCCCTCGCCGTAGTCGTACCGGCCGTCGACGGTGCAGTGGTAGCGGTTGCCCGCCCGGTCCGCGTAGCTGACGTCGGTCACATCGACGTAGTAGGTCTCCCAGCGGTTGCGCCCGTTCGAGTCGGTCACGGTCCGCGTGCGCGCTTCCCGCCGGGTCGCAACGGCGATGCCGGTCGTACGCACGCCCGCGCTGCGCAGGCGCGCCACCCGCAGCGCGGTCAGAACGATCACGATGGGGCCGATGATCCAGGCGGCTTGAAGGGCGAGGGTCAGCTTGTCCACGTGTTCTTGCATGAGCCGAATTCCTTTGCGGGGACGGCGGCGTCCGGACCGGTCCGACTGTCGGCCGGGCCGCATGCCGTACGGAGGCCGCGGAGAGCGGCCGGTTCACCGGGGACGTGGCACGGGATCGCCGCATCTCTCGGGTTCCGCGGAAACTTTTCGTGGAACTTTTCGCCCAGCTCTCTCGGCGGAACTTTTGGGGTAGTTCGAGGACTTTTACGGCTCGCCGCTTGCCGCTGCCGACGCCCGCGTTTCGGATCGGCCTGCCAACCGGTCGGCGGTCTCGGATAATTGCTCCACCCGAGTTGGAGAGAACGGGCTCCCTCGCACCACGTCTCCGGTGACTCACCACGTCGCCTTCGAGGAGGGTGTGATGACACAACCCCACCCGGACGACCGCCCCGGCGGGATGGCGTCCGAACACGCGCGGCTCGCCCCGGACTTGGCCGCGGACACGACGGCCGACGCGTCGGACGAGACCGTCGGCACGGGCGCGGGAACAGCCGCGGACGTATCCGCGGACCTGACCGCGGAAGCAACCTCCGACGTGTCCTCGGACGACCAGTGGCAGCGCCTGCGCGCCGGGGACGAGGCGGCCCGCATCGCGCTCTACGAGAAGCACCATGAGGGGCTGCGGCGCTGGTTCCGGGCAAAGCTGCCGTCCGGCGTCGACGCCGACGACTGCGTGAGCGAGGTCTTCGTCCGCGCACTCGACGGCATCGCCAGGAACGCCGACATCAGGGACGGCGTCGACCAATGGTTGTGGGGCATCGCCCGCTACGTCCTGATCGAGCAGTTCAAGGCGAAGAAGCGGCGCACCGACGCGGAGTTCGAGGACGGCGACCCCGCTTCCGAGGACTCTCCCGCGCGCACCGTGGGCGTCGCCGCCGGACCCGCGGAGCCGGGCCTGGTGTACGGCAAACAGCAGGCGTTCGACGCGCTCTTCGACGCGGCGGCCTCCCTGTCCCGTGCCCAACGCACCGTCGTCAGCGCCTACTTGGACCGGAGCCTCGCCGAGATGCGCGAGTTCAAGGGTGCCGAACTGGCGGCGTACCTGGACTGGCCGGACAAGAAGGTGCACACCGAGCTGAGCCGCGGGATGTCAAAGGTCTTCGAGCAGATCGGGCTCCTGGCCGCCGCGCGGGCGATGCGCTCGTGCCCCGGCTACCGCGAACTCACGGAGCCGCAGGGTCCGTTGCACTCCCTGTTCGCCGACGACCGCACCGGGCCCAGGTTGGTGCCGACTCGCAAGGAGTACGCGGCGCTCAAGAAGCACGCGCCGGTGTGCTCACACTGCTCGACCGTGATGCGCGACGCCGTGTGCGAGAAGCAGTGGGCCCTCGGACCGGGCATCGCTCTCGTCGCCGCCCAGCAGAACGCGGACGACGACGAACGCCGCCGGACAGTCCTGGCCTGGTGGACGGGTCGCGGCCCCGCCGCCCCGGCACGTACGCTCCCTCCTCCCCCGGCGGCCGGGGCGGCCGTCGAGGGCGCCGTCGCCGACGTCGGGACGGTGTTGGGCGGCGCGGGCTCGACCGGCGCCGGACCGTTCGCCGCGGTCGGCCGGGTGGTCCGGACGGCGTCGCAGAGCGTGGCGCGCCCGGTCGCGTCCGCCGCGCGGACGACGAGCGACGCGATGCTGCGGCAGGCCTTGCGCGTACCCGGGGTCAATTCCGCGGTGAACGCGACGACCCGCGTCGCGGCCGAGAACCCCTTGGCGGTGCGCGTCGGCGGCGCGTTGGTGGCGTTGGGGACGGCTGCCGCGGTGACCTTGGCGGCGGTCGCGCCCGGCGACGCGTCGCAGGCGGCGAGCGGGTCCGGCCGTCCGGAGGCAGGAGTCTCGGCGCCCCCCGACGGCGGTACGGGCGAGGGAAGTTCTCCCCCCGGAACCGAAAGCCCGGCGCCGACCGGGAGTGCTCCGACGCAGTCGGGACCGCCGGGCGCCCTGCCTCCGCCCGGGGGCGGATCCCCCCCTGGGCCTTCGGGGACCGAAACGGGCACGCCCGCCGCGACGAACCCCGACGGCACCCTCCGGACCGAGAACCCGGCGACCTCCCCAACCGGCCGGGGATCCAGTGGTGTTGGTGGCGACGGCGGCACCGGCAGCCAGGGCAACGGAGACGGGAACGGCGGCGGCAACGGAACCGGCGGCAGCGGCGGCAGCGGCAACCCTGTGGTCGATCCCCCGCCTCCTCCCCCGCTCACCATTCGCGCGACCTGGGGCTTCTGGCAGCTCCGCTACCCGGACGACCCCGTCGGGACCACACGAGACCTTGGCCCCTCCCCCCAGCATCCGGGCAACGCGGAGAGCAACTGGACGTACGGTTCCTGGCGGCTCGGCGCGCAATCGGGCCGGAAGGCGCAGGTCACGCACGTCGCGACAGGCAGGCACGTCATCACCCTGCCGGATACGGGTGCGCCCGGCGGCGTCGCCCACGCCGCCGTCAACGTCTTCTCCGACACCGGAGCGTCCTGCCAGACCGTGTCATGGTGGCAGCAAGGGGTCGACGAGGCCGTCGAGGTGGCGTGCTTCGACCGCTTCGGCGCGCCGGCGGACGTACCGTTCACCGGGATGTTCCTCGGCGGCACCCAGAACGGTCCGAACACGCTCGGGGTTTCGCGCGGGTACGTCCACGCGTCCGACGCGGCGGCCGGCCGCCAGGAGCCCGCACCGGCGTCCCGGCAGAACACCGGGGCCGTGACCCGGACCGGAACGGGCAGCTACACCATGGCTGTTCCGCCCGGCACGTCGACGGCGCAGGTGACTCCGGTCGGTAACGCGGCACGGCACTGCGCGGTCACCGGCCTGGGCGGCGGCACCGCGTCGATCGCGTGCACGACGTACGCGGGCGCCCCGGCCGACACCGGCTTCGCGCTGAGCCACACCGGCGGCCAGAGCCTGCTCGACGACCGGCGCGTACCGCACGGCGTCGGCCTCGTCGTCGCCGACTCCCCGGCCGCCGCCGCGCCCACGGTCACCGCACCGTGGATGTCCCGGCCGGGCAACGCGTCCGTCACACGGACCGGGACCGGCCGGTACACCGTCCGCTTCGACGTCGGCTACCTCTCCAGCTACACGCACGTCACCGCGACCGGCGGCGGCTACTGCTCGTCCGTGATCCGCAACGACTACGCCGCCAAGAACGACGTCACCCTGACCGTCGCCTGCTTCACGGCGTCCGGCGCCCCGGCGAACTCCGGTTTCCAGGTGACCTACATGACCGCGTCGCCGCAGTATCCATAGGCCCCGGGCGCATCAACGGCAGGTACGCGGCTCAGTGGCCGACGGCGGGCTCGAAACAACCGGTCTCCGCGAACCCGCCGTTGACCTTCACCGTGAAGTTCGCCTGCTGCACCCAGGCCGTGACACACGCGTCTCCACCGACGCGAAGCGCGATCCTGGCTCCCTCGGGGGTCACGTAGTGGTCCACCTCGTGGCGGGGCGCCATCGGCTGCACGGAAAGCGTGCCGCCGAGCGGCTCACCCATGGGGCCGGTCCGCTCCTCCTCGTACCCAAGGCGGAGCAGCGCCTCGCGTACGGTCCGGGGATCCCAGGTACGCGCTGTCCACAACTGCCTGAGCACCGGCTCGATACGCGCTGCCTCACGCTGCGCAGCGGCCTCATCGGCGGCCGACATCTCGCCCGGTCGGCGGTAGTCGTTGTTGGCGCCGTTGTGCGGGGCTCCGTCGACGATCCCCGGCTCGACGTACGCGGGCGGCCCCAGCGGGGAGGCGGCGGTCTCGGTCGCACCCGCGCTCTCGCTCTCGTTCGCGGCGGCACTCGGCGCAACGCTCCGTGCCGTGCTCGGAGCAGTGGTGCTCGGGCCGGTTGCGTCCGGGCCGGTTGCGTTCGGGGCGGTGCTCCGGGCGGCGGCGCTCGGCGCGCTGACCGCCGCGTCCGTGCCCCGCTGCTCACCACAGCCGGTCAGCAGAAGCGCGGCGCCGAGAAGGCCGGTGGCCGCGGCGACATGTCCGCGCCGCCCCGGCGCCAAGATCCCCATGGGTGCAACCATCCCATGGCCGCCCGACAGCAGGATCGGCACCCGCCGCACATCCGTGACGGCGCCGCGTTCCGCAACACTCAGGGCGTGGCCATGAGTCCGCGCAGGGCGGAGTACGCGGTCTGCACGAACGCGCCCGTCAGCGTCGGACCGGTGTTGGTCATGGCCGCAAGTGCGGTGCCGCTTTGCGGGGCGAACCCGAGGAAAGCGACGAACCCGCGCGTGGCACCGGCGTGGAACACCACGCTCTGGCCCCCTACTTGGCGCGAGTTCCAGACCAGGCACAGTTCGTCGCCCGAACGGGCCCGGCTCAAGCGTGGTTTCCGCACCTCGCGCAGCGCGTCCGCCATCGGCGGCGCGCCGGTCGGTAGCGCGCCTGTCGATAGCGCGCCGGCCTGCGGCGTGCTCGTCGGCGTCAGGTGGGCGGCCAGGTACCGCAACATGTCGTCCCCGGTCGAGCGGAGCGCGCCCGCCGCGGGCAGTCCCGGGATCCGCCACGGCGGCAGCGGCCGTCCGCGCCGGTGCCCGACAGCCTGCGCCACGGGATCGGGAGCGCATCCGGTCGCGGTGAGGCCGAGCGGACGGCAGACACGTTCCGCCAGCAGTTCCGGGTAGGTCCGTCCCGCCGCCCCGGCCAGCAGGCGACCCAGCAGCGCCACCCCGTAGTTCGAGTAACGGACCCTGCTGCCGGGCCTGTTGGTGACCCGGGTGCGCGGGAGGGCGGCGCGGAACTGGTCGTCGGAGAATGCGGCGTACGGATTGTCCGACCAGTTCGGCAGGGCACGCACGGCCAGCCCCGGCGGCAGCCTGGGCAGTCCCGACGTGTGAGTGGCCAGGTGCAACAGCGTCATCGGACCTCCGGCGGCGACCCTCGGGCGGCATCCGGCCGGGAGGTACGCGTCGACGGGGTCGCTGAGGCGCACCTCCCCTCGCGCCACCGAGTCCGCGAGCAGCAACGCGGTGAAGGTCTTGGTCACCGAGCCGACCTCGTACGCCGTGGCGGGTGTCGCCGGCGCACCGCCTGCGAACTCACGACCATGACACAGCACTTCGGAGCGTCCGTCGTGGATGGCCGCCAACGTCACGGCCGTTGCGCCGGGGGACGCTTGGACGAGATCGGCGAGAATGTCCGCCGTGCCGATCGTGGCCGCCGTACCGGTCGCCTGGTCGCGGTCGACCGGCGGGGCATCGTGGCGCGGCGGTTCGCGGTGGGTCATCGGGTCGCGGATGACGCGTCCAGCACGCGCGACAAAGTGGCGGTGCCGGCGATCACCGCGACGACTGCGGTGTGTTCGTGGTCCCGGAACGCCTCCGCGGGGTCGTCCTCGACCGGATCGGTGTCGCGCGGTGTGAGGCCGTCCGGGTGTTGGACGGCGGCGAGCCGGTCCCAGGTGGCGGAATCGCACACGGGGGCGCCGACACACGCGTCCACGATGAGGAGTTCGCCGACCAGGTCCCACTGGCCGACCTCCAGCCAGATGTCCACCCACACCGGCAGCCAGTCCCGCAAGTAGTCGCGTACGGCGGCGGGCAGGCCCTCGGGCCGGGCACCCCAGTCGGTGAGGTGGAACACCGTGTGGGTGATGCTGTACCCGGTGCTCCAATCGACCGCCCACGGCTCCGGCAGGGCGCCGAGCCACGTGGCCGCCGAGAGCGAGGTCCAGTCCGGCCGGTCCCCGAGGCCGATCACGCGCCGCGCGTTGGCCACCGCCAGCCTGCG
Source organism: Streptodolium elevatio (assembly GCF_040649515.1). Classification (GTDB taxonomy): domain Bacteria; phylum Actinomycetota; class Actinomycetes; order Streptomycetales; family Streptomycetaceae; genus Yinghuangia; species Yinghuangia elevatio. The sequence continues at coordinate 49,445 of NZ_JBEZFP010000014.1, forward strand.
GTTCGGCAGCAACTCGACGGCGTTGGGCGCGCGCAGGCGGGTGAACGAGTCAAGCAGGTCTTCCAGCGGCTGATGCCGGTATCCGACGCGGGCGAAGTGGGCGTACGTCTCCACCGGATCGGTGAGCAGCATGTGCCGCAGCTGCCTTTCGTACAGCAGGTCGCCGCCGTGCAGTTGCCGCCAGCACAGGTCCATCAGGTCGCGTGCCGCCTCGAGGTCGCGTGCCCCGGCGACGCCGTCGCGCAGCACGAGGGACGCTGCGAGCGCGGCCTCACCCAGGGGCTTGTACGCGCTGTCCGGATCGGCGAAGTCCACGGTGGCGTCCGGCGGAAGGTCGCCCTGCCCGGTGCGGTACCGGGTGTGCAGCCAGTGCAGCGCGCGTGAGGACCACCGCTGCGCGGTGGCGAGCAGTTCGGTGTCGGTCGCGGCGTCGGTCATCGCGGTTCTCCGGTGGCCTGCGTGTCGCCGGTCGACGGCTCGTCTGCGTTCGACGGCGGCTCTTCCGTCGGCGGCGGCTTTTCGGTGTGTCGGGCCGATTCCGCGGACAGTCGGTCGGCCAACGCCATCTCCAGCGCGGAACGGGCGCTTCCGTCCCCGATCTGCCGCAGGCGTACCAGCATCGGCGGCACCTCCACCGGCAGCGTCACCCCGGCGCGCTCCGACCAGGCCAGCCAGCGCGTGAGGCGTACGGCAGTGCGGTGGTCGCGCCGCAACAGCGCACGGACCGCGCCCCGGGACAACGAGAGCGGGTCGCGCCGCGCGGCGTCGTGGACCGGGCCTTCGAGGCCGGGCAGCGCCAGCGCGGACAACTGCGCCATCGCAAGCGACCACGCTTGCCAGCCGCCGCCCTGGGGCGGCCGTTCCGGCGCCGCGACGGCCGGGATCACGGCACCGGCCTGGACGGCGAGGCGTCCGGCGGCCCAGTCCCGCCAGACCGCCGGCGACGCGTGGGCTCCGGGGCCGTCGGCGGGCGGGAAGACCCGGAAGGCACTCGCCACCACCGTCGCCGTCTCCGGATCGGGCGGCCGGGAATCCATCAGGGCGGGGGCGAAGACATCGGGGCCGAGCACCCGTACGGCGGCAAGTTCGGCGGTGGAGGGCGGATCCGGGAACACGACCGCACCCCCGCCGCCCGCAAGGGCGTCGAGGGCGCGACCCGCCATCCGCTCAACTGCGTCGGCGTATTCGTCGCGCAGCGCGTCTGCGGTGACTGGCATGGCTTGTGGAGCCTCCTGTCAGGGCGGGTGAAGTCGGACCAGGGGACCTACCGGCCCTTTTCCTTGGGCTGCTTCGGGGAGAGGAGAAGCAGAAGGAAGTACGCCGACGCCGGGCACGGCATGGGCGCGTCGCTGATGGGCGCCTCGTCCTCCGCGAGCAGCGCGGTCAGCGCCGTCTGCTCGACCGACGAGGCCACGGCCTCCGTTGTCGGGTGCAGCTTGGTGAGCATGAGATCTCCTCACGATCGAACGGCGTCCGGATGGCGCCGTCTCTTCAGAGTCACAAATCATGATCGAGGTCGCCAGCCGACACGGTTGGTTGGCGCGCCGGACGGACGGGCCCAGGATCGTTGTTCTTCCCGGTCGGAGAACCGGGCGCCGGAGGGTACGGGTTGCGGCCGGACGGCGCACGCCGGCCTGGCCCAAACGGGTCGTGGCCGCGACCGCGGCGGTCAGAGTTCGGCGACGAGGAGGCGGTAGCCGACGTCGATGCTGTCCAGTGCCAATAGATCGGCGTAACGGTCCTGCCAGCGACCGGTGTTCAGGTCGTCCTCGAGCGCGGCCAGGCCGGGCGCCAGGGCGGCGTCGCCGGTCTGCGCGAGCATCGAGATGCCGGCGCGTACCCGGGGGTCCAGGTACGCCTGCGGCCGCCGCCAGAACGCGGCACCGAAGCCGTCGGTGCAGTCGTGCGGGATGGGCACGGGCTCCTGCCATGCCCCGCCCAGCAGTTCGGCCACGACGTCGATCGGCATGGCCCGCTCGTCGTCGAACTCGGCGGCCTGCGGGAGGTAGTCCCGCACCAGCCAGAACCGTTCGCGGAACACCTGCTGGTCCCACGTCAGGACCACGATGCGGCGCCTGGCGATCCGGCGCAGCTCGGCGATCCCGGCCTCCGGATCGGTCCAGTGGTGGATGGTCAGCAGGGCCATGACGGCATCGGCGGCGCCGTCGCGCACCGGCAGGCGTTCGGCCACCGCGCGCACGGCGGGCGCGGCACCGGGCGGCCGCTGCGCGATCATGACCTCGCTGGGCTCGACTGCGAGGACCGTCTGAGGCGGTTCGTACGAGCCGCTGCCGGCCCCGATGTTGATCACGTCGGACGCGTCCCCCAGCGCCGCGTGGATCTGCGCGGCAATCCGCGGATCCGGCTGCCGGGTGTGGACGTACGAAGTGCCGATCGTGTCGTAGATGTTCATGGCCCAAGTATCCGGATGGCCCGATCACCCCCGCGGGCAGCCCCCACCCCGAACACCACTACCCACCAGGCCGGTTGACCACCGCCGCCAACGCCGGACCCTGGTGAGGTCGATGACGGATCTGGCCTGTTTCCCGCTGATCGGGGCGTCGGCTGCGCTTGCCGTCTGGCCGATCATCTTAGGCCACTCGGCGGTGCTTCGTAGGGCTCGGTGGGGCGGGGAGCTTGACGGCGCATTGTTTGCGGTCAAACGATGTACCTCCATCGGCGGCCGGGTCGGCGCCGGGCGGGCACGAGGAGGCGGACATGGAAAGACGTACGGTCGCCGCGGCGGTCGGGGTGGGCCTTGCCCTCAACCGGCCCGGCGGTGCCGACTGGAGACAGGCGTTCGACGCGCTCGCACTCGCCCTGCCGGAGCTGAGCGCCGTGCAGGTCACGGGATGGGACCCGGTCGCGTCGCGCTATGCGGTGGTCGCCGAGCAGGGCTACCCGAGCGGCGTCTCGGCCGACCTGACCGGCATGCCGGGAACCGTGTGGGGGCGGCTGCTGCGCAATTCGGACCTGCCGCTGCTGATGGACGACGAGGGCCTCGGCTTCCGGGGCTCGCCGCACTATCGCGACTGGCTCGCACCGGCCGGCTACGACGACGGGCTCGGTGCCTGCCTGCGCGACGAGGCGGGGCGGCCCGCCGGGTTCATCCAGATGAGCGCCGGACGCCCGGCGGCGTTCGGGGAGGCGGCGCGGGCCTTTGTGGCGGAGGTTGCGGCGTTCCTCGTACCGCATGTCGACCCGTGCCTGAGTCCGCAGGTGGACGCGGCGTACGGTCCCGACTGGACGGGGAACCGGGTCACTCCCGACGGCCGCGTGCTGCCGCTGCGCGCGCGGCCGGAAGGGCCGACCGCGCAGGACGCCGGGCTCCGCTCGCTGGCCGTCCGCTTCGCGGCGCTGCGCGAACCGCGCCTGGAGTTCCTGTGGCCCGTCGGCCGGCGCTGGCTCCAGGCGGTCCTGCTCGCCGCCGGGCGGTCGTCGTACGCCGGGGCGGTGCTGCTCACGCGCGCGTATCCCAACGAGAGCGGCCTCACCATGCGCGAGGTCGACGTGCTCACCGCCATCGCCGCCGGGCACGCCAACCCGGTGATCGCGGACCGGCTCACCATCGGGCGCCGCACGGTGGAGACGTACGTGGAACGCCTGCTCGGCAAGCTCGACTGCCGCTCGCGCAGCGAGTTGGCCGCCGTCGCGGCGCGCAACGGCCTGGTGCGCCCGCGTCCCGGGTCCGGGGACCTGGGCGATCGCGCCTCGTTCACCCGCACCGCGTCCCGCCGGGGCACCCCTCGGTGGCCTGACGCGCGAACTTGTCCGTGAACTCACGGACCCGCCGCCCACCCCGCGCGCCCGAGGCTTGCATCCCCAACGCCGGACCGCGATGCGCCGAGGAGGCCGCAATGACCACCGGATACGTCTACCACGAGATCTTCGGCTGGCATGACACCGGAACCCACGCGGGATTGTTCCCCTCGAACCCCGCCGCCGGGCTCCAGCCGCTGGTCCACGTCGAGAACGCGGAGACCAAGCGCCGCCTGCACGAACTCCTGGTGGTCTCGGGGCTCGCCGACCAACTGGTGCGGCTGGCACCGCGCGCGGCCACCGAGGAGGAGATCCTGCGCGTGCACGACCGCGCGCACCTCGACCGGGTGCGGGCCGAGAGCCTGCTGCCCAAGGGCGGCGACGCGGGCGACGGCCTCAGCCCGTTCGGCCAGGGCGCGTACGAGATCGCGGCGCTCGCCGCGGGCGGCGCCATCGTGGCGGTCGACGCGGTGCTGGACGGTGTCGTGGACAACGCGTACGCCCTGGTGCGGCCGCCGGGCCACCACGCCGAACCGCAGACCGGCATGGGCTTCTGCATCTTCGGCAACGTCGCCGTCGCGGTCCGGCACGCCATGGCGGCGCGCGGCATCGAGCGCGTCGCCGTCCTCGACTGGGACGTGCACCACGGCAACGGCACCCAGAAGGCGTTCTACGCCGACCCGGACGTCCTGACGATCTCGCTGCACCAGGACGACGTTTTCCCGCCGCGCAGCGGGTACCGCGACGAGCGCGGCGAGGGGGCGGGGCTGGGCTCCGCCGTCAACGTCCCGCTCCCGGCCGGTTCCGGCGACGGGGCCTACCTGTACGCGATGGACACCGTGGTCGTCCCCGCGCTCCGTGCCTTCGAGCCGCAACTCGTGCTGGTCGCCTCGGGGTTCGACGCCAGTGCGATGGACCCGATGGCCCGCCAGATGGTCACCTCCGAGGGCTACCGGGCACTCACCGAACGCCTGCTCGACACCGCGGCCGACCTGTGCGGCGGCCGGGTCGTGATGTCGCACGAGGGCGGCTACAACCCGTCGTACGTCCCCTTCTGCGGCCTCGCGGTGATCGAGGCGATGGCCGGAGTCCGCACGCTGGACGACCCGTTCCTCCCGATCGTCTCCGGCTTCGCCGGCCAGGACCTCCAGCCCCATCAGCGCGAAGCCGTCGACGCCGCCCGGTCGCTCCTCAAGTGACGGCGGCGCCGCAACGCGCGGTGCCGGGGCGGCAGTCGGACGATCGGCGCGGCGGTGTGAGCCGCCCTGCCGAACCGGCTCCGACCGGCGGCCCCCGACCGGGTATCGTCGGCACGCATGGGTTTCGACACAAGCTTCCACCCCGTTGACCTGGCCCTCGTCCAGGACCGCCTACTGCCGTACATCGCCGGGGTCGGCGACGACGACGGCCTCGACGACCTCCTCGACCGGGCGGTGGCCGTCCGCCGGACGCGGTTCGAGGCCAAGCAGTGGGCGGTCGGGGCGATCGACGCCGCCAAGGGGCTGGGCGTGGACGCGTTCGACACCAGGCTGCACGTGTGGGGCCGCCCGTTCTTCGTCACCGGGGACGATCCTGCGCAGGTCGTCCACGACATCGGGCGCTATCTGGCCGCCACGCCGGAGGAAGTCCCGGCGCTCGCCCGCGAGATGCTCGACCGCCTGCACCCCGGGCTCGCCGCGCACGCCACCCCTTCGACGGAAGGCGTCATCCCCGAGGCGGGGGCGCTGCGCGAGCACATGTCGTGGCGCATGCGGATCCTGCGGGCGGCCGGCGCCGCACTGCGCTCCGGCGCGCCGACCGTACGCGATCCCGACACCGGGCGCGAACACCCGCCCGGCGTCCTCATCGACAGCGAAGTCCCCTTCAGCGTCGTCGAGTTCGCGGCCATTTTCCACCCCGGCTGGATGTCGCGGGGCTACACCTGGCCGACCCGGGTGTGTGCCACCGCGGGCGTCGACGACGTCGGCTTCGGCCTGCCGACTCCGCTGTACGACGCGCTGGCCGAGGTGTTCCCGAGCCGCGACTGGGCGGCGGAGCCCACCATCACCGGGAACTACTCGGTAGGCGGCCTGGTCCCTCCGCACGCGGTCGCCGCGGCGCGCGCCAATCTGCGCACGCACCGCGACGAACTCCTGGCCCCCGCACACGCCGACGGCTGGGGCCACGACCTGGCCACGGACCTGACCAAAGTCGACGAGGCCATGGCGTACGCGGAGGCGCACGGCTTCGCCTTCTGCGAGGCCACCGAGATCTACAGCGGCATGGAGGGCTCGCTCAACTGACGCGCCGGCTCGCGCCACGGGAACGTCGGCCCCACTCGACCGGGCGAAGCGTGGCGCGTCAGGTGCGGGCGCCGAGGTCGAAAGCCTGGCGGGCGACGAGTCCGCGCATGGTTTCGGAGGTGCCGCCGCCGATGGTCTCCAGGATCGCCTGCCGCCACATGAACTCGATGTCGGTGCCCTTGACGAGCGCCTCCGGCGAGCCGAACTCCATGGCCGCACGGGCGATTTCCTGGGCAACGGTGGTTCCGGCGAGCTTGTGGTACGCGGCCGGGACCGCGGACGGCTCACCGGCGATGATCTCGCCCAGCAGCGCCAGGGCCAGTGCTTCGACCTCCGCCACCCGCACCGCCAGCTCGGCCAGGCGTCCGCGGACCGCCGGGTCCTGGCCGAGGCCCGCGTCCTCGACCCAGCGGACCAGGTCCTGGAGGTCGCGCCGGAGCCGTTTGGGCGGGAACTGCACGTGCCGCTCGACGGCGAGGGCCGACCCGACGACCTGCCAGCCCTCGTTCTCCGCGCCGACGCGGTCCGCGACCGGGACGCGCACATCATCGAAGCGGACCTCGTTCAGGCGGCCGCCGTCGTGCGTCGGGATCGGGGACACCGTGACCCCTGGGTGGTCGAGGGGGACGATCAGCACGCTGAGCCCGCGCGACCTGCTGTCGGCCGCGCCGGTCCGGCAGAGCAGCCAGATGCAGTCTGCCCAATGGGCGTTGGAGGTCCAGCACTTCGCGCCGTCGACCTGGTACTCGTCCTGGGACACGCGCTGCGCACGGGTGCGGACCGCGGCCAGGTCCGATCCCGCGTCGGGCTCCGAGTAGCCGAGGGCGAAGTTGAGGCGGCCCTCTCGCAGTCGCGGCAGGAAGCGGTCGCGCTGCTCGGCGGTTCCGTGTGCCATCAGCGCCTTGGCCATCAGGCCGGGGCCCATCGGGGGACGGGCGACGCGCGCGTACGCCATTTCGTCCCACAGGATGAACTCGTAGGCGGGCGACAGCCCCGCGCCGCCGAACTCCTCCGGCCAGGAGAGCGACAGCCAGCCGCGGTCGCCGAGGGCCCGGTAGAGCCCGCGTACGCCCTCCCCCGTCTTCTCGCGGCGGTGGAAGTATCCGTCCAAGTCCCGGAAGTCCGCGAGGAATTCCAGCACCTGGGCGCGGAACTCCTCCTCCTCGGGGGTGAATCCGAAGTCCACGTCAGTCGTCCTCGCCGGTGGTCCACTTGGGCTCGCGGCCCTCGCTGAACGCCCTCGGCCCTTCCTTGGAGTCGGGGTGCGCCCAGTGCATGCGCAGGAGGGCCCATCCGTACTCGCAGGCCTGGGCGTAGCCCATTTCGAGCGAACCCCAGACCGCCTGCTGCGAAAGCGACACCGCGGCCGGGGAGTTCTTGGCGATGCTGCGGGCGATTTCCTCGGCCGTGTCCATGAGGCTTTCGTGGGCGACGAGTTCGTCGGCCAGCCCCAGCTGGTAGGCGCGCTCCGCGGGCATGCGGTAGTCCTTGCCCATCAGCGTCATCCGCAGCGCGGACCCCAGCGGCAGGCGCTTGGCCAGGCCGATGTTCTCCATGGCACCCACCAGCCCGACGTTGACGTGGCTGTCCATGAAGGCCGCCCGCTCGGAGGCGACGACGATGTCGGCGTCGACCACGAAGTGCAGCCCGGCGCCCGCCGCGAGGCCGTTGACCGCGCAGATGACCGGCTTCCACACCCGGTTCTGCCGCGGCGACCAGAACACCTCGTCGGTGAGGGGGCCGGTGCCCGTGCTCATCCCGCCGCGTCCGGCGACGACGTTCACGTCGGCCCCCGTGCAGAAGTGCCGGTCGCCGGCTCCGGTGACGATGGCGGCGCGGATCCACGGGTCGTCCCGGACCTCGCTCCACACCGCCCGCACCTGCGGCATCATCGTGCCGGTCAGGGAGTTCCCCTTGTGCGGGCGGTTGAGCGTGATGTACGCGATGTGGTCGCGCTTCTCGAAGAGCACCTCGGGCGCCCCGGCCTCCCCCGAAGGCTTCTGATCCTGCGTCACTTCCGGCCCCTCTCCGACTGCTTCGACTGCGTCGACTGCTCCGCGTGCTCCGCGTGCTCCGAGCGCTCCGCGTACATCCCCAACACCTGTGCGCCGATGGCCTTCTCTTGCGACGGCAGCAGGGACAGTTGCCTGATGCGCTGCGCGATGTGGCCGACCGGCCCCTCGACCGAGTAGCCGATCGCCCCGTGTGTCTGGTGGGACACGAACGCCGCCTCCATCGCGGCCCGTGACGCCGACAGCCTGGCCGCGGCGGCGAGGGCGGAGCCCTCCCGGTGCCCGGCGTCGATCGCCTGCGCGGCGACCTTGACGAGCTTGTCCGCGGCCGCCAGCCCGAGGCCGGTGTCCACGATCGGATGGGCGACCGCCTGGAAGTCGCCGATGGCGCGGCCGAACTGGACCCGGGTCCGCGCGTGCGTCACCGCGGTGTCGTGCAGGCGCCGGCCCGCACCCCACAGGTATCCGGCCAGCGCCAGGTTGGCGAGGTCGGCCCCCTGCCGCACCCGGTCGAGCGGGGCGACCCGCTCCAGCGCGACGCGTCCCCACGGCTCGTTGCCCAGCGTCTCCACCGGCACCACCGGACCGTCGGCGCGCGCCAGCCAGGCCCGGTCACCGTCCGACTCGACGAACACGCCGGCGATCGGCGCCCACGGCATGAGCGGCGGACGGCCGAAGGACACCAGGCTCGCGCCGGAGGCGACGTCTTGGGCCTGCTCGTCGGGCAGCGTGTGCGTCGCGAAGTAGGTGCCCGCCACCGGGCCGGGGGCGAAGGCGCGTCCCAGTTCCATCGCGGCGGCGGCTACCTCGCCGGCTCCCCCGCCTTCGCCGGGCACCGCCAGGGACAGCACCCCGAGTTCCGCCAATCCCTGCCAGAACGGACGCGGGAACGCGCCGGCGTCCGCACGCTGCACGGCTTCGGTGCACTTGGCAGCGCAGTAGCGGCGGACGGAGTCGGCCAGTGCCTCCTGCTCCGCGGTGAAGGCAACCGGATTGCTCATACTGCCGCTGCTCCCCATCGTGATTCCGCCACGGCGCGGCGGTGCTCGCGCAGGCCTCCGAGTTCGGCGCGCAGGGCCTGCATGCGCAGGGTCCACAGGTGCAGGTCGTGCTCGCGGGTCAGCCCGATGGCCCCCATGATCTGATGCGTCTCACGCGTCAGCCGGTGCAGGGCGGCCATCGTCTGCGCGCTCGCGACGGCCGCGGCCTCCTCGGCGGCGCCGTGGTACGCGGCCTCATAGGTGAGCCAGCGCGAGCCCTCCACCAGCACGCTGAGCTCGGCCAGGCGGTGCTGTAGGGCCTGGAAGGAACCGAGCGGACGCTTGAACACCTTGCGGTCCTTCACGTACTGCACGGTGAGGTCCAGCGCCTTCTGCATCATCCCGAGCGCCTCGGCGGAGACGCCGAGGCGCCACCAGTTCACCATGATCCCGGACGAACCAGGCGCAAGCTTGTGCGCATGGCGCAGGCTTCCGCGCACCGCGACCCGGGCCAGCGGGTAGCCGAACGCCGACGGCAGCGGGGTCGCGTCGTCCGCGGCCAGAACCCCCGCCACGACGTGGCCGTCGGCCCCGGCGATGAGGATGCGGTCGGCGTACGCGCCGTACCGCATGGGCCCGGCCGCGGCGCGGGCGGCCAGGACCACCGGCCCCTCGAGCGGCGGCAGGCCGAGTGCGGGCAGCACCAGCAGGTGCGGAACCGCGGTGATCGCGCCCAGTTCGGCGCTGATCTGCTCGATCGCCAGGACGGCCTCCAGCGGGCCGGCGCCGGGGTCGCCGAACAGGTCCAGGAATCCCCCGTCGCGCAGTGCGGATTCGAGGGCGTGGTCGTATTCGCCGCCAACCGCGAGTTCCCGGGAGCGCGCCGTTCCGGCATGCCGGGCGAGCAGGGCGCCCAGTGCGTCCCGCAGCGCGCGCTGGGTGTCCGATCGTTCGAAATCCACGGCTATTCCTTCGGGAGTTGGAGGATCAGGCGGGAGATCAGATTGAGCTGGACCTCGTAGCTGCCCGCGGCGATTCCGGCGCCCAGCGAATTGCGGAACTGCGCGTCGCCCGGCGATTTCTCGACCAGGGCCTCGGCGCCCATGACGTCGAGCGCGAGGTCTCCGACGGCCCGCTCGGCCTGCACCATCGCGGCGCGGGCCTGGTACGCCTTCGGGGACGGCTCCTTCGCCTTGGCCCGCTCGTCGATGACCCGGTAGACCAGTACGCGGGCCGCCTCGCAGAGCGCACGGGCGTCGCCGAACTGCTCGCGGATCCCCGGGTCGGCGAACAGACCGGCCTCCCGGCACCACGCGGCGAGGCCGTCGAGGACCAGTGCGGCGCGGGCGTAGCGCGGCGCGCCGACGCGCTCGTACGCGAGGGTGCGCCGGACGATGTCCCAGCCCTTGTTCTCCGCGCCGAGCCGGCATTCCTCGGGAACCCGGACCCCGGTCAGGAAGAGCTCGTTGAACGAGTCGTTCCCGACGAACCCGTCGATGCGCCTGACCTCGACGCCCGGCGTGTCGAGCGGGAGCAGAAAGACCGAGATGCCGTCGCGGCCGTCGGCCGCCGAGCCGGTGCGGGCGAGGAGGAAGCAGTAGTCGGCTTCGTGGGCGTACGAGGTCCAGATCTTCTGGCCGTCGATGACGTAGCCGTCCTTGTCCCGGACGGCACGCGTCTTCAGGGCCGCGAGGTCGGTGCCGGCCTCGGGTTCGGAGAACCCCTGGCACCAGAAGACCTCGCCCCGGGTGATCGGGGGGAGGAGCGTCTTCTTCTGCTCCTCCGTGCCGTATTTGACGATGGCCGGGCCGACCCAGTTCACGTTCATGTACTGCGGCCCGCGGGGTTCGCCCCGCTTCCACATCTCCTCACCGAGGACGAAGTGCTGCCAGGCGCCCTGGCCGCCGCCTCCGTACTCCTCCGGCCAGTGCGGGGTCAGCCACCCCCGGTCCGCCAGCCTGCGGACGAATCCCCGCGAGAATTCGGTGAACACCGCACTGCCGAGACCGAACTCGGAACGGTTCCAACCGTCGGCCAATTCGCGATCCAGAAAGTCGACCAGGTCGTTCCGAAACGCGGCGTCCGCAGTGCTGAAGGCGAACTCCACCAGTTCCTCCCTGTCGTGCGTTCATGCGCCCCCGGCCGAATGCCTCGGCAGACGCATATTCGGGCGTCGCACATGTCCGCGGCTTTCGATCGGAGGAGGCGCCCGATAAAAAGAGTACACTCTATTAAGGTAGGCAGCAAGCAAGGTGGTGCTCATCACGAGTCCCCGCATCAGCATCAGGCTGCCTGCCAAAGATGAGTGTCCTTAAAAGCTGACCGGGCGGTAGTGTCCGCCCACAGGGCCACGTGCACGGCGCACGGGCCCGCGACCTCGGGGAGTCGAGTCGTGGGTGACGAACTGACACTGCCGAACTGGCTGCGCTCGATCGGCTCCCAGCCGCACGGGGCACACCGGCGGGCGCTGCGCGACGAGAGCGGCGAGGCGACGTACGCGGAACTGGTCGCCGCGACGGACGCCGTCGCCCACGGACTCCGCGACGCCGGGCTGCGCGCGGGCGACCGGATTGTGACCGCGATGGAGCCGTCGATCCCGCACACCGCGGTCATCCTCGGCACGATGGCGGCCGGCATGGTGGCAGCGCCGCTGAACACCCGACTCACGGCAGCGGAGGCGCGGGCGTACCTCGCCACGCTGCGCCCGGGCGTGGTCGTCGCGGATGCCGCACACACCGCCCTGGCCCGCGCGACGGGCCTGCGCGTCGTCGAACTTGCGGCCGCCGCCGACCGCGTGCCCCTGGTACGCCGCCTGGCTCCGATCAGCGGACGCGTCGACGGGGCCCAGCCGGACGGGACGGCCCCGCGGCCGGGAACGGCGCTGCCGGTCAGAGCGGGGCTGACGACCGGAACCGCGCTGCCGGCCCCGGCGGAGGACGCGCCCGCCATCGTCTTCGCCACCGGCGGCACGACCGGGACGCCGAAGGCGGGCGTACCACACCCATCGGAGCCTGTGGTTGTGGCTGAACACGTGCGCGCACGGAAATCCGCGCTCACCCGCCGACGTCGAGTTGTTCTTCTCCCCGTTCTTTCACATCACGCTGGGCACGAACCTGCTCGCCCCGCTGTTCGCGGGCGGGGAGGTCCGGATTCAGCGGCGGTTCGATGCGGGTGCGGCGCTCGCGGCGATCGACGAGGGCGCAAGCCGCCTGATGGGCGCGCCGACCATGTTCACGGCGCTGCGCCGGCACCCCCGGTTCCGCGAGACCCGGCGCGAGAACGTCACCGCGATCCGCTTCGGATCCGCGCCGTCGACGGACGGCTTCGTGCGCGACCTGATGCGCGACTTCCCCAACGCCCGGATCCGCGCGGGCTTCGGCGCCACGGAGTTCGGCTCGGTCATGGGTCTCGACCACGAAGACCTGCAGGCAGGCAGGGCCGCGGGCGTCGGCCGGCCGCTGCCGGGCGCCACCGTCCGCGTTCTCGGACCGGACGGCCTCGATGCCCCCGGCGGAGTCGTGGGCGACCTCGTGGTGACCTGCCCCTGGCAGGCACACGGCTACCTCGGAATGCCGGACGAGACGGCGCAGACATTCCGCGCCGACGGCGTGCACATCGGCGACCTCGCCCAACGCACCGACGACGGCCGGGTGTTCATCGTCGGTCGCAAGAAGGAGATGATCGTGAGCGGCGGCGAGAACGTCTACCCGCGCGAGGTCGAAGAGGCCGTCCTGCGCCACCCCCGGGTGGCCGACGCCATCGTGTACGGCCTGCCGGACGCGCACTGGGGCGAGCGTGTCGAAGTCGCCGTCGTGCCGGTCGAGGGCCAGTCGGTCTCGCTGGCCGAGATACGCGACTTCTGCCGCTCGGGCCTGGCCGGCTACAAGATCCCGAAGAGCTTGCGCCTGCTCGACGCGGTGCCGCTCACCGCGAACAACAAGCCGGACCGCCGGACGGCGCGCGCCGCGGCGGTCACCGACGCGCGGCCGTCCTCTCCTCAGGGGTAGAAGTGCGTGAGCGACTCCGCGACGCAGACGGGCTTCGCCGACCCCTCGCGTTCGAAGGTGAAGGCGCGGTGCATCCTGACCCCGCCCCGGCCGACCTCCTGCACATCGGTGACCGCCGCATGCAGGCGCACCCGGCTGCCGACCGGCACGGGCGCGGGGTAACGGACCTTGTCCATCCCGTAGTTCAGTGCCATGCCGACGCCGGTGACCCGGAGGAGTTCGGCGCACATCGGCACACCCCAGCTGAGCACCATGTGGCCGTGCGCGATGGTGCGCCCGAACGGCCCCTCGGCCGCGCGTACCGCGTCCGTGTGGATCCACTGGTGGTCGCCGGACACCTGCGCGAAGGCGTCGATCAGGTCCTGGGTGACCTCCTTCCAGGCGGAGTGTCCGAGATCCCGGCCGACGAGATCGGTGATCCCGGCTATGCCGTCGACGGTCAGTCCCACAGTGAACTCCGTTGTGCGAATGGGGGGTACGTTCCTGCCGACCCTCGCATCCGTACACCGAGCGGGTCCAATACCGAATCCGCGTCGCACCCAGACGTGATCCGTCTCAATCCCCGTCCCACGCGGCATCTCCGCCTCCGGTCCCCTCGGTCTCGGTGAACACCGGTGTGGGCAGCACCTGTTCCGCAACCGCGAGAACCGAACGCAAGGCCGCGGACGGGTTGTCGGCACGCCACGCCAGCGCCGCCCGCAGCCGGATCGGCGCCCCGTCGAACGGCCGGTACACCAGGCCGTTCTGCTGGATGTGGCGGCACGAGGTGAGCGTGAAGGTGATGCCGACGCCCGCGGCCACGAGAGCGAGGATCGTGTGCGAGTCCGGCGCCTCCTGGACCACCTGCGGGGTGAAGCCCGCCGCGTCGCACGCCCGGACCGTGGCGTCACGCAGCGACGACCCCGCGTTGGCGGGGAAGCCGACGAACGGCTCCTTCGCCAGGGCCGCGACGGGGATGCGCTCGTACCGGGCGAGTTCGTGGTCCGACGGCAGGGCGCAGATCAGCTCCTCGTCGTGGATCACCCGGGTCCGGACGCCCGGCCGGGTCACCGGCAGCCGTACGAAGCCGAGGTCGAGCGCCCCCTCGGCGACCCTGGCCAGTGCGACGTTGGCGTACGTCTGGCCGGTCAGCACCAGTTCGATGCCCGGGTGCGCGGCCCGGACGGCCCGGGTCAGGCGCGGCAGCGTCTCATGGCTGGAGGCGCCGGCGAAACCGACGGTGACTCGGCCGTACTCGCCCCGTGCCGCCGCCCGCGCGGCGCGCGCCGCGGCGTCGGCGTCCAGCAGCACCGTCCGGGCCGGTTCGAGGAAGGACTGCCCGGCGCTGGTGAGCCGGACCGAGCGGGTGTTGCGCTCGAACAGCTGGACCCCGAGTTCGCGTTCCAGCTGCCGGATCTGCTGGCTGAGCGGCGGCTGCGCCATCTGGAGCCGCCTGGCCGCCCGGCCGAAGTGCAGTTCCTCCGCCACGGCGACGAAGGCGGTCAGATGGCGCAGTTCCACGGGTCCTCCGTCCCCGGGACCGGGGCCCGGCGAGATGGTTCGGATCGCTTCGGATTGTTTCTGATTGAGTCTCAGTGTGAGCTTAATTAGGTATTGGACAGTGATCAATCCGCTTTGACAGCTTGGGTACGCCGTACCAATCCGTCCGCAGCCCTGGGGGAGAACGCACCGTGCACATCAGGATCGTCGGCGCCGGGGTCATGGGCCGCGGCATCGCCCAGTGGGCCGCGACCGCCGGACACACCGTCGAACTGTGCGACACCCGCCCGGAATCCGTGCCCGAGGCACTCGCCTTCGTCGAGGACATACTGCGGCGGGCGGTCCGGAACGGGCGGATGACCTCCGAGGACGCCGCGGACGTCCGGGGACGGCTCGTGCCCCTCGACTCGCCGACCGCTCCCGGTCCGGCGGTGGACCTGGTCGTCGAGGCCATCCACGAGGACCTCGCCGCGAAGACCGCGATGTTCCGTGCGCTGGAGGAGGTGCTGCCCGCCGAGGCGGTCTTCGCCACCAACACCTCCTCGCTGACGGTCACGGTGATCGGCGCGGGCCTGTCGGATCCCTCCCGGCTCGCCGGGCTGCACTTCTTCAACCCCGTGCCGCTCATGAAGATCGTCGAGGTCGTTCCCGGCGCCCGGACCCGACCGGAAATCCCGCACATCCTCGCCGAGTTCGTCCGCCGCAGCGGGCATGCCGCCGTGGTGGTGGCGGACACCCCCGGCTTCCTGGTCAACCACGCGGGACGCGGGCTCGCGACGGAGGCGCTGGCCCTGCTGGAGGAGTCGGTGGCGGACGCCGCGGGGATCGACCGCATCGCCCGCGACGTTCTCGGGCTGCGCATGGGGCCGTTCGAACTCATGGACCTCACCGGGTTGGACATCACCGCGGCGGTCACCGACACGATCTGGCGGGGGTTCGCGCACTCGGACCGGCTGCGCCCCTCCGTCGTCGCGGCCAACCGCGTCGCGGCCGGTCTGCTCGGACGCAAGACCGGGCGCGGCTTCTACACGTACGGCGACGGAAAGGCCGAAGTCCCGCCCGAGCCGCCCGTCGACGGCGACGCCGAACGCCCGGTGTGGGTGGCCGGCGACGGCCCGGACGCCGACGCGTTGCGCGCCGCCCTCGCCGGTACGGGTGCGGCTCCGCGCGGCGGCCCGGTCCCGCCGGCCGACGCGGTGGTGCTGGTCCCCACCTGGGGAACCGCCGTCGCGGCCGCGGTGGCGGCCGCGGACCTGCCCCCGCGGCGGACGCTGGGCGTCGACCCGCTGTCCCTGGCCGCATCCCGCCGTGTGCTGGCGGTGACCCCCGCGACCGACCGCGCCGCGGGCCGTGACGCCCGAGCCGTCCTCGCCCGCGCCGACCCGGGCGGCGTGCCACGGACCGTCTCGGTCGTACGCGACACCGCGGGCTCGGTCGCGCAACGGCTGCTCGCGTCGATCGTCTCGGTGGGCGCCTCGATCGCCGAGCGGTCGATCGCCGCACCGCGGGACATCGACGCCGCCGTCATCGCCGGACTCGGCTACCCGGCGGGGCCGCTCGGCTGGGGCGACACCGTCGGTCCGCGGCGGATGCTCGCACTGCACGAGGGCTTGCACCGCACCACCGGCGATCCGCGCTACCGGCCGACCCGCTGGGTCGCCGAGCGGGCGCAACTCGGGCTGCCGCTCGCGGAGTCGGGCACGTCGCCCGACGACGGCGCGTACTGACCACGCCCGTTGCTGCCGCCATCACACCAAGGAGGAGGAGCTTTGCGCTCACGGGACTTCGGCCTCACCACGACCCAACGCGAAATCAGGGCCATGGCCGCACAGTTCGTCGACCGCGAGGTCGCCCCGCACGCCCGCGAGTGGGACCGCGCCGAGCGGGTCGACCCGGACATCGTGAAGAGGCTCGGCGAACTGGGCTTCCTGGGCCTGATGATCCCGGAGGAGTACGGCGGCGTGGAAGCCGACATGCTCTCGTACGTCCTGGTCACCGAGGAACTCGGACGCGGCGACTCCTCGGTCCGCGGCATCGTCTCGGTGTCCCTCGGGCTGGTGACCAAGACCATCGCGGCGCACGGCACCGACGAGCAGAAGGGGCAGTGGCTGCCGCGGCTCGTACGCGGCGAGGCCCTCGGCTGTTTCGCGCTGACCGAGCCCGGGACCGGATCCGACGCGGCGTCGCTCACCACCCGGGCGGTACGCGACGGCGGCGACTGGGTGATCAGCGGCGGCAAGACGTTCATCACCAACGGCACCGCGGCCGAGGTCGCGCTGACCTTCGCCCGGACCGACGAGACCGGCGTCACCGCCTTCCTCGTGCCGACCGCTTCGCGCGGCTTCACCGCCACGGAGATCCACGGCAAGCTCGGGCTGCGCGGCCAGGCGACCGCCGAGATCGGCTTCGACGCGGTACGCGTCCCGGATTCGGCCCGCCTCGGCGAGGTCGGCAAGGGCCTGGCCATCGCGCTGGGAGCGCTGACGCGCGGCCGCGTCTCGGTGGCGGCCGGAGCCGTGGGCGTGGCCCAGGCCGCGGTCGACGCGGCCGTGCGCTACTCGACGGAACGGACCCAGTTCGGCCGGCCGATCGCGGGCTTCCAGCTCGTGCAGGAACTCCTCGCGGACTCCGAGGTCGACGTCCGGGCGTCCCGCCTGCTGACCCATCAGGTCGCGCGGATGGCGGACGCCGGCATCGGTCCCAAGGAGTACGCGGTGGACGCCTCGACGGCGAAGTACCACGCGGGCGAAACGGCCGTCCGGGTCACCAACAACTGCCTCCAGGTACTCGGCGGCTACGGCTACATCGACGAGTACCCGCTCGGCAGGTACCTGCGGGACGCACGCGTTCTCACGCTCTACGAAGGCACCAGCCAGATCCAGAAGCTCATCATCGGACGCGCCCTCACGGGCGTGAACGCGATGGTCTGACACCGCAGGAGAAGCCGCACCATGACCACTCCCCCGCACCCCACACCGCCCCCTCTGAAACTGGACGTCGGCACCGGCGCGTCACCCGGCGCCGCGGACGCCGCGATCACCGCCGAACAGCGCGGCGTCGACCGGGTCCTGGTCCCCGAGACCGCGCAGGATCCGTTCCAGCTGCTGGCCGTCGCCGCCTCGCGTACCTCCAGGATCGAGCTCGCCACGGGTGTGGCCATCGCCTTCGCCAGGACTCCGATGACGCTGGCCTCCAGCGCCTGGACACTTCAGCAGATCTCCGGGGGCCGCGCCGTGATCGGCCTGGGGTCGCAGGTGAAGGCCCACATCACCCGCCGGTTCGCCATGCCGTGGTCCCAACCGGCCGCGCGCATGCAGGAGTTCGTGGCCGCCACCCGGGCCGTCTGGCACAGCTGGCAGACCGGCGAAAAGCTGGATTTCCAGGGCGAGTTCTATCGCCACAACCTGATGAACCCGCTGTTCGACCCCGGCCCGGTGGCTCAGGGCCCGCCCCTTGTGCTCGTCGCGGCCGTCGGGCCCCGGATGGCCGCGGCGGCCGGAGCGGTCGGCGACGGCGTGATCTGCCACCCGTTCAGCACCGTGCCGTACGTCGCCGCGCAACTCGCCCCGCGGGTCCTTGCCGCCCGGGCCGAAGCCGAAGCCGCACGGGCGCCCTGGACCGGGCGGCCCTTCGAGATCGCCGGGAACGTGCTGGTCGCCACCGGCCGTACGGAGGCGGAGTACGAACACGGCCTCGCCGGCATCCGGGAGCGGATCGCCTTCTACGGGTCCACCCCCGCGTACCGCGGCGTGCTGGAGCATCACGGCTGGGGCGCGCTGCAAGAGGAATTGCGCACGTTGTCGCTCGCGGGGCGGTGGGAGGAGATGGGGCGGCTCGTCGACGACGACGTGCTCAACGCGTTCGCGGTTGTCGCCGAAAGCCCCGCAGCGGCAGGCAAGTTGATCCGCGAGCGCAGCACGGGTGTCTACGACCGGGTGTCGGTGTCGCTGGCGGCCGGCGCGGATCCGGATCTCGCCTTGGACGTCCTCGACGGCGTCCGCAACGGCTGACGTGGCGACCGATGTACGAACGGGCGCGCGGCGGACGCCCGCCTGGAGCACCCGTCAGGAGATCGTCAGGCCGCCGTCGACGGTCAGGGTCGTGCCGGTGACGTAGCCGCCCGCGTCGGATGCGAGGAACAGCACTGCGGCGGCGAGTTCCTCGGCGTCGCCGAGGCGAGGCACGGGCAGGCCGCCGAGGCGGTCCGCGAGGTAGCCGTCCGGGTACTGGTCGGTCATCTCGGACGCGAAGAACCCGGGTGCGACGGCGTTGACCCGGATGCCCCGGCGGCTGCTCCACTGGGCGGCGAGGTCCCGGGTCAGCCCCAGGAGGCCGGCCTTGGACGCGGCGTACGCAGCTTGTGGGAGGCCTGCGGTGACCAGGCCGAGGATGCTGGAGATGTTGACGATAGAACCGCCCTCCCGCATCACGCCCCCGGCGGCCTGCGCCATCCAGTACGCGCCGGAGAGGTTGACGTCCAGCACCGACCGGAACTGCTCGGGGGTCTCCCGCACCGCGGGGACCGCGGTGCCCACTCCGGCGTTGTTGACGAGCACGCGGACCGATCCGAACTCGGCGGCCGCGGCCGCCAGCGCGCGGCACTGCTCCGGCACGGAGACGTCGGTCGGGACACACAGCGCCCTCTGTCCGGCCTTCTCCACCAGCTCGGCGGTCTCGGCGAGTTGCTCGGCCCGGCGCGCGGCCAGGACGATGTCGGCGCCGGCCTCGGCGAGAGCGCGCGCGATGACCACGCCGACGCCCGAGGACGCTCCGGTCACGATGGCGACCCGGCCGTCGAGCCGGAAGCGGTCCAGGATTCCCATGTGAACTCCTTTTGGTGGATGGGGTGTCGGGGAGTGCGGTGTCAGGGCACGCGGTGTCGGGGAGCGCGGTGTCAGGGCACGCGGTGTCAGGGCACGCGGTGTCAGGGCACGCGGTCGGTGCGGCGGTCAGACGGATCCGGTCAGCGCCCGCAGACCGGCCGCCGCGAGCGGCGCGGGCGCCCGGCCGACGGTCTCGAATCCGGAACCCCTGGTGAGCCCGCCGCGGAAGCGGGCGTGGATGCCCTCGGCGATGACCGCGGTCTTGAAGTAGCCGAGAGCGATGTGGAACCCGAGGCCGGTCACGTCGCGGCCGGAGGTCTCGGCGTAGCGCCGGGCCAACTCCCCCGGCCGCGGCAGGCGTTCGCTGGTCGACGCGGCGGCGCCGGCCAGCACCGGCGCGAAGGCGGGGTCCGCGTACGCCACATGCAGGCCCAGGTCCGCGAGCGGATCGCCGAGCGTCGCCATCTCCCAGTCGACGACGGCGCGCACCTCCTCCGGATCGTCCGGGGCGAGGATGGCGTTGTCGATCCGGAAGTCGCCGTGCACGATCGCGAAGCCGCTCTCGGGCGGGCAGGTCTCGGCGAGCCGCCGATACAGCCTGTCGATGTCCGCGAGTTCGCGGGTGCGTACGCGCTGCCATTGGTCGTACCACCGCGCGACCTGGCGGGCGAGGTAGCCCTCGGGCCGTCCGAAGTCCGCGAGTCCGATCTCGGCCGGATCGACGGCGTGGAGGCGTGCCAGGGTGTCCACGAGGGCATGGGCGCAGCCCGCGATGCGGTGGTCCGGCAGCCGGTGCAGCTGCTCGCGGGTCCGGATGACGGTTCCCGGGACGTACTCGACCACCGAGAACGGCACACCCAGCAGCGTGTCGTCGGCCAGTGCCACGGCTCGCGGCACCGGGACGGCGCTGTCCGCGAGCGCGGAGACGACCCGGTATTCGCGGGCCATGTCGTGCGCGGAGGGGGTCAGTCCGCCCAGCGGCGGGCGGCGGACGACCCAGGTGTTCGCGCCGTCGGTCGCCTTGTAGGTGAGGTTGGACCGGCCGCCGTGCAGGAGTTCGGTGGTCAGGCCGCCGCGGAAGCCCGGCACGTTGTCCGCGAAGAACCGCTCCAGGACGGCCAGGTCGAGTCCGTCGGCGCCTGGACGCCCGGCTTCGCCGGCAGAGCCCGCGCTCATCGGGCGTGCGCCGCGTCGTGGCGCCGGACGACGCGCCGGGCGATGGACCAGCGGTGGGTCTCGGAGGGGCCGTCGTAGATCCTGAACGGCCTTGTCTCGCGCAGGAATCGGCCGAGCAGTACGTCGCCGGACACGCCGAGGGCGCCGCAGATCTGCAGTGAGCGGTCCACCACCCGCCAGACCGCTTCGGCGCAGAAGGTCTTGGCGATGGAGGTGGACTGCGCCCCGGACCCGCCCCGGTCGAGATCGGCGCAGGCCTGGAGAATGAGGCCGTGCGCGGCGGCGATGTCGATCTCGTTGTCCGCGATCATCGCCTGGACCATGCCGAGTTCGGCCAGCCGCGAGCCGAAGAGCTCGCGTTCGGCGGCCCTTGCCACCGCGATGTCCTGGGCACGTCGGGCGATGCCGAGCCAGCGCATGCAGTGCGTGGTACGGGCCGGACCGAGCCGGACCCGGGCGTACCGGAAGCCTTCGTCCACCTCGCCGAGCACCGCGTCGTCCGGGACGGTGCAGCCGTCGAAGAGCATCTCGGCGTGTCCGCCGAACAGGCTCTCGTCGAGGGTCTCGATGTGCCGCACGATGCGCATGCCCGGGTTCCCCGCGTCGACGAGGAACATGGTGGCCCCGCCGGCGTCGCCGGGTGCGCCCGACGTACGCGCCATCACGATCACGAAGTCGGCACCGTCCGCCCCGGTGATGAACCACTTGCGGCCGTCGATGCGCCAGCCGCCGGGTATGCGCTCGGCCGTGGTGGCGAGCGCCGCCGGGTCGGAGCCGGCCCCGGGTGCGGGCTCGGTCATCGCGAAGCAGGAGCGCGTCGCACCGGCGGCGAGGGGACGCAGGTAGCGCTCCTTCTGCGCGGGGGACGCGATGGCTTCCAGCATGTGCATGTTGCCCTCGTCGGGCGCGGCGATGTTGAGCGCGAGCGGGCCCAGCAGCGAATAGCCGGCCTCTTCGAAGACGAAAGCGCGGTCCCGCATGTCCAGCCCGTGGCCGCCGTACTCCGGGGAGACGTGCGGTGCGAAGACGCCGGCCTCCCGTGCGGCCCGCTGGAGTTCCAGGCGTACGTCGTCGGAGCCCGGCACCCCGCCGAGGCGCTCCTCGACGGGGACGACCGTCTCGCGGACGAAGCGCGCGGTACGCCGGGCGAGGTCCTCCGCGACCGGGCCGGGCGTGAGGTCGACAGTCACACAGCCTCCCTGGCTGATGATCTCGGTTGATGATCTTGGCTAATGATTATTAGCCAGGACCATAGCAGCACGACCTGTAAAATCGCGATAGAATCCCGGAAACTTCGATCACCGAGCTACGCATCATTAGCCGACGGCTACCAGGGAGTGCGGCCTTGTCCGGTTCACCGCGGTCCGACGACATCCGCGCGGCGGCCCTCGACCTGTTCACCAGGTTCGGCTACGAGGCGACGACGATGGCCGACATCGGCGCCGCCATCGGCGTGCGGGGGCCGAGCCTCTACAAGCACGTCGCCTCGAAGCAGGAACTGCTGGTCCAGATCACCCGCCGGACCATGGACGAACTGCTCGCCCAGCACCGCGCGGCCGTCGCCACGACGGAGGATCCGGCGGAACGGCTCCGGCGCGCCACCGAGACCCATGTGCGCTACCACGCCCGGCACCGGCTCGAGGCCTTCGTCGGCAACCGCGAACTGCGCAGCCTCCAGGAGCCGTTCCGTGCGGAGGTGCTCGCCCGGCGGGCGGAGTACGAGGCGTGCTTCCGCGACCTGGTCTCGGCCGGCGTGGCCGCCGGCCGGTTCCGGGTCGTGTCCGCGAGACTGGCCTCGTACGCCATCCTGGACCTGGGCATGGGCGTCGCCGTGTGGTTCCGTGAGGACGGCGAGATCGGCGAGGACGCCGTGGTCTGGGAGTACGGCGAGCTGGCGTTGCGCATCGTCGGTGCGGACACGACTGCTCCTGGCGTGGGATAAGTACCCTCATTTTCGCCACGATCGACCGCATCCTGCGATGCCTTCCTTGCATTCGTCTACCATGAGCGATGAAAGAGTGCGCTGTATCCAGGCATCCCGATACGAGGTATCGAGGTTCCGGGCATCGGGCGCGACTCCCGCCGGAGACGACTTCACGACGGATAGGGCCTGTCCATGACAAGCGCTGCAAGGGCGACTCGGCACACGCCGGAAGGCGGCAGCCCGCAGCGGCTCGCCGAAACGGTGGCGGCGATGATCGAGAAGGACATCCTGGAGGCGGGCTGGCGTACCGGATCGGTCCTCGGCTCCGAGCGGGACCTGATCGAACGGTACGGCGTCAGCCGGGCCGTGTTCCGCGAGGCCGTGCGGCTCGTGGAACACCACCAGATGGCCCGCATGCGGCGCGGTCCCGGCGGCGGCCTGGTGGTCACCGAGCCCGACCCGGGCATCGTCCGCGACGCCGCGCGCGTCTACCTGCGGCATGCGGCGGTCAACCGGCGGCAGATGTTCGAGGCGAGGATGGCCCTCGAACTGGCCGGGGTCACCGCCGCGGCCGAGAAGCTGACCGAGGCGGGGATCGCCCGCCTGACCGAATCCCTGGACACCGAGCGGGAGTTGATCGAGCGCGGCGTGACCCTGGGGCACGCGCGGAACCTGCACAGCGTGATCGCCGAACTCGCCGGAAATCCGGCGATCACGCTCTTCGTCGAGGTGCTGACGCAGTTGGACCAGGACATGGTGCAGCAGACCTGGGCGTCCGGCGGCCAACCGGACGAGGAGCAGCACGACAGCGCGGTGCGGTCGCACGAGGCCCACCGGGCGATCGTCGAGGCGATCGTGGCCGGCGACGCCCCGCTCGCACAGCACCGCATGCGCAGGCACTTGCAGGCGATCGCGGCCCTGCTCCCGGACGCCTCGGCCGAGTAGAACGGCGGTCAGGCCACCGCGATCGGACGCAGCGGCGATCCGCTGCCGCCGCGGATGGTGAGCGGCAGCCCCACGAAGAGGAAGCTGGATACCCCGTCGGCCGCCAGGCCCTCGCAGTTGACCCACTCCATGATGTGGATCCCGTTCTCGTACAGCAGGAACAGGTGCACGGGGAACTCGTTGCCGGGGACCGTCGACGGCCGCACCTCGAATGACAGCGTGTCGGCGCCGACGTAGCGGGCGCCCTGCGCGACGAGCCATTGCGCGCCGTCCAGGGCGACGCCGCTGCCGTCGCTGAGCTTGCGGATGCGCCTGATGTCCGGCCAGAACTTCATCTGCCCGGTTCGGACGAGCACGATGTCGCCGTCCTGGATCGTCACGTCGGCGGCCTCCGCGGCCGCCCGCAGGTGCTCCTCGCCGACCGCGAAGCCGGGTGGCAGGATCTCCAGGCCGAGCACGGGCGGGATGTCGAGCAGTACTCCTCTGCCGATGACGGGGGCCAGTTCCGAGGCGTCGCCGCGCTCGGCGCCGAACGTCCCGAGGGCGTCGTTCGCCGAGACGCCGCCGTGCCACTCGTCGTTCTCGCCGCACGTGATGTGGCAGAGCGCGTCGATGTGCGTGCCGGTGTGCAGGCCTCCCGACACGAACTCGGAGACGTAGCCGACCTGGACCTCGTTCTCCGCCGTCTTGTCGAAGGGGAACTGCCCGGTGGCGCGCTGGTTGTGCGGGGAGTTGTAGGTGATCACCTCGAAGCGCGGGTAGCCCTCGAAGCTGGGCATGTGCCGCCACCAGCCGGAGGACAGGTCGTACACCGCACCCCGCGTCGGGATGCCGAGGCTGCGGAGGATGTCGTCGGCATCGTGGCGCGGCGGGTTCGGCGTGTTCATGGAGACGTCCCTTTCGCGAGTCGCTGGAGGGCGGCCGCGACGCCGCCGCGGTCCCGCGCGGCAGCCGACCCGCCCCAGAAACAGTGTACTCATTGTGCATTTCATGGTCCAGGTGCCGGTCGGAATGCCAGAAGTAGCGCCTTTGAACAGCCTGTTGTTCCACAACCATTGAACCCTCGGAGATAAAGAGGATACTCTTTAGCGCGTCATCCGACTTGGCGCGCCATCCGGCGGAGGCCGTCGCGCCGGACAGCGACCACACGAGGAGGCTCCCTTGCCGAAGGACATCGGGCGTGCCCTGCAGAGCGTCGCCGTCGTCGGCGCCCACAACACGCCGCAGGCACGTACGCTGCCCGGGCAGACGTCCTGGTCGGTCACGCTCGACGCGGCGCAGGGGGCCCTGCGGCAGGCCGGGCTCGCCATGCGGGACGTGGACGGCTTCAACGTCACCGTCGGTCTCGACGCCGACGCCGGCAGCGCCTTCGCCTATGACGTGGGGGCCACCGGCTTCTGGCTCGGGCGGGAGATGGACGGCGTGCAGGCCGTCCTGGAGGCCGCCCTCGCCGTCGCGTCCGGCGAGTGCGCCGTGGCACTGATCGCCAGCGGACAGGCCTCCCTCTACACCGACCGCGACTCGACCGCGCCGTGGACCCGGCCGACGAACGAGTTCATCGAGACGTGGGGCCTGCACACGGCGGTCGAATGGGCGCTGCCCGCCCAGCGCTACATGCACGAGTTCGGGGTCAAGCCCGAGGACCTCGCGCACATCCCGGCGACCATCCGGAACTACGGCGCGGTGAACCCGAACGCCGTATACCACGGGCGCGGGCCGTTCACCCCAGACGACATCCTCGCGTCCCGCATGGTCGCCTCGCCGTACCGGCTCCTCGACTGCGCGACGACCTCCGAAGGGGGCAGCGCGGTGGTGCTCACCACGATGGAACGCGCCCGCGATCTACCGGTGGCACCCATCCGGCTGCTGGGCGGCGGACGCGAGGAGTGGGGGCCGACGTACGTCAATCCGCCGACGTACGAGCGGACCGGCATGGTCGGGCGGCGGGCCGCCGACGCCGCGTTCGCGCAGGCCGGCATCGGCCGCGACGACGTGGACGTGTTCGAGGTGTACGACAACTTCACCTACGAAGTCGTGCGCTACTTCGAGGCGTACGGCTACTGCGCACCCGGCGAAGGCGCACAACTGCTGTCCCCCGAGAACATCCGCCTCGACGGCCGGTTCCCCACCTGCACCGACGGCGGCCTCATGTCGCATTCCCACACCGGCTATTCGCAGCTGACCCAGAAAGTCGTGCGTGCCGTGCAGCAGCTGCGCGGCGAAGCGAACGTGAACCAGGTCGCCGGCGCGAAGGTCGCGCTGGCGAACTGGCCCAAGGGTCTCCTGCTCATGACTTCGGAGTGAACCGTGACCATCAGCACGCCAAGCAGGCCGGTCCCCCGGCCGACGAAGCTCTCCGAACCGTTCTGGCGGGCCTGCGCCGAGGGGAAACTCCTCTACCAGCAGTGCTCCGACTGCGGCGGGGCGGTGTTCAAACCCCAGGCCTTCTGTTCGCACTGCCTGTCGACCCGCCTTTCCTGGCACGAGAGTTCCGGCCGCGGAGTGGTCAACACCTTCTCGGTGGTGTGGCGACCGCAGACGCCCGCGTTCGAAGTCCCGTACGTCGTCGCCGTCGTCGAACTCGAGGAGGGCTACCAGATGATCAGCAACGTCGTGGACTGCGACGTCGACGCCGTGCACTGCGGCATGCCCGTCACCGTGACCTTCCGCCCGATCGAACAAGACGTGGTGCTCCCCTTCTTCGAGCCGTCCCGATGAGCGGGATGACCTTCGCGGAGCTGACCCCGACGGCCTTCGCCGCGCGCGCCGCCAAGGTGTACGCCGACCGGCTCGCCGTCGTCGACCGCGAAATGCACTACTCCTACGCGGAGTTCTGGGACCGCGCGCAGCGGCTCGCCGGCCTGCTGGCGGACCACGGGGTCAGGCCCGGCGACCGGGTCGCGGTCATCGCGCCGAACACCCATGTTCTGCTGGAGGCCCATCACGGAGTGCCGCTCGCCGGGGCGGTGCTGGTGGCGCTCAACACCCGGCTGGCGCCGGCCGAGGTCGCGTAC
Source organism: Streptodolium elevatio (assembly GCF_040649515.1). Taxonomy (GTDB): domain Bacteria; phylum Actinomycetota; class Actinomycetes; order Streptomycetales; family Streptomycetaceae; genus Yinghuangia; species Yinghuangia elevatio. The sequence continues at coordinate 75,846 of NZ_JBEZFP010000014.1, forward strand.
ATCCTCGGCCACTGCCGGGCGCGCGTGGTGATCGTCGACGCGTCGTGCCGGGACCTGCTCGACGAGGCCTTGCGGCACAGCATGGTGCAGCCGATCGTCGTCAACTGCGGGCAGCCGCACGACGAATACGAGTCGCAGTTGGCCGGCGCCGCGCGCCTGGCGGTCACCGTGACCGACGAACGGTCGCTGCTGTCGATCAACTACACCAGCGGAACGACAGGGCGGCCGAAGGGCGTCATGTACCACCACCGCGGCGCGTACCTCCAGGCCCTGGCGATGGCGTACCACGCCCGCCTGGACCCGTCTTCGCGCTACCTGTGGACCCTGCCGATGTTCCACACGAACGGCTGGTGCTTCCCGTGGGCGGTGACCGCCGCCGGAGCGGTCCACCATTGCCTGCGCAAGGTGAACCCGGCGGACATCTGGCACGCCATCCGCCACGACGGTGTGACCCATTTCTGTGCGGCACCCGTCGTGCTGGGCATGCTGGCCGACGATCCCGCGGCGACGGCACCCGTGCCCCACCCGGTCCAGGTGTTCGTCGGCGGCGCGCCGCCCCGGTCGGCGCTGCTCGCCAGGCTGCGCGCGCTCGGCATCGAGATGCGCCATCTCTACGGGCTCACCGAGACGTTCGGGCCCGCGGTCGTGTGCGAATGGCAGCCGGAGTGGCGGGATCTGCCGGACGAGCGGCGCACCGCACTCGTCGTCCGGCAGGGCATCGCCAACGTGGTGGGCGAACCACTGCGCGTCGTCGACTCGGCGGGCAAGGACGTACCGGCCGACGGAGCCACCACCGGGGAGATCGTCCTGCGCGGCAACAACCTGATGCTCGGCTACTACCGCGACGGCGAGGCGACCGCCACCGCGGTCACCGCCGACGGCTGGTTCCGCTCGGGAGACATCGGCGTCATGCATCCGGACGGGTACGTCGAACTACGGGACCGCGCCAAGGACGTCATCATCTCCGGCGGCGAGAACATCGCCTCCGTCGAGGTGGAGAACACGCTCGCCGAGCACCCCGCCGTGCTGGACACGGCCGTGGTCGGCGCACCGCACCCCAATTGGGGCGAGGTCCCCGTCGCGTACGTGACCCTCCGGCCCGACGCGGCCATCGGGGAGGCCGAGTTGGTGGCCTTCGTCCGCGCGAGGATCGCCCGGTTCAAGGCACCGCACCGGGTGATCTTCGGCGAGCTGCCGAGGACTTCGACCGGAAAGATCCAGAAGGCCCTGCTGCGGCAGCGGGCCTTCGGCATCGTGCTCGAGTAGCCGCCCTCGGGGGGGACGGACGGGCACGGGCAGGTCTGCCGCATTCACCACAGCACCGCGATCACGATCACGACCACCGACAGCACGGTCGGCGTGCGCTTCCGCATGCACCTCACACCGGGCCGAGACGGCCCTCCCCACGCGGCGCCGACTCGGAGCACCACCGGGAGGAACCATGATCAAGAGGACCAGACGGCTCACCTTGGCCGCCGCTCTGCTGGCCGCCCTGGCCGTCGGCGGTGCCGCCGTCGTGCCGACCGCGACCGCCGATCCCGGCGGGGCTGTCGGGGGATCCGGGGACAGCGGCTCCGTCGAGTACGCCGACTACGCCGGTGACACCGGTTATGCCGGTCCCGCCGCACCGGCCTCCGGAGGCGGCCACGGTACGCCGCCCGTGATCCGGGCCGAACTCGTCTCCAAGGTCGCCCCGCTGGACCCGCCGTCGCCGTTCGGCCACCTGACCGTGCTGGAGGGACCGGCCTTCGGACCCGACGGCAGGCTGTACTTCGTCAACCTCACCGGCGCGCCGGGGCAGCCGAAGATCCTCAAGTTCGACCTGCCCACCAAGGCCGTCACACCCGTCCACGCGGACGCCACGAGCGGCTACTCGTCGCTCCAGTTCAGCCCCGCGGACGGCAAGATCTACGCCACCGACTTCCACAACGGGGAGATCGACCGCCTCAACCCCGACGGGAGCGGGTTCGAGACCGTCTTCGCCGGCCCGGTGGCGGGCCGGCCGATGGTGCCCGACGACATCGCCTTCGACAAGGCCGGGAACATGTACATCACGGACTACCACGGCACGCCCTGGAGTCCGACGGGCCGGGTCGTACGCCTCGACGCCGACGGCACCGACCCGATCGTCCTGCAGGACGGCCTGTCCGGCCCCAACGGCATCACCTTCACCCCGGACTTCACCGGCGTGTGGGTGAGCGAGTACAGCCTCGGCCGCGAGAACCACTTCGCGCTGGCACCGGACGGCAAGAGCTTCACCGACGGCCGGGTGGGCATGTCGGCGAACATCGGCCTCCACGGCTTCGACTCCAACACTGTCGACGCGGCCGGCAACGTCTACCAGGTGGTGATCGGCACCGACAAGATCCTCGTCTGGAACCAGAAGGGCGACCTGATCGCCACCGTCGTCGTGCCGTACCCGCAGAACGGGAAGCGACTCGTCAGCAACCTGGCGATCAAGCCGGGCACGAACACCGCGTACGTCACCGTCGGCGGCGACGACGGAGGCTACATCTACAGGTTCCGCACCCTCGCCCCGGGCATCCCCCAGTCCAACGGCGGAGGCGCCTGAGACACCGTCGCGCCCGCCCTGGCACCAACGACCAACACCCTTTGCCAGGGCGGCGCTTCGGCGCCGCGGACCCCTGTGCGCGGGCGACAGCTGCCCTCAGGCTCACCGTCGCGCGCCCACACTCGGGCATCCGGATCGCGCCGTCGTGGGGGCTACCGGCCGGCCAACGCGGCCGCGAACCCGGCCACCGCCTCGAAGTCGCCGTCCTGCAGGCCGCGTTCCCGGTCGACGCGGTGCAGCAGTGCGAGCCCTCCGTGATGAGTCCGCACGTACGCCTCGTCCAGATCGGTGATCTCGTCGTCGAGCCACACGAACGGACGGCCCGCGGCGTGCGCGACCAGATGCACGGTCTTCCAGAACTCGCCGCCAGGGCCGGGCGTACGTTGCGCGGCGGCCCCACCCGCGCGGTAGTCCGGCACGTCCGGCCACGTGATGACCGCCAACTGCGGCAGCCCCAACACGGGCGCGATGAACTCGTTCGCGTCCTTGCCCCAGGCCGTCGCCCACACCAACTCGAACACGTCCTCGAAGGCGGCCAGCCGCGGACCGTGGTCGGGGTTGAGCAGGACCCGCAAGGGCTCGACCGAGGAGCGCGGCTTCCCCGGGTGCTGCACGACCCAACTCTCCGGCTTCATCCGATGCGCGGTGAATCCCGCCGGGGTGTGCCGGGAATCGGAGACATACGGGTTGAGCGGGCCGTCGACGTCAATGTAGAGCGCAGGCCGGGTCACAGTGGACTCCTCTCCACAAAGCAACAAACCGCAACAGCCAGCACCCCCCAGAATCACACGTCCGCAGCACTCCCCCGTCGATATTGGCAGGAGCCGACATTGGGGTGGTGGGGGTGGGGGGTTTGGGTTTGCGGGCTACGTTGTGCGTATGGGTATGTCCATTTCGGAACTGCAGCGGCTCTTCGGCGTGCCCGGCGTCGGCCTGCCGGAGTCACCAGGCGGCCCGGGCGCTTTTGGTGGGCCGGAAGTCCCGTCCCTCCCGGTGCTGCGCGAGGCCGCGAAGGCGGTGGACGGGTCACCGGTGTACGTCGGGGAGGTCGCCGGTACGGACGCCTTCCGCCTGTGGAGCCGGCTGCGCGGTCTGCACGACCGCACCGGATGGTGGCCGGTCCTTGCCGGGGAGCCGGAGGCCCTGGACCGGGTGCTCGTCGGCCTGGAGCGCGGCTTCGCGCCGACGCTCGCCGGGCCGGACGGCACGTCGCCGGACGGGCGTGCGCTGCTCGACGGCTGGGCCCGCGAGTCCGTGCGCTTCCTGCCCTCCCCCGCCGCTCCTGCTGATTCCGGTGCCGGGGCATCCTCCGCCGGGCCGGACGTCCCCCGGGTCCTGCGTCGCCTCACCGAGCACGTCGCCGACCAGGTCGACCTCGATCTCGTCGGCGGCCTGCACGTGTCGGCGCTGGGACAGGAACGGACGGTGCTGTGCCTGGTGCAGGCGCCTTCGGGTGCCGACGTACCGACCCTGCTGAACTGGCTCGGGGCTTGCAACTACGACATCACCGGTCCCGAACATACCGCTGTGCTCAGGCACTTCGAGCGGCGGTACGGCGCCGAACTGGTGACCCTGGAAACGGCGGTGCTGGAGGTTCTGGTGACCCGTCGCCCCCGTACGCCGGAGACGGTGGCAACCGCCGCCGTGGAGCACTACGCGTACTGCAACGACATCGTTCACCAGGGCGTCGGGACCATCGAGGAGCTGATAAGCGGTCAGCTGCGAAGCGGTTCCTGGTACTTCTGGTGGGACTGAGCGCGGCGCGCGCGGAATCGGGGCGGATTCGCGTTGGAGTCAATCGGGGTCGAAGGCCGCCAGGAGGGCGTCCGCCGACAGTTCCGCGGACAGGGGGGCCGCGGCGGGTTGGGGCGTGGTGGACTGTTCGGCCCAGATGGTCTTGCCGGCGCGGTGGTACCGGCTGCCCCAGCGGTTGGTGAGCTGGGCGACGAGGAAGAGGCCTCGACCTCCCTCGTCCGTGTCGCGGGCGCGGCGCAGCCGGGGCTGGGTGTTGCTGGGGTCGGAGACCTCGCAGACGAGTGTTCCGCCGCGGATCAGCCGCAGTCCCACCGGGCCGCCCGCGTACCGGATGGCATTGGTGACCAGTTCGCTGACGACGAGCTCGGTGGTGTAGGCGAGTTCGTCCAGGCCCCATTCGGTGAGTTTGGCGGTGACCAGCGCGCGGGCGTGCGCGACCTCCCCCAGGTCGGCGGGCAGTTCCCAGGCGGCCACGGCGTCGTCGGGGATGCATTCGGTACGCGCCAGCAGCAGCGCGACGTCGTCGTCCCGCGGCGGGTCGAGCCGGCCCAGGACGACGGCGCCGATGGCGCCCAGCGGTCGCCTCCGGTTCTCCGCCACGACCGCCGCGAACTCGCTCATGCGCGCCGTGAGATCGCGGTCCCGGCGCTCCACCAGCCCGTCGGTGTAGAACGCGAGCAGAGATGACGGCGGCAGATCGATCTCGAAGGACTCGAACGGCATGCCGCCGACGCCCAGCGGCGGCCCCGGCGTCAGGTCCACGAACTGCGGTTCCGTGTCCGGCCGCAGAACGAGTGGCGGCGGGTGGCCGGCGCTCGCGACGGTGCAGGTGCAGCTGACCGGGTCGTACACCGCGTACTGGAACGTCGCGCCCAGGGCCGCGAGTTCGGCGGTCGAGTCGTCCGGGTCGTGCTCGGGCCAGTAGCTGATCACCAAGTCGTCCAGATGGCCGATGAGTTCGTCGGGCTCCAGGTCGAGGTCGGCCAGGGTCTGCACGGCGGTCCGCAGCCGGGCCATCGCGGCGGTCGCGCCCAGCCCGTGTCCGACGACGTCGCCGACGACGAACGCGGTGCGCATCGAGGACAGCGGGATGACGTCGAACCAGTCTCCCCCGACTCCGGCCTCGCCCTCGGCGGGACGGTACGTGCCCGCCGTCTCCGCGGCCGGGGTGCGATTCGCCAGCCTGGGCAGCAGCGAGCGCTGCAGGGCCACGGCGGTGCGGTGTTCGCGCGTGTAGCGGCGGGCGTTGTCGACGCTGAGGGCGGCGCGCGAGGCGATCTCGGCGAGCAGCGCGGCATCGCGTTCGTCGAAGGCGGGCCGGCCGCCGGTACGCCAGACCGTGATGCTGCCCAGCAGCAGCCCGCGTACCAGCAGTGTCGCGACCATGGACGAGGTGGCCGCGGCCGGGATGATGGTGTCCAGCGTCGCCGCATCGAGCCTGAGGGACGTGCGCAGGTACGCCATGTCGGTGGCGCGTACCGGAATCCCCTCGGCGAGCGGCCCCAGCATCGGGCTCTCCGGGAACGGCGGCAGCCGGTCGCCGACGTCCAGCATCGGCGCGGGCCACGTGGTGCCGGGCCGGGCGGCGACCGCCGCGCGCCGGAACTCGACCTCGTCCGTCCGGCGCGGCTCGTCGCCGTGGAGGACGGATTCGGCCAGGTCGACCGAGGCGAGGTCCGCGAAGTCCGGCACGAGGACGTCGACGAACGCCCGGGCCGCCTCGCCCAGGTCCAGCGTCGCGCCGATGTCCACCGCGGCGGTGTGCGCCAGAGCCTGGTGACCCTGGCCCCGGGCGTCCGAGAGCCGCGGGTCGCCGGCGGCGCGGCCGACGGGCAGCAGCAGGATCAGGCGGGCGCTGGGGACCAGGTTGGAGTGCCCCGGGCCGTGGTCGGACAGCGGCGTCGTCAGCGAGCGCGCGTGCACCGGCCCGGCGGTCCCGGGAATCCGGACGCGCGCCCCGGGGCCGCGCCGGGGGATCTCGCGCAGCGCCGCGGCGGCTTCCGGGGCCAGCGGGTCGCCCAACTGACGCCGGGCGGCCGGGCTGCACATCAGGACGCGGCCGTCCGCGTCCAGCAGTACGGCCGCGAGATCCGGCGGGATCCCGTCGTCGGGCCGGGCGGCGCGTGCTGCGGGCATGTGTGCCCCGCCTTGTCTCCCCGAGACGGGCAGGATTCGCTACCTATTGTCCCGCGGACAGGGCCCCGCCTGCTACCAGGGCTCTGGACGTGTTGACGCACACGCTGCGGTGCCCTTGCGGGCAGGTGGCGGTGTCCGCGGATCGGGCCGCGGAGGGATGGACGGGGGCGGGCTCGGTCCAGGTGGCAGCTGCTGGTGTGGATCCAGGTGCAGGTGCGGGAGCAGCGGGATCGTTGAGTGCCACGGGAGCCGTCCATGCGCGAACTCGCCGGCGGCAACATCCGCGCGATAGCCATGACCGCCGACCTGTGGGTCGACTGACACATCGGCAGCCACGGTTCATTCGCCCGCGCCGTCCTCGGTCTCCCAGCGCAGCAGGTCGCCCGGCTGGCATTCGAGCACCTCGCAGAGCGCGGCGAGCGTCGTGAAGCGCACCGCCTTTGCGCGGCCGTTCTTGAGTACCGCAAGGTTGGCGGGCGTGATCCCCACGCGGTCCGCGAGGTCGCCCACGGACATCTTCCGCTTGGCGAGCATCACGTCGATGTCGACGACGATCGGCATCAGATGACCTCGTCCAACTCGGCCTGCATCCGCACCGCTTCGCCGTCGCGAGCGACGGCCTGGGCGAGCAGCATCCGCAGCACTAGCACGATGAGCGCGACCCCCAGGATGGCCACGCCGACCCCGGCCATGATGACGGTGACGCCTGGGTCCTCCCGCTGGCCCGGCGCATTGATGCCCGTGACCGTGAACCACACGAGGGCAGCCGCGACGATGGCGCCGATCACGATGTCCACGTACCGGAAAGCCGCGTGGGAGAACACGGTTCCGCGTCGCACCATCGACACCAGCCGCCATACGCAGACCACGGCAACCTGGACCGCCATCATGCCCAGGACCGTGACCACGCGCAGCGGGGTCAGCGGCAGCGACCCGTCCTCCGGGTCGTTCCCGGTGACCAACGCCCAGACCATCCCGGCCTGCACGAAGAAGGTACCGACGAGCATCATCGCGAGCACGGCACGCAACGCACCCACGGTCAGCTTTCCCATGGCTCACCCTTCCATCGACCAACGATGGAAATCTATCGAATATCGATACCCCAGACAAGCACCGAAACAGCCCCGGCCACCAGCCCCACGCCACGGCACGCCGCGGGGAGAGTTCTCCCATCACCGGAGGGTCCGCAACGGCACGCAACAGGTGGTTCTTCGAGCCGAACGACGACGCGCTGTGGCCCGCGTCCCGCGCACGATGTCCGCGTTCCTGGTCAACGAGTGGCGCAGGGGCGCGTTGTTCGGGCTCACCCCCGACGAGGCGTTCTGCGTCAAGTGCGACCGCAAGACGAACCCGCCGGAGAGCATCGACGCCGGGCAGGTCGTCTGCGAGATCGGGGTCTGCCCCGGTGAAGCCCGCCGAGTTCGGGTCTTCCGCCTCGCCCAACTGTCCGGCGGCACCGGAGGGATCGACAAGTGGCAGAACGACCGAGCGGCGCAGTGCCCAACTGGACGTGAGGCCGAACAGCGCCGGATGACCAGGCCGGGACACGACCAAGCGAAGGAGACGGGCAAAATGCCACTTCCCGACCTCGACAGTTCTGTGGGCCGCGCGGTCGGCCTGGAGTTCGACAACGCCCTCGTCCGGCAGATCACCGAGGTGAGCGGCCTGAAGATGGAGCGGGACGTCATCGGGCTCAAGCAGAACGCGTTGGACGGCAAGTACGCGATCAAGAAGCTCCCGTCCGCCCCAAGGGCGACGAGGCCACCGTCGAAACCCCCGGGCCCCCGCCCCCGGCCTCCGACCCGGGCCCTCGCGCGTCAGATGCCACTGCCGGGGTCCGGCCCGCGGCGGCGCGGCCTTGCGTTGTTCTCATGCGGCGTTAAGACGGCCCTCACGACAACCCCAGGCCGGCTCGCGACCGTCGGGTCATGCCCCGCAAACACCGCCGCCCTCGAATACGCCTGTCGACGCTGCCGCTGGCCTTCCTGCTCGGCCTCGTCGCCGTCGTCGCGGTGCTGTTCGTGACGCCGCTAGGCCGGGTCGGCGGGGACGCCGGGGGCGACACCGCGGGCCTGGTGGTCGCCGAGTCCGCGACCCCGCCGGAATCCACCGCCGGGGCCCCGGCCGCCGACTCCGAGCCGGACGGCGAGGCCCAGCCGGACGACGGCACCCAGTCTGACGACGCCCAGTCGGACGCCGCCCTGGAGGCCGCGGTCTCCGACGCGCTCGACGGCACCTGGAGCGGCGAGCTCTCGGTCGCGGTCCTCGACACCGCCGACGGGCGCACGGCCGAGGTGAACGGCGAACGCGCCTACGTCTCGGCCAGCATCGCCAAGGTCGACATCCTCGCCGCCCTGCTGCTCCAGGCCCAGCAGGAGGACCGCGCCCTGACCGCGGACGAGAAGGCGTCCGCCTCGGCGATGATCCGGCAGAGCGACAACGACGCGGCGTTCGCCCTGTGGAGCGCCCTCGGCGGTGCGCCCGCCCTCGAGGCGGCCAACGCCCGGCTCGGTCTGGCCGAGACCAACCCGGACACCGAGACCTGGGGCCTGGACACGACCACCGTCGGCGACCAACTGCGCCTGCTGGCCGCCCTGACCGCGGAGTCGTCGCCGCTGAGCGCCGCTTCGCGGGCGTACGCGCTGGGCCTGATGGAGGCGGTCGCGGAGGACCAGGCCTGGGGTGTCTCGGCCGCCGCGGACCCCGGGCAAGGGGCCGCCGGATCCGAGGGCCCGGCGCTGAAGAACGGCTGGCTCCCCCGCAACACCACCGGCCTGTGGGTGGTCAACAGCATCGGCCGGATCGTCCACGACGGACACGAACTGCTGGTGGCCGTCCTCTCCGACGGCCACGCCTCGATGGCCGCCGGAGTCACCAGAGTGGAGTCCGCGGCGGAGGCGGCCGCCGAGACCCTGGTCTCGATGACGGCCGCACCCGGCGAGTGAACCGTCAGTTGCCCTGTGCCTCGTCGACCCGCTTGTTGAACTCGGCTTCCTCGATGACCTGGTCGGCCGGCGGCGCGGAGACCTCGCACTTGTCGGTCTTGGTGAAGACCGTCTCCTCGCGCTCCTTGCCGCCGACGGTCTCCTCGACCTGGCCCACGATGACCGGCTCGCCCTTCGCGGCGATGTAGTACGTCTTCTTGACCTTGTCGCCGTCTTCGTCCCGCTCCTGGACCAGGGGGACCACGTCCTTGCCCTGGAACGTCGTCACGGCGCCCTTGGTGACGTTGTCGGTCTTGCCGTCGAAGAAGTCGACGGTCGCCGCGTCCCCCGGCTCCGGCTCGCTCTTGACGAACTTGCCCTCGGACGCCTGCTCGAACAGGTCCGCGACCCTCGCGTCCCCCGGCCTTCCGGCGAACTGCGCCCAGCCCAGCGGTGTCGCCTTGATGTACCGGACGCGGCCGACCTCGAGCATCTCGGCCGACTCGTCACCCAGTTTCAGCGTGCCCTTGACGTCCTTGGTCTTCATCACGGCACACGCGTCGATGCCGATCGGGTTGCCGTTCTCGTCCGTTCCGGAGCCCTTGTTGGACAGGAACTCGATCTTGTCCATCGCGGCCACGGCCTGGTCCGCCAGGGCCTTGGCCTCGGTCTTGGTGTTGTCCTGCTCCTCGTCGTCACCGCAGGCGGTGAGACCCACAAGCGCGAGGACCGTGACGGACACGGCGGCGGCAAAACGGCGAGTACGCATGGCAGAAGACTCCGTCAAATCGGGGACCCGGGCTTTGTCGATCACTATGTCAAACGCGGCGTCACAAGCCCGCGCCGCCCGTCGCCGTGCCGCCGGGGACCGGGCTGTCCGAGGCGTCGCCGGTGGCGCCCTCTTCGTCGAGGTCCATGTCTCCGAAGTCGAAGTCGAAGACCTTGCCCTCGACCGCTTCGTAGGCGGCCTTGTCCACGAGCTGGTCCGCCGGCGGCACCTTGACGCCGCACGAGCCGCCGCCCGAGGTCAACTTGAAGTCGACCTTGTCGGCGGTGCCGGGAGTCTCGTACGTGAGGCGCACCGGGATCTGCTTGCCCTTCTCCGGTACGTACACCGTGGTGACCTCGTCGGTGTCCTCGTCCGTGACGCTCAGCGGGATGACCTGCTTGCCCTCGTACTCGACCGGCTCGCCCTTGACGACCTTGCCGTAGTCGTCGCCGAACAGCTCCCGGATGTCGGTGAAGTCCGCGAACCCGCCCGCGCCGTCGTCGTCTTCGTCCCCGCCCGCGGAGTCGGACGACTCGCCGCCGAACGGATCGGTGGCGGACGCCTCGGGAGCGGGCGAGGCGGTGTCGTCGGAGGACTCCGCCTCGTTCATGATCCAGCGGCCGTCGACCAGGGCCAGCAGCTGGTCGTACGCGGCCCGGTCGACCTTCACCTCGCCGCTGTCCAGGTCGAACAGCATCGAGTACCACGCGTCCCAGGACGCGCGCGAACCCTTCACGTACTCCTTGCCGTCGACGAGCAGGACCTCGAGTTCGGCCTTGTCGTACGAGAATTTCCCCTTCAGCGTCTCGTCGGACGTGAAGCACATCTCCGCACTCAGGTCCATGGTCTCGCCGTCGCCGAAGTCGACGGTACCGCCGCCGGTGATGCGGACCGTCTCGGTCTCCTTGACCTTCTGCTGCGTCTGCTGCGCAAGCGTCTTGGCGTCCACCGTCAGGTTGCTCGCCTCACCGGCCTTCTCCGTGCCGCAGGCGGACATGGCCAACATGGCCATGCCGGCGGCGGTGGCGACGGCGGCTATTCGGGCAGAACGCACAAATACTCCCAGGTCAGGACGAGGACTCGGCGCAGACCCGCGGTTCGCGTCTGCGCCGGAAGTGAACCAAGAGGAAGCTATCGCAAGGGAAAAATCCGCCACAGTCGGTTTCACCACGCGGGCGGGCGCCTTCGCGCCGCTCCCTCTCCGCCTTGCCGCAAGGAACCCGGGCCGCCGTGCAACGCGGACGGCCCGAATGCGTGTTTGTGGGGGTAGGGAGGTACGGGGTGAGACCTGATGATGCGGCTGCGTTCCAGGAGTTCGTCCGATCGCGGTGGCCGAGGCTGGTGCGGACGGCGTACCTGATGACCGGCGACTACGCGGAGGCCGAGGACGTGGCGCAGACGGCGCTGGCGCGTGCGGGTGCCTCGTGGCGGCGGATCCAGGCGAGCGAGCGGCCGGACGCGTACGTCCGCCGGATCCTCGTCAACTGCAACAACAACCGGTTCCGCCGGAAGCGGCCGACGCTGGTGTTCGGGGACAAGCCCGTGGACGTCCCCGGGCCGGATCCGACCCACCGCGTCGATCAGCGGGAGGCCCTGCGTGACGCGCTGCTCAGGCTGCCGCCCCGGCAGCGCGCGGCGGTCGTCCTGCGCTATTGGGAGGACCTTCCGGAGGCCGAAGTCGCCCTGGTCATGGGCTGCTCGGTCGGCACGGTGAAGAGCCAGGCGGCGCGCGGGCTGGACAAGCTCCGCGCTGATCCCGCCCTTTCGGACGTCGCCCCGATGGACGGTGCGGCCGGCCTCCCGCCGTCCGCGGGAAGGCAGGCACAGAGGGAGAAGCAGCATGGACGCGTCTGAGCACCGCTCGGGCGGCGGCACCGGTACCGGCACCGCGGCGGAGGCCTGGCTGCAGGCGCAGCTCAACGCCCATGCCGACGAATTCGTCGTCATGCCACCGGACTTCGCGCGCATCGACGCCCGCCACCACGGCATCCGGCGCCGCAGGGCGGCGCTGGTGGCGTGCGCGGCTTCGGTGCTGACCGTTTCGACGATGATGGCCGCGGTCGCGCTGACGGGCGGCGGAGGCGAGGCCGAAGTGACGACGCCGCCGACGCTCCTCGTCCCGACGCCGTCCGCGGAGACCGCACCGGCCACGCCCGCGCCGTCGACGAGCGCGCCGGCCACGATCCCGTCCACCACCGAACCTCCGCGGCCCGCCCCCACCGGCACAGGCGGCACCGCACCCCCCTCGTCCGGCGCCCCGAACCCGACGGGAACGGCGGCACCCACCGGCGGGACCGCGACGACCCGCGCCCCGGCGCGCCCCGGGGGCGGTTCCGGCGACCCGAGTACGCCGGGCACCTCCGGCACCTCCACCACGTCGGGCGGCAACGGCACCGCGGCGTGCACCGACAAGAACGTCCGGATCAGCATGTCCACCACCGAGGACTCGTCGAACCACGTGCTCCTGACGGCGACCAACATCGGCGCGACGAGCTGCACGCTCTACTACCACCCGCAGGTCGTGCTCGGGGACCGGCACCCCACGCCGCCCATGGAGTCGCCCGCGAAGGCGCTCGCCACGATCGCGCCGGGCCAGAAGGCGTACGCGGGCGTACGCCTGTGGAACGACGGGGACACTCCGCCGGAGCACCCGGTGAAGTCGTTCGCCGTGAACCTCCAGGGCCGGGTCGCGAACACTCCCGCGGGCCACCCGATCGATGTCCAGGTCCCGCGCGAGATCATCGCGCTCGACGTCGGCACGAACCCGCTCAGCACCTTGTGGAACACCGACGTCGACGCGGTCAACAGGTACCTGTACGCCCGCTGACCGCCGGTCGCCGCGTGCCGCGTCTTTCGTGTCCCGTATGGGCGGCCTTCACAACGACGAGGCGGCGCCGCCGGGTTCAGTGGGCGTCCGGCTGTTCCTGCCGCCCGGCGGCCGCGGGCCCGGCGGCCGCGACCGGATGGCGGAGCAGGTAGAAGCCCGCGGTCGACACCAGGAACGCCATGCAGGCGATGAACACCAGGCCCGCGCCTTCCAGACCGATCGGCTCCACCAGGAGTCCGACCCCGATGACCGGCACCGAGATGCCGAAGTAGGCCACCACGAACAACGCGGAGATCACCGCCGCACGCCGCTCCGGCTCGGTCGCGCCCGCCACCGCGGACATCGCCGCCCGGAACGACAGCCCCTGCCCGGCCCCGCCGACGACCGCGCTCAGCACCACCAGCGCCAGCAGGTCCCACACGAGCGCGCCCGCGAGCAGCGCCAGCCCGACCAGCAGGGCCGCGCAGCCCAGCGGCAACGACCGGGTCACCCCCACCCATCCGACGGCCAGTTGCCCGGCGGTCGAGGAGAAGAACGCCAGCGCGACGACCAGCCCGGTGAGCGCGTGGTTGTGCACGTCCAGGGACTCGGCGAGGAACGCCGGGCTGACCGCGGTGAACACACCGAACAGGGCGAACCCGACGAAGGACGCGATCGCCGCGGGACCGAACACCGCCCGCACCGACGGCGGCAGGGCGGGCCGCTGGGGGCGTACGGTGTGCAGCGGCCGCCGGTCCCGCACCGTCTCCGGAAGCCACAGCAGGATCACCGCGGAGCAGACCGCCACCAGGCCCAGGTGCACGATGAACGGCAGGTACAGCGGCCATTCGGCGTACTGGGCCAGTACGCCGGCGAGCAGCGGGCCGCAGCCCAGACCGCCCATGTTGGCGGCGGTCGCGACGAACGTGGCCCGCGAGCCACCGGCCTTCGGCGCCAGCTCGATCACGTACGCGGTCGCCGCGCCGGTGAACAGCCCGGCGGACAGCCCCGACAGCAGGCGGCCCGCGTACAGCCAGCCCAGCGCGGTGGCAGCCAGGAAGCAGGCGGCGCTCGCGGCCGCGAACACCATGCCCCACAGGAGCACCGGACGCCGGCCCACCGCGTCCGAGGCGTTGCCCGCCAGGAGGAGCGTGCCGATCACCCCGGCGGCGTAGACGGCGTAGACGACGGTCACCGTGAGCTCGGAGAACCCGAACTTGTCCTGGTAGAGGGGGTACAGCGGAGTCGGCAGCGTGGTGCCGGCCATGCACACGGCGAACACCGCGCCCGCGGTCAGACAGGCGGGCCACCCTCGAAGATCACCGTGCATGGTCCCGACGGTAACTTCGCGCGCTCCCGCACCCGCTCCGGCACGCCGCCACTCCCGGGCGGTCCCGCCGTGCGCCGCGCGGAAGGCGAGGGTTGGCGCCCTCCGCCTCGGGGCCGTCACGCCGTCGGTCTCATCGGGCGGCTCACGCCGTCGGCGCCGCGGAGTTCAGCCAGGTGATCAGGAGGTCGTTGACCTCGTCGGGGCGTTCCTGCTGGACCCAGTGCCCGCAACCGTCCAACAGGTGCGAGGAGACCAGGCCCGGCAGCGTGGCCGGGTACGCCTTGATCGCGTCGGCCATCCAGATGGTGGAAGCGTCCAGCGCTCCGCCGATGAACAGGGACGGCTGCCTGACGGGAGCGCCGTTGTACCGGGAGAGGTCCTCCCAGTCGCGGTCCATGTTGCGGTAGCGGTTGAGTGCCCCGGTCATGCCGGTGCGCTCGAACTCCCCGGCGTACACGTCGAGATCGTCCTCGGTCAGCCAGCCGGGCAGCCGGTCGGTCGGGAAGCGGTCGCGCAGTCGGCCGCCGCGGCCGACGAAGTGCGGGTCGGGTGCGTCCTGCGCGGGCATGGTGTCGGCGGACAGCGCCGCGAAGAAGCCCGCGAGCCAGCCGCGGACGTCGGGTTCCATCTCGGTCTCGGCCCGGCCGGGCTCCTGGAAGTACGAGACGTAGAACTCCTCGTCGCCGCCCATCCCGGCGAAGACGTCGGTGGGACGGGGGCCGCCGGGCGGGGCGTAGGGCACGCTCAGCAGCCCGACCGCGCGGAACACCTCGGGGTGCACGAGTGCGGAAGCGGCCGCGATGTTCGAGCCCCAGTCGTGCCCGACGATCACCGCCGATTCCTCACCCAGGGCCCGCACCACCGCGAGGTTGTCCTCGACGAGGGCGAGCATGCGGTAGTCGCGGGTCGCGGCGGGCTTGGAGGACCGGCCGTAGCCGCGTACGTCGAGGGCCGCCGCCCGGTAGCCCGCCGCCGCGAGGGCCGGGAGCTGGTTCCGCCACGAGTACCAGGACTCGGGGAAGCCGTGGACGAGCAGCACCAGCGGTCCGGTGCCCTGCTCGACCAGGTGCAGCCTTCCGGCGGGTGCCTCGACCGTGCGGTGGCGCGGGTCTGCGGCGGATACGGACCGGTGCATGGCTTCTCCTCGTGCCCGGGGTGGATGCGGCGACCCACCGATCATGCGTCGCCGCCGCCAGCCGACGCGACCTTGCCTTGCCATTCCGGCAAACTAGGAGGCCAGAGGGGTGAAAGCAGAGGGTCGGGAAGGTGCGGGCGAGCATGACGGACGACGGCATTGGAGACGTGCTGGCAGCGTTGGGCCCGCGGCTGCGGACCGTACGCGAGCGACACGGTGCGACCCTCAGCGACGTGGGCCGGGCGACCGGCGTCCCGCTCAGCACGCTCTCGCGGTTCGAGAACGGCCGACGCACGCCGGGCCTGGCGATGCTGCTGCGGTTGGCGCAGGTGTACGGCGTCTCGCTGGACGAGCTGACCGGCACCGACACCGATCATGGTCACGGCCACGACCACGACCAGGGCACCGAGAGCGGCGCGGCGGCCGCCGTCTCCTCCCCGAAACGGAACCCCCCGCGAACCACCGCGCCGCGGCGCGCCGTTCCGGACAAGGCGATGGTCCCGCTGACCCGGTACGTCGGCGGCCTGCACGCCCACAAGCACGTCCTGCCCGCCCGCGGTGAACCGCCGCGGCGACCCGCCCAGGTGTCCCACGAAGGGTACGAATGGCTGTGCGTGCTCTACGGGAAGCTGTGGCTGGCGCTCGGCGGGCACGACCTGGTCCTCACCGCCGGGGAGGTCGTCGAGTTCGACACCCGTACCGCGCACGGGCTCGCCAACGCCGCACCCGACGAACCGGTCGAGTACCTGATCATGTTCGGGCCGCAGGGCGAACGCCTGCGGCAGCGCACCCCGCCCGGCGGCCGACCGCAAGGCTGAGGAGACCGTAGGGCGGACCACGGACGGGCCGGCGCGCACACCCGAACGGGCGACCAGTGCGGGCAGCCGGTGCGCCAAGCGGACGGCCAGACCTCACGGCCCGGCAAACCGCCGTTGGTCGCACGGTCGCCGAACGCCACTACACACGTCTCCTATGACCCCTGCGGAGAGAAATTTCGACCGAAGGACCCTGCTGCGCACCGGCACCGCCGTCGGGGCGGGCCTGGCGATCACCCCCGTCGTCGGTGCCGCCTCGGCAGGCGCGGCCACCTCCGACTCGGGCCCGGGCCTCGTGCTGCCCGGTCGGCCCGGCCTCAGCCACGGCGTGCAGAGCGGCGACGCGACCGCCGACTCCGCGATCGTCTGGGGGCGCGCCGACCGCCCGGGCCGGCTCGTCGTCGAGTACTCCACCCGCCCCGACCTGCGCGGCGCGGCCCGTGTGCGCGGCCCGTGGCTGACCCCGGAGAACGACCTGACCGGCCGCGTCCGGCTGCGCGGGCTGCCGTCCGGGCGTCGCGTCCACTACCGCGTCCACGTCGAGGGCGAGCGCGATGCCGCCGGGCAGGCGGTGGTCGGCTCGCTGGTCACCGCGCCGCACGAACACCAGCGCGCCGACGTACGGTTCGTGTGGTCGGGCGACACGGTCGGGCAGGGCTGGGGCATCAACCCCGACATCGGCGGCATGACGATCTTCGAGCAGATGCGGCGGCTCCGCCCCGATTTCTTCCTCAACAGCGGCGACACCGTCTACTCCGACGGGCCGCTCGTCGAGTCGGTGGCGCTGCCGGACGGGCGAATCTGGCGCAACCTGACCACTCCGGAGAAGTCCAAGGTCGCGGAGAGCCTCACCGAGTACCGCGGGCAGTTCGCGTACAACCTGCTCGACGCGAACTACCGGGCGCTCGCCGCCGAGGTCGCGCAGGTGGTCCAGTGGGACGACCACGAGGTGCGCAACAACTGGTTCCCGGGCCAGGTCATCGACGACGCCCGCTACACCGAGAAGCGCGTCGACGTCCTCGCGGCGCGCGCCAAGCGGGCGTTCCACGAGTGGATGCCGATCGGCGACGACCGCATCTACCGCAAGCTGTCGTACGGGCGGCACCTGGACGTGTTCGTGCTCGACATGCGCACCTACAAGGACCCCAACGACAGCAACCGCTACGCCGATCCCGAGCGCGGGCTGCTGGGCGAACGGCAGCGGCGCTGGCTGATCGAGGGTCTGTCGCAAAGCCGCGCCACCTGGAAGGTCATCGCCGCCGACCTGCCGCTCGGCCTGATCGTGCCGGACGGCGCAAACCTCGAGGGCGTCGCGCAGGGCGACAACGGCGCGCCGCTGGGCCGCGAACTGGAGTTCGCCGAGGTGCTGCGCACCGCGCAGCGGCGCGGCGTACGCGGAATCGTCTTCCTGACGGCGGACGTCCACTACACGGCCGCGCATCATTACGACCCGTCGCGGGCCGCGTTCAAGGACTTCGATCCGTTCTGGGAGTTCGTCTCCGGGCCGCTCAACGCGGGCGCGTTCGGGCCGAACGCACTGGACGGCACGTTCGGCCCGAAGGCCGAGTTCGTGCACGCCCCGCCGCGCGCGAACGCCTCGCCGATGGAGGGCTTCCAGCACTTCGGCGAGGTCGAGATCGACGGACCGAGCGGCGATCTGACCGTCCGCCTCCGCGACGGCGCCTCGACCGTCCTGTGGAGCACCACCCTGCGCCCCAAACGCTGACCGCGGACCACCCCCAGCGCGGGACCCTCGACGGTGCCCCGCGCCGGGGCGGAGCGGCCCCATGTAGGTTCCTTTGTACGCAGGGGACTTCGGAGGTGCGCGCGTGAACGGGGACGGAACACGTCCGGGGGCCTGGCTGACGCCGGAGGCGGCCACGACGTTCGGGGCGGCAGCCTCCGCGTACGCCGCGCATCGGCCCGGATACCCGCGGGATGCGGTGCGTTGGGCACTGGGCGACGCCTACCGCCCCGGGATGCGCGTGCTGGACCTGGCCGCCGGAACCGGCAAAGTCAGCGAGGCGCTGGCGGGGTTGCCCGTCGAGGTGGTCGCCGTGGACCCCGATCCGGCGATGCTGGCGGAACTGCGCCGCAGCCTGCCCGGTCGACCGGCGCTACGCGGATCCGCCGAGCGAATCCCTTTGGCGGACGCCGGCTTCGACGCCGTCCTGGTCGGGCAGGCGTTTCACTGGTTCGACCAGGTCGCGGCCATGGCCGAGATCCGTCGCGTCCTCCGTCCGGGCGGGCTGTTGGCCGCGATGTGGAATGTGTGGGACGACGGCGGCGACTGGGTGCGCGGCCTTGCCGACGTCAGCGGCAACCAGATCACCGTCTCGGGATGGCTTCGGCATGCCGACGTCCCCCGGCATCCCGCCTTCCTGCCGCCCGTGCGGGCGGAGTTCCGGCATACGCCGACGCAGACGGTCGAGTCCATTCTCGCCATGGTCTCCACGTACTCCTACGTGATCGCCTTGGCCGACGACCAGCGCGCGGCGTTCACCGATCGTGTGGAGGCCTACTTGCGGACCGCTACCGCCCCACCAGGACACGCGTTCGCGATTCCCCACGTGACGTCTGTCGTCCGCACGGCCGCGGCACCCGTCGCGGGCGACCGGTCCTGACGTCGGCGTACCGCGGCACCGGTACGGGGACCGGCGAAATCGGCGCCGCCCGGTGCGGTTGACCCTCTCGTCGTGTCACCCCTTCTACTCGGTCCTCGTGGTCCCGTCGATCGAGGAGTGGCGCACATGTTCGCGTATTCAGGTTCCGGCCCCTACTGCTACACGCATTCGCTCGGAATGGTGCTCGGCTCGGAAGCTCCCGCGCCGGGGGTGATCGAGACGCTGACCGGGGCTCCCTTCGGTGTGCAGTTGCTCGCGGGGACCGTACCGCTGTTCGATCCGCTGGGCTGGGACCCGGAGTTGGGCGTCGACGCGGCGCTCGGCCTGCTCGGCTGGACGTGCGTCCGCGAGGCGGGCGGTACGGAGAAGGAGGCGGTCGGCCGGCTGCGGAAAGCGGTCGCTGGCGGCCCGGTGATGGTCGGGCCCGTGGACATGGGCCTGCTGCTCTACCAGCCCGGGACCCCCTTCGGCAGCGGCGACGACATCGCGGACCACTACGTCGTGGTGGTCGACGTCGGCGCGGAGACGGTGGTGATGCACGACCCGCACGGGCACCCGTTCGCGACGTTGCCGGTGGCGGAGTTCGCGGCGGCGTGGCGGGCCGAGGCGGTGGAGTACATCGACCGGCCGTACGTCATGCGCCACTCCTTCGTCCGGGAGCGCGTCGTCCCCGAGCCGGACGCGCTGCGCGCCGCGATGCCGCAGGCCGTCGCCTGGCTGGGCAACTCGGGCGAGTCCCGCGCGACGGCCGGTTCGATCGGCGGCGCGGCGGCCGTCGAGGCACTGGCCGACCAGGTCCGACGCGGACTCGCGCCGCAGGTACGCACGCTGCTGCGAGTTTTCGGGGTGCGGGTCGGCGCGCGGCGCCTCGCCGACGCCGCCGCATGCCTGGCCCGGCTGGACCTGGCCGACGCGGCCGCCGTCGCCGCGCGGCAGGCTCGGATCGTCGGCGCACTGCAGTACCCGCTCGTGACCGGCGACGACCGCGCGCTCGAAGCGGGTCTGCGGCTGCTGGCCCCGACATACGAGAACCTGCGTATCGAGATCGCGCGATCCCGGGCACAATCGCTGCGACCGTCTGCCGACTGTGCCCCGGCTCCCGCCGTCGACGGCGGGTGAGGGGCGCACCCGGCTCCACGTCCGCCGAGAGAGGCACCGCCCAGCATGTCCTTGGTCTATGACGTACGCCTGCGCCCCGCCCAGCCGCCCACGCCCGCCGCGGACGCCTTCACCGTGCACCGCGGCGAAGTCCCGGCGACGGAAGGGCGTGACGGCCTGGAGATCGCGTACGTCCGGGAAGGGGTGGGCGGTTACCCCCTGCTCCTCCTGCACGGCTATCCGGAGACCAAGCGGATCTGGTGGCGCAACATCCGGCCCTTGGCCGAGGCCGGTTACGAGGTCATCGTCCCCGACCTGCGCGGCTTCGGGGACTCCGACCTCTCGGCGGACGACGTGTACGACCTCGCCGCCTACAGCCGGGACCTCCACCTCCTCGTGCACGGTGTCCTGGGGCACGAGCGCTGCGGGGTCGTCGCGGGTGACGTGGGCGGGGCGACCGCCGTCGACCTCGTCCACCGTTACCCGGGCTTCGTCGACAAGCTGGTCTACTTCAACACCGCGCCGCCGGCGATCTTCGAGGAGTACGCGGCGGCGGGCATCGACGTGTCCGCCATCCGCACCTTCGCGGACGGCCCGACCGCCGACTACCGGTACCGCCAGGGCGCGACTCCCGACGACCTTGCCGCCGAACTGGACACCCCGGCCAAGCGGCGCCGCTACATCGGGGAGATGTACGGCCACCGGCTCTGGGCATCCCCCGGCACCTTCACGCCCGAGGACATCGACTTCATGACGGAGCCGTTCGCCTCGGACGAGCGGCTGCGGGCCAGTTGGGCGGTCTACCAGCTCGCCTACGGCCGACGGGCGAGCGAACCGCCGCTGATGTCCGGCAAGGTGTCCGTCCCGACGATGATCCTCTACGGCATGGACGACAACGTGGTCGGTCCGGATTTCCTGCACACCAGCGAGGTCGCCTTCACCGACCGGACCGGACCCGTCGTGCTGCCGGGCGCCGGGCACTTCCTCCAGTGGGAACGGGCCGACCTCGTCAACGGGCTCGTCATCGCGTACTTCGGCGACCGGCGCGGGTAGCCGGTTCCGGCAAGGTAGACGGCGTCGACGGGGCCGCCGGCGGAGGTTCGCGTACGGTCGGCGGCTCCCGGCGAGTCCCCCGGACGCGCGGCCCCTCGGCTCGATTGCGTCGGCCGGGCGCGTACGGACAGCAACAGCGTTCAGTCAGCGACAAGTTGCCGTCGTGGCTGGGATGCGACCGAGGTACGGGAGCGACGTGCGAGTTCTGGCAGACCGTCACACACCGTGACTCAGTGTCGACATCGGCCTTCCGAATCTGACCGAAAAACCCTGTGGGTTTCCGCAAAAGTTGATCACGCCACCAAGATCGACAACGCTAGTGTCGCGTTCGTCCTCAGCCGCGCGGCTTACCCAAGGTGATCGACAAATGTCGCAGAGACTGACCGTCCCCCCGATCTACTCGCCGTTCGAGCCCGCCATCCACCCGAGCCATGCTGTCATCGACCAGCAGACCAGCGCGTGGGCCGAGAAGTTCGGCATCGGCTCCGAGGATCTCCGTACCCGGCTCGTCACCCACGAGATCGGCGCGTTCGCGGCCCGCATCCTGCCGGACGGCCGTGAGGAAGTCGTCGGCATCCTGTCCGACTTCGTCATGTGGCTGTTCGGCGTCGACGACGGATGCTGCGAGGAGGGCATCGCCGGTGCCGACCCGCACGACCTCGTCCCGGTACTGTCGCGGCTGATCCGCGTCGCGCAGAACCCCGAGGCGCCGATGCTGCCCGACGACCCGCTCGCCCGGGGCATGCGGGACTTACGCGGCCGCATCGCGGCGCACGCCACCGCCGCCCAGGCCACCCGGTGGGTGGACGGCCTGCGCGAGTACTTCCTGTCCCTGGTGTGGGAGGCCGCGCACCGCAGCCGCGGCACGATGCCCGCGCTCGCCGACTACACGATGATGCGGCTGTACGACGGCGCCGCGTCGATCATCTCGCCGGTCCTGGAGTTCGCGTACGGCTACGAACTCGCGCAGAACGACCGGGACGCGCACACCGTGCGGGCGTTGGCGGAGATGGCGTACTTCGTCATCTCGTGGGACAACGACATCTTCTCCTTCCACAAGGAGAGCCGGGCCGACCGCTTCGTCCTGAACGTGATCAAGGTCCTGGAGCACGAGTACGGAATCACGCCGCAGCAGGCGATGTCCGTGGCCATCTCGCAACGCGACCGCGTGCTCTGGCTGTTCCTGCGACTCCGCGAGCGGCTGCTGACCTCGGCGGGCCCGGAGCTGCGGACGTACCTGCTGAGCCTGGGCACGTTCATACGCGCCACCCAGGACTGGAGCATCTCGTCACGGCGCTACACCACGCCCGACGACCCCGCGAACTTGCCCACCAACTTCGCCGACACGCCGACCGACACCAGCAACGAACCGCTCCCGATCTCGCCGATCGCCTGGTGGTGGGGGCTCCTCCCGGACTGACCCGTTCGGACCGGCGGTTCCGCACGGGTCCGGCTCCGCGCCGACCGTCCGGACCGCGTACCCCGCCACGACCCGTGTCGCCCCCTCGTGACAAGGAGTTCCGCGATGACGACCGAACTTCGGTCGGTTCCGCGCGCACCCGGACGCCTTCCTCTCCTCGGCCACATCCTGCCGCTGGCCCGCCGCCCGTTCGCCTTCATCGGCGACCTACGGGACGTCGGCGCAATCGTTCGCGTCGAACTGGGCACGTCCCCCGTCTACTTCCTCACCACCCCCGAGGTGATCAACGAAGTCGTCGTGGGCCAGGCCCGCTCGTTCGAGAAGGGCCGATTGATCGACCGGGCCCGCGAGTTCACCGGGAACGGCCTGCTCAACTCCGACAACGCCACCAACCGGCAGCGTCGGCGGCTGGTTCAGCCGATGCTCCACCGTGCCCGCATCCAGGAGTACTCGGCCGCGATGGTCGCGCACGCACAGGCGCTCACCGACTCCTTCGAGGCGGGCCGCGTCGTGGACGTCCACCTGGCGATGTACGAGTACACCATCAACACTGTCACCACGTCGCTGTTCTCCAGCCATGCCGACACCGCGGCAATCGACGTCATCCGCCACCAAGTGCCCTTTCTGCTCAAAGGCGTCATGGCCCGGGCGGCGTTGCCGGCGCTGCTGGGCCGCATTCCCGTGCGCGCCAACCGCGAGTTCGACCGGGCCGTGCGCGACGTGCGCGAGGTCATCGACCAACTCGTCGCAGGCGCCCGCAAGAACCCCGACGACAGCCCGGACTTCCTCTCGACCCTGATCGCCGCACGCGACGACGAGAGCGGCGCGGTGCTCTCCGACGAGGAAGTCCGCGACGAACTCGTCACCGTCCTCATCGGCGGCACGGACACCACCGCATCGACGCTCGCCTGGACCTTCCACGAACTCGCGCACGACCCCGAGGCCGAGGCACGCGTCCTCGACGAGGTCGACACGGTGGTCGGCGAAGGCACCATCGGCTTCGCGGACATCCCGCGCCTGACCTACCTGCCCCATGTCCTGAACGAGGTCACGCGACTGCACGCGATACCGGTGCTGATGCGCCGGGCCGTGCAGGACGTCGAGTTGGCGGGGGTGCGGATCCCGGCGGGCACCGAACTCGCGTTCAGCCCGCATGCCGTCCACCGCGACCCGCGGATCTACTCGGACCCCGACCGCTTCGTGCCGGAGCGCTGGGAGGGGGCGGGCAGCCGGTCCCGCACCGGCACCGAGTTCCTCCCGTTCAGCACCGGGCCGCGCAAATGTCCCGGGGAGGCGTACGCCCGCATGGAGATGCCGATCGCGCTCGCGACCATCTTGTCCCGGTGGCGGTTGCGGCCCGCGTCGGACCAGCCGGTACGCGAGGTGCTCGCCGCCGTCCCACGGCCGAACAGCCTTCTGATGAAGCCGGTTGCCCGACAGGCCGGCGACCCGAGCCTGGCCGCCGTGCTCCCGGAGGCCGGCCGGCGCTCCGGGTAGGGGCGAAGCCCGACAGGAACACACGAATGCCCGGCTCCTAACCTCGGGTTGGGAGCCGGGCATTCGCAAGGACCTCAGCCGCGGCGTCGCACCCGGCCGATCAGCCGCCGCCACAGCGAAGGCCGACGCGACGTCAGGACGGGCGATGGGACCGCAGCTTGTCCGGGCGTGGCCACACTCGGCCGGGCGGAAGCGCGACCCTCCGGTTCCGTCGCGCCGGGCCCCCCGGTCACCGCGGGGGTGGGCTCCGTGACCGTGGCGGGCGCCGCTGTGGAGGCATGCGCCGTGGTCGTCACCGCGGGGGTGACCGCGGCGGGCGTTGCCGAAGCCGACGGCTTGCCTGCCCCCGAATACCCGGCTTCCCCGGCCTTCGCGGTCGGCGGCTGCGGCGTGAACTGCACCGGCAGCGCGGTCAGGTGCCGCGAGAGCCAGGTGGACACCGAAACCAGTTCGTCCTCCGGCACCGTGACGTGGATGTCCGGCAGACGGCTCAGCAGGACGTCCACCGCGGTCTCGGTGATGGCCCGGCCGATGTCCTGCCCCGGGCACTCGTGCGGACCGCCGCTGAACGCGAGATGCGACCGGTTGCCGTGCATCGGCACGGTCAGGTCGGGGCGGATCTCGGGGTCCACGTTGCCCGCCGCCAGCCCGAGGAGCAGCATGTCCCCCGCCCTGATGTGCGCGTCGCCGAGCTGCGTGTCGCCCACGGCCCAGCGAGCGGGGCACACCATGGTGGAGGGCTCGTCCCACAGCACCTGCTCCACCGCGTCCGGGAGCGTCATCCGTGCCCCGGCCAGCGACGCGCGGAACCGCGGATCGCTCAGCACCAGGCGGAGCGTGTTGCTGATGCAGACAGTGGTGTTCTGGTTCGCGGCGGCCAGCATCATGCGCGAATGCTGGACGACCTCTTCGTCGGTGAGGCCGGCCGGG
Source organism: Streptodolium elevatio (assembly GCF_040649515.1). Classification (GTDB taxonomy): domain Bacteria; phylum Actinomycetota; class Actinomycetes; order Streptomycetales; family Streptomycetaceae; genus Yinghuangia; species Yinghuangia elevatio. The sequence goes on from NZ_JBEZFP010000014.1 coordinate 100,710, forward strand.
TGCTCCATCAGCCACGAGCCGATGTCGTACCCCGGCTGATCGCGCTTGCGCGGGATGTGCTGCTGGAGGGTCTCGACGACGAACTCGTTGCTCTGGAAGGCGGTGTCGGTACCGCGTACCAGGTCCAGCACGGCTTCGGTCAGCCGCGGACCGTACTCGTCCGGTATGCCGAACAGCTGCGTCATGACCAGCATCGGCAGCTGTTCGGCGAACTGTCCGACCAGGTCCGCTTCGCCCTCGGCGCAGAACGTGTCGATGAGCTGGTTCGCGAAACGGGTGACGTGCCGGCGTACGCCGCGGCGGTCCAGCTGGTCGAGGCTGTCGGTCACCGCCTTGCGGAGGCGCTGGTGCTCCTCGCCGTCCAGGAAGACCACCAGCGGCTGCCAGCCGAGCATCGGCAGCAGCGGTGATTCCGCGTCGACTTCGCCGCGGTTGAAGGATCCCCAGTTCCGCGAGTCGCGGGAGAAGCGGTTCGGGGTGCGGACCACTTCGAGGTTCTCGCGGTAGCCCAGGACCAGCCACGCCGGCAGGTCGCCCTCGACCAGTACGGGTGCCACCGGGCCGTAGCGGGCGCGCAGTTGCTCGTACACGCCCATCGGGTCGGACTGGTGGTCGGGGCTGTTGAGCCGGACGACGTCCGGGTCCACGGCGGCCGCGGCGCCGGCGTGCGCCGGACACCCGGGGGGCGGGACCAGCGCGTCGGTCGCCGTGCCGCCGTGCCGGGCTCCGTCGGTGGGAGTGCTGCTCATCGTGTCTCCGTCTGTGCGAGCGTCATCGCGTGCAGGTAGCGCGTCAGTTCGAGCAGAACATCCCGGCTGGACGTCCGGTTGCGTGCATCGCAGTCGACCATCGGGACCCAGTCGGGCAGGTCCAACGCCTCACGCAGCTCGGCCAGTTCGTGCCGTGGAGCGTCCGGGAAGGCGTTGACCGCGACGACGAACGGCATGCGGCGGTCCTCAAGGCGGCTGATGATGTCGAAGCTGACCTCCAGGCGGCGTGCGTCGACCAGGACGACCGCCCCCAGGGCTCCGTCGAAGAGTCCGTTCCACAGGAACCAGAACCGCTCCTGGCCCGGGGTGCCGAACAGGTAGAGCACCAGGCGTTCGTTGAGGCTGATGCGTCCGAAGTCCATGGCGACCGTGGTCTCGGTCTTGTCCTCGATGCCCGCGACATGGTCGACGCCCTCGCCGGCCCGCGTCATCGTCTCCTCGGTGGTCAGCGGCCGGATCTCGCTGACCGCCCGGACCATCGTGGTCTTGCCGACGCCGAAGCCGCCCACGATCACGATCTTCACGGCCGTGGTGACCGTCTCGGGCAGCGCGTCCTGCGGACGCGGGCCGACGGGCTCACCGGGAGACGCGCCGGGGACCGGGTCAGAGATTCTGTAGTCCATGCATCACCGCCTCGAGTAGTTCGGCGTCGGGCAGCGACGCGGCCGGGATCGGCGGCCGGGCCTCCACCCGGCCGTCGGCGAGCAGGTCGACGAGCAACACCATGACCACGCTCGCGGGTAAGGACAGGTACGCGGAGATCTCCGCCACGGACAGCGGGTACCCGCACATCCGCACGATGGCGGCCTGCTCGGGTTGCAGGGCCGGGTCGGGCGACGACCGCGACACGATCAGGGTGACCAGGTCCAACTGCTCCCGGGCGGCCGAGCCGCTGCGGCCGCCGGTGAGGACGTACAGCCGCTCGGGGGAGCCCTCTCCCCAGTCGAGTCGTCGCGGTCCGCTCATGTGCCCCGCCCGGCGGCGGTGGCCCGCGGCGGGCTGCTCAGGTGCTCTCCGATCCGTGCCACCAGATCGCGCATGCGCTGTCCCATCAGCCCCGCGTCCACGCCCTCGTCGGCGAGCACCGCGAGGTACGCCCCGGTCCCGGCGGCCATCAGGTAGAAGAAGCCGCCGTCCATCTCGATGACGACGAGCCGCATCTGCCCGTCGCCGTTGGGCAGTTCCAGCGCGATGGCGGCCGACAGGCTCTGCAGCCCGGCGCACGCGGCCGCGATGCGGTCGGCGGTGTCGACGTCGCAGCCGTGCTGGGCGATGCACAGACCGTCCGCCGACAGCACGACCACGTGCCGGGTCTGCGGGACGCCGTCGGCGAGGTCCTTGAGGATCCAGTCCAGATCGGCTCTCTTCTGCATCACCGCTCACCTTCATTCTGGGGCGTGCCGTCGAGCACGTCCGCGGTCCCGGTGCCGCCGTCGGAGGCGGTCGGGGCGGCGGTGTCACCCGAGACGGCACCGTGGAACGCAGCGAGCCACAGCCCGGGTTCGGGAGCCGAGTCGGCTGCCGGGGACGCCGAGTCGTCCTGCGAAGGCGTCGCGGGCCGCGCCCCGCCGCCCGCCGCCGGGTTGGCACCGGCGCTGCCCGGCCGACCTGTGTCGGGCGGACCCGCCGTCCGCACCGGCGGCACCAGGCGCGGCGGTTCGGCGGGGGTCCTGCGGTGTCGCTGCGGCAGCCCGTTGGCGGTACGCCCGCGCGGCGCACTCTCCACCGGCGCTGCCGAAATGCGCGCCGGGCCGCCGGCCACCGTTCGGGCGGCGGGCAGCGCCGCCAGCCCGGGGGCGGCACCGGAGACCACGGACACCGGTGCGGTGGTGAGGAGTTCCTTGGGTACGACGAGGATCGCGCGGACGCCGCCGTACGCCGACGGCCGCAGCGACACCCGGAAATTGTGCTCCTGTGCGAGCCTTCCCACGACCGCGAGCCCGAGGCGCGGGGACTCGCCCAGGTCGGCGAGGTCGAGCCCGGCGGACGCCTCTTCGAGCAGCCGCTCGACGCGGCGGCGGGCCTCTTCGGAAAGCCCGATGCCGCCGTCCTCGATCTCGACCGCGACGCCGGACTGCACCTCGCTCGCGCTCACCCGCACGACGGTCTTGGGCGGGGAGTAGCGCGTGGCGTTGTCCAGGAGTTCGGCCAGCGCGTGGATCAGCGGCTCGACGGAGGAGCCGACGACGGCGACCTCGGTGACGGCCGTCAGTTCGACGCGCGGGTAGTCGGTGATGCGGGAGACCGCGCCGCGCAGCACGCTGTAGAGCGGGACGTTGTTCTGCCACTGGCGGCCGGGCCGCGCGCC